>NZ_CP116005.1:3119820-3823927 GCF_027941835.1 Sphingosinicella microcystinivorans
CGCCGGTTTCGGGATAGACGAGATAATAGGCGTCGTCCCGCGAGAGCGGCAGGTCGAAGGGCGAGACGAGCGTTCCGGCTGCAAGCTCGGGCTCGATGAGGAAGCTGGGGATGAGCGCGATGCCGACGCCCGCGGCGGCGGCTTGCGCCAGCATCAGGAAATGCTCGAAGGTCGGGCCGCGGGTGATCGGCCCCGCCGCGACGCCCGCGAGCCGGAACCAGCGCGCCCACGCGTCCTTGCGCGAGGTCTGGAACAGCAGCGGCTTGCCGATGAGGTCGGCGGGCGCGGCGAGCGGGTTCGCGGCGAGCCACGCCGGCGCGCAGACGGGTATCGCCGCCTCGCGGAACAGGAAATCGTGCACGACGCCCGGCCAGTCCGGCAGGCCGAAATGGATCGCGGCGTCGAAATCCTCCTCGGCGAAATCGAACGTGTCCGAGCGCGCGGCGAAGTTGACGACGAGATCGGGATGCTCGGCGGTGAAGCGCGGCAGGCGCGGCGCGAGCCAGCGCATCCCGAAGCTCGGCAGCGTGGCGATGCTGAGGGCGTTCTCGGGCCGCTTCGCGGCGAGGCGGGCGGTGGCGCGGCGGATGCGGTCGAGCGCGGGCGCGATCTCGTCGGCGTAGGCGCGGCCGTCGGCGTTGAGCGCCACGCGGCGGCCCGCGCGGTCGAACAGCGGCGTTTGCAGCCAGTCCTCCAGCAGCGCGATCTGGCGGCTGACGGCGCTTTGCGTGAGGCCGACCTCGTCGCCGGCGCGCGAGAAGCTGCCGTGCCGCGCGGCGGCGGCAAAGCTGGCAAGCGCCCCGATCGGCGGCAGGTGGCGGCGTTCACTCATTCCATACCATCATTTACAGATGATGGGTCGTCGTTTGCCATATTCCGAATTTCCTGACAATCGGTGCCGGAACGCGAGGAGTCTTTTCATGTCGAATACGAATGTAGGCACGATCGGGCATCTGGTCATCGACACGCTGGGGCCGCAGGCGGGCGCGAAGGCGCTCGGTGCGCTCGCCATCGACGCGGCGCTGCTCGCCGAAACCGGCGAGACGGTCTCGCGCGCGGCGTTCGCGATGGCGCTCAATGTGCTGCTGTTCGACGACCTGCTGAAGCGCGTGCCGAGCGGCGCGGCCTACGTGGCCGACACGGTGGCGCGCGGCGAGCGCATCACCTTCGACCACGGCGCGCTGCGCACCATCCGTTTCCGCGAAGGCCCGACCGGCGCGCTCCCCGCCGGGCAGGACGCGTTCCAGCGCATCCTCGAGCCGCTCGGCTACCGCGCGGCGGACACCTACCCGCTGCCCGCGCTGCGCATGACGGGACGCGCCTATTGCCACCGCGACGCGCCGGGGGCGATCCCGCAGTTCTTCGTGAGCGAGCTTCACGTCGAGCGCTTCGACGAGGGTTTCGTGCGCGTCGCCGAGCGCGTGTTCGGCACGACGCGCGACCCGCTGAACGCCGACGCGCAGGACGTGCTCGCGGCGTTCGCGGCGGACGGTAGCGTGCCGTACCCGGACGCCGTGGTGGCGCTGCCCGCGATCGTCGCGGCGTTCGGCTGCCACCACGATCCCGTGTCGCTCGGCGACTACGAGGCGCTGCTCGCCCGCTCCGGTGAGGCGGCGTGGATCGCGACCGAGGGCAACGCCTTCAACCACGCCACCGACCGCGTCGCCGATGTCGATGCGCTGGCCGCGCGGCTGAAGGCGGAAGGGCGGCCGATGAAGGACACGGTGGAGGTCTCGGGCAGCGGCCGCGTGCGGCAGACGGCGTTCCGCGCCGATACGTTCGAGCGCAAGTTCGTGGGCGGCGTGCGCCGCACCGTACCGGGCTCGTTCTACGAGTTCATCACGCGCGACATCGACCCCGCCACCGACCGCCTCGACCTCCGCTTCGACAGCGGCAACGCCACCGGCATCTTCGCGATGACGCGCGCCGCGTAACGCGGTAAGCAGCGCCGAACGGTTCGCCGAACGCATTTTCCAAGGAGAAGACCATGTCCGACAATTTGCTTGGGGTTTACAGCCGGGCGCCGCTCGTCGTCGATCGCGGCGAGGGGACGTGGCTCTATGATACGGACGGCAACCGCTGGCTCGACTGCGTGATGGGCATCGCCACCGACGCGCTCGGCCACGCGCACCCGAAGCTGGTCGCGGCGCTGGACACGCAGGCGAAGAAGCTGTGGCACGTCTCCAACATCTTCCGCATTCCGGGGCAGGAGGCGCTGGCGAAGCGCCTGATCGACGCGACCTTCGCGGACGTGGTGTTCTTCGGCAATTCCGGCTCCGAGGCGATCGAGGGCGCGCTGAAGACGGCGCGGCGCTATCACCATGTGAACGGGTCGCCGGAGCGCGTGGACGTGATCGGCTTCGCGGGCTCGTTCCACGGCCGCACCTATGCGGCGGTGAACGCATCGGGCAACGCCGCGTACCTCGACGGCTTCGGTCCGCGGCTTCCGGGCTATGTGCAGCTGACGATCGACGACGAGGCGGGCATCGCCGAGGCGATCGCGCGCCCGACCACGGCGGCGGTGATCGTCGAGCCGGTGCAGGGCGAGGGCGGCGCGCGGGCGCTCTCCGGCGAATGGCTGAAGCGCGTGCGCGACCTCTGTACGCAGCACGGCGTGCTCCTCATCTACGACGAGGTGCAGAGCGGCATGGGGCGCACCGGCAAGCTGTTCGCGCACCAGTGGTTCGAGGGCGTCGAGCCGGATATCATGGCGATCGCCAAGGCGCTCGGCGGCGGGTTCCCGATCGGCGCGTTCCTCGCCACGACCGAAGCGGCGAAGGGCATGGTCGTCGGCACGCACGGCTCCACCTTCGGCGGCAACCCGCTGGCGATGGCGGTGGGCATCGCGGCGTTCGACGAGATCGCGAAGGAAGAGACGCTGGCGCACGCCCGGGCGATCGCGGCGGATTTCGTCGAGCGGCTGACGGCGCTCAAGGACAAGCACGGCGACCTCATCGTCGACGTGCGCGGCAAGGGGCTGCTGATCGGTTTGAAGCTCGTGCCCAACAACCGCGAGTTCATGGCGCTGGCGCGCGACCACGGCATCCTCGTGGCGGGCGGCGGCGAGAACTGCGTGCGCCTGCTGCCGCCGCTGATCCTCAGCCACGACGAGGTGGCAGAGGCCGTGAAACGCCTCGATTCCGCGTTCGCCGACGCGCGGACGCGCCTCGCCAAGGCGGCCTGATGCTGGTGATCCGGCCGGCGCGGCCGGCCGATCTCGACGTGTTGATGGAACTCGCGGTGCTTTCGGGCCGCGGGTTCACCAGCCTGCCCGAGGACGAGGCGACGCTGTCCGCGCGCCTCGAACTCGCCGAGGCGAGCTTCACCGGCGCAGTGGCGCCCGCCGAGGCGTGGTACACGATCATGCTGGAGGACACGGAGACGGGCCGTGTCGAGGGGCTGGCAGGCGTGCGCGCGGCCGTGGGGCTGAAACGCCCGCACTTCTCGTTCCGCGTGATGACGCTCGCGCAATACTCGTCGGCCATCGGCACGCGCTTCGACCACCAGGCGCTGGTGCTGGTGAACGAATGCGGCGGCTGGACCGAGGTGGGATCGCTGTTCCTGCGGCCCGAGCGGCGCAGCGGCGGCGCGGGCAGCCTGCTCGCGCGCTCGCGCTACATGCTGATCGGCGCCGAGCCGACGCGCTTCTCGCACACGATCATGGCGGAGCTGCGCGGCTGGTTCGACGAGAACGGCAAGTCGCCGTTCTGGGAGGGGGTCGCCTCCAAGTTCTTCCGCCTGCCGTTCGAGGAGGCGGACCGCATGGTGATGTCCACCGACGGGCAGTTCATCCTCGACCTCGCGCCAAGGCACCCGATCTACGTCGACCTCATCGACAAGGACGCGCGCGAGGCGATCGGCCGCGTGCACCGCGACGGCGAACCGGCGCTGACGCTGCTCGAGAAGGAAGGTTTCGAGCGCTCCGGCCTCATCGACATCTTCGACGGCGGGCCGACGATGACCTGCCCGGCGGGCGAGGTGGCGACGATCCGCGCGACGCGCACGCTCAGGCTGGAGATCGGCGATCCGGGCGAGGCGCAGGCGCTGCTCTCGACGGTCCAGATCGAGAGCTTCCGCTCGGTGCGCGCGTCGGCGCGCGTCGGCGAGACCAATGTGACCATCGGCAAGGAGGCCGCCGACGCGCTGAAGCTGCAAAGCGGCGAGCCCGTGAGGGTATCGGCATGACGACGTTCCGCTCGATCGACCCGGCCACGGGCGACACCGTCTGGGAAGGCGCCGCCGCGGGCGCGGATGATTGCAATGCCGCCATCGCGAAGGCGCGGGCGGCGCTCGGGGCGTGGCGGTCGCGCCCGGCGGACGAACGCATCGCGCTCGCGCGGCGCTATGCCGAGGTGCTGGGTAGCCGCAAGGCGGAGCTTTCGCGGCTGATCTCCCGCGAGACAGGCAAGCTGCTCTGGGAGACCGAGGCCGAGATCGGCTCGATGATCGGCAAGGTCGAGGTGTCGATCCGCGCCTTTACCGAGCGCACCGGCGAGCGGGCGGCGGACATGCCGTTCGGCCGCGCCGTGCTGCGGCATCGCGGCCACGGCGTGATGGCCGTGCTGGGGCCGTACAACTTCCCCGGCCACCTGCCGAACGGGCACATCGTCCCGGCGCTGATCGCGGGCAACACGGTTGTCTTCAAACCCTCCGAGATCGCGCCCGCCATCGGTGAGGCGATGGCGGCGGCGTGGGCGGAAGCGGGGCTGCCGGAGGGCGTGCTCAATCTCGTGCAGGGCGCGCGGGCGACCGGCGAGGCGCTGGTCGCGGGCGACATCGACGGGCTGCTGTTCACCGGCTCGGCGGGTGCGGGCGCGGCGCTGAGGCGGGCGCTCGTCGACCGGCCGCACGTGATCCTCGCGCTGGAGCTCGGCGGCAACAATCCGCTCGTGGCATGGGATTCGCCGGAGGCCGCGGCGTCGATCATCGTGCAGTCATCGTTCGTCACCACCGGCCAGCGCTGTTCGTGCGCGCGGCGGCTGATCGTGCCCGAGGGCAGGGTCGGCGACGCGATCGTGGAGGCGGTGGACGCGATGGCCGGGCGGCTCCGCGTCGCGGCGTGGGACGAGCCGGGCAGCGCGTTCATGGGGCCGCTGGTCTCCGACGCGGCCGCGCTGGGCGCGCGCACGGCGGCGGACGGTATCGTCTCGCGCGGGGCGAAGGTGATTCGGCCGTTCGAAGGCATCGCGGGGCGGCCGGCGGCGTTCGTGACGCCCGCGATCCTCGACGTGACCGGGATCGATGTGCCCGATGCCGAGATCTTCGCGCCGGTGGTGCAGGTGATCCGCGTGCCGGACTTCGACGCGGCGATGCGCGCGGCGAACGCCACGGTGTTCGGGCTTTCGGCGGGGCTCATCAGCGAGGACCCGGCGCTCTGGGCGCGCTTCGTCGAGGAAAGCCGCGCGGGCGTCGTCAACCGCAACCGGCCGACGACGGGCGCGGCGGCCAATATGCCGTTCGGCGGGCTCGGCGCCTCTGGAAATCATCGCCCAAGCGCGTATTACGCAGCGGACTATTGCGCGTACCCGATCGCCAGTTTCGAGGCGGAAGGGGTTGGCGCGGTGGAGGTTCCCGGATTAGCCCCCTGATGGGGGCTAAGCTTTTGAATAGAGACTGATTCACGTTTCGGATGAAAGCGTGGACGCTTCCATCCGAAACGATCAGGCTCTAGACGGGTGACCAATTTCGCTGACGGAGGGGTGATTCATGAAGACGCGCGCGGCTGTTGCATTCGAGGCGAAGAAACCGCTGGAGATCATTGAACTCGACCTCGAAGGCCCGAAGGCGGGCGAGGTGCTGGTCGAGATCATGGCGACGGGTATCTGCCACACGGACGCCTACACGCTCGACGGCTTCGACAGCGAGGGGCTGTTCCCGAGCGTTCTCGGCCACGAGGGCGCGGGCATCGTGCGCGAGGTGGGGCAGGGCGTCACGTCCGTGAAGCCGGGCGACCACGTGATCCCGCTCTACACGCCGGAATGCCGCCAGTGCAAAAGCTGCCTTTCGGGCAAGACCAACCTCTGCACGGCGATCCGCGCCACGCAGGGCAAGGGGCTGATGCCGGACGGCACGACGCGCTTCTCCTACAAGGGCCGGCCGATCTATCACTACATGGGCTGCTCGACCTTCTCGAACTTCACGGTGCTGCCGGAGATCGCGGTGGCGAAGATCCGCGAGGACGCGCCGTTCCAGACGAGCTGCTATGTCGGCTGCGGCGTGACGACGGGCGTCGGCGCGGTGGTGAACACGGCGAAGGTGCAGGCGGGCGAGAACGTCGTCATCTTCGGCCTCGGCGGGATCGGGCTCAATGTCATTCAAGGTGCGAAGATGGTGGGCGCGGACAAGATCGTCGGCGTCGACATCAACCCGGACCGGGAAGAGTGGGGCCGCAAGTTCGGCATGACGCACTTCGTCAACTCGAAGGGCCTGTCGCGCGACGAGACGATCGCGAAGATCCTCGAGATCACCGACGGCGGCGCGGACTACAGCTTCGACGCGACGGGCAACACCGAAGTGATGCGGACCGCGCTCGAATGCTGCCATCGCGGCTGGGGCGAGAGCATCATCATCGGCGTCGCCGAGGCGGGCAAGGAAATCTCGACGCGCCCGTTCCAGCTCGTCACGGGCCGGGTGTGGAAGGGCACGGCGTTCGGCGGCGCCAAGGGCCGCACCGACGTGCCGAAGATCATCGACTGGTACATGAACGGCAAGATCGCCATCGACCCGATGATCACCCACGTGCTGACGCTCGAGGAGATCAACAAGGGCTTCGACCTCATGCACGAAGGCAAGTCCATCCGGTCAGTGGTAGTATACTGAGCTTCTCACCCCTCCCTCTTCAGGGGAGGGGCCGGGGGGTGGGACGCATCCTCATACGCGACGTCGGACAACCGGAACTGCCCCTCCCCCTGAAGAGGAGGGGCTTTACTGTTAGAGCAGCCACTCGATCGGGAGGCGCGACAGGACGCGGATGGCGAGGCGTTGCAGCAGCGTCGTGCCGGGCTCGACGTCGTGGATCTCGATCTCGTCCCCGTCGTCCTCGCGCTCGATCCAGCG
This sequence comes from Sphingosinicella microcystinivorans, assembly GCF_027941835.1. NCBI lineage: Bacteria > Pseudomonadati > Pseudomonadota > Alphaproteobacteria > Sphingomonadales > Sphingosinicellaceae > Sphingosinicella > Sphingosinicella microcystinivorans. The sequence goes on from NZ_CP116005.1 coordinate 3,126,877, forward strand.
CAGGCGGCCCCTGTCGCTGAGCGTCACCTCGTAGGCGCTCATCGGGATCACGCTTTCGAACGCCTCCTGCACGTCGGCGGCAAGCTCCGGGCTTTCGATGACGAAACCGAGCTCGGTGTTGAGCGCGACCGAGCGCGGATCGAAGTTGAACGAGCCGATGAACAGGCGCTGCCGGTCCACCGTGAAGGTCTTGGCGTGCAGCATCGAGCCGCTGGACCGGAGGATCGAGCCGGTGACGGACCTGGCGCCCGAGCCGCCGACGCCGAGGGGCAAGCGGCGTTTGCGGCCCGTGTCCACGCGCGGGCGGCGCATCTCGAACAGGCGGACCCCGGCGCGGATCAGCGCCTTCCTGCGCTTGGCGTAGCCCGCGTGGACGATGGCGACATCGGTGGATTCGAGCGCGTTCGTCAGCACGTTCACCTTGATGTCCTCGCGCGCGAGCGCCGCGAAGGCGTCGACGCCGGCGGCGGTGGGCACGAAATAGGCGGAAACGAGCCCTATTTCGCGCGAGGGGCGGCCGATCGCCTCCTGAAGCTGCTCGCTGAGCGACGTGCCGGGCCTCGCCTTGTCGAGCACCTTCGCCGGATCGTCGCTTACCATCCGCACCGGCGCCCAGATGAACGGCAGCGAGCCGTCCAGCATGTCCGAAATGAAGGGCATGGAGCGCACGGTTTCCACGTAGGTGTGCGCCCGCGGATCGGCGCGCACGGCGCCCGAGCGCCGCGCCAGCGCCTCGAGCTGCTCGATGCCGACCACCGGCAGCACGCGCGTCGCGGGCCATGCCGAGGCGCAGTTCCAGTAGCGGTCGAAATCGTGCGAGACGTCGCTCACCACCGCGCCGATGGCGAGCACGTCGAGGTCGGCGAACAGGTCGCCGTCGCGCGCGGCGAAATACTCGTCGCCGATGTTGCGGCCGCCGATGATCGTCGCCTGGTTGTCGGCGGTGAAGCTCTTGTTGTGCATCCGCCGGTTGAGGCGCCGGAAATCGGTGAGGTAACCGAGCGCCTTGGGATGGCGGACGAAGAACGGGTTGAACAGCCGCACCTCGATCATCGGATGGATGTCGAGCGCGGCGAGCAGGTCGTCGAGCCCGGCGATGCCGTTGTCGTCGAGCAGCAGCCGCACGCGCACGCCCCGGTCCGCCGCCTCGCGCAACGCCTCCAGCACCAGCATCCCCGAGAGGTCGCCGCGCCAGATGTAGTATTGCACGTCGAGGCTGCGCTCCGCGGCGCGGGCGAGGAGGATGCGCGAGGCGAAGGCCTGATGCGCGTCGGCGAGGAGGTGGATGCCCGAAAGGCCCGGCCGCGCGGCGGCCTCCTGCTCGATGCTGCGCCCGAGCCGCGTGCCCCCGGTGCCGGACAGCGCCGCGCTCGGCGTTCGCGGCTCGAGGGGCGGCAAGTGTCTGAACCGGCGCACGATCTCTCCCAGCGTCTCGAACGCGAGAGCGTGGCCCAAAGTATGGAGGGATGCAAACAGGCTGTGAGTTTGAAGCGGTATCCCTGCGCCCGCGCTTTCCTCTAGAGCGTCGCGGAAAGACAAAAGGAGACGGACATGCCGGAAGCGCTGATCATTGATGCAGTCAGGACCCCGCGCGGGATCGGAAAGGTCGGCAAGGGATCGCTGGCCGACATCCACCCGCAGCAGGTGGGCGCGACGGTGCTGAAGGCGATCGCCGAGCGGAACGACCTCGACACCGCCGAGGTCGACGACATCATCTGGGGCACCAGCTCGCAGACCGGCCCGGCGGCGGGCGACCTCGGCCGCATGTCCGCGCTCGACGCGGGCTACGATGTCCGCTCGTCGGCCGTCACGCTCGACCGCTTCTGCGGCTCCGGCATCACCACGGTGAGCATGGCGGCGGCCTCGATCATGTCAGGCATGGAGGACTGCGTGATCGCGGGCGGCACCGAGATGATGTCGCAGACGGGGCAGGGCATCTCCGCCGACGCGCCGCGCACGATGGACAGGGGCAACCGGCGCCTGCGCGACCGGCACCCGCAGCCGCATCAGGGCGTGTGCGCGGACGTGATCGCGACGCTGGAGGGCATCAGCCGCCGCGACCTCGATACGCTTGCTGTCGTCAGCCAGGAGCGCGCTGCCGCCGCCATCGCGGGTGGGCACTTCGACAGGAGCCTCGTGCCGGTGTACCGCGAGGACGGCAGCCTCGCGCTCGACCGGGAAGAGTTCCCGCGCCCCGGCACGACGCTCGAAAGCCTGTCGCAGCTCCAGCCCGCGTTCACGCGGCTGATCGACATGCCGCTCGACGACGCGGGGCTGACCTATCGCAGCCTCGTGAAACAGGCCTACCCGGACCTCGAGATCGAGCATGTCCACCACGCGGGCAACTCCTCGGGCGTCGTCGACGGCTCGGCGGCGCTGCTGCTCGCCTCGCCGTCCTACGCGGCGAAGCGGGGGCTGAAGCCGCGCGCGAAGGTGGTGGCGATGGCGAACATGGGCGATTCCCCGACGCTGATGCTGAACGCCCCGGTTCCGGCCGCGCGGAAGGTGCTGGACAAGGCGGGGCTCGGCGTCGACGACATCGACCTTTTCGAGATCAACGAGGCGTTCGCCGTGGTCGCCGAGAAGTTCATCCGCGACCTGAAGCTCGACCGCGACAAGGTGAACGTCAACGGCGGCGCGATGGCGCTCGGCCACCCGATCGGCGCGACGGGCTCGATCCTGATCGGCACGCTGCTCGACGAGCTGGAGCGGCGCGACCTCCGGCGCGGCCTCGTCACCATGTGCGCGGCGGGCGGCATGGCGCCCGCGATCATCATCGAGCGCGTCTGAGGGAGAGGCATCATGGGCATACCCGAACTCTTTGACCTGACCGGCAAGGTCGCCGTCATCACCGGCTCCTCGCGCGGCATCGGCAAGGCGATCGCGCACCGCATGGCGGAGCACGGCGCGAACGTCGTCGTCTCCAGCCGCAAGCAGGAGGCGTGCGATGCGGCGGTGGCGGAGATCAACGCCGCCGTGGGCCGCGAGGCGGCGATCGCGATCCCCGCGAACATCTCCGCGAAGGAAGAGCTTCAGGCGCTGATCGACGGCGCCACGGCGAAGCTCGGCAAGATCGACATCCTCGTCTGCAATGCCGCCTCCAACCCTTATTTCGGGCCGATGGCGGACATCCCGGACGAGCAGTTCACCAAGATCCTGCACAACAACATCGTCTCGAACCACTGGCTGATCCGGATGGCGGCGCCGCAGATGGCCGCGCGCAAGGACGGGGCGATCATCGTCATCTCGTCGATCGGCGGCCTCAAGGCCTCGACGGTGATCGGCGCCTACAACATCTCGAAGGCGGCCGACATCCAGCTCGTGCGCAACTACGCCGCCGAGTACGGACCCGACAACGTGCGCGTGAACGCGATCTGCCCCGGCCTCATCAGGACTGATTTCGCCAAGGCGCTGTGGGACAACCCGGAGATCCTGAAGCAGTCCACCGCCCATTCGACATTGAAGCGCATCGGCGAGCCGGACGAGATCGCGGGCATGGCGGTGTTCCTCGCCGCGAAGGCGGGCGGCTTCGCCAGCGGGCAGGGCTTCGTGATCGACGGCGGCGTCACCGCCGTTTGAGGCGTTTTGGGGACGCACATCGTTTCGCGGCGGCCCTAGCGCCGGTCGTAATAGAGCTTCGCCATCCGTTCGAAGAGGGCGAGCGCGTTCGGCGCGTCGTGCGTGCCTGAAAACTCGCGGTAGAGCGTGTCGACGTTCACCGCGAGCCGCTCGGCGTCGCGCCAGCCCGCGAAGCGGCCGAGGCCGATGTCGAACGCGGCCTCCTCGGCGCCGAGGCCCGCGTCGAAGCGCAGGCGCGCCTCGCGGGCGATGCAGCCGAGATAGTCCTTCACCGCCGCGACGGCGGCGCGTTCGGCGAGCGGGCCGTGGCCGGGCACGATGGCCTCGGCGTCGAGGCCGAGGATGAGGTCGCACGCGGCGAGCCAGTTCGAGACCGGCCCTTCCCACATGATCGGCGTGCCCTCGATGAACAGGATGTCGCCGGTGAAGACGGTGCGGTCGGCGGGCGACCAGACGATGACGTCGCCGCGCGTGTGCGCCGGGCCGACCTCGATGAGGTCGAGCGTCTTGCCGCCGACGCGGGCGGTGCCGCGGCCCGTGAAGGTCCGCGTCGGGGCGCGCGTGTTCACGCCCGCAAAGTCGAACGGGGCGAAGATCTCGGCGAAATACTGCCCCGCGAGGCCGAGCTGGCCCGCCGCGCCGCCCGCCTTGAGCTGCGCGAGCAGGGCGGGCGGGAACGCCTCCATTTCGGCGGCGGAGGCCTCCGAGGCGACGATCTCGGCATGGGGCAGCAGTCCGTTACCGTGCGTGTGGTCGCCGTTGGCGTGGGTGTTGACGACGGTGCCGATGCGGTCGGAAGCGAGGCCGCTCGCGTCCGCCATCGCCGTCAGCATCCGGGCGGTAAGCGCCTCGTCGAACAGCGTGTCGACGAGCAGCGCCTCGCCGGCATCGGTGACGAGCCCGGCGTTCGACCAGCCCCAGCCGCCGTCCTTCTGGAAATACGCGAAGCTGCCGCTGCCGAGATCGAGAAGGCGGGTGTCCGGTGCGTGGCCCATGCACCGGACACTACCAGAACGCGGGCGGCTGACGAGCCTCTACTGGAGCTCGAAGACCACCGTGACGGTGACGTTGGTGCCGACCTCGCCGGCTTCCACCGGTGGGGCGGCGGCCGCGTCCGCCGCTTCGGCGCGCATCATGGCGACCTTGGGCATCGGGTAGGGGGGCTGCCAGCCGCCGCCCTCGGTGATGGAAACGATGCGCTTCACGCGCAGGCCCGCGGCGCCCGCATAAAGGTCGGCGCGCGCGCGGGCCTTCTTCACGGCGTCGAGCCGGGCCTCGTTCGTCGCGTCCTCGGGCTTGTCGAGGCCGAAGCTCGGCCCGTTCACCTGATTGGCGCCCTCGTTGACCAGCGCGTCGATCACGTCGCCTGCGCCCGCGAGCTTGCGGAGCTTCACGGTGACGGTGTTGTTCGCCTGATAGCCGATCAGCTGCGGCGCCTTGCGCTCCTCGTAGCTGTATTGCGGATTGAGGTTGATGTTCGAGGTCTGGATGTCGCGCTCGGCGATGCCGGCCTTCTTGAGGGCGGCGACCACGCGCGTCATCTGGCTGTTGTTGGCGGTGAGCGCGGCGCGCGCCTCGGCCGCCTGCGTGACGACGCCCGCCGAGATGACGGCGATATCGGGAACGCGGGTGCTCTCGCCGGTCGCGGTCAGCGACAGCAGGGTCTCGGCGGGGACGCTCGGCGCCGTCTGTGCGGCGACCGGGGTCGCGGCGGTGGCGGCGAGCGCGCCGAGGGCGAGAAGCGTTTGAGTGCGCATGGGTTTCATTCCTTTCCTTTTCCGCCCCAACGGATCAGCGGCGGACAGGTTGCCCTATCCGCCGCACCATATGAACCGGAGTTGAAACCTCGTCGCGGATCAGGCCTGACGGGTCTTGATGATCCGGTAGATCCACAGCAGCAGGATCGCGCCCGCCGTGGCGATGAGGATGTTGACGAGATGGCCGTTGCTGCCGCCGAGGCCGATCAGGCTGCCGATATAGCCGCCGATGAGGCCGCCGGCGATGCCGATGAGGATGGTGACGATGATGCCGCCGGGGTCCTTGCCCGGCATGATCCACTTGGCAAGCGCGCCGGCGATGAGGCCGACGACGATCCAACCGAGAAAACTGTAGTCCATCTGCTCACTCCTCCTGTTTTCAGAAAAACCGTAGATGTCCTCGACGTTTCCTGCGGGTGGGCCCGGGCGGCCGGATACCGGCCGGGTTCTCCGCGAACACACCCTCCTGTCGTGCGTTCGTCGATGATAAAATCCGTTTATCGAATAGCTGTCGAGCCGAAACTTGCTGTGGAGTCTAGGCAACGTGTCTTGAAATATTCGGTCTCCGGCTCGTTTGACTGCCCGAAACGTGCTAATTGCCGACCGATTTACATCCTTCCGAGCAGGACTCGAATTTCCCCGTCGCGTTATGCGGACCTTGCGCCGACTGACTTATTCGGGTAACACACTCTGCGATACAAACAGGCACAGTCACTGGCGATGAACATGCATCAACCCGTCGATAGCTCTTTCAGGAGCAGCGTTTCCCGGTCATGGGCATCGGCCGGGAGCGACGGCGGCCGTCGCCGCGTCCTGATCGTCGCCGCGATCCTCGTCGCCGCGGCGGTCGCGGCCTGGCTCGTCTTCGGCGGCGGCGCGGAGACGCCCGCCGAGAACCCGGAGGCCGGGCGCCCGTCGATCACCGTCATCGTGCCGGGCACCACGCAGGTCGCGGACAGCGTCAGGGCGGTGGGCAGCATCGCCGCGCGCCGCGACATGCCGGTCGGCGTGCAGGGCGAGGGCGGGGCCGTGACCGCGGTGCTCGTCGACGCCGGCGACTACGCGCAGAAAGGCCAGGTGCTGGCGCGCATCGACCGTTCGGTGCTCGAACAGCAGGTGAGCCAGTTGCAGGCGTCCGTAATCCGCGCCCGCGCCGACGCGGCGCTCGCGCAGTCGGAGCTCGACCGCGCGCAGTCGCTGGTGGCGCGCGGCTTCATTTCCAAGGCCGACATCGAGCGCCGCACCGCGACGCGCGACGGCGCCAACGCCGCCGTGAACGTGGCCGCCGCGCAGCTTCGCGAGGCGCAGGCGCGGCTCGGACGGCTCGACATCCGGGCGCCGGAGGCCGGCCTCATCCTCGAACGCAACGTCGAGCCGGGGCAGGTCGTCAGCTCGGGCAGCCCCGCCGTGTTCCGCATGGCGCAGAACGGCGCGATGGAGATGCGCGCCCTCGTCGCCGAGCAGGACCTCGCCGGTATCGAGGTCGGGCAGTCGGCGACGGTGCAGCTGATCGGTTCCGCCACCGAGTACGCCGGGCGCGTCTGGATGGTGGAGCCGGTGATCAACCCGCAGACCCGGCAGGGGCTGGTGCGCATCGCGCTTTCCGGCGACCGTTCGCTGCGCCCCGGCGGCTTCGCCTCGGGCCGGATCGAGGTCGGCACGGCCGACCGGCCGCTGCTGCCCGAATCCGCCGTGATGGGCGATGCGGAAAGCAGCTATGTGTATGTCGTGGCAGAGGACGGCACGGTCGAGCGCCGCGACGTCAAGGTCGGCACGGTCTCGTCGGCGGGCGTCGCCATTTCCGGCGGCCTCTCCGGCAAGGAGCAGGTCGTGATGTCGGCGGGCGCGTTCCTCAATCCGGGCGAGAAGGTCAGCCCGGTTCTGCACAAGCCGCAGAAATAGGCGACGGCGGGCAGGAAGCGAAACGATGCGGAATATCTCGTCCTGGTCGATCCGGAACCCGGTCGCGCCGATCGTGCTGTTCGTGGCGCTGACGCTGGCGGGCATCGTCAGCTTCATCCGCATGGACATCAACAACAACCCGGACGTCAGCTTCCCGGTGGCGCAGGTGATCATCACCCAGCCGGGCGCCGCGCCTTCGGAAATGAAGACGCAGATCACGCAGATCGTGGAAGCCTCCGTGCGGAACGTCAGCGGCGTCGACGAGATCACCTCGTGGGTGACCGAGGGCGTTTCGACGACGATGGTGCAGTTCGACATCGGCACGCCGATCGACCGCGCCGTCAACGACGTGCGCGACGCGGTGCAGAAGGTGCGCGGAGACCTGCCGCAGGGCATCCTCGAACCGCAGGTGGTGCGCGAGGACATCGACGGCGTGCTCGCCTACTGGACGGTGCAGTCCGTGGACATGACGCTCGAGGAGCTGTCGTGGTTCGTCGACAACGTCGCCTCGAAGCGGATGCTCTCCGTGCCCGGCATGGCGGTCGCGAGCCGCGGCGGCGGCGTCTCCCGCGAGATCCGCGTCGAGCTCGATCCGATGAAATTGCAGGCGCAGGGCATCACCGCCGCGCAGGTCAACCAGCAGCTCCGCCAGCTCAACCTCAACGCCACCGGCGGGCGCGCCGAGATCGCGGGCGCCGAGCAGTCGGTGCGCGTGCTCGGCAACGCCGCCGACGCGGCGGCGCTCGGCGCGACGCAGCTCAGCGTCGGCGGCCGCACGCTCAGGCTTTCCGATGTCGCGAACGTGCGCGATTCCTACGGCGAGCAGCGCGGCCTCGGCCTCATCGACGGACGGCAGGTCGTCAGCATTCGCCTTGCGAAGGCGAAGGGCTCGTCGGACGTCGCCGTCTACGACGATGCGCTCAAGGTCCTCGACCAGCTCGCGGCGGAATATCCCAAGGTGAAGATCACGCCGATGTTCACCACGGTGAAGTACACCGAGCAACAGTACGAGGCCTCGATGGCGGCGCTCATCGAAGGCGCCGTGCTCGCCGTGATCGTGGTGTTCATCTTCCTGCGCGACTGGCGGGCGATGCTGATCTCGGCCACGGCCATTCCGCTGTCGGCGATCCCGGCGTTCTGGTTCATGGACATGATGGGCTTCACGCTGAACGGCCTGTCGCTGCTCGCGCTCAGCCTCGTCGCGGGCGTGCTCGTCGACGATGCGATCGTGGAGATCGAGAACATCGTGCGCCACATGCGCATGGGCAAGACCGCCTACCAGGCCTCGATGGACGCGGCGGACGAGATCGGGCTGGCGGTGGTGGCGACCACCTCGGCGATCGCCGCCGTGTTCCTGCCGGTCGGCCTGATGGGCGGCGTCACCGGACAGTTCTTCAAGCAGTTCGGGCTGACCGTCGTGGTCGCCGTGCTGATGAGCCTTGCCGTCGCGCGCATGATTACACCCCTGATCGCCGCCTATTTCCTGAAGGCCGAGGGCGAGCAGAACCACGGCGACGGCCCGATGATGGACCGCTACCTCGCGATGCTGCGCTGGTCGCTCGACACCGGGCGGGCCCGCGAGGTGCGCGCGCGGCAGGACTGGAAGCGCCATTTCTGGCGCCTCGCCGACCACCGCGTCTGGGTGATGGGCATCGGCGTGCTGGCGCTGCTGCTGACGGCCGTGTCGTTCGCGACGCTGCCGTTCACCTTCCAGCCGGAATCCGACCAGGACTCGACCCAGCTCAAGATCGAGATGGTGCCGGGTACGACGCTCGAACAGACGCGGGCGCTGGCCGAAAGGGCCAATGCGCTGCTGCTCAGGCAGCCGGAAACGCAGCTCAGCTACATCGACATCGAGCAGCCGGGCAGCGCGATGATCTACACGCAGCTTCGCGACAAGCGGAAGCGCACGAGCATCGAGTACCAGAAGCAGCTGGCGCCGGAACTCCAGAAGATTCCCGACGCGCGCATCACCTTCCAGTCGATGGACGGCTGGAGCGGCGGGCGCGACGTGACGGTGATGATCGCCGGCGACGACAGCGAACTCCTGCACGACGCCGCGCTCAGGATCGTGGGCGAGATGCGCGCGCAGAAGATGTTCGTCGCGCCGCGCGTGGAGGGTGATCTGCAGCGCCCCGAGATCGTCATCTCGCCGCATTTCGACCTCGCGGCTGAACTCGGCATCACCACGGCGGCGCTCAGCGAGACGATCCGCATCGCCACGATCGGCGACATCGACCAGAACGTCGCCAAGTTCTCGCTGACGGACAGGCAGATTCCGATCCGCGTCATGCTGCCCGTGGAATCGCGCAAGAACATCACCATGATCGAGAACCTGCCGGTGCCGACGTCGAGCGGCGGATCGGTGCCGCTGAAGGTCGTCGCCGACATCGGCTTCGGCGCGGGCCCGTCGATCCTGAGGCGCTACAACCAGCGGGACCGCATCGTCGTCGGCGCCGACCTCGCCGAAGGCTATGTGAAGGGCGAGGGCCTGAAGACGGCGCTGTCGCTGCCGGCGGTGCGCAATCTTCCGGCGGGCGTCGAGCGCATCGAGTTCGGCGAATCGAAGATGCAGAACGAGTTGGTCACGCAGTTCACGGTCGCCGTCGTTTCGGGAATCCTGCTCGTGTTCGCGGTGCTGGTGCTGCTCTACAAGCGCGTCATGCCGCCGTTCGTGAACATGGGCTCGCTGCTGCTCGCGCCGCTCGGCGGTGCGCTCGCGCTGCACCTCACCGGGCAGGTGATCTCGATGCCCGTGCTGATCGGCCTCTTGATGTTGCTCGGCATTGTTGCGAAAAACTCGATCCTGCTCGTCGATTTCGCGATCGAGGAGATGAACAAGGGCGTGGACAAGGTGACGGCGATCATCGACGCAGGCCACAAGCGCGCGCAGCCGATCGTGATGACCACGGTGGCGATGGCCGCCGGTATGCTGCCGACAGCGCTTTCGCTGACCGGCGACGGCGCGTGGCGCGCGCCGATGGGCATCACGGTGATCGGCGGCCTTCTCCTCTCGACGCTGCTGACGCTCGTGATCGTTCCGGCCGCCTTCAGCCTCGCCGACGGCGTCGAGCGCTGGCTCGGCTCGAAGTTCAGCAAGCTGCTCACCCACGACCATCCCGGCAAGCCGGCCGCGGCGCCCGCTGCCCCCGCCGAGTAGGACGGGGCGATCGGTCCAGCACGCACATGGGTGACGGCCGACCCGGCACGGCACATGAAGATCGTCGCCACGGGGATGCTGCTGCTGATGGCGGCGGTGTTCCTCGCCGCGCGCGCGCTCGGCGAGGCCTATGTCTGGGCGCCCTATGTCGAGGCCTTCGCCGAGGCGGCGATGGTGGGCGGGCTTGCCGACTGGTTCGCGGTGACGGCGCTGTTCCGCCACCCGCTCGGCCTGCCGATCCCGCACACGGCGATCATCCCGAAGAACAAGGACCGGCTCGGCGACAACCTCGCGGCCTTCCTCAAGACCAACTTCCTGAAGCCCGCGATCGTGGCGCGCCGGATGCGGAGCGTCGACATGGCGGGCGCGGTCGGGCGCTGGCTCGCCGCGCCGCCCGCCGAGACGCGGCTCAGCGGCAGCATCGGCAAGCTCGGCATCCAGCTTCTCGACGCGCTGGACAACGAGGCCGTGTCGGGGTGGATACGCGGCGCGATCGGCGGCAACCTGCGCCGTTTCGAGCTTGCGCCGCTGATGGGCCGCGTGCTCGACCGCGCGATCGACGAGGGGCGGCTGCAACCGCTCGTCGATTCCGGCATCACGTGGCTCGCGCGCGTACTCGACCAGAACGAGGGGCTGATCCGCGATCTCGTCGAGGCGCGGACGATGTGGCTGCTGCGCCTCGCCTCGCTCGACGAGCGGCTGGCGAATTCGATCATCGAGGCGCTGCGGCGGCTGCTGAACGAGATGTCGGCCGATCCCGAGCACCCGCTGCGCCTGAAGGTGATGGTGGCGATGAAGGACTTCGCGTTCGACCTCCAGTTCGAATCGGAAACGCAGGCGCGCGTCGAGAAGCTGAAGCTGGAGGTGATCAAGAACCCCGAGCTGGGCGGCTTCCTCGACGGCATCTGGACGAACGCCAAGACCTCGCTCCGCGCGTCGCTCGCCGACCCCGGGCAGGCGCTCGCGGGCCGTGTCGGCGAGGCCGCGCGCCATATCGGGCAGACCATCGAGAACGACCCCGCGCTGCGGCGCGCGCTCAACAAGTACACGCGCCGCGCCATCGTCGGCGTCGTCGCGGACTACGGCGACGAGCTTGTCCGCATCGTGTCGGATACCGTGCGGAGCTGGGACGCGGACACCGTCACCGAGCGCGTCGAGCGCGCGGTGGGCCGCGACCTCCAGTTCATCCGCATCAACGGCACGCTGGTGGGCGGCCTCGTCGGGCTCACCATCCACGCGGTGACGGAACTGCTCTAGACTCGGGAATCCCGCTTCCGCGCGCGGAAGGCGCGGACCTTGGTGAGATTGCCGCACGCCGCGGACGAGCACCACGTCTTCGAGCGATTGCGGCTGCCGTCGAAGAACGCCCAGCGGCAGTCGTCGTTGGCGCAGAGCTTCACGCGGCGCATCTCGCCGCTTGCGAGGACGTCGGCGAAGGAGAGCGCGGCGAACGCGGCGTGCGAGCCCACGAGGCCGGATTCGAGGCCGAGTTCGCCCGAACCCGAGTCGCGGACGTGCAGCGTCCGTTTCGCCCCGGCGAGGCAGGCGTTGATGCGGGCGAGGGCGGCGGGGTCCGCTCCCTCGCCCGCCATCGCGCTCGCGATCACGCTGCGGAGCGCCGACCGGAGCCGCTTGAGGTCTTCGATGTCCCGATCCCGAAGCATCGCGGGCCTTCCCCAACGGGCGAGCAGCCTTTCGGTCCAGGCGCGGTCGTCGAGATGATCGGTGACGCGGCCCGGCCCCTCGATATGCTCGCTGTTGATCAGCTCGAGGAAAGGAAGTCTGGAGTTTGTAACCATCATTTTCAGTTTGACTCGTTACACCGGATCGCGGCACAGCGCCAGCCCTGACAACAGGGAGACCGCGAATGGATGGACGATCGAAAGCGCCGGGGAAAGTGATCATCGTGGGGGCGGGCATAACCGGCTGCGCGATCGCCTGGCACCTCGCCCGGCTCGGGCACACGGACGTGACGGTCCTCGACCGCGGCACGCTCGGGGCGCCGCTCGGCTCGACGGGCCATGCGCCGGGGCTGCTCGGGCGCAACGCGGCGTCTCCGGTCATGGCGGCGCTCGCCGACTATACGGCGGAGTTTCTGATGCGGCTTCCGGGCGCGGTGTTCAACAAGGTCGGCAGCGTCGAGGTCGCCCGCAAGGCGGAAACGGCGGACCTGCTGGAACGCAAGGCGGCGACGGCGCGGGGATACGGGTTCGAGGCTCATGTGGTCGGCCCCGGAGAGCTTGCCGGGCTGGTGCCCTACATGGACGTCTCCGGCCTGAAACGGGGCCTGTACCTCCCGGGCGACGGCACGCTCGATGCCCGTGCGGCGCTGCGCGGTCTCCACGAGGGCGCGCGGGACGCGGGGGTGACGTTTCGGGAGAATGTCGCGGTCAGGGACGTGCTGGTTCGCGAGGGGCGGGTCGTCGGCGTCGTCACCGATGACGGGGAGATCGTCGGGGACAAGGTCGTCATCGCGGTCGGCATCTGGGGGGCGGAGCTTCTGAAACGGCACGGCATCGCCCTGCCGCTGTTCCCGGTCCAGCATCCCTATTTCACGACCGCGCCGCTGGCGGTTCTGGACGGGGCGCCCGCGCCTTCGCGGCATCCGATGGTGCGGGACCTGGAGAACGTCTTCTACCTGCGCGAGCACGGCGACCGGCTCGGCTTCGGCTGGTACAGCCACGCGCCCGCGCCGGCGGAGGTGGCAGCACTCATCGAGGCCGAAATGGCGTTTCCGGCGCACGGCTTCCACGAGGGTCTTTCGCACGACCTCTTCCCGGTTCTCGCGGGCGCGCCGATCGAGAGAAAGTTGAACGGCATATTCTCGATGACGCCGGACGGCGGGCCGCTGCTTGGGCCGGTGCCGGGAGAGCCGCACCTGTGGGTCGCCGAGGCGGTGTGGGTCACGCACTCGGGCGGCGTCGGGCGCGCGGTCGCCGAGGCGCTGCTCGGCCTTGAGCCCACCATCGACGTCGGCGCCTTCGCGCCGGACCGCTTCGCGGCGATGCCGGAGGACGTCTGCCGCGCGCGGTCCCTGTCGCTCTACAACGACATTTACGCGTGGCCCGCGCCTTGAGGCGTCAGGCCCTGAGCGCCCCGCAGGCACGCTGGATGCGGGTGCAGGCGTCTTCGAGGAGGTCGGTGGAGGTCGCGTAGGAGATGCGGAACGCGGGCGAGACGCCGAACGCGCCGCCGTGCACCACCGCGACGCCTTCCGATTCCAGCAGGTAGCCCGCCACGTCCTCGTCGTTCGCGAGCGTCGCGCCCGACGGCGTCTTGCGGCCGATGAGGCCGGCGCAGTCCGGATAGACGTAGAAGGCGCCCTCGGGCGTCGCGCAGCGGAGGCCGTCCGTCTGGTTCAGCATCGAGACGACGAGGTCGCGGCGGCCGCGGAAGGTCTCGACGCGCGCCTTCAGGAAGTCCTGCGGGCCGTTCAGCGCCGCTGTCGCCGCCGCCTGCGCGATGGCGCAGGGGTTGGTCGTCGACTGCGACTGGATCTTGGCGATCGCCTTGATGAGCTGCGCCGGGCCGCCCGCGAAGCCGATGCGCCAGCCTGTCATCGAATAGGCCTTGGAGGCGCCGTTCACGGTGAGTGTGCGGTCGTAGAGGTCCGGGCAGACATCGGCGATGGTCGCGAACTTCGTGTCGTAGATGATGTGCTCGTACATATCGTCCGACAGCACCCAGACGTGCGGATTGCGGCGCAGCACCTCGCCGAGCGCGGCGATCTCCTCGCGCGTGTAGACGGCGCCGGTGGGGTTCGACGGCGAATTGAGGATCAGCCAGCGCGTCTTCGGCGTGATCGCGGCTTCGAGCTCGGCAGGCGTGATCTTGAAGCCCGCGTCGATCCCGGCGGCGATGAACACCGGCTTCGCGCCGCAGAACTGCACGATGTCCGGGTACGACACCCAGTAGGGCGCGGGGATGATGACCTCGTCGCCCGCGTTCAGCGTGACGAGCAGCGCGTTGAAGATCGTGTGCTTGCCGCCAACGTTCACGGTGATCTGGTCGAGGCCGTACTCGAGGTTGTTGTCGCGCCTGAACTTGCCGCGCACGGCCTCCTTGAGCGCGTTGGTGCCGTCGACGTTGGTGTACTTGTTCTGCCCGCCGCGAATGGCGGCGATGGCGGCCTCCGCCACGAAATCCGGCACCGGCATGTCCGGCTCGCCCGCGCCGAGCCCGATGACGTTCCGCCCTGCCTCCTTGAGCGCCGCCGCCTTCTGCGTGACGGCGAGCGTGGGGGACGGCTGGATGCGCTGGATGGCGTCGGAGAGGAAGGTCATCGAAAGGCTCCGCGTGAGGGGTGCGCGGGCCTCTTAGAGTCAGTCGCTTCCGGGGGCAACCAGCCGTGCGCGAAAAAGTCCGCGCAAGGCATTTCCGAGCAGGAATCCGCCGTCGAGATCGGCGCGGGCGAGGGAAGCCTCGCGGGCGCGGCCGGTCTCGAGAAGATGGCGGCGCAGCACGCCGGGGAGCAGGCCGTCGCTCGCCGGGGGGGTCAGCAGCACGCCGTCCCGCTCGACGAACAGGTTGGTGAAGCTGCCCTCGGTGAGCCGGCCGTCGCCGCGCTCGAAGATCACCTCGTCCATGCCCGAGGCGCGGCGGGCGGCGTCGTAGAAGGCGCGGTCGCTGGTCTTGTGCGCGAGGCGGGGGTCGCCGGGCTTCACCGGCAGCGGCACGATCGCGGCGCGCGCCGGGGCGGGGACCGGCGGCATTCCGGTGCAACTGACCGCCGCCGCGCCGCCCGGCGCCAGCACCAGCTTGATGCGCGCGGGCGTCCTCAGCGCGCCGACGGCGGCTTGCAGGAGGTTGCGGACCTCGTGCCGGTCGAAACGGAAATCGTGCCACGCGGCCGACTGCTCCAGCCGTTCGAGGTGGAGCGGCAGGTGGGCGATGCCTTCCGCGGGCGTGAAGCCCATCGTCTCGATGAGGTGGAACGGCCGCCCCGACGCGCTGACAAACGCCATCTTCTCTCCGCACTCACGCCATTCCGACGCGGCATCGCTGTCGGCGACAATGCCCGATCCAATGCCCATTGTCGCGCTTTGGTTCCGCATCTCGATGGTGCGGATCGCGACGTTGAACTGCGCGGCGCCGGGGCCGACGGCGCCGATCGAGCCGGTGTAGACGCCGCGCGGACGGGCCTCGACCGCGTCGATCACCTCCATCGCGCGGATTTTCGGCGCGCCGGTGACGGAACCGCAGGGGAACAGCGCGTCCAGAACGTCGAAGGCGTCGAGGCCCTCCCGGAGCCGTGCCTCGACCGTCGTCGTCATCTGGTGAACGGTGGGATAGCGCTCCACCGCGAACGCATCGCGCACGGCGACCGACCCCGCCTCGGCGACGCGCGCGAGGTCGTTGCGGATGAGATCGGTGATCATCAGGTTCTCGGCGCGGTTCTTGGGATCGGCGGCGAGCGCGGCGGCGGTGGCGGCGTCGTCCTCGGCGAGCGGGCGGCGCGGGGCGGTGCCCTTCATCGGGCGCGTTTGCAGCACGCCGCCCGACAGCGTGAAGAACAGCTCGGGCGAGAAGGACAATATCCATTCGCGCCCCGTGAACACGACCGCGCCGTGGCCCATGCGCTGCGCGCGCCGGAGCCGGGCGTAGAGCGCCAGCGGATGGCCTTCGATGGCGAGGCCGGTGGGGAAGGTGAGGTTGGCCTGATAGATGTCGCCGGCCTCGATCAGCGCCTTCACCTCCGCGAGCGCGGCGGCGTAGCGCGGGGCGTCGAGGTCGGGTTCGGGCGCGGATACGCGGACTTCACGTCCGGCGACCGCGCCCAGCAGCGTTTCCGGCGGCACGAATTGCGGCGCGTCGAAGACTCCGAACCAGACGAGCGGGGTCTCGGCGCCGCGCTCCGGAATGGCGGAGAGGCGCGGCTCCAGCGCGTGCCCGGCCTCGTAGGCGAGGAAGCCCGCGACGTGGCGGCCTTCGGCGACATGCCGCCGCAGCGCCGTGAGCGCGGGGCGGACTTCATCCCGGCGCGAGGCGGTGACGATCTCGCGCGCGCCGCTGTAGAGCGTGAGCGGGTGCGTGCCGTCGCCGCGCGCGTCGTCGAGCGCCACGAACGGCGCGGTCAGCATGACGACACCCGTTGCCGGGCACCCGGCGGCATCGGTAGAGTGGGGGCAGTGAAAGAACGAAGCGTCATGGTCCGGGGGTGGTTCTTAGCAGGTCTTGCAGCGCTTGCCGCAAGCCTTCTCCCGCACGGTGCCCACGCAGCGGCGGTGGAGGCGCCCGCGGCGCTGACGGTGAGCGGCGTGCCTGCCGTGCCCGCCACGCTGATGGAGCAGGCGAAGCCCTATCTCGAATACCGCTCGGCGCGGCTGCTCGGCTGGCACCCGGTGCGCCGCTCGGTGCTGATCGGCGCGCGCCTCGACGACAGCCGCCAGCTCTACGAGGTTGCCGCGCCGGGCGCCGCGCCGCGCCGGCTCACCTTCGGCGAGGAGCCGGTACTGGCCGGGGAATTCGCGCCGGTCTCCGGCGACGTGACGCTGGCGCTCGCGGACCGGCAGGGCGACGAGCAGTACCAGATCTTCCGCGTCGACGGGGGCCGCATGGTCAGCCTGACCGGCGAGGACGGGCGCAACCTCGGCATCCGCTGGACGGCGGACGGCAAGCGCATCGGCTATTCGACGACGCGGCGCACCGGCCTCGACACCGATCTCCACATCATGGACCCGCGCGACCCTGCGACCGACAAGCTGGTGATGGAGGGGCGCGGCGGCGGCTGGAGCTTCGCGGACTTTTCGGCGGACGGAAAACGCGCGCTCCTCTACAACTACATCTCGGTCGCGATCAGCCGCCTGTTCGAGATCGACCTCGAAACGCGCCAGCTCCGGGCGCTGGTGCCGCCCACCGCCGAGCCGTTCGCGTTCGGATCGGCGCGCTACGGCCCGGGAGGACGCATCCTCGCCGTCACCGATTTCGGCGCGGAGCACCGCTATCTCGCCGAGATCGACCGGGCGACGGGCCTGCCGCGCAGGCTCAATCCCGAGACCGGTTGGTCGGTGGAGGACTTCCGCGTCGATCCCGAGGGCCGCTTCCTCGTCTACGTGGTGAACGAGAACGGCCTGTCGCGTCTGCGCCTCCTCGACCTCGCGACCGGACGGCCGCGCCCGGCGCCCGCGCTGCCCGGCGGCGTCATCAGCGGGTTGTCGGTCGCGCCGTGGGGCGAGGTCGGGGTTTCGCTGTCCACCGCGTCCTCGCCCGGCGACGTGTGGTCGTTCGATCCCGACCGGCTCGACCTCACGCGCTGGACGGAAAGCGGCGCGGGCCTGCCGCCGGGCGTCGAGCCCGAGATCGTCACGGTGGAGAGCTTCGACGGGCTTGCCGTTTCCGGGCTGCTCTACCGGCCCGATCCGGCCTGCTTTCCGGGGCCGCGCCCGCTGGCGATGATCTTCCACGGCGGGCCGGAGGGGCAGTCGCGCCCCGGCTTCCTCGGGCGCAGCAACCACATGGTGAACGAACTCGGCATCGCGCTGTTCTTCCCGAACGTGCGCGGCTCGACGGGCTACGGCAAGCGCTTCGTCGCGCTCGACGACGGGCCGTTCCGCCGCGAGGACGCGGTGCGCGACGTCGGCGCGTTCCTGAAACGCCTGCGTCGCGATCCCGGCATCGACCCGGCGCGCATGGCGGTGAGCGGCGCGTCCTACGGCGGCTACATGACGCTCGCCTCGCTGATCCGCTACCCGAAGGACTTCCGCGCGGGCGTCAGCATCGTCGGCATCTCCGACTTCGTGACCTTCCTCGAAGGCACCGGCGAATACCGCCGCGACCTCCGCCGCCTCGAATACGGCGACGAGCGCGATCCCGCCGAGCGGCGCAAGCTGAAGGCGATCTCGCCGCTGACGCGCGCGCACCGCATCCGCGCGCCGCTGCTCGTCGTCAGCGGCGCCAACGACCCGCGCGTGCCGCCCTCGGAAGCCGACCAGATCGTCGCCGCGCTCCGCGCGCGCGGCGGCACGGCGTGGCACGTGGCCGCGGCGGACGAGGGACACGGCTTCGAGAAGAAACCCAATGCCGACTACCAGTTTCTCGCCACTGTGCTGTTCTGGCAACGCTACCTGCTGGGGACTGCACCCGATACCCTTGCAAGCCGTTGACATTCCGCCCTTGCGCGCCCCAATGCTGTGGGCATGACCTCCGATCCCCGCCCCTTGGCAGCCGCGATCGTTCCGGTGACGCCGCTGGAGCAGAATTGCACGTTGCTGTGGTGCACGCGCACGATGCGGGGCGCGTTCGTCGACCCGGGCGGCGACCTCGACAAGCTGAAGGCGGCGGCGGCACAGTACGGCATCACCATCGAGAAGCTGCTGGTGACGCACGGCCATATCGACCACTGCGGGCTCACCGGCGTGCTCGCCGCCGAGCTCGGCGTGCCCATCGAGGGGCCGCATCCCGAAGACAAGTTCTGGATCGACATGGCGGGCAGCGTCGGCCAGCAGTACGGCATCGCGGGCGCCGCGCCGTTCACGCCCGACCGCTGGCTCCACGGCGGCGACAAGGTGACGGTGGGCGACCTCACGCTCGATGTCTATCACTGCCCGGGCCACACGCCCGGCCACGTCATCTTCCATCACCCGGAGAGCCGCCTCGCCATCGTCGGCGACGTGCTGTTCCAGGGCTCGATCGGCCGCACCGACTTCCCGAAGGGCAATCACCAGGCGCTGATCGACTCCATCCGCACGCAGCTCTGGCCGCTCGGCGACGACACGGCGTTCGTGCCGGGGCACGGTCCGATGTCCACGTTCGGGCACGAGCGACGATCGAATCCGTTCGTCGCGGATGCGGTTCTGGCACGCGCCTGATATAGTCGAACCGTGCAACAGAAAGCCCACTTGCATCGCCGCGATGAATCGCTATGTTCGCGCGCTCAACCGAATCCGGCGGGTTTCCGGGGCAATTCGCATTGTCCTGAAAGGCTGGCCGGTGCACGAAAATCCACGTTGAAGGTAACAGGTGCCGCATGGCTGTCCCCAAGAGAAAAACCACGCCGTCGCGGCGGAATATGCGTCGTAGCCATCATGCGCTCAGCGCCGCGACGTTCCAGGAATGCTCCAACTGCGGCGAGCTCAAGCTGCCGCACAACGTTTGCGGAGCCTGCGGCTTCTACAACGGCCGAGAGGTTGTCGAAGCCGGCGCGTAAACCGGTGGACGACACATCGCGGGGCATCCGCGCATGACGGCCGCGCCTGTCATCGCACTTGACGTCATGGGGGGCGACGGCGGTCCGGCAGTGACCATCGCCGCCGCCGAGATCGCGCGGACGCGCCATCCCGACATCCGCTTCCGGCTCTACGGCCGCGAGGATGCCATCCACGCCGAGCTGGCGAAGGCGCCGCTCGTCGCCCGGGACGCGGTCGTCGTGCATACGGACGGCGAAATCCTCGGCACCGACAAGCCGAGCCAGGTGCTGCGCCGCGCGCGCCATTCCTCGATGGGCCTCGCCGTCGACGCCGTGAAGGCCGGGGAGGCGCAGGCCGCCGTTTCGGCGGGCAACACCGGCGCGCTGATGGCGATCGCCAAGCTCGGCCTCAAGACCATGCCGGGTATCGACCGGCCCGCGCTCGCCGCGCTGCTGCCGACCGCGAAAACCGATTCCGTGATGCTCGACCTCGGCGCCAATACCGAGTGCGATTCCGAGAACCTCGTGCAGTTCGCCGTGATGGGCGCCGCCTTCGCGCGCACCGTGCTCGGCCTCGCCTCGCCGCGCGTCGCGCTGCTCAACATCGGCGAGGAGGACCTGAAGGGCACGGACGAGCTGAAGCACGCCGCCGCGCTGCTGCGCTCCGCCGACCTTCCCATGCAGTTCGCGGGTTTCGTGGAGGGCGACAAGATCGGCAAGGGCGACGTCGACGTCATCGTCAGCGACGGCTTTTCCGGCAACATCGCGCTCAAGACGGCGGAGGGCACCGCGCGCCTCGTCGTCGAGCTTCTGACCCGCGCGTTCAGGAGCAGCATTTTCTCGATGGCCGGTTTCTTCATGTCGCGCGGCGCGCTCCGTTCGCTGCGCAGCCACCTCGATCCCAACGCGCACAACGGCGCGGTCTTCCTCGGCCTCAACGGCCTCGTCGTGAAGAGCCACGGCGGCGCGACCGCGCAGGGTTTCGCCAACGCCATCCGCGTCGCGCACGACCTCGTCGTGGACGACATCGCCCACCGCATCCGCGAGGACCTCGACAACTTCCAGGCGCACCGCGGCGCGCCGAGCGCGATACAGGCCGCGCAATGACGGGAGCGACACCGCGCACCATCGTCACCGGCACCGGCAGCTACCTGCCGGCGCGGATCGTCTCCAACGCCGAACTGTCGGAGACCGTCGACACCAGCGACGAGTGGATCGTCGAGCGCTCGGGCATCCGCCAGCGTCACATCGCGGCGGACGGCGAGCTGACCTCCGACCTCGCGGTCGCGGCTGCGCGCGAGGCGCTGAAGGCGGCGTGGCGCGAGCCCTCGGAGATCGACCTCATCATCGTCGCGACGGCGACGCCCGACCAGACGTTCCCGGCGACGGCGACGACCGTTCAGGAAAAGCTCGGCATCCCCGACTGCGTGGCGTTCGACGTCGCCGCCGTCTGCTCCGGCTTCCTCTATGCGCTGACCGTCGCCGACGCGATGCTGCGCGCCGGGCCGATGCGCCATGCGCTCGTCATCGGCGCGGAGACGTTCAGCCGCCTGCTCGACTGGGAGGACCGCACCACCTGCGTGCTGTTCGGCGACGGCGCGGGCGCGGTGGTGCTCGAACGCTCCGAGGGCAACGGCGACGCCGACGACCGCGGCATCCTCGCGGCGCGGCTCCACGCCGACGGGCGGCACAACCAGCTTCTCTACGTCGACGGCGGCCCGTCCTCGACCGGCACGGTCGGCAAGGTCCGCATGAAGGGCAAGGAGGTGTTCCGCCACGCCGTCACCAACCTCGCCTCGGTGATGACCGAGACGCTGGAGGCGGCGGGCTGCAAGGCGGAGGACGTGGCGTGGGTGATCCCGCACCAGGCGAACCTGCGCATCCTCGAAGGCACGGCGCGGAAGCTCGGGCTCGACATCGACCAGGTGATCGTCACGGTGGACCGGCACGCCAACACGTCGGCGGCGTCGGTGCCGCTCGCGCTCGATGCCGCCGTGCGCGACGGGCGCATCAAGTCCGGCGACCTGCTGCTGCTCGAGGCGATGGGCGGCGGCTTCACGTGGGGCGCCGCCGCGCTGCGCTGGTAGACTCTTTAACGGTCTGCGCTATTATACCGGCGTCATTGAGATTTTCGCGCGGGAGCCTGCTCATGGACAAGTCTTCGACATTGACGCGCGCCGAGCTCGGCGAGGCTGTCCACAATACCATCGGTCTGTCGCGTGCGGAGTCCTCGCAGCTCGTCGAAACCGTGCTCGACAAGGTGTCGGACGCGCTGATCGCGGGCGAGAACGTGAAGATCTCCTCGTTCGGCAGCTTCATCCTGCGCGACAAGAACCGCCGCATCGGGCGCAACCCCAAGACGGGCGAGGAAGTGCCGATCGAGCCGCGCCGCGTGCTCACCTTCCGTCCGAGCCAGATCCTGCGCGAACGCATCAACGAAGGCGCATGATGGCGGACAAGAGCGCCGACGCCTTCCGCACCATCAGCGAGGTCGCCGAGACGATCGGCGTGCCGCAGCACGTGCTCCGCTTCTGGGAGACGCGCTTCCCGGCGGTGAAGCCCTTGAAGCGCGGCGGCAACCGCCGCTACTATCGCCCTGAAGACGTTGAACTTCTGCGCGTCATCAACCGCCTGCTCTACACCGACGGCTACACGATCAAGGGCGTGCAGAAGCTGCTGAAGGACAAGGGGCCGAAGGGGCTGCTCGCGGAAGATGCGCCGGTGCCGGCCGTCCCGGCAACGCCGACGGCCAAGCTCCCCGACGCAAGGGGCCTTGCCGCGTTTCTGGCGTCCCCGGCGCCGTCGGCGGCGATCGACGCGGCGTTCGTCACCTCGCTACGCGCGATCCGCGACCGTCTGGCCGGTGCGCTCGCGCAGGGCTGAGGCTTCAGCGCTTCACGCCGTCGCCGCCACCCACGTCTCCAGCAGCGTGCGCGCGATCGCCATCGGGGGCGGCACGGTGAAGGGGCCGTTTCCGGCGAGCGCCGCGACGCAGTCGTCGCGCGTCACCCAGCGCACCTCCTCCATTTCCTCCTCGTCGATGCTGATCTCGGTCGAGAGCGCCTCGGCGAAGCAGCCGATCATCAGGCTGGAGGGGAAGGGCCACGGCTGGCTGGAGACATAGCTGACGCGCCCCGTAAGGATGCCCGCCTCCTCGCGGATCTCGCGGCGCACGGCGTCCTCGAAGCACTCGCCCGCCTCGACGAACCCGGCGAGCGCGGAGAGGAAGCCCTGTGGAAAGCGCGACTGGCGGCCGAGCAGCACGCGGTCGCCGTCCACCGCGAGCATGATGACGACCGGGTCGGTGCGCGGGAAATGCTCGTGGCCGCAGCCCGCGCAATTGCGGCCGTAGCCGGCTTTCACCATCTCCGTCGGCGCGCCGCAATTGGCGCAGAAGCCGTGGCGCTGGTGCCAGTCTATGAGC
Source organism: Sphingosinicella microcystinivorans (assembly GCF_027941835.1). Classification (NCBI taxonomy): domain Bacteria; kingdom Pseudomonadati; phylum Pseudomonadota; class Alphaproteobacteria; order Sphingomonadales; family Sphingosinicellaceae; genus Sphingosinicella; species Sphingosinicella microcystinivorans. Next base: position 3,149,823 of record NZ_CP116005.1, read on the forward strand.
GAGCGCGCCTGCGCGATGATCGCCGCGCGTCCGTCGTCCATCAGCATCGCGGCGCGGCGCGCATCGACCGGCGTCCCCGGCAGCCCCGCCGCACTGGCGGCCACCGCAAAGCGCGGGCTGCCGTCCTCAAGGCCGAGATACACCTCGACCGCAGCCTCCGGCACTTCGGAACGGCGCAGCCACGCAATATCCGGTCCGTCCTCGGCGAGCAGCGGATTGAGCCCGTCCAGCACCATCCACCGCGCCCCCGGATGCATCCGTGCCGCCCAAAGCGTCTCCGGGCTGCGCTGGATGCGGTCATCGCGTTCGATGGGGGAACCGATGAGGCCGGTGTGGGCGAGGGGGAAGCGGGGATCGAAGAGGCTGGTCATCGCCCGACCCAAAGCACGCCGTGCGCCGCAAGGCAACTCGGCAGCGGCGGGCGAGGCGGCGGCAGGCTAGGCGGCGACCCTGAGGAAGGGGGAGGGCTTGCCGGTCTTGCGCCGGCGGTAATAGTCGGCGAACGCATCGGCGGGCAGCGCCTTCGAATACAGCCAGCCTTGCGCGAACTGTACGCCGGCGGCGCGGATGTACGCTTCCTGCGCGGGGGTTTCGATCCCCTCGGCGACGATGGCGAACCCGAGGCCGTGGGCCATCTCGATGATGTGCGGCGTCACGACGCTCGTCGCGGCGTCGCGGCCGATGGCGTCGATGAAGGACTTGTCGATCTTGAGCGCGTCGAGCGGCAGGGTCTCCAGCATCGACAGGCTGGAATAGCCGGTGCCGAAATCGTCGATGGCGACCATGTGTCCCGCCGCCCGCGCGCGCTCGATCGTTCGCCGGGCCGCGTCCGCGTTCATGAAGCCCCGTTCCGTCGCCTCCAGCCAGACCTGCGACGGGTCCACGCCCCGGCGCGCGAGGGCGGCTTCGAGGACGGGAAGGAAACGCCCGGTCTCCATGTCGCCGGCCGGAATGTTGATCGCGATGTGGATGGAGTCTTCCCGCGGGAGACGCGCGAGATCGTCGGCCACGCAGGCGATCATCCGGTCGGTCAGTTCGCTGATGAGGCCGTTTTCCTCGGCGAATGCGATGAACGTCTCCGTGGGGACGGAGACGCCGTCGGGCCGCTCCCATCGCATCAGGGCTTCCGCGCCCACGCACAGCCCGCTCGAAAGCTCGATGATCGGCTGGTAGTGGGCGACGAACTGGCCCGAGCGGATGGCGTTCACCATCTCCGTGCGCGGCGAGAGGCTCTGGCGCGACACCCAGAAGATCACCGCCACGAGAATGCCGGAGACGGCAAGCCCGATCGGCACGAGGAAGCGCTGCTCGGCATCGAGACGGGCCTGCACCAGCCTGCGGTCGGCGATGGCGAAGGCGATCAGCCCCGCGCCGCGCTTCGATGCGAAGATGTGCCGGTCGTCCAGTCCGTTCATTTCGCGGCTGCTCAATCGCCGCACCAGATCCGGATCGGCCTCCGCCGAAAGCGCGATCAGCTTTCCGCTTTCGGTCGCCACGCCCAGCGACATCTCGGTGTCGCTGAGGACATCGACGAGGCGCTCCGGCTTGATGAGCACATTATGGTCGCCGAGCCGGACGACCAGCATCGTGCCGCTCCCGGTGACGGCCGGTTTCACGTTCAGATAGAGTGCGTAGCCGCCGGGGAGATAGGCGTTCGGCACGTCTTCGGGGATGTCCTGCCGATCGACCGCCCCCCAGCTCGTGCAGACCAGCCGGCCGTTTTCGTAGTACCCCATTTCCTCGACGTTCGCTGTATCGAGCGTGAGCTGCCGCATCCGCCCGATGTGCCCGGCCGAACATCCCCCGAGACCTTCGGCCTCGGCTTTCTTCAGGGCGTCCTGTGTCCCCGACAAGGCCCGCGTGGCCCTTTGCAGGGTCCAGTCGGCGTACTCCGCGAGGTGCGCGCGCTCGGCCTCGATCGCACGCTGCCGGGACAGGTGCGTCATGGCGACCATCGGTGCCACCCCCGCGGCGACGGCGAGGCCGATGGCGAGCAGCAACACGACGGGACGGCGCATTCCGGTTCTCTCTTTCGTGGAGAACAGTCTCAAAGTCGGGCAGTTAAAGCGGAAAAGCGTGGAAGAGTCCTTAAACGGCCTGATCGCGGCAGCGCGGAAAGCAGGTGCGCGCCCTTGCTTTCCACTCGCCTGCGCGCCATATGCGCGCCGGGAGTCGGGCGGACGGACGCGTCGCCAACCCGGTCAGGTCCGGAAGGAAGCAGCCGTAACGATTTTCGTTCGGGTCGTTCCGGCTCCCACCCTCCATCACCATCGCGACCTTCGGCCTTGCGCCTCTGCCGTCCAGCGGCCACGTTGCGCGCGATGTCTGAACTGATTCCCGAACCCTACCGCGTTCTCGCCCGCAAGTACCGCCCGCAGGGCTTCGACACGCTCATCGGGCAGGACGCGATGGTGAAGACGCTGGCGAATGCCATCGCCAGCGACCGGCTCGCCCACGCCTTCCTGCTCACCGGTGTGCGCGGGGTCGGCAAGACCTCGACCGCGCGGCTGCTCGCGAAGTCGCTGAACTGCATCGGGCCGGATGGCGCGGGCGGGCCGACGATCAGCCCGTGCGGCGTCTGCGAGCCGTGCGTCGCGATTTCCGAATCGCGGCATATCGACGTCATCGAGATGGACGCCGCCTCGCGCACCGGCGTCGACGACGTGCGCGAGATCATCGAGGCGGCGCGCTACGCCGCGGTTTCGGCGCGCTACAAGATCTACATCATCGACGAAGTGCACATGCTCTCGCGCAACGCCTTCAACGCGCTGCTGAAGACGCTGGAGGAGCCGCCGGGGCACGTGAAGTTCATCTTCGCGACCACGGAAATCCAGAAGGTGCCGGTGACGGTGCTGTCGCGCTGCCAGCGCTTCGACCTGAAACGCATCCCGACCGAGCTTCTCGCCGCGCACTTCGGCGGAATCACCGCCAAGGAAGGCGCGGAGATCGAGGACGAGGCGCTGCAATTGATCGCCCGCGCCGCCGAAGGCTCGGTGCGCGACGGGCTTTCGATCCTCGACCAGGCGCTGGCGCACGGCCACGGCAAGGTGGTGGCGCAGGACGTGCGCGACATGCTCGGCCTCTCCGACCGCAGCCGCACGCGTGCGCTTCTCGCGACGCTGATCGGCGGCGACGGCAAGGGCGCGCTCGACAATCTCGCCGCGCAATATGCGCTCGGCACCAGCCCCGACGCCTTGTTCGAGGCGCTGCTGGAACTCGTCCACGGCGTCACCCGCGCGCAGGTGACGGGCGCGCCCGACGCGGCGATGTCGGAGGAGGAGCGCGCTGCCGTTTCGGAATGGGCGGGCAGCCTCGGCGCGCCGGTGCTGCACCGCCTCTGGCAGCTCCTGCTCAAGGGTCTTTCCGAAATCCGCAGCGCGCCGATGCCGATGCAGGCGGCCGAGATGGCGCTGCTGCGCATCATCCATTCATCCACCTTGCCCGATCCGGGCGACCTCGTGCGCCGCCTGCTCGCCGAGCCGCGCGGGGAGGGAAGCGCGCCGACCGAGCTGCGTCCGCCGCCGCCCTCCGCGCCCTCGGCGCACAGGGAGGCGCCGCGCGACTTCAGGGCGTTCGTGAAGATGTTCGAGGATGGGCACGAGTCGGTGCTCGAGACCATCCTGCACGATCGCTGCCAGCTCCTCCGCTATGCCCCGCCGACGATCGAGCTGAATGCCGGGGATGCCCCCGCCGACTTCGCATCGCGGCTCGGCGCGTGCCTCAAGGAATGGACCGGCGAGCGCTGGACGGTGACGCTCACCACCTCGCCCGGGGCGCCGAGCCTGAAGGCGCAGGCCGAGGCCGAGGCGGCGGCGAAGCGGGCGCGCGTGATGGCCGATCCGGCGGTCCGCGCGGTGTTCGAGGTCTTCCCGGACGCCGAACTCGTCGACTATGAGATCGCCGACACAACCGAAACCGAATCATCGAGGAGCGCGCAGTGAAGAACCTTCAGGACATCATGAAGGCCGCGCAGAACGTGCAGGAAGAGCTGCAGAAGGCGCAGGCCAAGCTCGACACCATCGAGGTGCAGGGCGTCGCGGGCGGCGGCATGGTGAAGGTGCGCGCCAGCGCCAAGGGCCGCATCATCAAGATCGACATCGACCCGTCGCTGCTCGTTCCCGACGACAAGGAGATGCTGGAGGACCTGCTCGCCGCCGCGTTCAACGACGCGCGCGCCAAGGCAGACGCGGCCTCCAACGAGGAAATGCAGAAGATGCAGTCGGCGCTGCCGCTGCCGCCGGGCTTCAAGCTGCCGTTCTGACGGGATGGCCGTGCGTCCCTCGACTTCGCTCGGGATGACAGGTCTCTATACCTTGTAAAAACGTGCATCATCCCGAGCGAAGTCGAGGGACGCACCAAAGATCCGTCTGCGATCTACTCTGCTTTTGATCGTTTCGCCGCCATCGACGCGCGCAGCTGCCCGGCGGCGATTTCGCGCGCGGTTTCGCGGGGCAGGCCGAGCGCGGCCGCCATCGGGCCGCCGAGAAGGGCGTCGCCGAGCGCGGTGAGCACCAGCGACAGCGTCTGCTGCTGGATCGGCACGTCGCCGTCGTGGCCTTCGCCGAGCTTGTCGACGAGGCGGTGGATCGCCTCGAGGATCGGGTTCAGCGCGTCCTCGTTGCCGGAGAGCAGCATCCAGCTTGCAAGCGCGCCGCCGCCCCGGTCGAAGGCGTCGAAGGTGAGGTCGACGACCTCGCGCGGATCGCTGTCCTCGGCGCGGGCGCGCAGGACCGCCTCGCCGATCTCCGCCGTCACCGATTCCGCGAGCGATTCGATCAGCGCCTTCTGAAGCCCCGCCGCCGAACCGAAATGATGCAGCAGGTTCGCGTGCGTGCGCCCGATACGGCCCGCCACGGCCTTCAGCGTCACGGCCTGCGGCCCGGCCTCGATCAGCAGGTCGCGCGCGGCACGGATCGCGGCGGCGCGGCTGTCCTCGGGGCTCAGTCTCTTCCGTTGTATTGACATTCGTGTAAGTAAAGTCCATCCTGAGCGTTGAGGAGCACAGCCATGACCCGTGAAAAGACGCCCGCGGACCTGACCATAACCCCGCGCGACCGCCGCTTCGGACGCGGCATGAAGCAGGACCGGTGGTGGATGCGCGGCGATCCGATTGCAACGGCTTTCTACAATGCGCTCTCCGTCACCTTCCCGCGCGGCGAGGCGTTCTTCGTGGAAAGCGTGCGCGCCTTCCGCGACGGCGTGCCGCCGAAGCTGGAGCGCGAGATCAATGCCTTCATCAAGCAGGAGGTGATGCACAGCCGCGAGCACGTCTCCTTCAACAAGCGCGTCGCGGAGGCCGGCTACGAGATCGGGCACCTCGAGGACGTCGTCGTCGAATCGCTGGAGATGACGAGGGACCGCCCGCAGATCCTGAACCTCGCCGTCACCATGGCGCTCGAGCACTACACGGCGATCATGGCGCAGCGGATGCTCGGCGACATCGGCTACTGGAAGGATGCCGACCCCGAACTCGTCGCCATGTGGAAATGGCACGCGATCGAGGAGATCGAGCACAAGGGCGTCGCCTACGACACCTGGCTGAACGCCACGCGCGACTGGTCGCGCTGGAAGCGCTGGAAGGTGAAGACGATCATGATGCTGCTCGTCAGCAAGGAGTTCTGGAAGAAGCGCTTCCAGGGGATGCTCTACCTCTTGAGGCAGGACGGCATCGAAGGCCCGTCCGCATGGGCGCGCATCCTGTGGTTCTGGTTCGGCAGGCCCGGCGTGGTGCGCAGGCTGATCCCGGCGTGGAGCGCGTTCTTCCTGCCCGGCTTCCATCCGTGGAACCACGACGACCGCAAGCTCATCGCGCTCGCCGACAGCGACTATGCCGATGCGGTGATGCCGGGCGCTGTCGCCGCTTAACGCACCTGCGCGCGCACCCACTGCACATAGGGCATGGGCGCGTGCTCGACCGGCCAGACCGTGACGGCCGGGTTCTCGTAGCCGTGCACCTCGGCGAGGCGTTTCGTCAGCAGCTCGGCGCATCCCGACGTGGTCTTGAACAGCGCCGCGACCTCGCTCGCTTCCTCCACCTTGCCCTGCCAGCGGTAGACGGAGAGCGTGGGGCCAAGCACGTTGACGCACGCGGCGAGCCTTTCCTCGACCATCTGCCGCCCGATGCGCGCCGCATTCTCGGCGGTGGCGAAGGTGACGTAAACGCTGACGATCCCGCTGCTCATGCCGGTTTCCACCCGAATCCTCGAAGATGCCACTGTGCTCGCGCACACGGGCAAATAGAACGGCGCTGGTTGATGTTCGGTTGCGCGGAATGGTCAACGCTTTAAGGGCTTGCGCATGTGATAATGTTACATTATATCCTCGCGCCATGCAGGACCGCAACTTCTGGATCGACAAGTCGGCGATCGGCCTTTCGGGGCTGTGCCTGCTGCATTGCCTCGCCACGACGCTGGTCATCGCGCTGCTCTCGGTCGGCACGACCGGCTTCTTCCAGCACGACATCCACAAGATCGGCCTTGCGCTCGCGATCCCGCTCGCCGTCGTCGGCCTCGGGCGCGGCGTCTTCCGGCACCGGCGCTGGGTGGTGATCGCGCTCGGCGCGCTCGGCATCGGGTTCATGGCCATCGCGCTCACGATGCAGCACGGCAGCGCCGAACTCGGCTTCACCGTGGTCGGCGCCGTATTCGTCGCGTGGGCGCACTGGCTCAATATCCGCTGCCTGCATGGCGGAACTTGCCGCGAAGGCTGCGGATGCCCATAATCGGGGCATGGCGACGAAGCACAAACACCACGAACCGCACGGCGAGAGTCTGACGTCCGCCGCTGCTGCCGCGCTCACGGCGGCGGGCGAGCAGTGGACGGACATGCGCGCCAGCGTTTTCGAGGCGCTCGCGGACTTCGACCGGCCGGTTTCGGCCTACGACGTCGCGGAGGCGGTTTCGAAGGTCCGCGGCAAGCGCGTGGCGGCGAACAGCGTCTACCGCATCCTCGACCTGTTCGTGACGACCAACCTCGCCAAGCGGGTCGAATCGAAGAACGCCTATATCGTCAACGCCCACCCGGAATGCGTCCACGACTGCATCTTCCTCGTTTGCGACAGCTGCGGCGGCACCACGCACCTTGACGACGACTCGCTGAGCGAGAGCGTGCGCGAGCGTGCGCGTCAGGCGGGCTTCCGGCCCGTGCAGCCGGTGCTCGAGGTGCGCGGCGCGTGCGCCAGGTGCGCCTGACCCCAGCGCCGCAATCGACAAGATTGCCCCGCGAGGCTAAGAAACAAAGACATTCCACTTGGGGGATTTCTTGACCAACCCGCCGAACACGCCGCTGCTCGACACGGTCAAAGACCCGGCAGACCTGAGGAAACTGGCGCCTTCGCAGCTCCGGCAGCTCGCGGGAGAAGTGCGCGCCGAGATGATCGACGCGGTGAGCCAGACGGGCGGCCACCTCGGCGCCGGGCTCGGCGTCGTCGAGCTGACCGTCGCGCTTCACTACGTGTTCGACACGCCCCGCGACCGGCTGATCTGGGACGTCGGGCACCAGGCCTATCCGCACAAGATCCTCACCGGGCGGCGCGACCGGATGCGCACGATCCGGCAGGGCGGCGGGCTTTCGGGCTTCACCAAGCGCAGCGAGAGCGAGTACGACCCGTTCGGCGCGGCGCACAGCTCCACCTCGATCTCGGCGGCGCTCGGCTTCGCGGTGGCGAACAAGCTCTCGGGCGCGCCGGGCAAGGCGATCGCGGTGATCGGCGACGGCGCCATGTCGGCGGGCATGGCCTACGAGGCGATGAACAACGCCGAGGCCGCGGGGAACCGGCTCATCGTCGTCCTCAACGACAACGACATGTCGATCGCGCCGCCGGTGGGCGGGCTTTCCGCCTATCTCGCACGGCTCATCTCCAGCCGCGAGTTCCTCGGCCTGCGCGACCTCGCGAGGCGGCTCGCCAAGAGGATGCCGCGCCCGCTGCAATCGGGCCTCCGCAAGGCGGACGAGTATGCGCGCGGCATGGCGACGGGCGGGACGCTCTTCGAGGAACTCGGCTTCTACTACGTGGGGCCGGTCGACGGGCACAACCTCGACCACCTGCTGCCGGTGCTCGAAAACGTGCGCGACGCGGCGGAAGGCCCGTGCCTGATCCACGTCGTCACCAAGAAGGGCAAGGGCTACGCGCCCGCCGAGGCCTCGGCGGACAAGTATCACGGCGTCACCAAGTTCGACGTCATCACCGGCGCGATGGCGCCCGCGAAGGCGGGGCCGCCGAGCTACACGGGCGTGTTCGCCAAGGCGCTGATCGCGGAAGGCCGGCGGGACGAGAAGATCGTCGCGATCACGGCGGCGATGCCGTCCGGCACCGGCCTCGACAGGTTCGCGCAAGAGTTCCCGAGCCGCAGCTTCGACGTGGGCATCGCCGAGCAGCACGCCGTCACCTTCGCGGCGGGGCTCGCCGCGCAGGGTTTCCGGCCGTTCTGCGCGATCTACTCGACCTTCCTGCAACGCGCCTACGATCAGGTCGTGCACGACGTCGCCATCCAGAACCTGCCGGTGCGCTTCGCCATAGACCGCGCCGGGCTCGTCGGCGCTGACGGCAGCACGCACGCCGGTTCGTTCGACGTCACCTACCTTGCGACGCTGCCCAACATGGTGGTGATGGCGGCGGCGGACGAGGCCGAACTGGTGCACATGGTGCATACGGCGGCGCTTCATGACGACGGCCCGATCGCGTTCCGCTATCCGCGCGGGAGCGGCCTCGGCGTGGCGCTTCCCGAAGCGCCCGAGCGGCTGGAGATCGGCAAGGGCCGCGTGGTCCGCGAAGGCCGCAAGGTCGCCATCCTGTCGCTCGGCACGCGCCTCGGCGAAGCGCTCAAGGCCGCGGACGAGCTCGACGCCAAGGGCCTGTCGACGACGGTCGCCGACCTCCGCTTCGCGAAGCCGCTCGACGCGGCGCTCATCCGCAAGCTCGCCGCCACGCACGAGGTGGTGGTGACGGTGGAGGAGGGCGCCATCGGCGGCCTCGGCGCGCATGTCCTCACGATGGCGTCGGACACCGGCCTGCTCGACGCCGGCCTCAAGATCCGCACCATGCGCCTGCCGGACGCGTTCCAGGAGCAGGACAGCCCCGAGAAGCAGTACGCCGAGGCGGGCCTCGACGCGGCCGGTATCGTCAAGACGGCGCTCTCGGCGCTCCGCCACAACAGCGCGGGCGTGACCGAGAGCGCGCGGGCCTGATTTTTCTGTACCTTGACGACGGCGATGTCCCATCCTAACTAGTCTGAAAACTAGTCAGGATGGGACATGAAGGTCTGGCCGGTTCAGGATGCGAAAGCGCGGTTTAGCGAGATGCTGGAGACGTGCGTGGCCGAGGGGCCTCAGCTTGTGACCAAGCGGGGCGAGGAAGCCGCAGTGCTGGTCCCTGCGGCGCAGTGGCGGCGGATGACTGCGGCGCAGCCATCGTTGAAAGCGCTTCTGATGTCCGATGCGGGACGCGGGGATCTTGCCATTCCGCCGCGCGGCCGTGCCCGGCGTCGGGCCGTGCCGCGCCTTTAGGCCGTGTATCTTCTCGATACCAACGTCGTTTCCGAGTTGCGGAGAACGAGACCGCCCGGTGCGGTCATTGCATGGCTTGCATCGGTCGCCGAACGGGAGCTTGCCGTTTCGGCGGTTACGCTTGGCGAGATACAGGCGGGCATCGAGATCACGCGCACGAACGACGCGGCAAGAGCCGAGGAACTGGAAGCGTGGGCCGATGCGGTTGAAGCCACGCAGGCGGTGATCCCGATGGATGCCCGCGTGTTCCGCAGGTGGGCGCGGCTCATGGCCGGCAGGCCGGACGACCTCTACGAAGACGCCATGATCGCGGCGACGGCTCTGGAACATGGCCTGACGGTGGTTACGCGCAATGTTCGGGATTTCGAAGGTTTCGGCGTTCCGACGCTGAACCCCTTCGAACCGGTTCGCTAGATGCCCAAGACCCGCATCGACCAGCTTCTCGTCGCGCGCGGGCTCGTGGAGAGCCGGGCGAAGGCGCAGGCGCTCATCATGGCGGGGCTGGTGTTCGCGGGCGAGCGGAAGGTCGCCAAGGCGGGGGAGATGGTCGCCGAGGATGCGGCGCTCGACGTGCGCGGCAAGGATCATCCGTGGGTTTCGCGGGGCGGGCTCAAGCTCGAAAAGGGGCTCGATCATTTCGGGGTCGATCCTGCCGGGCTCGTCGCGATGGACGTGGGGTCTTCGACCGGGGGCTTCACCGATGTGCTGCTCGCGCGCGGTACGGCGAAGGTCTATGCGGTCGATGTCGGCACCAACCAGCTTGCGTGGAAGCTGCGGCAGGACCCGCGCGTCGTCGTTCTCGAAAAGACCAACGCGCGGCACCTGACGGCGGAGCAGATACCGGAAGCCGTCGACATCATCGTTTGCGACGCCAGCTTCATCGGCCTCGCCAAGGTGCTGGAAACGCCGCTGAAATTCGCCGCTTCGGGCGCGCGGCTCGTCGCGCTCATCAAGCCGCAGTTCGAGGCGGGCCCCGCGGAGGTGGGGAAGGGCGGCGTCGTGCGCGATCCCGCCGTCCATGCCCGCGTTTGCGCCGAGGTGGAGGCATGGCTCGCCGCGCAGCCCGGCTGGCGCGTGCTCGGCCTCACCGAAAGCCCGATCAAGGGGCCGGAAGGCAACATCGAGTTCCTGATCGGCGCGGTGCGGGAAGCGCCCGCCTCCTAAGCCTTGCCACCTTACGCGCCCGTGCGTATAGACCGCCGCCAAAGCCGCCGGGGACACCCCTTGGTGGACCTGCGGGCGTGGCGAAACTGGTAGACGCGCCAGATTTAGGTTCTGGTGTCGAAAGACGTGGGGGTTCGAGTCCCTTCGCCCGCACCAGACTTTGGCCAGATACTTGGGTTCTTGAACGAAAGCCGACTGACGAAATGCAGATTGCCGAGAAGACGAACGAAGGCCTGAAGCGCCAGTACGAAGTGACGATTCCCGCCAAGGACCTCGAATCGCGCATCGACGCCCAGCTCACGCAGGTCTCCGGCCAGATCCGTATGCCCGGCTTCCGTCCCGGCAAGGTTCCGAAGAACCTCGTGAAGAAGATGCACGGCGAGGCGCTGCACGGCGACGCGCTGAACACCGCCGTTCAGGAAGGCGTGCAGAAGCTCGTCGCCGACAGGAAGCTGCGCCCGGCGATGCAGCCGTCCGTCGCGCTCGCCGACGACTACGCGCAGGGCAAGGACGTCGTGTTCACGGTGGAGCTGGAAGTGCTTCCCGAGATCACCTCCGTCAACATCGAGGGCATCACGCTCGAGAAGCTCGTCGTCGAGCCGGGCGATGCCGAGATCGAGGACGCGCTGAAGCGCTTCGCCGACCAGCAGAAGCGTTTCGAAGCCGCGCCCAAGAGCCACAAGGCCGGGACGGGCGACGTCGTCGTCATGGATTTCGTCGGCACCGTCGAGGGCGAGGAGTTCGAAGGCGGCAAGGGCGAGGGGATGCAGATCGAGATCGGCTCCGGCCGCCTCATCCCCGGCTTCGAGGACCAGCTCGTCGGCGTGAAGGCGAACGACAAGGTGAAGGTCGAGGTCAATTTCCCTGAGGACTACAACGTCGCCTACCTCAAGGGTAAGCCCGCGGTGTTCGACGTGCTCGTCACCGAGGTGCGCCAGCCGCAGGAAGCCGCGATCGACGACACGCTCGCGACGAATCTGGGCCTCGAGAACCTCGACAAGCTGAAGGAAATCCTGAAGGACCAGATTTCCGCCGAGCTTCAGGGCATGACCCGCACGCACCTGAAGCGCAAGCTGCTCGATCACCTCGCCGCGAGCCACGATTTCGACGTGCCGCCGACGATGGTCGAGGCCGAGTTCGGCCAGATCTGGGCGCAGCTCGAGCACGAGGCGAGCCACGAGGAAGACCCGACCGCCGCCGTCGCCGAGCTGGAGAAGGACCGCGACGAGTACCGCCGCATCGCCGAGCGCCGCGTGCGCCTTGGCCTGCTGCTCTCCGAGATCGGCCAGAAGGAAGGCGTGAACGTCACGCAGGCCGAGATGAACCGCCTGATCGGCCAGGAAGCCGCGCGCTATCCCGGCCAGCAGCAGCAGGTGGTGAAGTACTTCCAGGAAAACGCCATGGCCGCCGCACAGCTCCGCGCGCCGCTCTATGAGGACAAGGTCGTCGACCTCCTCATCGGCAAGGCCGAGCTGACCGAGCGCAGCGTGAGCCGCGATGAGTTGCAGCAGGCGATCGAGGACGACGACGAGACGCCGACCGGCCACGTCCACGGCCCGGGTTGCGGTCACGACCATCATGACCACGACCATGACCATGGTCACACGCATGGGGAGGGCAAGCCTAAGAAGGCTGCCAAGAAGACGGCGAAGGCGGAAACCGCCGAGCCGAAGGAAGACGCGGTGAAGGCCGAAAAGAAGCCCGCCGCCAAGAAGACGGCCGCTAAGGCGGAAGCCACTGAAGCCTCTGCGGAACCTGAAAAGAAACCAGCGAAAAAGGCCCCGGCCAAGAAAGCCGCGAAGGCCTGAACCGAGCGAACTGACGCCGGGGGGCGGCCACGCCGGCCCCCGGGCTTCCTTCGCCTCCACTTCGCCCACTTGACAGCGGGCGCGCCTGTGCCGACCTATCCCGCTATCGGAACAGACAAACGCCCGCGAAGGACTCCCATGATCGACCCCGTCAGCAGCCTCACGAACGCTCTCGTCCCCATCGTCATCGAGCAGTCGAACCGGGGCGAGCGCAGCTTCGACATCTATTCGCGGCTGCTGCGGGAGCGCATCATCTTCGTGACCGGGCAGGTCGAGGACCACATGGCGTCGCTGATCACGGCGCAGCTGCTGTTCCTCGAATCGGAGAACCCGAAGAAGGACATCTTCATGTACATCAACTCGCCGGGCGGGGTCGTCACGGCGGGCATGGCGATCCACGACACGATGCGGTACATCCGACCGCGCGTCGGCACGGTGTGCATCGGTCAGGCCGCCTCGATGGGCGCCTTCCTGCTCGCCGCGGGCGAGCCGGGGATGCGCATGGCGCTCACCAACGCGCGCATCATGGTCCACCAGCCCTCGGGCGGCGCGCAGGGGCAGGCGACCGACATCGAGATCCAGGCGCGCGAAATCCTGCGAATCCGCTCGCGCATGAACGAGCTGATGGCCAAGTACACCAAGCAGCCGATCGAGAAGATCGAGTCCGCGGTGGAGCGCGACAAGTTCATGTCGGCGGACGAGGCCAAGGAGTTCGGCCTCATCGACGAGGTGTACGAGACACGCCCGTCGCCGGCCGACGAGGAAGCCAAGGCGGCGTGAGCCGGGTGGCTGCCCGTTCACGTTCCGTTGAACAAGGCGGCGCTATATATTTCGGGAATGTGACCGTATTGTCCATTGAAGCGGCGTGCGTGCGCGCTAGGATGGCAGGCGGCAAGGAAACCGGCGCGGAGGCCGGAAGAGGCATTTTATGACCAAGCTCAGCGGCGGCGGCGACTCCAAGAACACGCTCTACTGCTCGTTCTGCGGAAAGAGCCAGCACGAGGTCAGGAAGCTGATCGCCGGGCCGACGGTGTTCATCTGCGATGAATGCGTCGAGCTGTGCAACGACATCATCCGCGAGGAAACGAAGGGCGCGCTCGCCAAGAAGAGCGACGGCAGCGTGCCGAGCCCGCGCGAGATCTGCGATGTCCTCAACGACTACGTGATCGGGCAGGCGCAGGCGAAACGCGTGCTCTCGGTCGCCGTGCACAACCACTACAAGCGGCTCAACAACGGCGCCAAGGGTTCCGAGATCGAGCTGGCGAAGTCGAACATCCTGCTTGTCGGCCCCACCGGCTGCGGCAAGACGCTGCTCGCGCAGACGCTCGCCAAGACCTTCGACGTGCCGTTCACGATGGCCGACGCGACGACGCTCACCGAGGCGGGCTACGTCGGCGAGGATGTCGAGAACATCATCCTGAAGCTCCTGCAGGCGAGCGACTACAATGTCGAACGCGCGCAGCGGGGCATCGTCTACATCGACGAGATCGACAAGATCAGCCGCAAGGCCGACAACCCCTCGATCACGCGCGACGTGTCGGGCGAGGGCGTGCAGCAGGCACTCCTGAAGATCATGGAAGGCACGACCGCGAGCGTTCCGCCGCAGGGCGGCCGCAAGCATCCGCAGCAGGAGTTCCTGCAGGTCGACACGACCAACATCCTGTTCATCTGCGGCGGCGCCTTCGCCGGCCTCGAACGCATCATCGCGGACCGCCTGCAGGGCAAGTCGATCGGCTTCGGCGCCTATGTCGCCGCGCCGGACGAGCGCCGCACGGGCGAGGTGCTGAAGCACTGCGAGCCCGAGGACCTGCTGAAATTCGGCCTGATCCCCGAGTTCGTCGGCCGTCTGCCGGTGATCGCGACGCTCGAGGACCTCGACGAGAAGGCGCTCATCCAGATCCTCACCGAGCCGAAGAACGCGCTCGTCAAGCAGTACCAGAAGCTGTTCGAGATGGAGAACGTGAAGCTCTCGTTCACCGACGACGCGCTGCTGGCGATCGCGAAGAGGGCCATCGAGCGCAAGACCGGCGCGCGCGGCCTGCGCTCGATCATGGAGGCGATCCTGCTCGACACGATGTTCGACCTGCCGGGCTTCGACGACGTCGACGAGGTCCGCATCGACAAGGATGTCGTCGCGGGCACCAAGGAGCCGATCAAGGTCTTCGCCAAGAAGGCGAAAGAGAAGGTCTCCGGCGACGCCGCCTGAGCGGGAAACACAGAGCTGGAAGGCTCCGCCAGTCCCGATTTTCGCGTGATGATGTGGCTTTTGGGTAACAGAGATTAACCTGTTGATTCCCAAAAGCTATCTTGTAGCCGAGTAACCCTCCTGTCGGGCAGTTGTTCAATATCCCTCTTCAAAGCGGTGGCAGGTTGCTGCAATGCACAAACCTGTCATGGGGCTGTAAAGCTTGCTGGCCATCTAGCGCGCAGCCGGTAGTTGACGCTGTCGGTTCAGCCGTTGATGTCAGCAATAGTTTCAAGGGGATATCCAGATGAGGTCCATGCTTCTCCGCAGCGTTGGGGCAGCCGCGTTCATACTGCCGGTGACGGCGTTCGCCCAGTCCACCGGGTCCATAGACTTCGAGGGAGACGTCATCGTCGTGACCGGTGCGATGAGCCGTGATGTCGCGGGCGTCCAGATTCCCGATTCTCCCAAGGCGAAGGGTGTGCTGACGCAGGAGTTCATCGAGCGCCAGACCTCGGGCCAGACCGTCCTCGATACGATCAACAATTTGCCCGGCGTCAATTTCCAGAACAACGACGCCTACGGCTCTTCGGGCGGCACGCTCAACATCCGCGGCTTCAACAGCCAGCGCGTCAGCCTGACGATGGACGGCGTGCCGCTGAACGATTCGGGCGGCTATGACATCTATTCGAACCAGATGCTCGACCCCGAACTGATCGATCAGGTCAACGTCAACCTCGGCACGACCGACGTGGACAGCCCCACAGCCTCTGCCACCGGCGGCACCGTAAACCTCCGTACGCGCCTGCCGAAGGAGGATTTCGGCATTCACGTTTCCGGCTCGGGGGGCGAGTTCAACTTTTTCCGGGTCTTCGCCGCGATCGATACGGGCGCCTTCACGTCGTTCGGAACGCGCGCGTTCGTTGCCGCCAGCCGCGCCACCAACGACAACCCTTTCAACAACTACGGCAAGATCGACAAAAAGCAGATCAACGGCCGCATTTATCAGCCGATCAGCGAAAACGGCGACTTCATCTCGGTTTCCGGTCACTACAACGAGAACCGCAACAACTTTTTCGGTTCGCTCCCACTGCGGTGGGATGAGGATCGCACGGTTGGCAGCGGCTCGGGCAACCGTTTCCCGAAGAACAACGACGAACGCGAATACGACATCAACTTCCCGTGCCAGACGAATGTGCCGCAGGCGGGGGTCAAAGACCTCGCCAACAGCTGCGGAACCGAATTCGACCGGCGCTACAATCCGTCCAACACCGGCAATATCCGCGGTTCCTCGCGCTTCACGCTGTCTGACGGGCTGGTGCTGACGGTCGATCCGAGCTTCCAGTACGTGAAGGCCAACGGCGGCGGCACGACGACCGGCTATGAGTACGCGCACTCGAGCGGGCTGTTCGGCTACATCGGTGGCCGTCCCTATACCGGTATCGATCTCAACGGCGACGGCGACCTGCTGGACGAGGTGACCGTGCTCCAGCCGAGCCATACGCGCACGAACCGTTATGGCGTGATCGCGTCGCTTCGTTACGATATCAGCGATTTCCATACCATTCGTGTCGCCTACACGCTGGACCACGCGCGCCACCGCCAAACCGGCCCGATCAACGTGCTGCAATCCAACGGTGAACCCTACGACGTCTTTCCGGCCAACGACCCTCTTGTCGATGTGAACGGAACGGTCCTGCAAAAGCGCGACCGCAAGTCCTTTGCCATCCTGAACCAGATTTCCGCGGAGTATCGCGGCCAGTTCGATGCGCTGACGGTGAACCTCGGGCTGCGCGCGCCATTCTTCAAGCGCAAGCTCAACCAGTATTGCTTTACGACCTCTGCGAACGGCTTCGTCGACTGCTTCGGCAAGGATTCGCCAGTGAACGACGATTACGCGGCCCTGAATCCCACGATCTCGCCGCCGCAGTCGCGGACCTACAACTATGATAAGCTGCTGCCGAACGTCGGCCTGATCTACGATTTCACGCCGAACATCAGCGCGTTCGCGAGCTACGCGAAGGGCCTTTCGGTGCCCAGCACCGATCAGCTGTATAACTCGCTGTTCTTCACCGAGGATGCGCCGGGCATCAAGCCGGTGCCGGAGACCACGGACAGCTTCGACCTCGGCCTGCGCTACACGTCCGGTCAGGTGCAGGCGCAGGTCGCCGGCTGGCTCACGAAGTATAAGGATCGCGTCGCCGAAGCCTACGATCCCGAACTCGAACGTTCCATTTACCGGAACCTCGGCAAGGTCGACAAAATGGGAATCGACGCCAGCGTTGCATGGCAAGCGCTGCCCGAGCTTCAGTTCTACGCCTTCGGCTCGCTCAACGATTCTGAGATCAAGAGCGACGTGCAGACCGGCCCGACGAGCTTCATCGCCACCAAAGGCAACCGCGAATCCGGTTCTTCGTCCTACAGCTACGGCGGGACGGTGCGCGGCACGCTGGGGCCGGTGGACGTGGGCCTGACCGCCAAGCGCACGGGCCCACGCTACCTGTTCGATTCCAACCTGCCGCTGGTTCTCGGCGGCGTCGAGGTGTTCCCGGCCAAGGCGCCCGCCTATACGCTAGTCAATCTCGATGCCCGCCTGAATCTCGAGTTCATTGGGCTCAACGACAAGACCCACTTCCAGCTGAACGTCTACAACCTGTTCGACGAGTTCTATGTCGGCGGCTTCGGCGGCGGCCTACAACAGAGCAGCAGCGCTCCGTTCGTTCAGATCGGCGCGCCGCGCACGATCAGCGGCACGATCACCGTGGCCTTCTGATTGTTGCCGAACTGCCGGAAAGGAAAGGGCGGGCCCTCGGGGTCCGCTCTTTTCGTTTGCGAAACGAGGAATTCACGCACTCTTCAGTCTAAGCTGCTAGTGTCGCCATTGTGCAGCGCCGCGACCGTGCCCATATTGGCACAAAAGGGGCGTGCACCGCCGTTGGTGCCGCGCCCGGCTTTGGAGTAGTTGAGAGAATGACCGAGACCTATCCCGTCCTGCCGCTGCGCGACATCGTGGTCTTCCCGCAGATGATCGTGCCGCTGTTCGTCGGGCGCGAAAAGTCCGTCGCGGCGCTCGAAGCGGTGATGACGGCGAACAAGAACGTCCTGCTGCTCTCGCAGCGCGACCCGGCCGAGGAAGACCCGGAAGGCAAGGACCTCTACGAGGTCGGCACCGTCGCGACGGTGCTCCAGCTGCTGAAGCTGCCGGACGGCACCGTGAAGGTGCTCGTCGAGGGCCAGCACCGCGCCGAAGTGACGGCGGTCCGCGTCGAGGACACGTATCTGGAGGCTGATGTCGCCGCGATCGAGGACGAGGGCGCCGACGAGGCCGACCTCGAAGCGCTCGTGCGCTCGGCGGTGAAGCACTTCGAACAGTACG
The DNA here is from genome assembly GCF_027941835.1 of Sphingosinicella microcystinivorans. NCBI lineage: Bacteria > Pseudomonadati > Pseudomonadota > Alphaproteobacteria > Sphingomonadales > Sphingosinicellaceae > Sphingosinicella > Sphingosinicella microcystinivorans. Next base: position 3,167,860 of record NZ_CP116005.1, read on the forward strand.
TGCGCCTCAACAAGAAGGTTGCGCCGGAAGTCGTCGTGCAGGTCGGCCAGATCGAGGATCCCTCGCGGCTTGCGGACACGATCGCATCCAACCTCAGCCTGAAGATCGCCGACAAGCAGGCGCTGCTGTCCGAGCGCTCGCCCACGAAGCGGCTGGAGATGGTCTTCGGCTTCATGGAAGGCGAGATGGGCGTGCTGCAGGTCGAGAAGAAGATCCGCAACCGCGTCAAGCGCCAGATGGAGAAGACGCAGCGCGAATACTACCTCAACGAGCAGCTGAAGGCGATCCAGCGCGAGCTCGGCGACGGCGACGACGAGGGCCGCAGCGAAGTTGACGAACTTGCCGAGAAGATCAAGAAGGCGAAGTTCTCGAAGGAAGCCCGCGACAAGGCGGAAGGCGAGCTGAAGAAGCTGAAGGCGATGTCGCCGATGTCGGCGGAGGCGACGGTGGTGCGCAACTACCTCGACACGCTGCTGGCGCTGCCGTGGGGCAAGAAGACCAAGGTTCGCAAGGACATCCGCGCGGCAGAGAAGATTCTGGATGAAGATCACTACGGCCTCGACAAGGTCAAGGAGCGCATCCTCGAATATCTCGCCGTGCAGAGCCGCGCCAACAAGCTGAAGGGGCCGATCCTGTGCCTCGTCGGCCCGCCCGGCGTCGGCAAGACCTCGCTCGGCCGCTCGATCGCCAAGGCGACGGGGCGCGAGTTCATCCGCCAGTCGCTCGGCGGCGTGCGCGACGAGGCCGAGATCCGCGGCCACCGGCGCACGTACATCGGCTCGATGCCCGGCAAGATCATCCAGAACCTGAAGAAGGCCGGCACCTCGAACCCGCTGTTCCTGCTCGACGAGATCGACAAGCTCGGTCAGGACTTCCGCGGCGATCCGTCGTCGGCGCTGCTCGAGGTGCTCGATCCGGAGCAGAACGCGAAGTTCAACGACCACTACCTCGAGGTCGACTACGACCTTTCGGACGTGATGTTCGTGACGACGGCGAACAGCCTCAACATGCCGCAGCCGCTGCTCGACCGCATGGAGATCATCCGCCTCTCGGGTTACACCGAGGACGAGAAGCTGGAGATCGCCAAGGCGCACCTGTTGCCCAAGCAGATCGAGTCGCACGGGCTGAAAGAGGGCGAGTTCGCGATTCTGGACGAAGGCCTGCGCGACCTTATCCGCTATTACACGCGCGAGGCGGGCGTCCGCACGCTGGAGCGCGAGCTGGCGCGGCTGGCAAGGAAGGCGCTGCGCCAGATCCTCGAAGGCAAGGCCGAGACGGTCGTCATCACGCCCGAGAACCTCGGCGACTATGCGGGCGTCCGCAAGTTCCGCTTCGGCATCGGCGAGGAAGAGGACCAGGTCGGCGCGACCACGGGCCTCGCGTGGACCGAGGTCGGCGGCGAGCTTCTGACCATCGAGGCGGTGACGGTGCCCGGCAAGGGCGCTATCCGCACGACCGGCAAGCTCGGCGAGGTGATGAAGGAATCCATCGAGGCCGCGCACTCGTTCATCAAGTCGCGCGCGCCGCAGTACGGCATCAAGCCGACCGTGTTCCAGGTGAAGGACATCCACGTGCACGTGCCGGAAGGCGCGACGCCCAAGGACGGCCCGTCTGCGGGCGTGGCGATGGTGACGTCGATCATCTCGACGCTGACCGGCATCCCGGTCCGCAAGGACGTGGCGATGACGGGCGAGGTGACGCTACGCGGCCGCGTGCTGCCGATCGGCGGCCTCAAGGAGAAGCTGCTGGCGGCGCTGCGCGGGGGCATCACCACGGTGCTGATCCCGGCGGAGAACGAGAAGGACCTCGCCGACATTCCGGCGAACGTGAAGGAAGGCCTGACGATTCGCCCGGTGAGTCACGTCGATCAGGTGCTCGCGGTGGCGCTGGCGCGTCCGGTCGAGCCGATCGAGTGGGTGGAGCCGGTGCTTCCGGCGCCGGCGGTGGCTCCGGCCACCGAGTCTGGAGACCTCTCTGTCCGCCATTGAGGCGAAAAAGCGATAAAAAGTTCAGGAAAGCCCCAAATTCTGGGGTTTTCCCTTTGACTCTCGGGAAGCCGGGCACTTACATGGCGCCCGGCTTTTATTCGCCGATCCAACCACTCTTCCGTCTTGGGGGTACAGGGAATGAACAAGCAGGAACTTATCGGCTCGGTTGCGGATGCAGCAGGTCTTTCGCGCGCTGATGCGGGCAAGGCCGTCGAGGCCGTGTTCGAAAGCATCACGAAGGCCCTGAAGAAGGGCGACGAGGTTCGTCTCGTCGGCTTCGGCACCTTCGCGACGGCGAAGCGCAAGGCTTCGACGGGCCGTAACCCGCGCACGGGCGAAACGATGAAGATCGCCGCCAGCGTGCAGCCCAAGTTCAAGGCCGGCAAGGGCCTGAAGGACGCGGTCAACTAAGTCCGCGCCCGCAAGGGTTTAAACGAAGGGCGTCGCATCTGCGGCGCCCTTCGCATTTCGGGGCAGGTTTCGGCAGAAACGGGCTGGACAGGCAGCGGTCAGGACCGTATCTGCACCGCCGGTCCGGTACACCCGGCGGGCGCGTAGCTCAGCGGTAGAGCACTCCCTTCACACGGGAGGGGTCACAGGTTCAATCCCTGTCGCGCCCACCATCTTCTTCACGCAGGTCAGTTGACGACGGGCAGCCCATAAAATGCGGCCTGTCCTGCCTGCATCTGATCCGGACACGTTCGATTATTTTCTTTCACGTGGAAAGAAAATTCCGATAAACCTGTTAGTGATCGAAGCTTATATTCGAAAACTCTACGCAAGTGCAGGGTTAAACTTGCGTTCGTTACTTCATGCCTCCTTAACCTGTGGAAGTCATATCGACCCCGAAAGGTCTCCGGAAACGGGAATCGCCCGCGTTCAAAGAACATTATGTGCGGGATTCTTTGCCTTTCAGGTCAATAATCAATCTACAGGAGTCTGATTCATGAAAAAGCTTCTTCTGGCCGGGATTCTTGCGTCCGTTTCGGCCGCTCCGGCATTTGCAGCAGGCGGAAACTTCCGGGTCGAGGCCCGCGCCGGATACGATTCCATCAAGCTCACGCTGGATTATGACGACGGCGAGGATCAGGTGACGGAGAGCGGCAGCGAAGGCGGCATCGTCTACGGCGCCGAGATCGGCTACGACTTCGACTTCGGCGGCCAGTTCGTCGGCCCCTATGCCAGCTTCGACCTCAGCAACACCAAGGACTGCTACGAGGAAGCCGGGCTGTGGAAGGAATGCCTGAAAGCCAGGCGCAATATCGCCGTCGGCATCCGGGCGGGCATCGGCAACGCCGACAGCCTGCGCGGCTATGTGAAGGTCGGGTACGTCAACGGGCGGATTCGCTACGTCTACGAGGACCTTGAAGACTCGACCGAGAACTGGTCGGACTCCGCGGGGCGGGGCGGGCTCCAGCTCGGTGCCGGGATCGAATATCCGTTCGGCAACACGGCCTACGGCAAGATCGAGTACCTCTATAACGACTACAAGAAGTTCGACATCGTCGACCCGATCCTGACCGGGGACGTTTCACGTCATCAGGTCGTGGCGGGTGTCGGCGTCCGCTTCTGACGGCACGTCTGTTTCAGGAATGCCGAGCGCCCCGTGTCCGAAGGCACGGGGCGTATTTTTCTCGACGACCGGCTCAGTCGAGCAGGTCGGCGGGCACCTTGCCGCCGTTCTTCGCCAGCTCGCGCAGCACGGCCTTGTGCAGCCAGATGTTCATCTCGGCGCTGCCGTTGAGCTCGCCCGTGTAGCCCAGTTCCTGCGCCAGTTCCTTGCGTTCGGCGAGGCTCGATTCCAGGCCGAGCAGCTTCATCAGGTCGACGATGGACGTGCGCCAGTTGAGCTTCTGGGGCGTCTTGTCGGCGAGGTTCGTGAGGATCGCCTCGACGTCCACCTCGCTGATCTCCACGGGCGGAGGCGGCGCGGCCGGTGCCGCAGGTGCCGCCGGGGCGGCGGGCGCCGCCTTGGGCGCGGATGCCGCTTCGGCCTTCTTCCCGAAAATCGCGTCCTTGATCCGACCGAAAATGCTCATGGGGTGCCTCCTGTTCGTGCCGGGACCGGCAGCTTGCGGTTTCCGTCGATGATGCGCTGCGATCATGACAGACGCATATCAACGGCCCGGCGCCTTGCCGGTTCCTGAACGAAACGCCGCGGGGAGGACGGTGGTGGGCGGTGACAGGCTCGAACTGCCGACCCTCTCGGTGTAAACGAGATGCTCTACCAACTGAGCTAACCGCCCTTATTCGCTTGCGCGTGCTTTTGCCCAACGGCTAGGGACGCGGCAAGCCCTATATCAGCAAAAGGACAGGCCGTGACCGCAGACACCCTCGTGATGACGCTCGAAACGGGCGACGTGAAAATCCGCCTTCGCCGGGACGTCGCCCCGAACCATGTCGAGCGCATCCAGACGCTCGCGGACGAAGGCTTCTACGACGGCGTGCCCTTCCACCGCGTGATCCCCGGCTTCATGGCGCAGGGCGGCGACCCGACCGGCACCGGCACCAGCGGTTCCGACAAGCCGGACCTCAAGGCCGAGTTCAACGACGTGCCGCACGTGCGCGGCGTCTGCTCGATGGCGCGGACGGCGAATCCGCACTCGGCGAACAGCCAGTTCTTCATCTGCTTCGACGACGCGCGCTTCCTCGACCGCCAGTACACGGTGTGGGGCGAGGTGATCGAGGGCATGGAGCACATCGACGCGCTGCCCAAGGGCGAGCCGCCGCGCGAGCCGGGCAAGATCCTGAAGTTCCGCTCGGAAGCGTGAACATAAAGGGAAGGCGATTGTACCGATTGCAAAACCCGCAGGGTTGACGCCGCCACCGTTCCACATACCCGTCATACCGGCGTAGGCCGGTATCCATGGAACCGTGGTTATGGGCCCCGGCCTTCGCCGGGGTGACGAAAAGGGGAGGATGCCTGCTGCTACCTCCGCTAGGCTCATTCTACCGGTATATGATCGCCAAATAAAAAGGGCGTCCCAACAGGACGCCCTTTTCGTTTCCGGCTGACCCGGCGCTAGCGGACGGCGCCGCGGCGGATCAGGTTGACGATCGCCAGCAGCACGACCGCACCGAGCAGCGACCAGAGAATCGTCATCAGGTTGAGCGGCGCGTTCAGGATCGAGGCGCCGCCGCCGAGCAGGAAGCCGGCGATCAGCGCGCCGACGACGCCGACCACGATATTGAGGAAAAGGCCCTGCTGGGCATCGGTACGCATGATCATGCTGGCCACCCAGCCGATCAGGCCGCCAACGATAAGCACGAGAATGAGATTCATGGCGAACTCCCTCCATTGGCTCAGGCGAGAACCTGAGCCAATAAAGCGAAGCAGTCGCCGGATTGTTCCGCGTATGCCTCAGTTGAGGTCGCGGAAAGACTTCCCTTCGGCCGCGAGCTTCGTGAGAAGCGCTGCGGGTTTGAAGGCCGCGCCGTGCACCTTCTCGTACTTTTCGAGGCCTTCGAGCAGGGTCTTGAGACCGACCGTGTCGCCGTAGAACATTGGGCCGCCGCGATAGACGGGGAAGCCGTAGCCGTAGATCCACGCCACGTCGATGTCGGACGGGCGCTGCGCGATGCCTTCCTCCAGAATCCTCGCGCCCTCGTTGATCATCGGATAGAGGCAGCGTTCGAGGATTTCCTGATCCGAAACCTGCCGCCGCGCGATGCCGAGCTCGGCGGACTTCGCGAGGATGATCTCCTCGGCCACCTTCGAGGGCGTGCGGTTGCGCTTCTCGTCGTAGTCGTAGAAGCCGCTGCCGGTCTTCTGCCCGCGCTTGCCCGCCTCGCAGAGCCGGTCGCGCACGGTTTCGCCCTTCGAGGTCGCGGCGTTCCAGCCGATGTCGAGCCCGGCGAGGTCGGCCATCTGGAACGGCCCCATCGGGAAGCCGAAGTCGTAGAGCACGCGGTCCACGTCCCACGGCATCGCGCCTTCGAGGATCAGCGCCTGCGCCTGGTCCTGACGCGCGCGGAGCATACGGTTGCCGATGAAGCCGAAGCAGACGCCTGCGACCACCGCGACCTTGCCGATGGTTTTCGCGAGCCCCATCGCGGTGGCGAGCACGTCGGGCGCGGTCTTCGCGCCGCGCACGACCTCCAGCAGCTTCATCACGTTCGCGGGCGAGAAGAAGTGGAGGCCGACGACATCCTGCGGTCGTGACGTGGCCGAGGCGATCTCGTCGACGTCGAGGTACGAGGTGTTGGTGGCGAGGATCGCGCCGGGCTTCGCGATGCGGTCGAGCTTTCCGAAGATCTCCTTCTTCACGGCCATGTCCTCGAACACGGCCTCGATGATGAGGTCGCAGTCCTTCAGCGCTTCGAGATCGAGCGTGGGCGAGAGGCGGCCCATGTTGGCCTCGACGGCTTCGGGCTTCAGCGCGCCCTTGGCGGCGCTCGCCGCGTAGTTCTTGCGCATGATGCCGACGCCGCGGTCGAGCGCTTCCGGATTCGTTTCCACGATGGTCACGGGGATGCCCGCCGACAGGAAGTTCATGGAGATGCCGCCGCCCATCGTGCCCGCGCCGATCACGCCGACCGATTTCACGGGGCGCGGCGCGGTGCCTTCCGGCAGGTCCTTGATGCGCGCGGCCTGCCGCTCGGCGAAGAAGATGTGGCGCTGGGCGGCGGACTGGGTGCCCGTCATCAGGCCCATGAACAGCTCGCGCTCGCGCTTCAGGCCGTCCTCGAAGGGGAGGGCGACGGCGGCCTCGATGCACTTGATGTTGGCCTCGGGCGCGTCGAAGCCGCGGAACTTGCGGGCGTTCTCGGCGCGGAAGCGTTCGAACAGCGCGGGATCGGCGGTGACGCTGCGCTCGCGGATCTTCTTCAGCGGACGGCTTTCGGCGACGACCTTGCGCGCGAAGGCGACGGCGCCGCCGCGGAGATCGGCTTCATCGACGAGTTCGTCGACGAGGCCGGAGTCGAGCGCGGCCTTGGCGCCGATGGGGTTTCCGGACGTGACCATTTTGAGCGCCGCCTCGGCGCCGACGACGCGGGGCAGGCGCTGCGTGCCGCCCGCGCCGGGGAGCAGGCCGAGCTTCACTTCGGGAAGGCCGAGCTTCGCGGACGGGACGGCGACGCGGTAGTGCGCGCCGAGCGCGGTTTCGAGGCCGCCGCCGAGCGCGGTGCCGTGGATCGCGGCGATCACCGGCTTCGTCGCGCTTTCGATGCGGTCGATCATGTCGTGCAGGCTGACGCCGCGCGGCGGCTTGCCGAACTCGGTGATGTCGGCTCCCGCGATGAAGGTACGGCCGGCGCAGACGAGCACGATCGCCTTCACGTCCGGGTCGGCGACCGCCGACGTCACGCCCTCCGCGATGCCGTCGCGCACCGGCGCGGAGAGCGCGTTCACGGGCGGCGAATTCACCGTGATCACGGCGATTTCCCCGTCGCGGGAAAGGTCGACAACGTCGTTGATGGCAGTCATAGCGGCAGTCTCCATCCGATGGCCCGAATCGGCGATCACGCATAGTGACACCCGCGTGGAGAGTCACCCGCTTGGAAGAATGAGGACGCGTGCTTAGGACTTCATCCGGACGCCCGGAGAAAAAATCCACGCTGGGCATGGTGACGCTGCTCGGCGGGCTGACCGCGTTCGGCGCGCTCTCCATCGACATGTACCTGCCCGCGCTTCCGGCGATCGCCAACGACTTCGGCGCTTCGGACGGTGTCGTCGAACGCTCGCTGGCGACCTTCCTCGCGGGCCTCGCGCTCGGGCAACTGTTCTACGGGCCGCTTTCCGACCGCATCGGGCGGCGGCCGCCGCTGATCGCGGGCGTCGCGATCTACGTGCTGGCGTCCGTGCTGTGCGCCTTCGCGACGTCTCCCAATGTGCTTGCCGCGCTCCGTTTCGGGCAGGGCGTGGGGGCCTGCGCCGGGATGGTGATCTCCCGCGCCATCGTCCGCGACGTGTTCGACCATCAGGAATCGGCGCGCGTGTTCTCGCTGATGATGCTCGTGTTCGGGCTGGCGCCGGTGCTGGCGCCGCTGCTCGGCAGCTACCTGATGCTGGTGACGAGCTGGCGGGCGATTTTCGCCTTCATGACGCTGTTCGGGATGGTGATGCTGTACGCCGTCGTGTTCCGCCTCGGCGAGACGCGCTCCGACGCGACCGAGGCGACGGCGCGCGGCGAGCACCCGATCGCGGCGCTGAGGCTGCTTGCGACCAACCGCAAGCTGCTCGGCTACATGCTGGCGAGCGCCTGCAACAGCGCGTGCCTGTTCACCTACATCTCGGCCTCGCCGGCGCTGCTCATGGGCGCCTACGGCGTTTCGCCCACCGGCTTCGGCTGGCTGTTCGGGCTGAACGCGCTCGGCCTCATCATCGCCAGCCAGATCAATCGCGCGGCGCTCGCGCGCTTTCACGCCGACAGCATCCTCGCCGTCGCGAGCGTCGCCGCGGCGCTGTTCGGGCTGGCGCTGCTGGCGATCGCGCTTCTCGATGTCGGCGGGCTTCCGGCGATCATGGCGATGCTGTTCGGCATCCTCTCCAGCTTCGGGTTCATAATGGGCAATGCGAGCGCGGGCGCGCTCAGCGTCGATCCGGTACGCGCGGGCTCGATCAGCGCGCTGATGGGCGCCGCCGGTTTCACGGTCGGGGGGCTGACGATGACGATCGCCACCCTGTTCGCGGACGGAACCGCCATTCCGATGGCGGCGGTGATGTGCGTGTCGCTGATGATCGCGGCAATGGCCTTTTTCGGGCTGACGCGCCGCGCGGCACCGCGCGCGGATGACCGATTTCATAGCTGACGCCGCGCCGATCCGGCGTCACAAGTGACCCTTCCGAACCGGAGGGAGGCGCGACATGGGCAAGCTTGCAGGCAAGACGGCGATCATCACGGGCGCGGCGAGCGGCATCGGCCGCGCCAGCGCCGAGCTGTTCGCCGAGGAGGGCGCGCGCGTCTTCCTCGCCGACCGCAGCGAGGCTGTGCGCGACGTCGCCGCCGGGATCGGCGACGCCGCTGCGGCGTTCACCGGGGACGTGGGCGACAAGGGCTTCGTCGACAGCCTCGTCGCGGCGGCGACGGCGGACGGCCCGCTCGATATCGCCTTTGCCAACGCGGGCATCTCCGGCGGCATGAACCGGCTGCTCGACCTCGAGGTCGGCGAATGGGAAGAGGTGCTGCGCGTCAACCTGATCGGCGCGTTCCTGCTGGTGCAGGCCGCGGCGCGCGAGATGGTGAAGGCGGGGAAGGGGGCGATCCTCTGCACGGCGTCGGTCGCGGGACTCCGCTCGGGCGCGGGCGGCTCGCCCTACAGCGCCTCGAAGGCCGGGGTCATCAATTTCGTGCAGACGAGCGCCTACCAGCTTTCCGGCACGGGCATAAGGATCAACGCGATCTGCCCCGGCGTCATCGAGACCGGCATGACCAAGCCGATGTTCGACATGGCGCGCGAACGCGGCACCGAAGGCAAGATCGGCCAGCTCAACCCGCTGAAACGCGCGGCGCAGCCGGTCGAGGTCGCGCGGCTGGCGGCGTTCCTCGTCTCGGACGACGCGTCCTACGTGAACGGGCAGGCTGTCGCGGTTGACGGCGGACTCTCCGCATCGCACCCGGTCGTGCCGGGCAAGATCTGGTAGGTTCGGCCTTCAGGCGTCGTCGACGGGGATACCGGGCAGGTTTTTCGAGGTGCGGATGGTGAGCGACGTCTTCACGTGCTCGACGTTCGGCGCCGAGGTGAGGTGGGCGGTGAGGAAGCGCTGGAATTCCTGGAGGTCGTGGGCGACGATCTTCAGGATGAAGTCGATCTCGCCGTTCAGCATGTGGCACTCGCGGATCGGCGGCAGGCCGGCGACGTGCTCCTCGAAGGCGCGCAGGTCGTTTTCGGCCTGACTCTTGAGGCTGACCATCGCGAAGACCATGATGCCGTAGCCGAGCGCCTCCGGGTTGAGGTCGGCGTGGTAGCCGCGGATGATGCCGGCGGTTTCGAGCGCGCGGACGCGGCGCAGCGTCGGCGGCGCGGTCAGCCCGGCGCGCGCGGCGAGCTCGACGTTGGTGAGGCGGCCCTCGTCCTGAAGACTTTTCAGGACGATCCGGTCCGTTTCGTCGATAATATGTCGATTCGACGGCATTCGCCGCAACCTTTCAATGATTTCTTGCGAACTGTTATAATATAGTTGCGAAGAAGCGCAATTCGAACACGTCGTAAAGGCGGATTTAACCCAAAGACTTCAAAATTCCGGGCGAACGGGACACATTACGTTCCCGAAAGGATTGCGCGATTCCGCGATGCGCCACGACGACACCATAAGAACGGCCGTTGCGCTGGCGGAGCGGGATTCTCCCGACGCCCGCGCGGCCGCCTTTCGTCAGCTCATCGACCTGTCGCTGCAAGGCAAGGATTGCGCGGATGCGCGTCTGCGGCGGCGGGCGCTGAGGGCGCTGTCGCGGCTGAGCCGGGACGTGCCCGAATCGCTCCGCAACGCGATGATCGACAAGGCCGCGCGCGCCGGGGCGCGCAGCCTGCACCTGCGCCTGTTCCGGGGCAGCGTGTCGCACCACTACGACCGGATGTTGCAGGTCGCGCGCCTCGACGAGCCCGAATGGTGGCGGTTGGCAAGGCGGGCGCCGAGGCATCTCTACGCCGGGATGCTCTCGCGCCGTGATCTGCCGGGTCCGGTGCGCGAACTGCTTTCGGGTGGCGGCGCAGGGCCTGCCGCGGGGGGAGGGGCCGACCGGCTGTTCGTGCCCGACGCCGCCCTTGCCGCGAAGCCCGCCGAAGTGGTGGACAAGGCGCGTTTCGCGCCCGCGATGCCGTCGGCGGCGCTGGACGCGCCGGCGGCGCCCGCGCTCGAATCAGGCCGCAGCCAGATTCGGGAACTGCTCGACCGGATCTCGGCGTTTCGTTCGCGCGGGCATGAACCCGAACATGGCGAGGCCGCGGGGGAAGCCGCGCCCGAACCGCGCGAAAGCCCGACTGTCGAGGAACTGGAACGCCGGTGGACGTGGCGCTGCGACGAACAGGGCGTGCTCATCGAAAGCCCGGCGACGCCGCCGCAGCTCGTCGGGCACTGGCTCGTCGAGTTCGACAGCCCGGACGGCAGCGGGCAGGTGCGCCGCGCGGCGGAGCGCCGCGTGCCGTTCCGCGACGTGATCGTCACCTGCCAGCCGGAGCTCGAGCTTCCCGGCCGCTGGCGCATGTCCGGCCTGCCGCAGTTCGACCGCAAGACGGGCCGGTTTACGGGCTATTGGGGGAGCGCGATCGCGCTCGATCCGCCGGAGCGCATCGCCGCGGCCGCATCGCAGGCGGCGGGGCTGTTCGGCACGGGCGCCTCCAGCGAGGCGTTCGCGACGATGGCGCACGAGGTGCGCACGCCGCTCAACGCCATCATCGGCTTCGCGCAGCTGATCGAGGGCGAAATCCTCGGCGAGGCCGGAGCCGCGTACAAGGCGCAGGCGGGCGACATATTGAAGCAGGCCGAGAAGCTGCTGAGCGCGTTCGACGACCTGTCCGACGCCGCGCGCATCGAGCAGGGCCGTTACCGCCCCGGCCTCGGCACGTTCGACGCGGCGGCGAAGGCGCGCGAGGTGATCGCGCGCTACGAGGGCCTCGCCGGGGATCGCGGCGTGGCGCTGGTGCCGTTCGTCGCCGATGCCATTCCGCCCGTCGCCTCCGATTCCTCGGTCTTCGAGCGCGCGCTGGCGCGGCTGCTGACCGCCGCCGTGGCCTGCGCCGCCGCCGACGAGGCGGTGCTGGTGATCGTGCAGGGCGAAGGCGGCGCGCTGCGCGTCGCGGTGAGCCGCCCGCGCGCGACGCTCGGCAAGAGCGAGGACGAGCTGTTCGATCCCGCGGGCATTCCCGGCGGCGAGGACGCGGCGCCGATCCTCGGCGTCGGCTTCGGGCTGAAGCTCGTCGGCAGCCTCGCCGCGACGGTCGGCGGCACGTTCCGGCTCGCGCCCCACGTCTTCGAGCTCTCCATCCCCCTCGGGCACCCGCCCCAGCGGCAGGACGACCCGCAGGAAGACGCAAGCGAGGCCTCGTAATTCGCGTATCCAGCGACTACATCTCGTGTCCGAATTCTCGGCAGCAGGGATCAGGTGCGATGGGTGAGACGAAGCATGTTCGCGTGGCGGTGATCGGTTCGGGACCCGCCGGATATACGGCAGGCGTCTATGCGGCCCGCGCGGCGCTCAGTCCGGTGATCATTCGCGGCCTGCAACCGGGCGGACAGCTCACCATCACCACGGACGTCGAGAACTGGCCCGGCGAATCGATGATCATGGGCCCCGACCTCATGGAGAAGATGGCCGCGCAGGCGAAGCACGTGGGCGCGGAGATCGTCGACGACCTCGTGACCGACGTCGATTTCGGGCAGCGCCCGTTCCGGCTCACGCTCGATTCGGGAAGCGTCTATCTCGCCGATACCGTGGTGATCGCGACCGGCGCGCAGGCGCGCTGGCTCGGCCTCGAGAGCGAGGGTCGCTTCCGCGGCTTCGGCGTTTCGGCGTGCGCGACCTGCGACGGCTTCTTCTATCGCGGCAAGACGGTCGCGGTGGTCGGCGGCGGCAATACGGCGGTGGAGGAGGCGCTGTTCCTCACCAACTTCGCGCAGAAGGTGTACCTGATCCATCGCCGCGACGAACTGCGCGCGGACAAGACGAACCAGGCGCGCCTGCTCGCCAATCCGAAGGTGGAGCCGGTGTGGAACGCAGAGGTCGCCGAGGTGATCGGCAGCACGGAGCCGCCCGGCGTCACCGGCCTCAGGCTGCGCGGGACGAGCGGCGCGCCCGACCGCGCGCTCGACGTCGACGGGCTGTTCATCGCGATCGGCCATGATCCGGCGACCGCGCTGTTCAAGGGCAAGCTGAACATGGACGAGGAGGGCTATATCCTCACCGCGCCCGACAGCACGGCGACGTCCGTGCCCGGCGTGTTCGCGGCGGGCGACGTGAAGGACAAGGTGTTCCGGCAGGCGGTGACGGCGGCCGGCATGGGCTGCATGGCGGCGCTGGAGGCCGAGCGTTTCCTCGCGCACCGCGAAGCCGGGCTCGCGGAAGCGGCCGAGTAGCCGTGCTCGACTGGGAAAAGCTCAGGCTTTTTCACACGGTATCGGAAGCGGGCAGCTTCACCGAGGCGTCGCGCCGGCTGGGCATGAGCCAGCCCGCGCTGTCGCGCCAGATCGCCGCGCTCGAGGACACGCTCGGCGCCAAGCTGTTCCACCGCCACGCGCGCGGGCTCGCCATGACGCACGAGGGCGAGCAGCTTGCCGCGACGACGACCGAGATGTTCGAGAGCGTCGAGCGCACGCGGCAGGCGATCGACCTTTCGAAGGACCGGCCGAGCGGGGAAATCCGGCTGACGACCACCATGTCGTTCGGCTCGACATGGCTTCCGCACATGCTGCCGGAGTTCCTCGAGCGCTATCCCGACATCAACATCAACATGGTGCTGGCGGACGACGACCTCGACCTTCAGAAGCGCGAGGCGGACGTCGCCATCCGCTTCCACCCGTCGACGCAGAACGATCTGGTGCAGCGGCAGCTCGCCGCGATCCGCTACCGCCTGTGCGGCTCGCCCGACTATTTCGCGCGCCACGGCGTGCCGAAGACCGTCGCCGACCTCGATAACCACCGCATCATCGCCTTCGGCGAAACCGCGCCGACGACGATTCGCGGCGTCAACTGGATCCAGGACGTCGGCCATCAGGGGCCGCCCCGGCGCGCCGTGCTGGTCGTGAACAGCGTGTTCGGCATCCTGCAGGCGGTGGAGGCCGGTGTGGGCATTGCAGCATTGCCGAGCTATCTGATCCGCGCATCCGGCCGGGTGAAGGTCATCCTGCCGGATGTGCAGGGGCCCGTGTTCCGCACCTATTTCGTTTACGTGCCGGAACTGAGGAATGCCATTCGAATCAAGGTATTGCGGGATTTCCTCATCGAGAAGATGACGCCCGCCTCGCTCGACATCGACGAGAGTTATGCTTTGGGCGCATAGCTGCACTGTGTTTTGCGGCAGTGCACAATGAAGGCCGATTCACCTACATCACTCTCATCGCAGCAATACACCGCTGCAACGGAAATCGAAGGCCCGCTCCCCTCCCTCCCCGCGGGCCTCGGTAGACGGGTCCCCGGCTTCACCTCCCTCCCTCCCAAGAAGCCGGGGACCTAACCCGTTTTCGGGGCTTCCCTTTTCTTCAGCTTTACTTGCCGGAAACGTCCGAACGCTTATTGTCGGGACATGCTGGCGCCTTCGGAAAAACAGTACATCTCATTCGGCCCCGAATTCGGCCAGCGCGTGCTCGTTTTCGTCGATACCGAAGAGGAATTCGACTGGACGCAGCCCAAGAGCCGCGATTCGACCTCGGTGAAATCGGTGAAGTCGCTGCCGAAGGTGCACAGCCTGATGCGCGGCTTCGGCATCAAGCCCGCCTACATGGTCGATTACCCGGTGGCGACGACGGCGGAGAGCGTCGAGGTGCTGCGGGGACTGTCGGAGGGCGAGGGCGCCACGATCGGTGCGCAGCTCCACCCGTGGGTGAACCCGCCGTTCATCGAGCGGGTCGGCAGCCTCAACAGCTTCCCCGGAAACCTGCCGCGCGAGGTCGAACGCGCCAAGATCAAGGCGCTGACCGACGCCATCGCCGAGAATTTCGGCGCGGCGCCGATCGTCTACAGGGCCGGGCGCTACGGCGTCGGGCCGAACACCGAGGCGCTGCTCGACGAGCTCGGCTACCGCATGGACGTGTCGGTGCGCCCCTATTTCGACTACCGCGACGAGGGCGGCCCCAGCTTCCGGGGCATCCGCCCGCAGCTCTACTGGACGGGGCCGGAACGCCGGCTCCTCGAACTGCCGCTGACCTCCACCTTCACCGGCGGACTGCGCGTGTTCGGCGAGCGCGCCTTCGCGTTGGCGACGCGCGTGCCGCGCCTCAACGGCCTGCTGTCGCGCACCTCGCTGCTCGGCCGGGTGGCGCTGACGCCCGAGGGCATCCCGCTCGACGAGGCGATCCAGGCGATCGAACTGCTCGTCGAGGCCGGGACGCAGATCTTCTCCATCTCCTTCCATTCGCCCTCGGTGGAGCCGGGCCATACGCCCTACGTGCGCGACGCGCGCGACCTCGCCGACTTCTACGCCTGGTGGGACGGCGTGCTGACGACGCTGACGCGCGCAGGCGTGAAGCCCGCCGGCGTCGAGGAGATCGTCGCCGCGGCCCACGCCCAGCGCGACGGGAACGCCCCCGCCGCTCTTGCGGAGCAGGCCGCGAGCGTCTAAGCGCTGCGGTCGTCCGGCGCGGGGAAAAGGCGGGGCGACGGGCCTGTAGCTCAATGGTCAGAGCTGGCCGCTCATAACGGCTAGGTTGGGGGTTCGAGTCCCTCCGGGCCCACCACGCATCCGCCCATCGGCCGCCCACGACGATTGAACGGCGCACTGTTTTGCGTAAGTATGACAGTATCATGATGGCGACCCCGCAATGATCTTCCGCCGCCCGCGCGTCGAGTCGCTCGATCCGGACGAATACCGCGCATGGTCCGCCGAATTCGGCGGGCAGGAGCCTCCGCCGCCGGGCGAGGCGCCGAAACCGCGCCGCCGCTGGCTGCGCTGGCTCCCGAAGATCGCGGCGGGCGTGCTTCTGGTCTTCTTCGGCATCGTCGCGTGGCTGGCCATCACCGCGCCGCTCGGCAAGGCGCTCGAACCGCTGGAGACGCCCGCGCTCGTGCTCACCGCCGCCGACGGCACGCCGATCGCACGGCGGGGCAGCTTCAAGGCGGAACCGGTGGACGTGACGAAGCTGCCCGATCATGTCGGCGAGGCGTTCGTCGCGATCGAGGACCGGCGTTTCTACGACCACATCGGTATCGACATCCGCGGCATCCTGCGCGCCGCGCAGGCGAACGCCGCCGCGGGGCGCGTCGTGCAGGGCGGCTCCACGATCACGCAGCAGCTCGCCAAGACGAGCTTCCTCAGCCTCGACCGCAGCCTGACGCGCAAGGCGCAGGAGGTGATCATCGCCTTCTGGCTGGAAGCGTGGCTGACCAAGGACGAGATCCTGTCGCGCTACCTCTCCAGCGTCTATTTCGGCGACGGGGCCTATGGCCTGCGCGCGGCGTCTGAGCAGTATTTCAGCAAGGAACCCGAGCAATTGACGCTGGGCGAGGCGGCGATGCTGGCGGGGCTCGTGAAGGCGCCGTCGCGGCTGGCGCCGACCAACGACTACGACGCGGCGCGCGAGCGCGGCAGGCTCGTGATCGCCGCGATGAAGGAGCAGGGGCTCATCACCGACGCCGAATGGCGCGGCGCCCGGCGCGCCGTGCTGCGCCCGGGCCGGAAGGGCCTGCCGACGGGGAGCTACTTCGCGGACTGGGCATGGGCCGAGGCCGCGAACAGCACGCCCGACACGTTCGGCGAGGTGAAGATCGCGACGACGCTCGACAGCCGCCTCCAGAAGCTCGCCGAGCGCGTGGTGAAGCGCAACCTCGACCGCGCGGGCTGGCACGATGTCGGCGAGGCGGCGCTTGTCGCCATGCACCCGGACGGCCGCGTCGTCGCCATGGTCGGCGGCAGGGACTATGCGAAGAGCGAGTTCAACCGCGCGGTGCAGGCGAAGCGGCAGCCGGGCTCCGCGTTCAAGCTGTTCGTCTACCTCGCGGCGCTGCGCAGCGGCATGGACGTCGATACCGAGATCGAGGACGAGCCCGTCACCATCGGCGACTGGAGCCCCAAGAACAACGACGGCAAGTACCGCGGCCCGATCACCTTGAAGCGCGCCTTCGCGCTTTCATCGAACGTTGCGGCGGCAAGGCTGGCGAACGCGGTCGGGGCAGGGGCGATCCGCAAGGCGGCGCGCGACCTCGGCATCCGGGACGGGATCGGCGACGACCTCACCATCGCGCTCGGCACCTCGACGATGTCGCTGCTCGACCTCACCGCCGCCTACGCTGCGGTCGCGGGCGGCACGCCGCCGGTCGTGCCCTACGCAGTCTCGGCACCGCCGCAGGGCGAAGGCATGATGTCGCGCCTGCGCGCGCTCGGCGGCGACAGTCTGCCCGAGCGGGCGGCGCTGCGCGAGATGATGCGCGCGACGATCGACTACGGCACGGGCACGCGCGCCAAGCTGCCGGTCCCCGCATTCGGCAAGACCGGGACGACGCAGGACTCGCGCGATGCGATCTTCGTGGGCTTCGCGGGCGACCTCGTCGTCGGCGTCTGGGTCGGCAACGACGACAATTCGCCGATGAAGGGCGTGCTCGGCTCGACGATGCCCGCCGTGATGTGGCGCGAGTTCATGATGGAGGCGCTGCCGGAAATCCGCCAGATCGCCGAGCGTCAGGCCGAGGAGCGCCGCGCGCGCGAGGAGGAGGCGGCCGCCGCGCAGGTGGACCTTTCCGTGCTGCTCGGGCCGGACGCGGAGGCGGTGCTGCGCGGCGAGCGGATCGACGTCGCGCGCGCCGCCGTTCTGCTCGGGCAGCTCGGCAACGTGATCGCCAACACGCCGGAGGATGCCGAAGGCATCCGTGCCGCGGCCCGCGCGCTTTCGGATCGGATCAACAAGGTGATCGCGGAAGCCGCGCCGCAACCGGAGGAGCAGGCGGCGAGACCCTAGCGCCGCCAGCGGTCGCGCGCGGTTTCGTCTCCCTGTTTGGCCTCGACCCACCGGCTTTCGCCGCCGGTTTCTTCCTTTTTCCAGAACGGCGCGTTCGTCTTCAGATAGTCCATCACGAATTCGCAGGCGGCAAAGGCGTCGCCGCGGTGCGCGGCGGCGACGGCGACGAGCACGATCGCATCGCCCGGAAGCAGCCTGCCGTGGCGGTGGATGACCGTTCCGCCGAGCAGCGGCCAGCGGCTCGCGGCCTCGGCGGCGATCGCTTCGAGCGCTTTGGCGGTCATCGCCGGATAATGTTCCAGCGTCAGCGCCTCGACCTCGCCGCCGCGCACGAAGCCGACGAAACTGGCGACGGCGCCGATGTCGGTGCGGTCTTCCGAAAGCGCGCGGACTTCCGCCGCCAGGTCGAACGCCTCGGTCTGGACGCGGACGGTGATCATCCGCCGGTCACGGGCGGGAAGATGGCGAGTTCGGCGCCTTCGCGCAGCGCCGCGTCCGTATCGACGAAATCCTGATCGAGCGCGAAGCGCAGGCGGTGCGGCTCGGCGAACGCGAACGCGTAGCCATCGCCGAGCGCGGAAAGCGCGGCGAGCGCTTCGCCGACCGTGGCCGCGGCGAGGTCGCGCGTCTCGCCGTCGAGGCCGATGCGTTCGCGCACCCACGCGAAATAGAGGAGGTTGAGCTTCACGGTTTCAGGCCATGTGCTTGAGGCCGACCCTGAGATAGTCGTAGCCGGTGACGAGCGTGAGGATCGCGGCGGCCCAGAGCGAGACGACGCCGACCTCGTAAGCCGGGAGCCATGTCATCTTGATGTTGGCCGCGCCCGCGAGGATGAGCGCGCCGAGCGCGATCATCTGGAACGCCGTCTTCCACTTGGCGAGCTGGCTGACCGGCACGGAGACCTGGATTCCGGCGAGATATTCGCGCAGCCCCGAAACCGTGATCTCGCGGATGAGGATGATGATCGCGGCAATCACGGTCCAGCCGCTGACAATATCGTTCTCGACGAGCATGATGATCACGCCCGCGATCATGATCTTGTCCGCGATCGGATCGAGGAAAACGCCGAGCTTCGAGACGGTGCCCTGCGCGCGGGCGAGATACCCGTCGAGATAATCGGTGGCACCGGCGATACAGAAGAGAATGAATGCAATAAGATAGCCGATCCAGTTCGCGTTCCACATCAGGATGACCAGAAGCGGCACCGCGAGGATGCGCGAAAGTGTGAGCAGATTGGGAAGGCTGGACAGCATGGGCGGACGTTAGGCTATCGTATGCGCGTGCTCAACATGGCTTTGGGGGATGAAGTGGACGTCAGTGAAGCGATTGCAACCCGCCGCTCGGTGCGCGGCTTCCTCGACCGTCCCGTCGATCCGGCGCTGCTGCGCGAGATCATCGGGAAGGCGGCGCGCGCGCCTTCGGGGGGGAATTTGCAGCCGTGGCACATCTATGTCGTCGGCGGCGACGAACTGACGCGGCTGAAGGAGATCATGGCGAAGCGGATCGTCGAGGCGCCGCGCGGCGAGGAGATGGAGTACGACATCTACCCGAAGGCCCTCGGCGAACCCTATGCCTCAAGGCGCTTTCAGGTCGGCGAGGAGATGTACGGCCATATCGGCATTCCGCGCGAGGACAGGGACGCGCGCCGGCGCTGGTTCGCCCGCAATTTCATGTTCTTCGGCGCGCCGGTTGCCTTGTTCTGCTACGTCAGCCGCACGATGGGGCCGCCGCAGTGGTCCGACCTCGGCATGTATCTCGAGAACGTGATGCTGCTGCTGCGCGAGGCGGGGCTCGATTCCTGCCCGCAGGAGTGCTGGGCGATGTATCCCAAGACGATCGGGGCGTTCCTCGACGCGCCGGAGGCGTGGATGCTGTTCACCGGCATGGCGATCGGCTGGAAGGACCCCGACGATCCCGCCAACAAGCTCCATGCGAAGCGCGTGCCGCTTGCCGAGTTCGCGGAGTTCCGCGGCCTATGAAACGCGTGGCCGCGCTTGCGATGCTGCTGCTCGTCGCGGCCTGCGCGACGCGGCCGCCGACCTACAATCGCGGCTGGGCGATCTTCGACGCCGAACCGTCCGAAGGCAATGCCGTGAAGCTCGTGTACGGCGTGCCGAACAGCGACGACATCGACCTGTTCGCGGTGTGCGACCGGGATGCGAAGGTGTTCGAACTCGCCTTCTTCACCGCGGATTCGAGCCTGTCGGTCGCCGAGGGCACGCGCACCCAGCTTCTCGTCGGGCCGCCGAACCGGATCATGTCGCTGATGGCGTGGGTCCAGCATCACCCGTCGGGCGAAATGATCGTCGTCGCCCGTGTCGGCCTGCCCCCGGCGTTCGTGCGCGACTGGGCGGGCAAGGCCGTGACGCTGGCCGGGCAGGGCACGGCGATGACGCTCCACGCCCGCCCCGGCAAGGCGATGATCGAGGATTTCCTGAAGCGCTGCGGCGGCTGAGCCTATCTCACCGCGTTGTGGCGCCCGGCGTGCCGCCCGGCGCGATAGCCGAACACCATCGCCGGCCCAAGCGTGCCGCCCGCGCCGCCATAGGTCATGCCCATCGGCGATGCCATGACGTTGCCCGCCGCGTAGAGGCCCTCGATGACGTTGCCGTCGAGGTCGACGACGCGTGCGTCGGCGTCGGTTTGCGGGCCGCCCTTGGTGCCGAGGGCGCCGCACTTGAGCTCGACCGCATAGTAGGGCCCGTCCTTGATCGGCCCCAGCGTGCCGCGCTTCTGCCCCTTGAACGCGGGGTCGCCCCACCAGCGGTCGTGCGCGCTCTCGCCGCGGCGGAAATCCGCGTCGTAGCCCGCGCGGACCATCGTGTTGAACCGCTCGACGGTTGCCGCGAGCGCGTCTCCGGGGATGCCGAGGCGTTCGGCGAGCGCGTGCAGCGTCTCGCCGTAGGCGATCCAGTCGGGCGCGCGCTCTCCGGCGGCATATTCGGTGCGCAGCCCGCCGCCGAAGCCGTACTTGTCGTAGAAGCGCTGGTTGAAAATGACCCACGCGGGCAGGTTCCTGTAGGAGGACGTCGCCGTGTCCTGCTCGTGGAACGCGGCGCCCGCGGCGTTGTAGTTCGCGGCCTCGTTGAGGAAGCGCTTGCCGTCTGCGTTCACGATGATCGTGCCGGGCAGCGTGCGGCCCGCGCTGATCAACTGCCGCTTCATCGACACCAATGTTTCGGGAACCTCGATCACCGGCGCCCACCACGCCTCGCGCATGTTGCCGAGCATCGCGCCCGCGCGCATCGCCATCTTGAGGCCGTCGCCGGTGTTGGTGGGGACGGACACGGGATGCGTCATCGGCCCGCGCAGGAACGCACGCACGAGGTCCGCATCCCATTCGAAACCGCCGGTGGCGAGGATGACGTTGGGCGCGCGGACCTCCGTTCGGCCGGATGCGGTTTCCAGAACGACGCCGGCGACACGGCCGCCTTCCATGACGAGCTCGACGGCGCGGTGCCCGGTCGCGGGCGCGATGCCGCGATCGAGGCAGCCGCGCAGCAGCCGCCCGATCACCGAATGGCCGAGGCCGCGTTCGTCGTTGTCGATGCGGCGCTGCCTTTCTTCAGGAGGCATCGGCACCGGGACAGGCTGACCCAATGTCGTTTCGCCCACAGCGATGTGATAGTCTGGGAAATAGGGCGATACCTCGACGCGGTCCTTCCATGCGCCGAGGTCGCCGAACGGGTAGGGCGGGCATTCGAGCGTGCGGCCGCCCTCCGGTTTTCCGCCCGGCAGCTCCGGGTGGTAATCGGGGAATTCGCTGACGCTGTAGAAGCGAACGGGCGTGCGCTCTTCCAGAAAGCGCACCATCTCGGCGCCCGAATCGACGAACGCGGCGGCGATGTCGTCCGGGATCAGGCCGTGCGACAGCGCGCCGAGATAGGTCAGCGCCTCCTCGCGGCTGTCGGTCTTGCCCGCCGCGATCTGGTGCGGGTTGTTGGGGATCCAGATCTGGCCGCCCGACCATGCCGTGGTGCCGCCGACGCGCTCCGACTTCTCGAATATGCCGACGCGCGCGCCTTGCTCGTGCGCCGTGATCGCGGCGGTCAGCCCGGCCGCGCCCGTACCCAGCACGACGACATCGAATTCCTGCATCCGCACCTCCCCGATCGCGCCGCAACCGTCATCGGCGGCAAGCGTGTTTGAGGGATTATTATACCGTAGTGCAGGTTTTGGAACCGGAAAATCGTAACCGTGCCTAGCGTATGAGGTCGATCACCACCGCCACGACGGCGCCGACGAGCGCCGCGAGGCTGGCAAGGCTGGAAATGAGGAAGCCCACGTTCCGCTTTTCGGCGTCCTTGATGTAGCCGATCACATAGGCGATGCGGCCCACCACCCACGCCAGCGCATAGAGGCCGCCCCAGAGGTCGCCGAACAGCGTCGCCACGATCCAGACCAGCGGCAGGAACAGCACGAGCTGCTCCATCGTGTTCTGGTGGGCGCGGAAGGCGCGCTCGAACTCCGGGTGGCCGGTGGTGGCGGGCGCCTTGACGCCGAACTTGCCGCGCGCCTGCCCGACCGGGATCGACGCCCACACGTAGACGGCAAGCGCCGCCAGCGTGCCGATCAGCGTCAGCGGGTACATCTGCATGAGTTTCCTCCCCCTTTGAAGGCGATCAGGCGGGCTTGCCCGTCACCACGATCTTGCGTGCCTGCTCGGCGAAGGCCTTCGCCGAATCCTCGTCGTCGTCGCGAATCCGCGCGCGCATGTCCTCGGGCACGGTGATGCCCTTCTGCACGCCGGGGCGGGCCATGATGGCCTCCAGCCAGCGCTGGAGGTTCGGCAGGCCGTCGATGGAGATGCCGGACCACTTGTGCGTGCGCACCCAGCACCAGTTCGCCATGTCGGCGATCGAATAGTCGCCCGCGAGATATTCGGTGCGCGAAAGCTGGCGTTCCAGCACCTCGAACAGGCGGCGGCCCTCGTTCTGGTAGCGGTCGATGGCGGGCTGAATCTTTTCCGGGAAGTAGCGGTAGAAGACGTTCGCCTGCCCCATCATCGGGCCGATGCCGCTCATCTGGAACATCAGCCACTGCTCGACGCGGCTCTGCGACTTCGCGTCGGTGCCGTAGAACTTGCCGGAGAGCCGGGCGAGGTAGAGCATGATCGCGCCCGATTCGAAGATCGGGAAACCGTCGTGGACGAGCGCGGGGATGCGGCCGTTCGGGTTGATCTCCAGGAACCAGTCCTGCTTCTGCACCCCGGTGGTGAGGTCGATCTTCTCGAATTCGTAGTCGAAGCCCATTTCCTCGAGCGCGACCGAGGCCTTGTAGCCGTTCGGCGTCGCGGCGGTGTAGAGCTTCATCATGCGGCGGTCCCTCCCCGAAAGGCCCGATTCGAGTCGCGCTCGACGTTAGTCCTTATCCGCGCGGATGGAAGTGGTCGTAGATCGTCTCGGCCATCGTCTTCGAGATGCCCGGCGCCGCCATCAGCGATTCGAGCGCGGCGGAGCGGACGGCCTTCGCCGTGCCGAAGTGCATGAGGAGCGCGCGCTTGCGGGCCGGGCCGATGCCGGGCACGTCATCGAGCGGATTGGCGGTGATCGCCTTGCTGCGCTTGGCGCGGTGCGCGCCGATGGCGAAGCGGTGCGCCTCGTCGCGCAGGCGCTGGAGGTAGAACAGCACCGGGCTGTTCGTGGGCAGGGTGAGCTCGCGGCCGTCCATCAGGTGAAAGACCTCGCGGCCGGCGTTGCGGTCCGGCCCCTTGGCGACGCCGACGAGCGTCACGTCGTCGATGCCCTGCTCGGCGAGGATGTCCATCGCGGCGGAAAGCTGGCCCTTGCCGCCGTCGATGAGCACGAGGTCGGGCCAGTCGGAGCCCTTGCGGTCGGGGTCTTCCTTGCCGAGCCGCGCGAAACGGCGGCCGAGCACGTGGCGCATCATGCCGAAGTCGTCGCCGGGCGTGATCGCGTCATCCCTGATGTTGAACTTGCGGTAGCTGTTCTTGAGGAAACCCTCCGGCCCCGCCACGATCATGGCGCCGCCGGCGTTGGAACCCTGAATGTGGCTGTTGTCGTAGACCTCGATGCGGCGCGGCGGTTCCGGCAGCTCGAAGAGATCGGCGAGCTCGCCGAGCAGCTTCGTCTGCGTGGCGCCCTCGGCGAGGTTGCGGTCGAGCGCCTCGACGGCGTTGCGCGCCGCCTGATCGACGAGGCGCTTGAGCGCGCCGCGCTGCGGCCGTCGGATCGCCACCTTGCGCGGACCGCGGCTGGAGAGCGCCTCGGCGATCAGCTCGCATTCGGCGGGCAGGCGGTCGACGAGGATTTCCGGCGGCAGCGGCATGTCCTCGTAGAACTGGACGATGAAGCTTCCCAGCACCTCCTCGGGTGTGCTTCCCGCCGTGTTCTTCGGGAAGAAGGCGCGGTGCCCCCAGTTCTGGCCGCCGCGGATGAAGAACGCCTGTATCGAGAACTGCCCGGCCTTCTCGGCGAGCGCGATGACGTCGACGTCCTTCACGCCCTCGGCGGTGCCGGTCTGGCCCTGAATGAAGGTGAGCGCGCGCAAGCGGTCGCGATAGACGGCGGCAAGCTCGTAGTCCTGCTTTTCGGCCGCCGCCTGCATGGCCTCGCCGAGCTTGCGCTGCACCGACTGGCTCTTGCCGTCGAGGAAGTCCTTCGCATCGGCGACGAGCTCGGCGTAGCCCGCCGCGTCGATGCGGTCGACGCACGGCGCCGAGCAGCGGCGGATCTGGAACAGGAGGCAGGGGCGGGCCCGATTCGCCATGAAGCTGTCCGAGCAGCTTCTGAGCAGGAACACCTTCTGGAGCGCGTTCAGCGTGCGGTTGACCGCGCCGGCACTCGCGAACGGGCCGAAGTAGACGCCTTTGCCCTTGCGCGCGCCGCGATGCTTGGAGATGCGCGGAAAGGCATGATCCTCGTTGAGGAAGATGAAGGGGAAGCTCTTGTCGTCGCGCAGCAGGACGTTGAACGCGGGCCGGAAACGCTTGATGAGCTGTGCCTCGAGCAGCAGCGCCTCGGCCTCGCTCGCCGTGGTGACGATGGTCATGGCGCGCGTCAGCGACACCATGCGCTGCAACCGCTTCGGCAGGCGCGCGACCTGCGTGTAGTTGGTGACGCGGTTCTTCAGGCTGCGCGCCTTGCCGACGTAGAGCACGTCGCCGCCCGCATCGAGCATCCGGTAGACGCCCGGACGCGCCGGAAGCGTCTTCAGCACGTTGCGGATCGCCGCCACGCCCGCATCGAGATCGGGCGTGTCGCGCCCGCGCACGGCATAGGTCGCCTGCTCCTCGGAAAAGCGGTCAATCTGCGGGGGTTCAGCCATCGCCTTCAGATGTAGGCGAGGGAGGCGGACCTCTCAACTGTCACGGAAATGACTTGTCCCCGGCGTCTGTGGATAAGTCTCTGGACATATGGCGCGGTGCCGCGCTGGCACTGACGCGCCCCGGCTGCCGAAAAAACGGGCAGCGGCTTGCCCGTTGAAACGCCGGCGGGTAAGCGCTCGCCGATGACACCCGAGTTCGGCAGTCCCGCAAGCGCGCTGGTCACCGGCGGCGCGAAGCGCATCGGCGCCGCGCTGACGCGCGCGCTCGCGGCGGACGGCTGGCACGTCCACATCCACTGCAACGAATCGGTGGCCGAGGCGGAGGCGCTCGCCGCCGAAATCGGGGCGGGCGGCGGCAGCGCCTCGATCGTGCGCGCGGACCTTGCCGACGCGGACTCGTGCCGCACGCTGTTCGACCGGCTGGAGCCCGGAAATCCGCCGGTTTCCCTGCTCATCAACAACGCGTCCGTGTTCCGCTACGACACGCAGGCGGACTTCGCGGCAACGCAGTGGGACGTGCAGATCGACGTCAACCTGCGCGCGCCGGCGCTGCTGACGCAGCAGTTCGCGGCGCGCTGCGCGGGGCGGGGCGGCCTCGTGCTCAACCTGCTCGACGCCAAGGTCGCCGCACCGAATCCCGATTTCTACAGCTACACGGTGAGCAAGCTCGGCCTCGCCGGGCTCACCGAACTTCAGGCGCGGGCGCTGGCCCCCAACATCCGCGTGAACGGCATCGCGCCCTCGGTGACGCTGGTCAGCGGCCCGCAGACGCGGGAGAACTTCGAGCGCGCGCATGTGTATAACCTGCTGCGGCGCGGCGTGCTGGTGGAGCATGTTGTCATGACGATGCAATATTTGATCGCGCTTCCGACGATCACCGGCCAGGTGATCGTGCTCGATGCGGGGCAGCACATGCTCGGTATGCCGCGCGACGTCGCCTTCATGGTGGGAGAGGGCTCATGAGCCCCGCGCCGCGCGGCCTCGTCCCCGAGGCGCTGGCGCCGAAGGCGCGGCGGATTCGGCTTCACGGTTACGAACTGCTCGTCGACATCGGCTTCCACAGCTTCGAGGTCGGCGCGCCGCAGCGGCTGCGCGTCGATGTCGACATCTGGGTGGACGAAGCGTCTTTCCCCACCGACGATCAGGTGAAGAGCGCGTGGAACTACGATTTCCTGCGCGAGACCGTGAAGACGCTGGCGGCGGCGCGGCGCTTCAACCTGCAGGAAACCTTCTGCCGCGCGGTCTACGACATCATCGCGGCGCGCAAGGGCGTGCTGGCGCTGCGCGTCGCGACCGCAAAGCCCGACATCTATCCCGACTGCGATTTCGTGGGCGTCGAGCTGTCGTCGCTGCCGCCCGGCTACTCCGAATAGGCGCGGTCGCAGGGGCCGAGCAGATCGAGCACGAAACGATAGTCCGCCTTCGCGGCGGCGGCGTCCGCCAGATCGAGCGTCGAGGTGCTGGAGGCGGGAAGGCTGCGGGGCAGACCGCAGGCGAGCCGATACCAGAGCAGGCTGCCGTCCTTCACGCCGGCCGCGGCGTCGTCGATGATGTCGCCGGTGGCCACGCTGAACGCCCTGGGCTGGCCGGGGCGCGACAGCACCACGAGCGACACCGGGTTCCCGGCCTTCGTCTGGATGAATATCTGGCTTTCGGATTCGCCCGGCAGGCTGCCGGGGACATGGAACGCCTGCCCGAGCCCGGAAATCCGCATGTCGCGCACATCCGGGGCGGTGACGGCTTCGGCCGCGACGGCGCGCACGTAGGCGTCGCGCTCGGCCGTCCAGTCCACCTGCGCCCACGGGCGGACGAGCTGGAACTGCGCTTCGCGGCTCCCCGGCGCAAGGAACAGCAGCACGGGGAGCCCCTTCAATTTGGGCGTGCGTCCGCGCGGATCGGCCCCGATGTCGACCAGATACTCGATTTCCTTCGGAACAGATCCGGGCGCGATCAGCACGTTGCTGATTTCGGCGGTGATCAGGAAGCGGCGGAAGCCGGGGGCGAGGCCGGGAGACAGTTTTTCGCTGAGCCGCGCGGCTTTCGTGATCTCCGCGCGGACGATGATCCGCGCCTCGGTGGTCAGCGCCACGAGGTCGGCGCGCCCCGGGCTTGCCGACACGCCGCCAAGCGGAAGCAGCGTTCCCGAGAGAAGAATCGCAAAAAAAGCCCAGAGGCGCATCAGGCTGTCCCTTTTGTTATAAAGTCGCACAAAATCCATATCTGTTCGCAGTTTAACGCATTTGGGCCATGTTTGACATGACCGTGGCATGAATTGGGCGAACGGGCGCACGCGCCACAACCCTGCCACAAAGCAGTTGCGGGTGTAGAGCGCCCAAGCTAGTAGGTCGCGTCAGGGACGGTTTGAGGCGGTTTTCAACCGCTTCATGAACGTTGAAAAAAAGGATAAGATTGCGGTCAAAGCCGCAACCGGTTTCTGATCGGCTCCAATGGGGTCGATGGTTAAGGGTCAGCTAAGAGGGAGTAACCCGCGTCCATGGCATATGCAGATCAAGGCGTAAGCTCGAAGCGCATGGTCTCCTTGGCGCTCGTTGCGCTTCTCCACGCCGTTCTCGGCTACGCCTTCGTGAGCGGCCTCGCGCTGCGCGTGGTCAAGGTCGTGACGGGTCCGCTGGAGACGTTCGAGGTCCAAGACACCAAGGTTGAAGAAGAGCCGCCGCCGCCTCCTCCGGAACTCGAGGAGATTCCACCTTACGTGCCGCCGCCCGAAGTGGTCGTCGAGACGATCGCGCCGCCGCAGCCCACGATCACCATCCAGACCGAAACGCCGCGCCCCGAGCCCGTGCGCGTCACACCGCCGCAACCCGAGCCGCCGGCTCCCGCCGGGCCGACGAAGCGCGCGGAACCGAAGCGGAAATTCAGCAACCAGATCGGGGAAAGGGACTACCCCTCCGACGCCCTTCGTGCAGGACAGGAAGGCGTGACCGTCGCTCGCTTCACAATCGGCGTCGACGGCAAGGTTGCGCCGGGCAGTTGCAGCATCCAGACTTCGAGTGGCTCCAAGTCCCTGGATGAGAGGACCTGCTCTCTGATCGAGCGGCGCTTTGAATACAAGCCGGCGCTCGCCAACGGTCAGCCGGTTCAGGAAACGCGTAGTCAGGCGTTTCGCTGGGAGATTCCGAAATAGCGGATCATCCGCGGGCGACCGTTGCCGGTCGTGCGTGGAGATTTCGTATCTACACGTCTACACATCCATATTCAGTCTAGGGGACTACATATGAAGAATCTGGTTTCGCGCGCCGCGCTGACGGCGAGTGTCGCGCTCGGCACGCTGATGGTCTCGGTTCCGGCGTTCGCCGCTGAAGAGGTCTCCACGGAGAACCCTTACGGCCTCCGCGCCGCGCTCGAGCAGGGCGGCCCGATCGCGCAGGGCACGTTCGCCATCCTCGTCCTGATGTCGCTCTTTTCGTGGTACATCATCTTCACGAAGTGGTGGGACCAGCGGAAGCTGCTCATCGAAGCCAAGGACCTCGACAAGAAGTTCTGGTCGGCTCCGAGCCTCAAGGACGGCGCCGCCAAGCTCGACAAGAACTCGGCGTTCCGCCAGATCGTCGATGACGGCCTGCGCGCTGCCGACCACCACGAGGGCCGCCTGACCGACACCATCGACAAGAACGAGTGGGTCACGATGTCGCTGGCGCGCTCGACGCACGCGATCAACGCCAAGCTGCAGGGCGGCCTCGCGTTCCTTGCCTCGGTCGGCTCGACCTCGCCGTTCGTCGGCCTGTTCGGCACCGTCGTCGGCATCTACCGCGCGCTCATCAACATCGGCGTCGCCGGTCAGGCCTCGATCGACAAGGTCGCGGGTCCGGTCGGTGAGGCGCTGATCATGACCGCGCTCGGCCTCGCCGTGGCCGTTCCGGCCGTGCTCGGCTACAACTGGCTGATCCGCCGCAACAAGGACGTTCAGGACCGCCTGAACAACTTCTCGGCCGACGTGCACGGCTACCTGATCTCGGGTTCCCGCGTCGGGCGCACGACTGTGGCGGCCCCCGCTGCGGCTCCGAAGGCCTGATCGCACGAAGGGGGCGTCGGCGGCCTTGCCGCCGCCCCCTCCCGATTTGTTTGATATCAGGAAGGATCGCTAGACATGGCGATGCAAGTAGGACCCTCGGACGACGATGACGCGCCGATGGCGGACATCAACACGACGCCCCTCGTGGACGTCATGCTCGTGATGCTGATCATCTTCCTCATCACCGTTCCCGTGGTCATTCAGACCGTGCCGCTCGAACTTCCCAAAGTGAGCAGCATGCCGACAACGACGAAGCCGGAAAACGTGCTGATCGCGGTCAACAACTCCGGCGACCTCTTCTGGGGCGTCCAGCGCCTCGACAGCAAGCGGGAGCTTTTCGACAAGGCGGTCGCGCACCTGAGGAAGGAGATCGAACGCCAGGAGAAAGCCGGCACGCCGATCGAGCTTCCGGAAGTCCACATCCGCGGCGACGCGGGCACGGAGTTCAGCAACATCGGCGGCGTGATCTACACGATGCAGCGTGCCGGGTTCGTGAAGGTCGGCTTCATTTCAGAGCCGCCCGTCGGCTCCGTCAGCCGCTAGCCGCAAGGAGACCATAACAATGGCAATGAACGTAGGCGGCGGCTCCGAAGGCGGCGAAATGGTGGACATCAACACCACGCCGCTGATCGACGTGATGCTGGTGCTCCTGATCATGTTCATCATCACCATTCCGATCCAGACGCACGCGGTGAAGCTCGACCTCCCGTCGAACCAGACCCAGCCGCAGAACTCCCAGGTCGATCCGGTGATCAACCGCGTGAGCATCGACTTCCTGAACACGATCTATTGGAACGATCAGGAAGTGGACATGTCGACGCTGCGCTCGTACTTCAACGACGCGGCCCGCATGGAGCCTCAGCCCGAAATCCATCTGAAGCCCGACGCGCTGACGCGCTACGACGTCGTGAACAACGTCATGGCGCAGGCGCAGATGGCCGGTGTCACGAAGATCGGTTTCGTCGGCAACGAGGCCTACGCCAACTAGGGCAGGGCCTCCGATCAAAAGGAAAGGGGCGGACCTTCCGGTTCGCCCCTTTTTTGTCCGTTCGCGGAAGATGCCGGATCAGCCGGATCAATCGTGCTTCGCGATGAAGTCCTCGACGACGGGCGCGATCTTCTCGCGCCAGCGGCGGCCGTTGAAGATGCCGTAGTGGCCGACCTCCTTCGCGAGCAGGTATTTCTTCTTCGCGGCCGGGAGCCCGGCGGCGAGCGTGAGCGCCGCCTTGGTCTGGCCGATGCCGGAGATGTCGTCGCGCTCGCCTTCCACCGCCAGCAGTGCCACGTCGGCGATGGCGCCGGGGTCGATCCGCGTGCCGCGGTGCATGAACTCGCCCTTCGGCAGCAGGTGGCGCTGAAACACCGCGTCCACGGTCTGCAGGTAGAACTCGGCGGTCATGTCGCAGACGGCGCGGTACTCGTCGTAGAACGCCTTGGTCGAATCGGCGCTTTCGCCGTCGCCGACGACGAGATGCTTGAACATCTCCCAGTGGCTCATCATGTGGTTGCCGAGGTTCATCGACATGAAGCCGGCGAGCTGCAGGAACCCCGGATAGACGCGGCGGCCGGCCCCTGCGTAGATCGGCGGCACGGTGGTGATGGCGTTGTGCTCGAACCAGCTGTGCCGACGCCCGGTGGCGAGCGTGTTGACCTCGGTCGGCGCCTCGCGCGTGTCGATCGGCCCGCCCATCATGGTGAGCGAGCGCGGCCGCGCCTTGTGCTTCTTCGCGGACATCAGCGCCGCCGCGGCATAGGCCGGCACCGAGGGCTGGCAGACGGCGATCACGTGCGTGCCCGGCCCGATGTGCTCGAGGAAGGCGACGATGTAGTCGATGTAGTCGTCGAGATCGAAACGGCCCTCGTCGAGGGGGACGAGCTTCGCGTCGCGCCAGTCGGTGATGTAAACATCGTGGCCGGGGATCAGCCGCTCCACCGTGCCGCGCAGCAGCGTCGCAAAGTGGCCGGACATCGGCGCGACGACGAGCACCTTTGGACCCGCCTTGCCGCTTTCCTTCACGAACCGCTTGATCTGGCCGAACGGCAGGCGGAACGCGATCTTTTCGTGCACGGCGACATCGGTATCGCCGACCCTGACGCTGCCGATGCCGAACTCCGGCTTGCCGCGCGGCGCGGAGGCGTGCGCGAACACGTCGAGCGCCGACGCGATGACCGGGCTCATGCCGATATAGGCCAGCGGATTCGACGGATGCGCGAGCCAGTTGGCGCCGAGACTGGCGAAGGCGCTGGCCCCGGCCATCATGGAACGATGCAGCTCGTAGCTGTGATAAATCATTGCAGTACCCCGCTCGGAACGCCGGCGTTTTCATCGAACGCCGGTCGTTTCCCGCGCAGCTTACCCCGTGCAAACCGCGAGTCCATCGTTTATTGCATTGCACAATGAGCGGGCCGTTAACGACGGCGCCGCGGGCCATTCGCAAATGCTGCAAAGGAGAACGCCATGACCGCGAAAACGCTTGAGGGCCGCGTCGCCCTCGTCACCGGATCGACGAGCGGGATCGGGCTTTCGGTCGCGCGGGGCATGGCCGCCGCAGGCGCTGACGTCGGCATCAACGGCTTCGGCGACGCCGGGGCGATCGAACGCGAACGCGCCGCGATCGAGGCGGACTTCGGCGTGCGCTGCGCGTTCCTGCCCGCCGACCTCTCGAAGGGCGCGGAAGCGACGAAGCTCGTCGCCGACTGCGCGGCGGCGCTCGGCGAGGTGGACATCCTCGTCAACAACGCCGGCATCCAGTACGTCGCGCCGGTCGACGAGTTCCCGGCGGCGAAATGGGAGGCGATCATCGCGATCAACCTTTCCGCCGCCTTCTACACGACGCAGGCGGCGATCCCGGCGATGAAGGCGAAGAACCGGGGCCGCATCATCAACATCGCCTCGGCGCACGGCCTCGTCGCCTCGCCGTTCAAGGCGGCCTACGTGTCGGCCAAGCACGGCATCGTCGGCCTCACCAAGACGGCGGCGCTGGAACTCGCCGAGACCGGCATCACCGTGAACGCGATCTGCCCCGGCTACGTGCGGACGCCGCTCGTCGCCGGGCAGGTGGCCGACCAGGCGAAGGTGCACAACATGTCGGAGGAGGAGGTCGTGCGGAACGTCATCCTCGCCGCGCAGCCCAACAAGCGTTTCATCGAGCCCGAGGAGGTCGCCGATTTCGCCGTGTTCCTCGCGGGCGAGACCGGGCGCTCGTTCACCGGCGACATCCTCTCGATTGACGGCGGCTGGACGGCGCGGTGAGTTTCCCGAAAGACGCCGCCGCCCTCATCACCGGCGCCGCGTCGGGCATCGGCAAGGCGACGGCCGAACGGCTCCATGCCGAGGGCGTCCGGCGCTTCGCGCTGGTGGACATCGACGGCGCGGCGCTGGATGCGCTGACGCTCGGTGATGCGGACGTGCTGAAGCTGACGGGCAGCGTCGCCGACCCCGCGCTGTGGGACGATGCCGAGCGAGCAATTTCGGCTCGTTTCGGTGGCCTCGGCCTCGCCGTCGTCAACGCCGGGGTGTCCGGCGCGGGCGAGATCGCGGGGCTGGCGTTCGACGAATGGCGGCGCGTGCTTTCGGTGAACCTCGACGGCGCGTTCCTGACGCTGCGCGCGGCGATGCGGCTGATCACGGGGGCGGGGGCGATCGTGGTCGTGTCCTCGGTCGCCGGGATCAAGGCCGAGCCGGGCGTGGCGGCTTACGGCGCATCCAAGGCGGCCGCCGCGCATCTGGCAAAGGTCGCGGCAAAGGAAGGCGCGCCGCGCGGGCTGCGCGTGAACGCCATCCTGCCCGGCGGGGTCGACACGCCGATCTGGAACGGCATGGACTTCTTCGAGGACATGGTCCGCGACCTCGGCAGCCGCGAGGCGGCGCTGAAGGCTATGGCCTCCGCCGCGACGCCGCTCGGCCGCTTCGCGAGCGCGGAGGAAATCGCGCAGCAGATCGCGTTCCTGCTTTCGGACGGTGCGGCGACGATCACGGGCGCGCTGCTGACGAGCGACGGCGGGTATTCGCTGTAGGGTAGTGGCGGGCGCGTTCGACGGTCTATTGGTGCACAACGCATCGCTAGAAAGGCGACCGACCAGCCAACAGGTCATTCACCGGCTTCCGGCAGACGACAGTCCCACCGCGCTTCATTGCGACGGCATTGTGCCGGGGCGCAAGTAGGCGAACATGTGGGCGACGTAGTCTGCCTTGCCCAAGTCCACGCCTTCGCTCCGCAAGATCGCGTAAGCGGCCATCACGTGAAAATAAAACTGGGGGATCGCCCAATCGCGAGCATATTGCTCCGCCGTAAGATCAAAAATCATGCCCATGGGAAGCGCATGTGCGATCGGCCTTTCCGGGGACTCATCGAACTCTTCGGAAGCGAGGGATTCCACCAGTGCGATGGTTTCGTTGATCCTTGCCTGAGCGTCAGCGAGTGATCCCGGGCGCTCGGCGGCATTTCGCCCCTCATCTAGGAGAACGTCTATTGACGCAGGGAACGCCTCTCCCTTGAGCCGAAACATGCCTTCCTGCGCCTGCACGCACGCAAACCGTACCTGGGTGGATAACGGGAACATGTCGGGCGCGAGACGCGCGGAGAGCAGCGCTTGCGCCTGATCGTCCGGCATTTGCGCCTGAGCCTTGTTCAGCCAGCCTGACAGAGCTTTCAGCATCTGCACATAGGTCGGGACGAGCAAGTTCGTAAGTGCCACGACGGTCCCCTTTTTCTGGTCGGGAAGCATGGAGGATCTTCCTGCTCGCATGGCTCTATAGGTTTTGCCGGATTTCGACGCCAGAGAGACGCCAGAGATACGAAAGCGGTCCGGCCGATTTTGCGCTGATCTCACGGCCAGCCGCTCGCCGGGAATCCTTCCTTCCGTTCCGCCGCTGTCACGAAAAATTCACGGGCGGTTTTCCGAAACCGGAAACCATTCGGCGGCAATGCGGGCGTGTGATCCATCTCGCGGGAGCGGTGTGCGTGCGTGTGTTCATGGTGTTTCTGGTTCTGGCGGGCGCCGCGCCGGCGGCGGCTGCGGCGACGTGGCTCGAGGCGGCGTCCGGTGTGCTTCGCGCGGCGCAGTCGATGCCGCGCTCGGCGGTGGTGCGGCGGGCGACCTGCGTGGCGCGGGTGCGCGTGGCGGTGGACGGGAACGGCCTTATCACCCGTTACGACATCGTGAAACCGTGCGCGGAGCCGATCCTGACGCGCTCCACCGACGACCTTTTCTTCAAGGTCGGCCAGTTGCCGCCGCCGCCCGCGCGGCGCCCGGCGAGCCTCGAGATCGAGGTGCGCTGGCCGCCGAAGGGCTGAGCGGCATTGAGCGCGGGCGCGGGCGCTGCTAATCCGCCGCAATGAGCACCAGCGAGTCCGGCAAGCCGCCGCAGGAAAAGCGTTCTCTCGGCAACCTGCGGTTGCTCTGGACATTTTCGCGCCGCTATCCCTTTCAGGTGGCGGCATTCCTCGTGTCGCTGTTCATCGCGGCGCTGGCGACGCTCGCCATTCCGCGCAGTTTCCAGCGCATCGTCGACAACGGCTTCGGCGCGGAATCGAGCGCGACGATCGCGCCCTATTTCATCGGGATGCTCGGCGTCGTCGCCGTGCTCGGCATCGCGACGGCGGTGCGATTCTATTACGTGTCGTGGCTCGGGGAGCGCGTGATCGCCGACCTCCGGCAGAGCGTGCACGCGAACCTGCTGACGCTCGACCCCTCGTTCTTCGAGGAAAACCGCCCCTCCGAGATCGCCTCGCGGCTGACCGCCGACACCGCGATCATCGAGCAGGTCGTCGGCAGCAGCCTGTCGATGGCGCTCAGGAACTGCATCCTCGGCATCGGCGGCGTCGTCTACCTGTTCACGATCAGCCCGAAGCTGACCGGTATGCTGCTGCTCGGCATCCCGCTCGCGGTGCTGCCGATGGCGATCATGGGACGGCGCGTGCAGGCGCTCTCGCGCAGCTCGCAGGACAGCGTGGCGAGCGTCGGCACGATCGTCAGCGAGGCGCTCGGCGCGATCCGCATCGTGCAGGCGTTCACGCAGGAGCGGAACGAGGCGGCGCGCTTCACCCGCGCGGTGGAATCGACCTTCGTGGCGGCGCGGCGGCGCATCCGTATGCGCGCGGCGCTCACCGCCATCGTCATCACCATCATCTTCGGCGGCATCACGCTGGTGCTGTGGGAGGGCGCGACGGACGTGATCGACAAGGTGATGACGGGCGGCGAGATCACCGCGTTCGTGCTCACCGCCGCGATCGTGGCGGGCGCGTTCGGCGCGCTGACCGAGGTCTACGGCGACGTGATGCGTGCGACGGGCGCGGCGGGCCGCATGAAGGAGCTGCTGAACGCGCTGCCGCAGATCACCGCGCCCGCGAACCCCGTGCCGCTGCCGCAGCCGCCGGTGGGGCGCGTGACCTTCGACGACGTCACTTTCTGCTATCCGACGCGCAAGGAGACGCAGGCGCTCAGCGACTTCTCGCTCGACATCGCGCCGGGCGAGACCGTCGCCGTCGTCGGGCCTTCGGGGGCGGGCAAATCGACGCTGTTCCAGCTCATCCAGCGATTCTACGATCCCGAGGGCGGCACCGTGCGCGTGGACGGCGTGGCGCTGCGCGACGCCGACCCCGCCGAGGTGCGCGCGCGGATCGCGATGGTGCCGCAGGAAAGCGTGGTCTTCGCCGAGAGCGCCTACAACAACATCCTCTACGGCCGCCCGGACGCGACCGAGGCCGAGGTGTGGGCGGCGGCGGACGCGGCGAACGCCTCCGAGTTCCTGCGCGCGCTGCCGGAGGGCATCCACACCTTCCTCGGCGAGGCGGGGACGCGGCTTTCGGGCGGGCAGCGCCAGCGGCTCTCGATCGCGCGCGCCGTGCTGCGCAACGCGCCGATCCTGCTGCTCGACGAGGCGACCTCGGCGCTCGACGCCGAAAGCGAGCGGCTGGTGCAGGAAGCGCTCGACCGGCTGATGCAGGGGCGCACGACGCTGGTGATCGCGCATCGCCTCGCCACCGTGCGCGGGGCGGACCGGATCGTCGTGATGGACGAGGGGCGGATCGTGGGGCAGGGCCGCCACGATGAGCTGATGGCCGGGGGCGGCCTCTACGCAAGGCTCGCGCGCCTGCAGTTCGAGGACGCGGCCTGAGACGTCCCGACAGGTGATTCCGGCGCGGAAACGCGTATCATCCGGGCGCCTGCCGGGCCGCATTGTCGCGGCGATGCAGGAATTTATATTGTAACTGAGAATCGTTCGCGTTAACACCGCTGCCGATCAGGAACGGGATTGATTCAGCGCCGATGCACAGTGTGACGCCCAACCGGGCTGGGGCCAGGAAAAGCCGCAAGGCCTTCTGGCTGAAACAGCTTCATACGTGGCACTGGATGAGCTCCGCCGTCAGCCTCGTCGGGCTCTTGCTGTTCACGATCACCGGCATCACACTCAACCACGCCGCCGAGATCGAGGCGAAGCCCGTGATCGAGGAGCGCACGGCGCAGCTTCCGGCGGCCTTGCTCGGGCGTATCGCGCCGAAGGACGGCGAGGCGGAGCGCGCGCCGCTGCCCGCGCCGGTGGCGGCGTGGGTCGCCGAGACGTTCTCCGTGAAGGCGGGCGGGGAGGCGGAATGGTCGCCCGACGAGGTCTACCTCGCCTTGCCGCGCCCCGGCGGCGACGGCTGGGTGGCGATCGACCGCGCCACCGGCGAGGCCACCGCCGAAAGCACGGACCGCGGCTGGATCTCCTACCTCAACGACCTCCACAAGGGCCGCAACGCGGGCACGGCGTGGAAGTGGTTCATCGACATCTTCGCGGGCGCGTGCCTCGTGTTCGCGATCACCGGGCTGTTCCTGCTCCAGCTTCACGCCGCGAAGCGCCCGAGCACGTGGCCCATCGTGGGGGCGGGGCTGCTCATTCCCGTGCTCGTCGCCTTGATTTTCATCCACTGAAGGGTTTCGTAAATGCAGCTTTCCACGCGTATCGTGATGACCGGGGCCGCCTTCGCGGGGCTGGCGACGCCTGCCGCCGCGCAGAGCATCGACCTCACCGTCACCATCCCGCGCCTCAGCGTCGCGGAGTATCACCGGCCCTACGTGGCGATCTGGCTCGAGAAGACCGGCGCGCCCGCGAAGACGCTCGCCGTCTGGTACGACCACGACATGAAGGACAACGAGGGCACCAAGTGGCTGCGCGACGTGCGCCAGTGGTGGCGCGCCTCGGGTCGCGGGCTGACGTTCCCGGCGGACGGCATCACCGGCGCGACCAAGGCGCCGGGCACCCACAAGGTCAGCTTCGGCGCGGATGCGCTCGGCACGCTCGAACCCGGCGACTATTCGCTGCTCGTGGAGGCCGCACGCGAGGTGGGCGGCCGCGAGCTGGTGAAGCTGCCGTTCACGTGGCCACCGAAGCCGGGGCAGACCGCAAGCGCGACCGGCAGTACCGAACTCGGCGCGGTCAGCGCCGCCTTCAAACGCTGAACCCGAAAGGACAACACCCATGAAAACCGCAGCCGCCCGCACGCTCGCCGCGCTCGCCGTCTCCACCGCGCTGTTCGGCGCGACCGCCGCCGAGGCGCACCGGCAATGGATGCTGCCGTCCTCCACCGTGCTGTCGGGCCAGTCGAGCTGGGTGACGGTCGACGCCGCCGTCTCCAACGACCTGTTCTACTTCGAGCACCAGCCGGTCAGGCTCGGCAACGTGAAGGCGTGGGCGCCGGACGGCAGCGAAGTGGCGCTGCAGAACGCGTCGACCGGCCGCTACCGCAGCACCTTCGACGTCGAACTGACCAAGCAGGGCACGTACAAGATCACCAACGCCGGCGGCGGCATCTTCGGCAGCTACAAGGAGAACGGCGAGGAGAAGCGCCTGCCACGCGGTGCCTCGGCCGCCGACATCGACAAGCTGATCCCCGCCGGGGCGACCGACGTGAAGCTCTCCGAGAGCTGGAGCCGCAACGAGGTGTTCGTGACGCTCGGCGCGCCGACGGAGACGGTGCTGAAGCCGAGCGGCAAGGGACTCGAGCTGGTGCCGGTGACGCACCCGAACGACCTCGTTTCGGGCGAGGCGGCGACCTTCCAGTTCGTGATCGACGGCAAGCCCGCGGCGGAGATCGAGGTCGAGGTCGTGCCGGGCGGCATCCGTTACCGCGACCAGCTCGGCCAGATGGACCTCAAGACCGACGCCGAGGGCAAGGTGACGATCACGTGGCCGAACCCGGGCCTCTACTGGGTGAGCGCCGAGGCCAGCGACAGGAACGTCAGCGTGAAGGGCGCCGATCAGCGCCGCCTCGGCTACGTCTCGACGCTCGAGGTGCTGGCGCCCTGACCGGCGGCGGCGCGCGCATCCTCGTCCCGAAGGCGCTCTCCGCCGCGGCTTTCGCGCTGAGGGAGCCCTCGGGACACGTCGCGGCGCTTTCCGGCGAGACGATGGGCACGCGCTGGTCGGCGCGTGTCGTCGTTCCCGCGCCGGGACGATACGCGGACATCGGCGCGGGCGTGCAGGGCGCGTTCGACGGCGTCGTCGCGGAAATGAGCACGTGGGAGGCGGTGTCCGACATCAGCCGCTTCAACCGCGCGACGATCGGCACGTGGCAATCGCTGCCGCCGGATTTCCTGATCGTGCTCTCCGCCGCGCTGCGGATCGCGGAGGAGAGCGGCGGGGCCTATGATCCCACGATCGGCGGTCTCGTCGACGCGTGGGGGTTCGGGCCGCCGGGGCCGTGCGCGGCGCCGCCCGACGTCGAAACCGTGGCCGCGCTGCTGCGCGCGGCCGGGTGGCGGCATGTCGAATGCGACACGCTTCTGCAGCGCGCGCGCCGGATCACGCCGCTCGCGCTCGACTTCTCCGGGATCGCCAAGGGCTTCGGCGCCGACCGCGCGGCGGCGTGGCTGCGAACGCGGGGCTTCAGGCACTTCCTCGTCGAGGTGGGCGGCGAACTCGTCGGGGCGGGCGTGAAGCCGGACGGGCAGCCGTGGTGGGTGGACGTCGAGATGCCGCCCGGCGCGGCGCTCCCGCCGCTGCGCCTCGCGCTGCACGGCCTGTCGGCGGCGACCTCGGGCGACTATCGCCGCTGGTTCGAGGCGGAGGGCGGGCGCTTCGCCCACACGATCGACCCGCGCAGCGGCCGGCCGGCCGCGAACGGCGTCGCCTCGGTCACGGTCCTCCACGCCGACTGTATGCACGCCGACGCCTATGCGACGGCGATCACGGTGCTGGGCGCGGAGGAAGGGCTGCGCTTCGCCGACAGCCTCGGCCTCGCCGCGCATATCGTCTCGCGCAGCGGAGACGGCTGGAGCGAGGCGATGAGCCTCGCCTTCACCGCGATGCTCGACTAGGGTGTGTGGGGATTCAGCCCATGCCGGGCTGCAAACGGCGGCTTTCTGTGCTTCCGGTGCTCACGTACCTTGAGTACGCTCCGCTCCGGTTCTCGAAATCCACCATTTTCGCCTCGGCCTGAACTGAATCCCCACACATCCTAGAGACCGGTCAACTCCGCAGGACGAAGGGAATCTCGACGGTTCCCCGCACGGCGACGGCGACACCGTCGCGGATCGTCGGCGACCAGCGCCAGTTGCGGACGGCGCCGAGCGCGGCGCGGTCGAGCCGCTCGTGGCCGCTGCTCTTCGCCACCCGTATGTCGGCGACGCGGCCGTCCGTGCCGAGCGTCAGCATCAGCACGACGGTGCCCTGCTCGTGCTTGCGGCGCGATTCCAGCGGATAGGCGGGCGGCTTCGCGGAAATCATGGTGGCGCCGAGATCGTCGGCGGCCAGTGTCGTCGGCGCCGCAGGGCGCGGCGCGGCCGGGGCCTTGATGGCAACGGGCGCCGGGGGCGCGGGCTGCGGCTGCTCGGCGGTGGCGACGATGGGCGGCGGCGCCGGACGCGCGATCTCGACGGCGGGCGGCGGCACATAGATCTCGGGCTCGGCAAGGTCGGGCGGCGGCGGCGCTTCGGGCGCGGGCGGCGGCGCCGACAGGTCGAGCAGGTCCATCGCCGATTGCACGGTATGCGGCGGGATCACCTGCGTCCGGATGAGGACCACGCCGAGCGCAACATGAAGCGCTGCAACGGCCAACAGGGCGCGCCAGTCGAGGCGGCCCGGCCGGTATTCCGCGGAGGGCGGGGCTGCCGACAGGCGCCCGCCACGCTCGAACGCGAGCGGCGCGGCCGTGGACGCGCGCTCGGAAAGAAGTGTCTCGTCGAGCGTGTCGTCTGTGCTGCGGGCATGAAGTGTGTGCATGGGAACGCCCTGTTCCGTGGCCCTGAGCCACCTTCGGTTTATAAAAGTTCAACTAATGCAAATCAATCGCATATCTGGCGCGGAAGGATGCGTCAGGTCGTCGCCCAGCGCCGCAGGAGATTGTGATAGACGCCGGTGAGCTGGATGATCGCGGCGTCGTCGTGGCCTCGGTCCTGCGCGATGGTCTGGATCGCCGTGTCGAGCTCGAACAGCGCGCGCCGCGCCTCGCCGTCGCGCACCATCGACTGGATCCAGAAGAAGCTTGCCGTGCGCTTCCCGCGCGTGACCGGCTCGACGCGGTGCAGGCTCGACGCCGGATAGAGCACCATGTGCCCGGCGGGCAGCTTCACCTGCTGGACGCCGAACTGGTCCTCGACGGTGAGCTCGCCGCCGTCGTAGGCGTCGGGGTCCTCTAGGAACAGCGTCGCCGACAGGTCGCTACGGATGCGGAAATCGCTGCCGCGCTGGATGCGGACGGCGTTGTCGATGTGGATGCCGAAGGTCTGCCCGCCCTCGTAGCTGTTGAACAGCGGCGGATAGACCTTGAGCGGCAGCGCGGCGGCGATGAAGAGCGGCGTCTTGCCGAGCGCGTCGAGGATGATCCCGCCCGCCTCGCGCGCGGCGGCGCTCTCCTCGGGAAGCTGCATGTTGTGCTTGGCGAGCGCCGACTGGTAGCCGGAGGTGACGTTGCCGTCGACCCATTCGGCGGCATCGACGATCGCCCGCACGCGCGCCAGCGCCTCCGCATCGAGCAGTTCGGGAATGGCGATCATCATGCGCTGGAGCCGATCTTCAAAACCGTTTGACCCGCCGGAATATCAGCACCGGGGATGCTGGTGGGCAAGAGCGATCCCCCTGAACCACTCTTGCCCATAGCGCAGGCTCAGAAGCTGTAGAACAGGCTGAGCACCGCCGACCGGTCCTCACCCGGAAGCGCCCATCCGTTGTTGCGGATGCTGGTGAAATAGCGCTCGTTGGTGAAGTTCTGCACGTTGAGCTGGGCCGTGAGGCCGTTGCCGAACGCGTAGGAGGCGAAGGCGCGGTGGATGAGATAATCGTCCGCCTTATAGAACACGGCGTTGCCGGCCGCGTTCTGCGCGTTGTTCAGCCAGACGCTGCCCTGATAGGTGAGGCCGTAGCCGATCTGCAGTCCGAACGGCAGCGTGTAGGTGGTGAACAGGCTGCCCGAATGC
Organism: Sphingosinicella microcystinivorans; assembly: GCF_027941835.1. NCBI lineage: Bacteria > Pseudomonadati > Pseudomonadota > Alphaproteobacteria > Sphingomonadales > Sphingosinicellaceae > Sphingosinicella > Sphingosinicella microcystinivorans. The sequence continues at coordinate 3,209,111 of NZ_CP116005.1, forward strand.
TTCGGCGTGTTCGTGAGCGGGTTTCCGGCCTGCGCGTCGAACGTCGGGCAGGTGGCGGTGGCGCCGCCGGGGAGCGACGTCACCTCGCCCGGATTCTCCCGGCAGAAGTCGGAAATGCTCTGCTTCACCTTGCTGTCGAGGTAGGTGTAGTTGGCGAAGATCGCCCATTCCGGCGTGATGTTGCCCGTGGCACCCAGCGCGATGCCGTCCACGCGGCTGCGGCCGTCCGGAACCTGCGCCGTTCCGACGAGCGGATCGTTCGCGGTGACGCGGAAGTTGGTCCGCTCGTTGCGGAACAGCGCGGCGGTGAGCTGAAGCCGCGCGTCGAACAGATCGGCCTTGACGCCCACCTCGTAGTTGACGGTCTTCTCCGGCTTGCCGCTGCACGGATCGACGCCGAACGTGGCGTCGCCGGTGACGCCGCAGCCCGCGCGGGTCGACGTGGAGGTCGGATTGCGCGCGTTTCCGTAGGCCGCGTAGAGGCTGACCGTCGGGACCGGCTTGTAGACGAGGCCGGCGCGATACGAGAACAGATCGTCGTCCGAAGACTGGGGCAGGCCCGCGGTGTAGGCGCCTCCGGTGGCCGGAGTCGCGATGCTGTCCTGACGGAACGTCTGGCGCGCGTTCTCGTAGCGGACGCCGGCGTTCAGCTCGAGCTGTTCGAACAGCTTGAAGGCGCCGAAGGCATAAACCGCCTTGTTGGTCGCGTCGCCGTCGTCGTGACGATTGCGGACGAAGTTGACGGGACCGGTGTAGACCGGATCGGGATCGTAGAGGTCGATCTCGTCCAGCGCCGGATTGGGCGTCGCTCCGCCCGGGTTCCGCAGCACGTTGCCGCCGTCGAGCGTGTAGTCCTCCTTCAGGTAGGAGGCCCCGACGTTCAGCACGTGCTCGCTTTCGGGCCCGAACCTGAACGTCACGTCGAGCTGGTTGAACAGGCTCTGGTTTTCCGTGAAGCGCGCGTTGCCGCGGGGGCCGCCCGGGCGGTAGGTGCCCGGCGCCTGGCCGGCGGCGCAGGCCGTGCCCGTGGGCGTCGTTCCGTCCGCAAGGCAGATGTTCGGGCCCTGCGGCGGGTCGACGACAAGGTTCTGTTCGACGCGCTGCCAGCGGGCGAGGTTTCGGAGCGAAACGCGCTCGTTGAACGCGTGGGCGAGGATGACGGTCGCCTGATCGACCGTCTGCTTCTGGTAGTCGACGTTCTTGAAGCCGTAGTAGCCGGAGTCGGATATGCCCGGTAGCGGGCCGTCGTAGAAGGCGTTGTCGTAGTAGAAGACGCCGTACTGCGGCGTGTTGTCGTCCTTCTGGTGCGTGTAGAGCAGCGTCAGCGACGTCGGGCCGTCGATGCCGATGGTGATCGCGGGCGCGACGCCCCAGCGCTCGTTGCTGTCGAAGTCGCGGCCGGGGATGTCGTTCTCGTGGTACACGGCGTTGAGGCGCACCGCGATGAGGTCGGAGAGCCTGAGGTTGCTGTCGATCGTGGCGCGGTAGTAGTTGTCCGTGCCGATGCCGGCCTGCGCGACCGTGAGGTTGTCGCCCTTCGGTCGCTTGGTGACGAGGTTGATCGTGCCGCTCGTCGAGCCCGAGCCGCCGTAGACCGAGTTGGCGCCGTTCACGACCTCGATCTGCTCGATGTTGAACGTGTCGGTGCGGCTGTATTGCGCCGCGTCGCGGACGCCGTCGATCTGGATGTCGCCGGTGCTGGTCAGGCTCTGGCCGCGCAGGTTGATGCTGTCGCCGTAGCCGCCGCCGCCTTCGCCGGCGCCGAAGGTGATGCCCGGAATGGTGCTGAGCGCGTCGCGCAGGCTGAGCAGGTTCTGCTGCTTCAGCGTGGTGTTGCTGATGACCGTGATGGTCTGCGGCGTGTCGAGGAGCGGGCGGACGTACTTGGGAGACTCGGCCTTCTCGACCTTGATCTCGTCGTCGACGGCCGTGTCGGTGACGGTGACGCCGCCGAGCGTCTTCGGCTCTTCCTGTGCATGCGCGGGAAGCGCGCTGGCGACGAAACCCACGCAAGACAGGGCCAGGAAGGCCGAGTGCGTGCGAAGGGGAGCGGACATACGATCTGACATTTGGAAAACCCCCGCAGTTTGTGTGTGCGGGGTCAGTTATTGAGAATAATTCTCAGAGTCAATATCAATGAAACAAGGCAGCAATGATCCGGAAATGATCGGCCCCGGCACGGTCGCGGCAAAAAAACAGCGCGGAGGGACTCTCCGCGCTGTTTCCTGACCGACAGGTGTCTTGCGGGCGTGCGCTAGAAATCGACCTTGGCGGAAAGCCAGAGGCGGCGCGGCTCCTGGTTGTTGATGTAGCGGTTGACGAAGGTGGGCGCGCCGGTGCTGCTCGTCGCCGGCTGGTAGTCCACGAAATCGGTGTTGAGCAGGTTGTAGACCGTGGCGCTGAGCGTGAACGCGTCGATCCGGAACGAGCCGCCGAGGTGGAAGACGGCATAGGACCTGTAGTCACCGTAGAGCGCCTTGGCATTGCCCGTTCCGGTGTCGGGCGAGCGGTAGCGGCGGCTGCGGTATTCGCCGCGCAGCCACAGGTTCAGGATGTCGGTCGCCTGCCAGCGGACCTGCCCGTTCAGCATGTGCCTGGGCGTGTTCGTCAGCGGCTCGCCCTTCGAGGGGCCGCTGCGCTGCTCGCTGTCCGTGTACGTGTAGTTGCCCGACAGCGTCAGCGACGGCACGGGCTCCCAGCGCACCGTGGCCTCGAAGCCCTCGGTGCGCGCCTTGTCGATGTTCACGGACTGGCCGAAGGTCGCGGTGGTCGGATAGAAGCCGACATCGACGCAGTCGGTCTTGCTGTAGTTGCCGGCTTCATAGTCCGCCGCGCTGACGCCGAAGGTGCAGTTGTCGACCGGATCGTCGCTGGACGAGATCTTGTCGTCGTAGTCGTTGCGGAAGACGGTGAGGCTGGCGCGGAAGTTCTCGCGGTTGTCGTAGAAGACGGCGAGTTCGGTGGCGATGCTGGTTTCGGGCTTGAGGCCCGGCGTGCCGATCAGCGGCAGGCGCCCCTGGCTGCCGAAGCCGTTGATGCCGGGCGCGAGCTGCTCGAGGCGTGGGGCCTTGTAGCCGGCGCTGACGCCGCCCTTCACGGTCCAGTTGTCGGTGGCGTTCCACACCGCGTAGCCGCGCGGGCTGAAATGGCTGCCGAAGGTGGAATGGTCGTCGTAGCGGCCGCCGACGGTGAGGGCGAAGTTCTCGACGATGCGCCATTCGTCCTCGGCGAATAGCGACCACTGCTCGAAGGTGAACGGCGCGGACGCCACGCCGTCGATCATCTCGGCGTCCCAGTACTGGCCGCCGAGCGTGAAGGTGTGGTTGGCGACCTGCGAGGAGAACTTGGTGTCGAAGATGGTGCTGGTGCTTTCCAGCGTGCGCGGCCCGCCGCCCTTCACCGGCACCAGCGCCGGAATGAGACGGCCGAACGTCTCCGTGACGTTGTGCGACAGCGTGCTTTCCAGCGTGCCGAACGGCAGCCGCCAGTTGTGGGCGAGGACGTACTGCTGGCGCTTGAACTCCAGCGCGTCCTCGTAGCCGCCGGCGACGGTGTTCGTGCCCATCTGGGCCTTGGAGTTGTCGTACCACTGGTCGGCGAAATCGACGTCCACCCAGAGGTCGTGATCGGCGTGCGGCGTCAGGCTGATGCGTCCGCCCGCCGACCAGATGCGGTTCCGCGTCGGGTTCGGCCCGAAGCCGGTGACGGGAGTCGGCACGCCGGCGAGGTTGAGGTATGCGATCTCCGACCGCGCGCGCTCGGAATAGCTGCCGCGCAGGGCCACGCCGATCAGCGAGGGCACCAGCGGGCCGTTCAGGTAGACGTTGCCGCCCCTGATGTCGCCGAAGTCGCGGTCGCCCTGAATGGTGGTGTGCCCGGTGATAGAGCCGCCCCAGCGGTCGCCGACCTTGCGGGTGATGATGTTGACGACGCCGCCCATCGCGTCGGAGCCGTAGAGCGTCGACATCGGGCCGCGCACCACCTCGACGCGCTCGATCGCGGAGACCGGCGGCAGGAAGCTCGTGGAGGTCTCGTTGAAGCCGTTCGGCGTGACGCTGCCCGCCGTGTTCTGGCGGCGGCCGTCGATCAGGATCAGCGTGTTGTCCGCGCCCATGCCGCGGATGCTGATCTGCGCGCCGCCGCTCTTGCCCACGGAGTCGCCGACGTCGACGCCCTCGATGTTCTGGAGGATTTCCGTGATCGAGACGGCGCGGATGGTCTCGATCTCCTCGCGGTCGATCACGCTGATGGAGGCGGGGGCCTGCTCGATCTTCTGCTCGAAGCCCGACGCCGTGACGACGATGGTGTCCGCGGCAATGCTGTCGGCGCTGTCGGCGGCTTCATCGGCGAGGGCCGGGCAGGCGAGGGCGGCGAGCGCGAGAAGCGAGACATTCGATACGAGGCGGGAACGCGAGAACGACATGAGAATTACCCCCGGTTGATAAGTCCGGGCGGCTGTTATTGAGAGTGATTTGCAATGTCAATGTTCTTGCGAAACAATATTAACAAAGAGTCGTAAACCGGTGTGATTTTTACATATACTTACATTTCAGAAACACTTCGGAAACATTTCCGGGGCCTCAACCGAGCATCTCGGCGCGCTCGGCGAGTTCGAGCCAGCGGTCCTCGCACTCGGTCAGACGGGCGCGCGCGCAGTCGAGGGCACCCGAGACCTTCATGAAGCCCTCGGGGTCGCGTGTGTAGAAGTCCGACCGGGCAAGCGCCTCCTCGTGCCGGGCGATCTCGGCGTTCAGCGCCTCGATCTCGCCGGGGAGCAGGTCGAGCTCGCGCTGGTCCTTGTAGCTGAGCTTGGTGCGCGCGGTGCGGGGCACCTCGGCAGCGGGCGCGGCGTTCGGCTTCGCAGCGGTCCGCTGCGCGCGCTTCTTCTCCCAGTCCGCGAAACCGCCCGCGACGACGTCGGCGCGGCCGCTGCCGTCGAGGCCGACCACCATCGTGACGGTGCGGTCGAGGAAATCGCGGTCGTGGCTGACGATGAGCACGGTGCCCTCGTAGTCGGCGATCACCTCCTGAAGCAGGTCGAGCGTTTCGAGGTCGAGGTCGTTGGTCGGCTCGTCGAGCACAAGCAGGTTGGAAGCGCGGGCGAACTCGCGCGCCAGCAGCAGCCGGGAGCGTTCGCCGCCCGACAGCGCATCGACGGGCGCGTCGGCGACGGACGGGTCGAACAGGAACTCCTTGAGATAGCCGATGACGTGCTTCTTCTCGCCGCGCACGTCGATCCAGTCGCCGCCGTCGGCGAGGATGTCGCGGACGCGCTTGCCGGGTTCGAGGAGTTTGCGCTGCTGGTCGATGGTGATGCCCGCGAGCGTCTTCGCCTGCCTCACCGTGCCCGTGTCGGGCGCGATCTCGCCGGTGAGCAGCTTGAGGAGCGTGGTCTTGCCCGCGCCGTTGGGACCGACGATGCCGATGCGGTCGCCGCGCTGGATGCGGATGGTCAGGTCCCTGATGATCGTGCGGCCGTCGTAGGCCTTGCCGACGCCCTCGGCGTCGATCACGATCTTCGCCTTGGCGTCGTCGCTTTGCAGGCCGAGCTTCGCCTTGCCTGCCTGTCCGATCATGCTCGCCCGCTGCGCGCGCATCTCCTGGAGTTTGGCGAGGCGACCCTGATTGCGGCGGCGGCGCGCGGTGACGCCGCGCTGGAGCCAGTGCAGCTCGTCCTTGAGCTTCGAATCGAGCTTCTCGGCGGCGCGCGCCTCCTCGGCGTAGATCTGCTCGGTCCACGCCTCGAAGCCGCCGAAGCCGATCTCGGCGCGGCGCAACCGGCCGCGGTCGAGCCAGAGCGACGAGCGGGTGAGGCGGGTGAGGAAGGTACGGTCGTGGCTGATCGCGACGAACGCGCCGGTGTAGCGGCCGAGCCAGCCTTCCAGCCACTCGATGGCGGCGAGGTCGAGGTGGTTGGTCGGCTCGTCGAGCAGGATGAGGTCCGGGTTTTCGGCAAGCGCGCGGGCGAGCGCGGCGCGGCGCCGCTCGCCGCCGCTCGCGGTTTCGGCGGCGCGGGAGAGATCGAGGCCGATCTGGTCGGCGATCGCCTCCACCTCGTGCACGGCCGGGGCGCCGGGTCCGCGCATCGCGAAATCGCGCAAGGTGGCGTAGCCCGTCACCTTCGGGTCCTGCTCCAGCAGCACGACGTGCGTGCCGGGCCGCGCCTTGCGCGCGCCCTCGTCGAAATCGGTGAGACCGGCGATGAGGCGGAACAGCGTCGTCTTGCCCGCGCCGTTGCGACCGATGAGCGCCAGCCGGTCGCGCTCGCCGATGAAGAGATCGAGGCCGCGGAACAGCCAGCCCGTGCCCTGCACGAGGCCGATGGATTCAAGCGAGACAATGGGGGCGGACACGCGCTAGACTTCCGGACGAGAGGATCGAACGGGGGAGTTAGGGTGATTGCGGCGTGTGCGCAATATTCATGGGCTATTCACCGCACGGGGGGTAAGCGTGGCGGGCGTTTCTACAGAATGAGTCCGCGTGTGAAGTTCCGTCTCGCCTTTGTCTGGCTCGCCCTTTGCGTCTCCGCAGCCACTGCGGCGCCCGCGCAGGCGCTCGATCCCAAGGTGAAGGACCACGACGCGGCGCGGGCGGCGACGAAGAGCGGCGAGATCTGCTCGCTCGGCGAGATCAAGAGCCGGGTGGGCAGCCGCGTGAAGGGCGAGCTCGTCGGCAGCAAGCTCGACATGGACCAGAAGCGCTACCGGCTGCGTTACCTGCGCGAGGGCTCCATCGTCGAGGTGGACGTCGATGCCAAGACCGGCCATATCATCGACATAGACGGCAACTGAAGGGTTCCCCCATGCGCCTGCTGATCGTCGAGGACGAACCCACGCTTGCACGCCAGCTCCGCGAGACGCTGGAAGGCGCGGGCTATGCGGTGGACGTCGCGAACGACGGCGAGGAGGGGCACTTCCTCGGCTCCTCCGAAAGCTATGACGCCATCGTGCTCGATCTCGGCCTTCCCGAGATGGACGGGCTCACCGTGCTCGACAAGTGGCGCAAGGCCGACATCGCCATCCCCGTGCTGGTGCTGACGGCGCGCGACAGCTGGTCCGACAAGGTGGCGGGGCTCGACGCGGGCGCCGACGACTATCTCGCCAAGCCCTTCCAGATGGAGGAGCTGATCGCGCGGCTGCGCGCGCTCATCCGCCGCTCGACGGGCAACGCCTCATCGGAGCTGGAAGCGGGCGACGTGCGGCTCGACACGCGCTCCGGGCGCGTCACGCTGAACGGCACGCCGGTGAGGCTCACCGCGCAGGAATACAAGCTGCTCGCGTACCTGATGCACCACAAAGGCAAGGTCGTCTCGCGCACCGAGCTCATCGAGCACATCTACGATCAGGACTTCGACCGCGATTCGAACACCATCGAGGTGTTCATCACGCGCATCCGCAAGAAACTGGGCGCCGACCTCATCCAGACCATCCGCGGTCTCGGCTACAGCCTGGACGATCCGCAAGCTGCCTGACGTGGCCGCCTGAGATGGCCGGCGCCGTACCTCGCGAATCCCGTTTCGGGCAGTTGTTCCGGCGCGGCTCGCTCAGCCGCCGGATGCTGGCGGTGTCGGCGCTGTGGATCATCACGCTGCTGCTCATCGGCGGATACGCGCTGGAGCGCACGGTCGGGCGCATCATCGTCGACGGCTTCGACGAGCGCCTGCGCAGCGTGCTCACCGCGCTCATCGCGACCGTGGAACTCGGCCCCGAGGGCGAGATCCGCCTCAACCGCTCGCTCGGCGACCAGCGCTTCCAGGAGCCCTATTCGGGCCTCTACTGGCAGATCAGCATGGCGGGGCAGGAGCCGCTGCGCTCGCGCTCGCTCTGGGACCGGGCGCTGACGCCGAGCACCTTCGACGCCAGCAAGGAGCCCGTCGCCTACGACAGCGACGCCTTCGAAGGGGAGCGGCTGCGCATCGTGGAGCGCGACATCGTGCTGCCGGACAGCCCGCTCGTGCTCCACGTTCAGGCCGCGCAGAACCGGGCGGAGCTCGACCGCCAGCTCGCCCGCGTGCGCGCGACCGTGCTGTGGTCGCTCGGCGTGCTCGGCATCGGGCTCATCGGCATGGCGGGGCTCCAGACCGGCTACGGCCTCTGGCCGCTGCGCCGCATCAGCGACCAGATCGCGGCGGTGCGCAGCGGCGCGGTGCAGCGCGTGTCCTCGGATTTCCCGTCCGAGGTGTCGCCGATGGTCGCGGAGCTCAACGAGCTTCTCGACCATACCGAGGCGCAGGCGGAGGCGGCGCGGATGCACGCGGGCAATCTCGCCCACGCGCTGAAGACTCCGCTCGCCATCGTCATGAACGAGGCGGAAGGGCAGGCGACGCCGCTGGCGGACACGGTGCGCGGCCAGCTCGCCATCATGCGGCGCCACATCGACCATCACCTCGCCCGCGCCCGCGCGCTCGGCCGCCGCTCGGCGGTGAACGCGCGCGCCGAGGTGTGGCCCGCGCTCGAAGGCCTGCGCCGCGCGATCAGCCGCATCTACCCCGACGTCACGATCGACCTCGACGGCGACCGCGCCGCGGTGTTCCACGGCGAGCGGCAGGACCTCGAGGAGATGGCGGGCAACCTCATCGAGAACGCCGCCAAGTACGGCGCGGGGCGCGTGTTCGTCTCGGTGTCGCGGACGGACGGGGCGGAGCGTTTCATCGAGATCGTCGTCGAGGACGACGGCCCCGGCATCGCGGAAGCCGAGCGCGGCCGCATCTTCGGGCGCGGCGCGCGGCTCGACACCGAAAAGCCCGGCACCGGTCTCGGCCTCGCCATCGTGAAGGACGTCGCAGAGATCTACGGCGGCAGCATCACGCTCGGCGGCAGCGAGGATCTGGGCGGGCTGGAAGCGACGCTGCGGCTGCCCGCAGCGGTGTGACGCTTACTTCTTGATGCCTTTCAGGAGCTTCTTTCCCGCACCGAGCGGATCGGCGCGCAGTTTCGCCTCCTCCGCGCCGATGTACTTGAAGATGCCCTTCAGCGCCTGATCCGTGACGCTGTCCGTCAGCCCGTCGCGGCTGAGGCCCGCGCCGGACAGGAGCGCGGATTTGCCGCCGAGCTTGTCGAGCTGATCGAAGGCGCCGACATTGCCGAGCGCGTCGGCGACGAGGGGGCGCACCTTGGCGTGCAGGTCGTCGCCGGCGCTTTCCTGAAGGTAGCGGGTCGCGCCGTCGGTCTTCGAGACCACGCCGATGCCGTCCTGCAGCGTCATGTCGTTGATCGCCGTCCGAAAGATCGGCTTGGCCTCCTTCGCGGCAAGCCCGGCGGCATCGTTCAGGCTCTTCGTGAGATTGCCGGTGAGGCCCGCCTGATCCGTGTATTTCATCAGGCCGGACGCCTTCTTGAGCGGCCCCGGAAGCAGGATGCGGATCGCCTTGTCGGCATAGAAGGCGCCGGGCTCGGCGAGCTTGTCGAGCGCGCTGTCCGAGGCGTCGCCGAGGATGTTCTTCACGGGGGCGCCCAGACCTTGCGCCGCTGCCGGTGGGGCCGCCGTCGCGACCGTTCCGACAAGAAGCGTTGCGGCCAGAAAACCACGAACAAGGACGTTGCCGGTCATAAGCCTCATCTCCACCAGGTGCGGGCGAGCCTATCACACCGTCGCCGTGCTGTAAGGCCAGCTTTACACATTATGCCAACTTTGAGGGTAAGTGATTGTTTTATCTGTATGGCATGGTTTTTGCGTAATGAAAATCAGGGGAATGGAAAGACATACAGGAGAACGAGGTGGGCGTATCAAATTCATGGAGGCTGGTAGCCACAGCCCTGTTTCTCGGTGCTGCATCGCAAGCCCATGCAGCCCCGGTATTCGATGTGACCGTATCGGCGCCGACGGTGAAAACGTCCAACGCCGACTTCGACTATTTCCACGTGGAGACGTTCGATAACAAGGCGCCTGTCACCAACAGCATATATGTCTCGTCGGGCACTTACGACAACGGCACGTCCGGCGATACGAGCGACGATGTCAGCTTCTCGCTGACCTACACCGGGGTCAACATCATCCCCACCGACGTGTACGGCGGCGCGGACCTGACCGATTACGCGGTGGCCGGCATCAATCTGGGCGACAGCTACGAGGTCAAGATCTCGACGAGCGCCGGGGCGGGCGTCAATTATTTCGGCTACTGGCTGTCCGCGCTCGATGCGGGGAATACCGTGACCTTCTATCTGGACGACGATTTCCTGCAGTCGTTCTCGGCCGGAGACGTCGCGAGCATCATCGGCAGCAATCCGGCTTACGCCGGTCACCCGGACTATCCGGCCGGCGCGAACAATAGCCGGGAGCCCTACGCCTTCCTGAATTTCTATGCGAAGGACGGGCAGACCTTCAACCGGATCGTCTTTTCTCAGGCTCCGGCGACCGGCGGCGGTCAGGCCGGGTACGAGTCCGATAACCACACGATCGGCTTCTACACGCGGAAAGGCGACGACGAGACACCCGTGACGACGGTCCCCGAGCCCGCAGCCCTCGCGCTGTTCGGCCTCGGCCTGGTCGGCCTCGGCCTGAGCCGCCGCCGCAAGCGCGCGTAACGCAAACGGACAACAGGGGGCGGTTCGACAGGACCGTCCGGCCCGGTTCGGCCTCCCCCCGCCGAGCCGGGCCTATTCCTGTCCGCAGAACACGCGGCGACGGAGCGCGCGGTACGCTACATCCGGTAATTTTTCCGAGGATTCCGTATGTTGCCGGAATTTTGGATGCCCCGCGTGGATTCGAACCACGATTGACGGAGTCAGAGTCCGTAGTCTTACCATTAGACGACAGGGCACCAACGGGCGGCGGGCGCTGCCCGATTGCGCTGGGCGTAATATGGGGGCGGCCGCGCAATGTCAAACGGTCAGATGTGCGGGCCGTGGGCACGAGCGGAGGTTGCGAATTTTTACAAAAGGATGCTAGCCTCGCTTTCAAGTGAACGGCGGGTGCCCTCCGGGGCCTCCGGCGTCTTGTTTACAGGGCGACCATCATGCCTTTCGATGTGACCACCGCGCCCGACACGGGCGTCCCGGATTCCCCGCCGCCGCCGTCGCGGGTCGAGACGGGTCAGGTACAGCGGCGCGCCTATGCCGCGCTCGACCTCGGCACCAACAATTGCCGCCTGCTGATCGCCCGGCCCGCGCGGGGCGGCTTCTACGTGGTGGACGCCTTCTCGCGGATCGTGCGGCTGGGCGAAGGGTTGCTCGAAACCGGGCAGCTCTCGGACGCCGCGCAGGACCGCGCCGTCGCCGCGCTCAAGGCCTGCGCCGACAAGGTGCGCCGCCGGGGCGTCTGGGTGAGCCGCAACGTCGCCACCGAGGCCTGCCGCCGGGCCAGCAACCGCGACGCCTTCGTGGACCGCGTGTTCGCCGAGACCGGCATCGCGCTCGACGTCATCTCGCCGGAAGAAGAGGCGCGGCTCGCCGTGCTCGGCTGCCAGACGCTGCTCGACCGGCGCGGCGGTCATGCGCTCGTCTTCGATATCGGCGGCGGCAGCACCGAGATCATCCTCGTCGAGATCGGGCCGGGCGGGCGCGAACGGATCGTGAGCTGGGCGAGCGTGCCGTGGGGCGTCGTCTCGCTGACCGAGACGGAGCCGACGCACTTCGACAGCATCGACGAACGCGACGCCGCCTACGGCCGGATGCGCGCGCGCGTTGCCGAACACCTCGTCGGCGCGCGGGACCACCTGCATCCGCCGGGGCGCCCGGAAGCGCTGCAACTGCTCGGCACCTCGGGCACGATCACCACGCTCGCCAGCCTGCACCTCGGCCTCGCGCACTACGACAGGCGCAAGGTGGACGGCTGCAACGTGCCGTCCGCGGCGCTTCGCGACGTGGGCACCGCGCTGGCGCGCATGGCGCACGGCGAACGCGCCGTGCTTCCCTGCATCGGCAACGAGCGGGCCGACCTGATCGTCGCGGGCTGCGCCATTCTGGACGCCATCCTCGAGATGTTCCCCTCCGGCGAGGTCTGCGTCGCCGACCGCGGCATCCGCGAGGGTATTCTCCGCACGCTGATGCGGCGCGACGGCTACAGGCTCTAGCATGGCGAAGGGTGTGGGCGGCCGCTCCGTGGGCGGCAAGGTGCGGGTGAAGACGGCGCGGCGTCGTTCGGCCGCCTCGACGCGCTGGATCGAGCGGCAGCTGAACGACCCCTATGTGAAGGCGGCGAAGTCGCACGGCTATCGCTCGCGCGCCGCCTTCAAGCTGCTCGAACTCGACGAGAAGTACCATTTCCTGCGCGGCGTGCGCCGGGTGGTCGACCTCGGCGCGGCGCCCGGCGGCTGGTGCCAGGTGCTGCGCGAGAAGCACCCGAAGGCGGTGATCGTAGGCATCGACCTCCTCGAGATGGAGCCGCTGGAGGGCGTGAGCTTCCTCCAGATGGACTTCCTTGCCGAAGAGGCGCCGGACGCGCTGAAGGAAGCGCTCGGCGGGGCGGCCGACCTCGTGCTGTCGGACATGGCGGCGAACACCATCGGCCACAAGCAGACCGACCACCTGCGCACGATGGCGCTGGTGGAGGCGGGGCTCCATTTCGCGTGCGAGGTGCTGGCGCCCGGCGGTACGTTCGTCGCCAAGGTGCTGGCGGGCGGTGCGGACCACGCGCTTGTCGCGGAGCTGAAACGCAATTTCCGCACGGTGAAGCACTCGAAGCCGCCCGCGAGCCGCAAGGATTCGTCCGAGTGGTACGTGGTGGCGCAAGGGTTCAAGGGAACAGCGTTGCCCGGGGACGGTTCCAATGGCAGAGCCGCCGATGAAACCGGTTCCGGGCGAGAGGAGAATACATGAAACGACAGCCCGCCGAGTGGGCGCCGCACGCCGCGATCTGGACGGCGTGGCCCTCCGACGCATCGCTGTGGCAGGAGGACCTCGAGCCCGCGCAGGCCGAGGTCGCCGGGATGGTGGCGGCGATCGTCGCGGACGGCGGCGAGGGCGTGGAGCTTCTGGTCGACGGCCCCGAGGCGGAGGCGACGGCGCGGCTTGCGCTTGCCGATCATCCCTCGGTACGCATCCACCAGCGCACGTTCGGCGACATCTGGCTGCGCGACACCGGGCCGCTGTTCCTCTCGGACGGCAGCGCGGCGGGCTTCCGCTTCAACGGCTGGGGCGGCAAGTACGAACTGGAAGGCGACGACACGGTCGCCGACTTCGTCGCCGAGACGCAAGGTGCGGCGCTCGCCCGCCACGACTGGGTTCTCGAAGGCGGCGCCATCGAGCCGGACGGCACGGGCCGCGTCGTTACCACGCGCCAGTGCCTGCTCAACCCCAACCGGAATCCAGACCTGTCGCAAGCCGACATCGAGGCGCGGCTTGCCGCCGACCTCGGGCTGACGGAGGTGATCTGGCTCTGCGACGGGCTTCTCAATGACCACACGGACGGGCACGTCGACAACCTCGCGCGCTTCGTCGCGGAGGGCGTCGTCGTCGTGCCGGAGGCGGCGGGCGCGGACGATCCGAACGCCGACGTCTACGCCGAGGCACGGCAGACGCTGGAGGCTGCCGGGCTCGACGTGCGGACCATCCCGTCGCCCGGCCTGCTGGAGGTTGAGGGCGAGGCGATCCCGGCGAGCTACATGAACTTCCTGATCACCAACCGGAAGGTGATCGTGCCGGTCTACGGCCAGCCGAACGACGAGGCCGCGGTCGCCGCCGTTCAGGCGCTGTTCCCCGGCCGCAAGGCCGTGGGCCTTCCCGCCAATCACATCCTGACCGGTGGCGGCTCCTTCCATTGCATCACCCAGCAGGTTCCCGCGCTATGAGCACCATGAACGTCGCCGCGCTCCAGCTTCCGCTCGGGGGCGACATCAACAGCAACATCGCGCGGGTCAGCGATCTCGTGCGCGAGGCGGCGGGGAAGGGCGCGAAGGTCATCCTGCCGCCCGAGCTGTTCGAAGGGCCGTATTTCTGCCAGGTGCAGCACGAGCGTTTCTTTGCCGCGGCAAGGCCCGTGAGCGAGCACAAGGCGGTGCAGGCGATGCAGGCGCTCGCCGCCGAGCTGAGGGTCTACATCCCGACCAGCTTCTTCGAGGCGGACGGGCCGCATTACTACAACACGCTCGCGATGATCGACGACAGCGGCAAGGTGATGGGCACCTACCGCAAGAGCCATATCCCGGACGGCCCCGGCTATACGGAGAAGTTCTATTTCCGGCCCGGCAACACCGGCTTCAAGGTGTGGCCGACGAAGTACGGCACGGTCGGCGTCGGCATCTGCTGGGACCAGTGGTACCCGGAAACCGCGCGCGCCATGATGCTGATGGGCGCGGACGTGCTGTTCTTCCCCACCGCGATCGGCGACGAGCCGGCATCGGAGGAACTCGACACCTCGCGCCTGTGGCGGCGCGCTATGATCGGCCACGCGGTTTCGAACGTGGTGCCGGTGGTGGCTGCGAACCGCATCGGCAGCGAGGACGCGATGAGCTTCTACGGCCACAGCTTCATCACCGACGAGCGCGGCGACTTCCTTGCCGAATTCGGCGCGGCGGAAACGGGTGTGCTGACGGCGGAGATCGACCTCGACCGCGTGCGGAAGCACCGTGCCGCGTTCGGCTTCTTCCGCGACAGGAGGCCGGAGCTTTACGGGCGGCTGACGCAGGACATCTGAGAGGTTCGGTACGTCCCTCGACTTCGCTCGGGATGATGATCGTGGCGCAAAAACCTCTTTCATCCCGAGCGAAGTCGGGGGACGCACGGCCCGTCTACCCCGCCAGCACCTCGTCCCAGAACGCGGCTTCGGTATCGAGCATCCGGTCGATATAGGCCGCGTCGCGCGCGACCTCGATATGCTGCGCCTCGCGCCCCGGCACCCAGCACCAGAAGTCGATGCGCGCGTAGCCGGTGACGGCGAGGATGTGCTGGAGCTGGCCGTAGTAATAGCGCGGCACCGCGCGTTTCTCGGCGCTGTGCGCGTAGGCCTTGTCGCCGCACTTGATCTCGACGACCGCGCCCGAGGCGAAGCAGATGCCGTCGACGCTGGCGCGCAGCCACTCGAAGCGGTTGCTTTGCAGGCACGCGGGCGCGACGTCGTGCCCGGTCTGGCCCGCGTAGAGCCGCCGGGCTTCCGGCTCCAGCGCATTGCCGCGCGACATGGCGGCGTTGCCGCGCCAGTGCGAGACGACGCCCGCCAGCGCATCGACCTTTTCCCTGAGCAGCCGCTTGCGGCTCTTCCACGGGTTCTCGCCCATCACGGCGGGCGCATCCGACGCGCCGAGGCCGCCGCTTCGCCACTGGAGCCAGCGGGCATTGCCCTGATCGAGATCGACGACAGAGAAGGGCATGGCGCTACGCCGCCTCGTCCATCGCCATGCGGAACACGTCCTCGAACATCGGCGCGGTGAGCCGCCCGGTGTTCGTGTTGTAGCGCGAGCAGTGGTAGCTGTTGAACAGGATGCGTCCGCCGGGAAGCGCATGGCGTGCGCCGTGCCCGAAGGCGTGGCGCGAGGGTTTCAGCCCGAAGCTGCGCAGCGTCGACTGGTGCGCGATGAAGCCGAGCGCGATGAACGCGCGCACGCGGGGCAGGGCGGCGATCTGGGTTTCAAGAAAAGGCCGGCAGGTGTTCATTTCCTGCGGCGTCGGCTTGTTCTCGGGCGGCAGGCAGCGGACGGCGTTGAGGATGATGGCGCCTTCGAGGCGAAGGCCGTCATCGGGATCGGCGGCATAGGTGCCGCGCGAAAGCCCGAACTTGTCCAGCGTCGCATAGAGGAGATCGCCCGCGTAATCGCCCGTGAACGGCCGCCCCGTGCGGTTCGCGCCGTGCTTGCCGGGGGCGAGGCCGATGATGCCGAGCCACGCCTCCGGATCGCCGAAGGCGGGGACGGGCGCGTTCCACCAGTCCGGGAACTCGGCGCGGCATTCGTGGCGGAACTCGACGAGGCGGGGACAGCGCGGGCAGTCGCGCGGCGGTTCGGTTGCGGCAAGCGGGCTTTCCATCGGCATGGCTTTCCGCTTAAGCGGCGGGCATGGCCTTAGCAACCGCCGCAACGTCTATCGTGATCGCGATAGGCTCGAACCGTCCGCACGGGCGCCACGGACGCCCGGCGGGAGTCGTGCGCGCCGCGGTGGAGGCGCTCGGCGCGGCGGGGTTTCCGGCGGGCGCGGTGTCGCCGATCCTGTTCACGCGCGCGGTGGGGCCGGGCGGACGCGACTATGCGAATGCCGTCATGACGTCATCGACGAGCCTCACGCCGCCGCAGATCGTCGCGGCGCTGAAGGCGGTGGAACGCGGCTTCGGCCGCCGCCGGGGACGGCGCTGGGGCGCGCGCGTGCTCGATCTCGACCTCATCGCGTGGGGTACGGGCGTGTGGCCGGGGCGGCTGCTCTGGCGGCAGTCGCGCGGCGTCGCCGCGCCGCACCGATCCATGCACCTCCGGGACTTCGTGCTGACCCCGATGCTCGCTGTCGCGCCGGACTGGCGGCACCCGGTCACCGGCCTCACCGTCCGCCAGATGCACGCCCGCCTCGGAAACGGTTGACCGAAGCCCCCGCGCTCCATAGATCAGCCCCGCAAACGCCGCGCGGCGCAAGGGCCCTTAGCTCAGTCGGTAGAGCAACTGACTTTTAATCAGTAGGTCGCTGGTTCGAATCCAGCAGGGCTCACCATCTTTTCAAGGACTTAGGCGGGGTGTCGTTAGACGGCGAGGCGACTAGTCTAACATCCCGTCTAACAAAAACGCCCGGCGGTGAGGCCGGGCGCTTTGTCGCGGGTGGTGAGGATCAGGCGGGTTTGGGGCGATACCACTTCGCGACTTCGATGTCGCTCATGTCCGCCACGATCGCAGCATCGACGTTTTCCGCCGCGATAAGGACGTCCTTGTATGTTGGGAGGTCAGTCGCTGGCACCCCGAGTTCGACCATGCGCTCGCGAAATATATCCTGGAGTCGAATAAGCAGAAGGCGCTCCAGCACGGACCTTGCGTGCCAGTTCTTCATGCAAAGCTGCGCGCTGACATTGTCATAGCGGGTACGCCGGTGCTTGATGCGCTGCTTGAGAACAGCCTTGGCGCTTTGCTGCCTGCCCTCACGCTTCGCGGCGCGCGCCTCCTTCTCCGAGAGCGCTTGCGCGGAGGCCAGACTCTTGATCACATTCTTGGAGTGGGGCGTCGCGGCCCCTATGCTGGAATCAGCCATTATCGCATCCCTTCATGCGGTTTCGGTTAGAGCCGGGGCGAGGGGCCTAATCCTTGTCTCGGCTCGTCTTTATTGGTATGCCTAAAATATGAAGGCGTCAATATCGGCACACCAAAAATCTAGAGGGCGTCCCGCCACAGGCCGCGACCCTTCAATCAGCGTTCGGCTGCCAGCGGAATTGCTGGCGAAGCTGGACGTTCAGCGGGGAGACGCGACCCGCTCGGAAGCGATCAGGCGGCTGGTGGAGAAGGGGCTGGCCTAAGCCGCCACTCGCTCCCCCTCAACGTCGGCATAGGTATGCAGCGCCGCGTACTCGATCCCGGCCGCTGAAACCGTCGTCAGCGTGATCTCGCCCGCCACGGCGCTCACACCGTCTGGCATGAAGCCCCAGCCTTCACGTACCGCCCGCTGCGCCTCCACGAGCGGCAGAGCATCGCGCCACGGCACGAACGACGGGTCGCGCAGCCGCACATCGCGCCCATAGACCGCCTGCAGATCGACGCCCGGAGTGAGCGCCTGCAGGCAGGGCTTCAGCGCCCACGGCTCCACGTCCTGCAGCAACGTCGGAAATCCCGTGATGAACGACAGGCCCATAGGGCGCCCCATCCGCCGCGAATACAGGGCGATAAACACCTCACTCGGCAGTTGGTCGGGGTCGAGGCCCTCGCCAGCGTAGAAGCTCCGCACGACGCCCGGCAGGGCGCGCACGAATACCTCCTGATCGCACGTCTCCCAATCGGGGATTGAATGCAGTAGCGGCGCGAGTACGCCGACGTGGAGGCTGCCGGTCGTCGCGATGGCGAGTGACTGCGACCGAACTGCCAGCACCTTTGGTGCGAGCGCCAAAAGCATTCCACTCGGCGTGAACAGGCCCGAATCCGTCATCAGGTACGCGGCGTCCTTCTGGACGATGAGACTCGCCATCGACATCGCTAGCGCCCCCGGCTGGCCATGTGCATGGCCCCCATGGCCCCGGCATTCACCAACGTCGCAATCGCCGTTTCAGCAGCACGCGCCGGGCGCTCCCTCAGATACTCCCCGACCGACTTCGCGGGGTTGATCGCGTGCCAAGTGTTCATGTCTTGCAGTACCGTCGCGACCTGCTCGCCAGCCATTTCCTTTGCGACGAACTCGCCAAGGAACTTTGTCATCTTCACCTTGCCGAGCGACTTGGTGAGGAACTCAAGCGGTAGCTTTTCGGTCGCGCCTTCGATCGTACCTTGCGAGACACCGTAGGCCAGTGCGCGGGACATAGGCAGGCCAGCGTCACGCGCCTCGCCATAGGACGAGCTGCCCGTCGACGTGCTCATGATCGCAAGGCCAGTTGCCGGACTTCCCGTGGCAACACTCGCGCCGATCGCGCTGACAGTCGCCGGAAGGCTCCGCACGCCCGACAAG
Source organism: Sphingosinicella microcystinivorans (assembly GCF_027941835.1). Lineage (NCBI taxonomy): Bacteria > Pseudomonadati > Pseudomonadota > Alphaproteobacteria > Sphingomonadales > Sphingosinicellaceae > Sphingosinicella > Sphingosinicella microcystinivorans. Next base: position 3,227,602 of record NZ_CP116005.1, read on the forward strand.
ACCGCCCCCTCAATGAAGCTGTCGGATTGCGGCATGGCGGCATCAGCCTGTCGCCGGAAGCCCTCGCGTTCGGCAGCTGCGGCCTTCTTGCTCTCCCGGTCGTATCGGTAGAGCTTTTGGGCAAGGGCAGGGGACGCCGCTTCGACATAGGCGTCTATGAGCGCCGTGACGGGCGAGAACGCCACTTCGGAAACGTCGCCGATGACCCGGCGCATTTCGGCGCCCGTGTTCGCGGCATCGTAGTATCCCGCCTTGAGAGCGCCCTTCAGCTTGTTCAGGCCCCGCTCGATCGCGCTCAGGTTCTCGACGTCATCGTGCGCGATCCTGGCCTTGTCCACGTCACCCAGCAAGGAGGTGACCGCGGGCGATTCCTCCGCCATCCGGTCGAAGTCATAAGCCTCCGCACGCGCCCGCGCCGTCACGACGTCCGGATAAGACCGTGCCGACGGTATCGGGACGCCGGTCGCACGCGCTGCACGCTGCAGGTCTGCCTCATAGTCCGGCTTGCTGGAAACGGCGAAGTGCATCGACTCCCGCGCACGTTGAGCCGGAGTAGGGGCTGGCATGAGGTCGCCACGCATGACTGCATCGAGCGCCCCGTCCAGATCAGCGTCGAGGCTGTCGGCCCTCATGCCGCCAGTTTCCGATAGATCGCAATCGCAGCGGGCGCGGAAAGGTTCTCCAGCCAGCCGAGAAAGCGGCCGTCGTGCGATTCATCGAACCTATCCATGATGCGGTAAAGACGGGCGCGGACGACGCCCATGTTATGCCGGAAGTCCTGCCCCCACTCGCGGGCGAGGATCGCGCCCTCGGGCGTCCGGGCGAAGCTCCGCGCCGATGCCTCGGGGACGTGCTCGGCCAGCGGCTTCGTGGTCAGCAGCTCAGCAAGCGCCGCGTTCGTGATCTCGTCGGGCAGGGCCTCGAAGCTGGATTCGAACGCTGCATAGTCCGCCGCTGGCATCGCGACCGCGACGTCCGCCGCCTCGCGCGTCAGCTTCGTGTAGACCCCATAGCCATCGGGCGTGCCATGCTCCGCGAGATAGTCCGTCATCGAGTGGATATTGATGCGCGGCCCTGCTTCCTCGCCCCCAGCGACAGGCCCGGCGGCGGCCTCCCGCTGCGTCACAAGCTCGCGGTATCGCGCTTGCTTGCCCTCATCCCGCCAGTAGTCGCGGGTGGTCATCTCGCCCTCAATCGCGCTGATCTCGGACAGGATGGTCGGAAGGTTGCTCATCATGCGACCTTTCGCGGCTGGGTTTTCTGCCATTCCAGAACGGCAGCGGCTTCCGACTGCAGGCCCTTGATGACCGGATAGCCGTCGGAGGTGCGCACGACGCACCAACCCATGCCAGCGCGCCACTCGCTGCGGTGATTGTCGCCAAGCGGGGTCGAGGCACTGGAAATCGGCTTGCGGCTGTAGCTCTTGCGGACGCTGATCTCGCAGCCGGCGGTGCGCACGGCCTCGATGCAGACTTCAAGCTCCCAGCTTTCGTCATCCGCAAGCACATGCACGATGTCATGCCGCTGGAGGTATTTCTGAACGCCGGTCCAGAACTCCATATAGCTCACGTCCTCGCGGGTCGCTTCCGGGGGTGCTTTCATCCAGAACGTGCGGCGGTAGTGCTGCGCTTCGATCGGCGCGTGCGGCGCGATACGGGGGCGCTTCACGCCAGCTGCGGGGGCGGGGGCCTCGTCGGCCTTCATTTCAGCAACTGCACCCATCAGTTCGGTTCCTTTTCAAGAATGGCCGCAAAGGCCGGCTTCACGTACTTTTCAAATGATGTGCCCCACGGACGGGCCTCGCGCGGCGCGCTGATCCAGTCGAGAATCCCGTACCGGCTGAACTCGATTGCGTTCAGTTCCGACGCCAGCAGCCGCGAATAGGTGTCGCGAATGTCGCTTACGTCGAGGGCGTGCGGGCGCGTGTTGAATACCAGTGCCTGGCTTCGAAGCGCGTCCGCCGCCGTCTCGATATCTGCCAGCGCTTTGACGAGTGCCCGGGCGGACTTCTCCGCGCGTTTCACCGCGTCGGCGTATTGCGGCAGGGTCTCCCGGATTTCGGCCCGCGTGGCGTCCTGATGGGCTGCAAGCGCCTCGGCCTGCGCAATCCGCTCCCGGCGTGCCGTCTCGGCCTCCGCGGCATCTATGGCGGCGATCTCGGCACGCTTGGCGGCGATCTCGGCGGCATCGAAGGGCTGGCCGTCGAGCAACGCGGCCCCCTGCGCGGCTTCAAGGTCGGCAAGGGCAAGGCTGGCCTGCATACGGCGTTCGGAAAGGTTCATCGGGGCCTCTGGGTAATGACTTTGGGGTGAGAGGTGGCGCCGCCGATCGCGCGGTTGCTGGCGCGGTTGATATGCGCGTCGAACTCGCGGCGGGCGACTTCCTCGGCCGTCGGCTCGTAGACGTAGCTTTGCGGCTCGGGCGGTATGACCTGCGCGGGCTTGGGGTCCGGCGGGGTGGTGGCGTTGTACCAAGTCGTCGGCTGGGGCTCGGGGTTATCCATCGCCTGTTGGGCGAGTGCCGTGAGGCCGAAAGACATGCGGCGGCGGGCGTCGATATCGTCCGGGTCGGTCACTATCGGCGGTGGACCTGCCGACGCCTCTTTGGCTTCCTCGATCATGTTCAGGATGCGGCGGGCCACCTCGATCTTGGAAATGTCCTTCGTCTCGATCGGAGCGCCGTCCTTGCCGCTGATCTCCGTCGGAGAAATGGGCTTGCCATATGCGCGGTTCAGGTACTCCGTGACGGCGGCAAGCTGCGTGCGCTCGTCCTTGGCCTTCTCCGCCAGCGATTCCAGCAGGCGCAGCATCTTCGGTCCCTTGCGCAGGGCAATCTCCTTCACCTCGCGCGAAACGCGGTTCCGGGAACCCTTGGGCCGACCGGCTTTTCCCGCTTTGGGTGGCGAGTTGTTAGATTGATGTTGGATTGTTTGATCCATGCTCGCTGAATACCACGGAAATACGTGCATTTGCAATGTAGAAGCGCTGATTACAAATCAGTAGGCAACACCGGGAAGCGTCGAGAACGGCCGCGAAACGCAGGCCAATATCCGAATATATTTTATCGGGCCCGACCGGAGACGGGTGCGATTTTCCGGCGAAAGATTCTGCTTGGCGTAAGGTCGGGCGACACATCTCGGGAGAGCGATTTGCTCCACCTTGAAGACCCCAAGTGGAGCGCTGCTCCACCACCACCGCACCACTACCCCATGGGGGTGTAGTGGAGCAGTGTTTTGCGCGTGGTTTGCGACACCTTGCTCCGCTCCACCTTTGAAAGTGGAGCAGGATCATTCTGACCTCTGCGACGTGCTATCGATCAGCGTACCAACGCGAACGAATTTCCGAACCCTGCGGTTGTCGTCCTTGTCCTCGACCTCCCGCAGCACGTCCGACTTGATCCAGCCTTTGACGAGTTCCTTCACCCGCTGCTTGTCGGCAGGGCTTTCGAGGTCGGCACCGATCGCATCTGCCACGGCAATGCCGACCCATTCCGCTGATTGGACATTGGCCCGCCATTGCCCGTCCGCGACCCGTGACTGCACGGTGCGCAGCGTGTAGTGATCGATGCCCTCGAAGGCATCGGGCGGCGTCCACGGCACGGCTACGGCCACGCTGTCACCGCCTTCAAGGCCACCATTGCCAAGATGCACGCCGACGGCGCGAATCCAGTCCGCCTTGGCGGGCGGGGCGCGGTTCAGCTTGTCGTTCAGCACGTTGACGTAAAGGCGGCGGTCGGCGTCGTCGGTGATCCCGAAACGCTCGCCTTCCTCTTTCGACATTCGGTTGAATACCAGCACCGTGCGCGCGGTATTGATGAGGGCTACGGCGCCGCGTCCGGCTTCGGCGGTCACAGCTTGGCCTGCGAGTTTCCGCGTGTGGTGGACAAGAACGATCGCGCAGCCGCATTCGGTCGCCAGCTTGGCCCAGCGCTTCGAAACCGCATCAATCTTGTTGTTGTCGTTTTCGCTGACCTGATGCGATGAGACGAACGGATCGACGATCAGGACGTCTATGTCCCGCCGCTCCAGTTCGGCCGCGAGTGCCTCGTAAACCGGCTCTATGATGCGGAAGCCCGTTGCATCCTCGGTCGCCGTGCACAGCCCTGCGCCGGTCAGTCCGCTATCGACGAAAAGGCGGTCGCCGCAGTTGTCGCGGCCGATGCCGTAATGGATCGCGCCGGCCATGAACATGCGGTCCAGTTCGTCTTGCGGATCTTCAAGATTCCAGAACCAAACCCGTTGCGGCCCGTCCCAGACGGTCTTGCCGAGCAGGGCGCGGCCGGTGACAAGCGATAGCGCGGTCGTCACCATGTACGTGCTCTTGAGGCTGCCACCGCCCGCGATGACGCCCGTAATCGTCCCGCGCAGCAGATCGCGGCCCATAATCCACGGACGCAGGGGAATGCCCGCCGGTTCAGGCCAGCCGAAGGGTGTGGCGGTGATTTCAATCGCAGCACTTTGCGTTGATTGAGGGCTCGCCGCCTCAGTCAGCCCCCGCAGCTCCTCGGCAGTGCCCCCAGCCGCCTTCCAGTCCACCACGTCGCCCTTGGGGGGCAGGTCCGGAAGCTCGACAAAGAACGCCTTGCCGCCGTGGCTTTCAATCGAGGCCCGGACCTTCTCCGCGAAGCCTCGGCCGGGATCGTCATTGTCGGGGAGGATCGCGACCGTGCGACCGTTGAAATAGGCGCCGAATGCATCCTTCCACCCGCCGTTAGCGCCGAACGCCACCGCGGTTGCCGTGAAGCCCCACGCGGCCAGCGTGTCGGCCTTGCGCTCACCTTCCACGATGTAGACGACGCTATCGAGCGGCGCGGCGAGTAGTTCGGGGAGCCGGTACGGGATGCGCCGGACGTCCTTGATGCCGGCAGTCCATCCGCCTTTGCCGTCGGGGCGTTGGGCGATGAATTCCTTGCCGCCGGGCTTCTCAATGCGGACAGTGCGATACAGCACGACGCCGTTTTCGTCGACGTACTCATAGCGCCCGGATTCCCGGCTACGGGGCGCATCCCAAGACAGCGGCGGCAATATGCCACGATCGCGCAGCTCGTCCTTCACGGCCTGCCAATCGGCCCCGTTGAAGCTGTTTATGAGGATGTCCGCGCCGTCGTCCGTATCCCGGATCGAAAGACCGCGGTCGTCCTTGCCATGGCCGGGAGACGGCGCTGTGCCGTAGTCCCCATGCCAGTCGCCCCCGAGTGCGAGCGTTGCTTTGTGCGCGAGGCTCATCAGTACCCCAAATATTCTGGGCTGGATTGATATAGGCGGCGCCGCTCATCGGTTTCCCGCCATATGATTCCGCGCACTTCATCAAGAAGCAGCAGCGTTGCCGCACGATCGAAGTTGGTGGCGATAAGCAGGTAGTGCACGGCCATATCGAGACCGTATCGGCGGGCTTCGCGCTCTTGATCAGCGCGGACTGCAGCCCGGCGCTGCCTTGCCAGTGCATCGTCATATGTCACGTGCGCACCTCGATCCCGCGCTCGCTCGCTTCGGTCGCGGCGCGCTCTTGGGCTTCACCCTCGCTCAACCCGCGCGCCAGCGTCACAAGGCGGCCGCCGACGACACCGTGAAGCGAAACGGCGTGACCATCGGATTCACGGGAAATCTTAAGGTGGAGGCGAGGCCGATTTATAGACAGCGGCGCGGTACTATGGTACGCAAGTTTAGCCCTGCAGCCTCCAATTGTGGGATCGACGGCGCCCCCTCCCACGGGGCGCCGTTTTCGTTTCTGGGTCATGCCGCCTCCCGCGCTGCCATGCGGTCGGCGAGCCACTGGTCGACCTCGGATTCGATCCAGCCGACTGCGCGGCCCTTGCCGTTGGGGTTGATGGTGACGCGGCGGGGGAACAGATTATCGCGTTCAAGTTCTCGGAAGCGTCGTTCACAAAGACCGACCTTCGCTTCGACTTCAGGCTTTCGAAGTAGTCTCATGGTGTCGTCCTCTCGTTAGGGCGACACTCATCTAGTCCCATTATTTCCTTAGAGGAATCAAAGCCGCTGCCACTTATTTCGGGAAATTTTCATCCAGTATGGTGGAGCCGGACGGGCGGCGACGCTGTAGGCGATTGAGCCGCGCTCGCTCGATAGCGTCAGCACCACGCCGGCGCGCGAGCTTACGGAAATAGGTTCGTGGTGAATCGTCCGCGCTGTAATCGTGACATGTCGCCTTAGGCCGGCCGCGCCGGCCCCGAAGCGCTCTAAAAGCTGAAAGCCATACTCGTGCCGCACAGCCCTCAATTGTAGTGTTAATCAGGCCGTCCGACGTTCTTGGCAAATGGTGAACAAACCAGCGAGCCTCTGCGCGCGATAGCGTGACCGATACGCGCGCAGGGCGCCCCGTCCGATACGCGCTTTTGAACATGCGTTGGCCTAGTTTTCCGGAAATCTCCCATTCTGGTGAGCCCTCAGCAAAGCCGCTGAACCCCATGAGCCAAGCCGCAGTCATGCGCGCATCCCATCGGGCAACGTCCAGAATTACGGCGTCCTTTGGCGTCACGCCGCACCCCTCTCCATCGTGACGACGTTGCCCTTCGGCGGGGTGAGGATCAGCGACACCAGCCCGGCGAGCTTCTGCAGGGCCTCGGCTTTCTCGGCCTCGTACGGGTGGCGGTCGTAAACGCCCTCAACGCCGGGGATGACGTGGCCAAGCACGCGCTCGGAGATGTCGGGGCGGACGCCTGCGCGGCTCATCAGGGACTTGGCGGTCCTGCGCAGATCGTGGATGACCCACGGCTCCAGCGCCTTGCCGCCGTTGGCCTTCGCTATCGCCGCATCGAGCGCCACCTTTTCCTTGGAGAAGCCGTTGAACGCCTTGTCCTTGGAGACGGCGAACACGTAGGGGTTGCCCTTCACTTCCTTGCAAGACTTGAGCACGGCCACGGCGAGCGGGGGCAGGGTGATCTCGCCTGCGTTCGCCTTCTCGCGGGCTTCGGACGGGATGGTCCACCGGCCTGTCTCCGTATCGACGTCTTCCCAGCGCATCGTGCGGACCTTTTCGCGACGCTGTGCTGAAAGCAGGCATGTCTTGATGATCGCGCCGAACACTCCGGCGTCGTCCGCCGCGCTCCACACAAGGCGAAGCTCGTCATCAGACAATATCCGCTTGCCAGCGCGTTCCGATGGCTTCGTGCGGCGCATTCCGCGAACAATGGGGGAGTTGTAGTTGCTCACCCTAAGCGCATACCACGCCATCATTTTTGAGAGCGTCGCCAGCAGATGGTCGGCCATCGACGCGCCGCTGTCCCGCTCCACCTCGTCGAGCATATCAGCGATATCTTCGCGCCCAATGCTGACAAACACCCGCCTTTCCCATCGCGGCCATAGGTGCGTCTTAAACTGCCGCTCAATCTCGTAAGCTGAACGCAGCGGGCGCTCCTTGTTTTTCACGTGCAGGGCAAGGAAATCATCGGATACTTGGCGGAACGTTTTGGGCGGTACGATGGGCGTTTCTTCGGGCAAGGGGTGACTTCCCCCGCCTTGATGCGCGGCACTGCTATGCGGGCACGCTCGCGGGCCTGATCGATCGATATCTCGCCGGGCTTGCCGATCTCCTTCCACACCTGCTTGCCGGACGGCGCCCGCGCGACAACGGTGTAGGTCTTGGCGCCCCGCGGCGTGACGAGAACGGCAAGCCCAGTCGTCGCCGGATCGAACACGACAAGGCGCTTTTTCGGGTTCGGAATATCCGTTGTCGCGGTTTTCTCGAACGGCTTGAGCAGGCTTCTCGGTGCGGGCATGGGCTAGCCTTCCGTCTAACATTCGTCTAAACAGCGGGCTTCCCGTAGTGTTAGATTGCTTCCCGTTGTTTCCACACAAATGCGCGTAAAACAGCCATTCGTCAACCCGATATTTCCTGATATATTCCGCTATATCCCGCTATCGGTTGAGACTTTTAATCAGTAGGTCGCTGGTTCGAATCCAGCAGGGCTCACCATCGCAGAAACCGGCCATTTTCAGCACTTTTCATGCTTTCGGTTCCGGCAAATAGGCTCGGTGCCTCGACGGTGCGAAAGCCGACCCTAGAGATAAAATTAACCAGACTGCTTCACTTAGCGATCATCCGGGTTGCATCGGACCGGGCATGGCAGGGGGTGGAGACGGGTATCATGAAGCTGGAAACGATCGAGCCATGCTACAGCCTCGTCATTCCCATCTACAATGAAGCCGATGTCTTGCCGCTGCTGTTCGAACGGCTGGCCTCGCTTCTGGAGAAACTGGACCAGAGCGCGGAGATCGTTCTGGTCAACGACGGCAGCCGCGATTCCTCGCTTGCCCTGATGCGGCTGAAGGCGCGGCAGGACCCGCGCTACCGGATTGTCAATCTTTCACGCAATTTCGGCCATCAGATCGCGATAACGGCCGGCATGGACAATGCCGGCGGGTGCGCCGTGATCATAATGGATGCGGATCTTCAGGACCCGCCCGAGCTCGTTCTCGAGATGATCGGCAAATGGAAAGAGGGTTTTTCGGTCGTATCGGCACGGCGCATCGCACGCGAAGGCGAGGGACGCTTCAAACGCTGGTCGGCCCATATATTCTACAGGGTTCTTCGCACGATGACCTCGGTCGACATCGACGCGGACGTCGGGGATTTCCGGTTGCTCGACAGAAAGGTCGTGAACGCGTTGATGGGGATGCGCGAGCAGGACCGCTTTGTTCGCGGCATGATCAGCTGGCTCGGTTTCAACCAGACCTGCGTCGATTTCGTGCGCGCGGAACGTGCCGCCGGCAGCACCAAGTATCCGTTTCTGAAAATGCTGAAGCTGGCCGTCAACGGTATCCTCGGTTTTTCGGATATTCCGCTGCGCATGGCCCTTTGGGGCGGCGCGCTGGTATCCCTGCTCGCCATTTCCTATGGCCTGTTCGTGGTGGGCGGCTGGTTCTTCAACGATACGCTGGTTGCGGGATGGACATCGACGATCGTCGTGCTGTCTTTCCTCGGCGGCATCAATCTGGTGATGACGGGCGTGGTCGGCCTTTATGTCGGCCGCATTCACAACGAGGTGAAGAGGCGGCCGCTCTATCTCGTCGATGCGGCACGCGAAGATGGCACCCGTGTGGGCGGCGTGCTTCGGAAGCCTGTCGAACGTCGGCGGAGAGTCCTCGGCGCGGAATCAGAAGTCATTGAATAAGGGCGATTCCGGAGCCCGTGCAGACGGCCGGTAGAGCTTCTCTCCCCACCTCAGCGTAAACAGGCCGGTTGCGCCGGCCTGCTGAAGCCGATGCCATCCCTGGCCAAGCTCCACGATGCTGCCGGGGCGCACGGTCCGGCCGTCGATCAGGACCGGTCCGGGGCCTTCCACCGTATAGGTGCCGGCGATCAGGATCTCGAAGGACTGGTCGGGCTGGGAAGCGGAGAGGCCGAGCCGTTTGCCCGCCACGTAGATCGCGCCCCAGTGCCGAATGTAGTTCGATTTCAGGACGTCGACGTCCTCCTTGAAGAGACCGAAATGGGAAGGGCCCTCCTCGCCCGGTTTCAGGCGATCGAGGTCGAGCATCTCCCGGTTGGCGACAAGAAAGCGCGGCTGATCGTTTTCCAGTATGGGACGCATGACGGCCTTTCCGGCACGATAATAGTCACGCATCCCCCACATGCTCATGAACAGTCCGCGTTTGGGATAGGAGGACACCATCGAACAGCGGTCGATATAGGGCACGGGATGCGGAAACATCCTGTGGATGGCCGCGAGCGTCTGCCTCTGGCCCGCGTTGCTCTTTCCGGCCGCGCGGAAACTGTGTCCGGCGGCACCGATCGCGAGCGCCGCACACACCGCTATCGGGACAAGCCAGCCCGTCCGCTGTACGAGAAGCGGGAAGGCGAAGCCGCACAGAACCGCCACCGGGGCGAGCATGAAGACATAGTAGTAGGCATGGCTTTCCGTATAGGTGAACAGGGTTCCGAGGATGATGGCGAAGGATGCCAGCATGACTCGGCGGCCCCTGTCTTCGCCGGTCCGCCACGGGCCGCTCAGAGAGGCTATCAAACCCAGACCGGCCATGAGCCAGAAGACCGGGTTTTCAACCAACGCCTTTACGAATGTGCCCTTTGCCGGGCCGAAATCACGTTCCACCAGCGTTTTCCCGGTGGTGCGATCGAGAAAGGCAAGACTCGATGCAGGGTCCTGAAGCGTCGACTGGTGCAGGAGATAGAGAAGCCCGAACCCGCACAACGATGCGGCGACGAACATCACGGCGTAGCCCCAGCCCCGCCGCCGGTTCTCCGCCGACCATATCCTGACGAGGAGGATGATCGCCAGCGTCGGAACATAGAAAATGGACTTGATCGTGATCATTCCCGCCGCCCCGACGAGCAGGCCACCGGAAAGGGCGCGAAGCGGGGTGGGCGGGCGGCAGGTGGCGATCCACAGCGCCGCCATCATCAGGAATGTCGCGATCGTATCGGTGCGCAGGCTGTTGCCCTGACGGATGACGAACGAAAAGGACGCATAGCAGAAGACAGCGAACAATGCCGCGTGCGCAGGCATGAAATGCCGGCTGATCAGATAGATGAACGCGGCCGTGCCGAGCCCGAGGATGTAGATCATCACCCTTGCGGCGACGACCTGATCCACCTCGTTGGCTGAAACTGCGCTGACCCAGCCGAAACCATGCACGAACATGGTTTGCAGGGCTTCGGTCATGTCTCCCCGCTTGTAGTCATAGACCATGGAGAGATTGAGGAATTCATCCCAGTTCACTTCATAGGTGAAAACGAGCCAGAGCCTCACGGCAAGGCAGACGGCAATGAACGCCAGCAGCGCCCTGTTCCACATCCCGGCCCGATCCATTCCTGTCAGCATGACGGCCGGTTTAAACGCGAGGCATTGAAAGCCAATGAAGAATTTTGTCTCATAGCGAGACAAATGAAGTCTCTATTAACCATTCGAGACTATCCCCGTCGTGTCGGGAACAGGGCTAGGCACCGGGGGTTCGAATGCAGGTTGTACTGTTGTGCGGCGGGATGGGAACCCGGCTTCGCGAGGAGACCGAGTATCGCCCCAAGCCCATGGTGCAGATCGGCGCTCGACCGATCCTCTGGCATATCATGCGCCACTACAGCACCTACGGATGCAACCGCTTCCTTCTTTGCACGGGTTACAAGGGAGGCATGATAAAGGACTATTTCCTCAACTATCGCCAGAACGCGTGCGACGTGGAAATCGACCTCGGGAGCGGGGATGCAAAGCTGCTTGATGCCAAGGATGAAGAACTGCCGTGGACCGTGCGCATTCAGGATACCGGCATCGAGACGCTGACGGGAACACGTCTGAAACGGGCGCTGCGCTATATCGACGATGATGTTTTCCTCGCCACTTACGGCGATGGTGTCGCGAATGTCGAGATCGACGCGCTTGTCGAGCACCATAAACGATCGGGGAAGCTGGCGACGGTTACCGCGGTCCGGCCGTCCTCGCGCTTCGGCGAGCTCGATATTGTCGGCGACACGGTGAGTTCGTTCATCGAAAAGCCGCAAACCACGGAGGGCTGGATCAACGGCGGCTTTTTCGTGCTGAACAAAAAAGTCTTCGATGACGTCGGCGACGAGGAAAACATCACGCTGGAACAAGGCGTTCTCGAAAGCCTCGCGGCCCGCCGGGAACTCAACGTCTACCGGCATACCGGCTTCTGGCAGTGCATGGATACGTACCGCGAACTGTGCCTGCTCGAGGAATACTGGCAAAAGGGCAACGCTCCTTGGAAGACGTGGTGAACCGGATGGTCAACGCCGCGTTCTGGCAGGGCCGCCAGGCATTCATCACGGGCCATACGGGCTTCATGGGGGGATGGCTTGCGAGCCTGCTGCTCGGTCTCGGCGCGAAAGTCAGCGGCTATGCGCTCGCCCCTCAGGACGGACCCGGCTTTTTCGAGGCGACCGACCTCGGATCACGGTTGCAGGAATCGGTGATCGGGGATGTACGCGACGCGAGCGTGCTCGAAGCCGCGCTCATCGCGGCATCGCCAAGCGTCGTCTTCCATCTCGCCGCTCAGCCGCTGGTACGGCGCGCCTATTCCGAGCCCGAGTTCACCTTCGCCACGAATGTCATGGGAACGGTGAACCTGCTTGAAGCCGTGCGGCGCTGCCCTTCCGTGAAGGCTGTTCTCGTCGTGACCACCGACAAGGTCTACACGAACATGAACACGACGCGCCCTTACTGCGAAACCGACCGTCTCGGGGGAAGGGAACCCTATAGCGCCAGCAAGGCTGCGGCCGAGATGGTCGTCGACGCGTATCGCCACAGCTACCTTGTTCCGCCCGGAGTCGGTGAAGGGCGCGTGGGCCTTGCGGCGATCCGCGCGGGGAATATCTTCGGCGGCGGCGACTGGGCGGCGGACAGGATCGTGCCCGACGCGGTGCGCAGCTTTCAGGCGGGCCGGCCTCTGGTGCTCAGGAACCCGGCTTCAACGCGGCCGTGGCAGCACGTTCTCGATCCCCTGCCGGGCTATCTGCACCTTGCGGAGAATCTCTGTGCGGACCCCGGGGCTTTCTCGGAAGGATGGAATTTCGGGCCTGTCGTGCACGACTGCCGACCGGTCGGCACGCTCGCCCAGTTGCTTGGCGACGCGTGGGGAGAGGGCGCTGAGGTGCGGGTGGAGCCCAACAACCGGATCTTCGAGGAACGGCTGCTCGCACTGGACAGCGCCAAGGCGGGACGCAGGCTCGGCTGGATTCCGCGCTGGAATCTGGAAGCCGCCGTTGCGCGCACGGTCGAATGGTACAAGACATATTACAGCCGCGGCGACGTCTGGGCGCTGACCCAATCCCAGTGTGCAACGCTCATGAAAGCTGCCTAGATGCTTTCCGCCTGTCGCTTTTGCGGATCACCGCTCACTCATACGGTCGTTGATCTCGGCCTTTCTCCGATCTCCAACGCCTTTCGGCCGTTCGACACCGTCGACCGCGAGCCCCAGACCTTTTATCCGTTGAAGGTGATGGTTTGCGACACGTGCTGGCTCGCCCAGATCGTCGATGTCGAAACGCCTGCGCACTTCAACCCGAACTACGTGTATTTCTCATCCTATTCGCAATCATGGCTGGAGCACGCCGAGGCCTATGCCGGAGAGATGACCCGCGATCTTGTGCTGGGTGCGCACTCAAAGGTTGTCGAGGTCGCCAGCAACGACGGTTATCTGCTGCAGTATTTCAAGGCGCGCGGTATCCCGGTGCTGGGGATCGAGCCTTCGGGCAATGTCGCCGAACACGCGCGGACGGTGCACGGCATCGAGACGATCGACGCGTTCTTCGGGAAAGACTGTGCGGTTGCGCTTGTCGAAAAGGGCGTACAGGCCGATCTCATCGCTGCGAACAATGTTCTGGCGCACGTTCCCGACATCAACGACTTCGTCAGTGGGTTCACGCTGCTGCTGAAGCCCGGCGGAATCCTGACCATCGAGTTTCCGCATCTGCTGAACATGCTGCGCGAGTGCCAGTTCGATACGATCTATCACGAGCACTATTCCTACCTTTCGCTTGGGGCCGTCGAACGGATACTGACGGCGCATGGCCTTGTCGTTCATGGCGCACGCCGATTGCCAACTCATGGAGGATCCCTGCGGCTCTATGCCGGACATGCAGGTCAGGGCCGCACCGATCCGGCGCTTGCAAAGACGCTGGAGGAGATTCGGCAGGACGAGCTGGATGACGGGCTGGAAACGCTGGCGCCCTACACGGCGTTTTCCGCTGCCGTGGAGCGCCGCAAGATCGACTTCGTTTCGTTCCTGATCGCCGCAAAGACGGAAGGAAAGACAGTCGTAGGTTATGGAGCGCCGGCCAAGGGCAACACGATGCTGAACTACTGCGGCGTCGGGCCCGAGCTTCTCGCGTATACGGTTGACCGGAGTCCGCACAAGCAGAGGCATTTCCTGCCGGGATTGAATATTCCCGTGCACGCGCCCGAGCGGATATTCGAGGATCGCCCCGACTATATCGTCATTCTGCCGTGGAATCTGAAAGAAGAAATCTCGCAGCAACTTCAGGATGCGCGGGCATGGGGCGCGCGCTTCGTGGTGGTCAACCCGGAACTGTCGATATTCTGATGCGCCTTGAGCCCCTCTCCATCCCCGGAGCCTTCCGGATCGTCCCGGCACCCGTCCGGGACGAAAGGGGCAGCTTTACCCGTTGGTACGACGTGGAGGTTTTTCGGGCGCACAGGCTGGAACTGCCGAATGTGCAGGGCGGCGTCTCCTACAATGCCCTTCGCGGGACGCTGCGGGGCCTTCATTTCATTCCGGAAGCCGAAGGCGAGGCCAAGCTGGTCCGGTGTACGCGCGGGCGCATCTTCGATGTCGTCGTCGATCTGCGACCCGCTTCATCCGCTTTCGGCCGTTGGATCGGTGCCGAGCTTTCACCGCAAACCGCCGAAGCGCTCTATATCCCGCGAGGTTGCGCGCATGGTTTCGTTTCGCTCGAAGACGAGTCCGATGTGGTTTACCAGTTTTCGATGCCGTTCCGGCAGGGCGTGGAGCGCGGCATCCGGTGGGATGATCCCGATATCGGAATTGAATGGCCGCTGGAGCCGGTAGTGATTTCCGAACGCGACAGGACTCTCCCTCTCCTGAGAATGGAGCGTGCACTGTGATCCGTGGGCGCGCGCATCGTCTGTTGCTGACCGGGGCAAACGGCTTCATCGGCCGGCAGGTCGCGGCCAGCCTGCCGAAAGGGATCGAACTGCACTGCGTATCCCGGTCTCGCCCCCATGGGGATGAGCAGGGCGTCTGGCATGAAGTCGATCTGAGGGACCGTCACGGCTGTGTCCGACTGATCGAGGACATACGGCCAACGCATCTGGTCCATCTTGCGTGGAACACCGAACACGGCCGCTTCTGGGATGCGCCCGACAATGCCGATTGGCGGGATGCGGGTATTTCCCTTGTGGAGGCGTTTGCCCGCATGGGCGGGCAGCGGCTGGTGATCAGCGGAACCTGCGCCGAGTATTCGGTGACGGCACCTTCACCGCTCCACGAGATTGAAGCCCTTGTCGATCCCGCGACCCCATACGGGCAAGCGAAACGTGCGCTTCATCTGGAAGCTGGCAGGATTGCGGACGCATACGGCGTGGCATTCGCCTGGGCACGATTGTTCAACGCCTATGGGATTGGCGAAAAGCCCGGCCGCCTCGTGCCGAGCATCATTGAAGCGATCTCCCGCGGTCTGCCCGCGCGTTGCTCGAGTGGGCGCCAGCTCAGGGATTTCATCGACGTTCGCGACCTTGGCGAGGCGCTGGCGCGGCTGGCGATGTCGACGATCGAAGGACCCATCAACCTCGGCAGCGGCGTCTCGGCGACGATCGCTGAAATCGCGCAGACGATCGGCACATTGATGGGACGCCCCGATCTTGTCGTACTCGGTGCGTTGCAGGATCGCGCCGGGGAGCCGCTCGTGCAGGTGCCCAGTGTGGATCGCATGAAGACGGAACTCGGGTTCGTTCCTTGTATCCTCCTCGCGGATGGCTTGAGAGAGGCCATACACTGGTGGGATCAGGCGGAGCACGCTGGTTATCAACGGATTTCGAACGAAGGCCCCTTGCATTCGCAGGCGGGCGATAGGGAACAGGCAGGATCTCAATGACAATCGACACGGCATTTGAGGAAGAGCGGCGCGAGGGCATTCGCGCCATTGCAGAGGACGGTGCGTTCGCGGCGATTTCCGGGGCATGGCTCTCGCGCGCCCAGGAGCAGCGTTACTCCTACCATTTCGATTGGCTCGGATTGCCGATCATACAATATCCGCAGGATATTGTCGCAATGCAGGAGATCATCTGGTCCGTGAAGCCGGACCTGATCATCGAGACCGGCATCGCGCGGGGTGGCTCCGTGATCTTCTATGCGTCCATGCTGGAGTTGCTTGCAAGCTGCGGGCACGGCGAAGGATCCGTGGTTGCGGTCGATATCGACATTCGCACCGCAAACCGGCAGGCGATTGCCGGGCATCCGATGTCCCGCAGGATCGAGATGATCGAGGGATCGAGCATAGCGCCGGAGGTGATTACCCAGATACAGGCGAAGGCCCAGAGTCGGAGGCGCGTTCTCGTCTGCCTCGATTCCAACCACACGCATGATCACGTGCTCGCGGAACTGCACGCCTATGCCGGACTGGCCAGCGTGGGGAGCTATGTGGTGGTCTTCGACACGCTGGTGGAAGATATCAGCGAGACGGCGATCGGTGATCGCCCGTGGGGGAAAGGCAACAATCCCAAGACCGCGGTTCACGCTTTCCTGGCGCAGGACGACCGCTTCGAGATCGACCAGTCCATACACCAGAAGCTTCAGGTGACCGTCGCGCCCGATGGCTTCCTGAAGAGAGTCCGCTAAAAGGAATCTCGCGTGCCGCGTGTTTCGATCTGTCTGCCGGTTTACAACGGCGCCGCCTTCG
The DNA here is from genome assembly GCF_027941835.1 of Sphingosinicella microcystinivorans. Lineage (NCBI taxonomy): Bacteria > Pseudomonadati > Pseudomonadota > Alphaproteobacteria > Sphingomonadales > Sphingosinicellaceae > Sphingosinicella > Sphingosinicella microcystinivorans. The sequence continues at coordinate 3,243,969 of NZ_CP116005.1, forward strand.
TGGAGGAAGCGCTCGTGTCGATCGCGGCACAGACCTTTTCCGACTATGTCGTACTTGCAAGTGACAACGCGTCCACGGATCAAACGGCTGACATCCTGAGGCGCTGGGCCGATCGCATTCCGATGGAGATCGTGACGCAGGCGCAGACAATCCCAATGCAGGCGCATTTCGATTGTCTCCTGGACCGGGTTCGCACCGAAAGTTACATGTTGCTGTGCCACGACGACTTCCTTGCATCGCCGCAAGCGCTTGAGCGGGCGCAGACCGTTCTGGACTCGCAGGCGCATGTCTCGGCCGTCTACTGTGATCTGGCCTATGTCAGCGAACGCGGCAGGGCGCTCGCCCATCGGCGTTTCGGACGTAGCGGGGAAATGAACGCCGACGACATAGGGCGGCAGTGTCTTGCAACGGCGCGCAACATGTTCGGCATTCCGCTGCTGGTTCGTACAGATGCGCTCGGGGAGAACCGATACGATCCGCAGTTCCGCTATGTGGTGGATGTCGACCTGTCTTGGACGCTGTCAAAAGCACGCCCCTGTTGGCATATTCCCGAGGTTCTGATCGCCAACCGCTACAGCGGCGGCAACAGCACATGGTCGCTGCTTGCCTCGGCGGCAGACGAGTTTTCACGGCTTGCCGAGAAGCACGGCGTACAGCTTTCCGGCAGCGAACGCATTCGTCTGAAACTGACGACATGGTCGGTCGGTCGGCAACGGCAGCTTTTCGGCCTTTACGAGCGGATGGTCACGCGGTTTGGCGAGGACCATGCAAAGGGGCCCGACCGGTGTTCGGTTTGAGCGCTTTTTCTCCTGCATTGCTTGGCCGCTACCTTGTCGTCGGTCTGTTCAATACGGCGGCCAGCTATGCCTTTTATTGTGCGCTCCTGTACGCTGGCGTCGCTTATCCGCTGGCCAGCCTCGGGTCTCTTCTCGGCGGCATTTTTCTGAGTTTCGTGACACTTGGACGGTATGTTTTCGTGTCGCGGTTGCGGGGGCGCTTTTCCCGCTTCCTGATGGTTTGGGGCGGGCTCTATTTCCTGAATATCGGCCTGTTGAACGTCCTGATCGGCGTGGGTTTCAACCCCTATATCGCCGGCATTGTCGCCGCACCGCCGACGATCGGCCTTGCATTCCTGCTGCAACGCTTTGTGGTTTTTCCTCCTGCGGCGGAAACGCCCGGAGCGGAAAGCGCTTCGCTCAACTCGGACAATGCAGCCTAGCGCTACTTTGGTAGAATGTTGATTTTTGGGATTCCCTTGTCGGGGTTTCGGTGGTTCATAGGGAGCCAGCTTTTGGGAGGCTGGCGATGGACGCGGATTGGATGGGCGACCTCGAGCGCTGGCTTGAGCCGTTTCTCAACGGGCTGGGGCACAAGGCGCGGCGTCGGATGTGCCCCGCTTATATCGCCGGATTGATCGGTCCGGGCGATCGCAAGAGCATCCAGCCGATGGCGGCGCGCGACGATGCGATCAGCTACGACCGGCTGCATCATTTCATTGGTGCCGGACTGTGGGACAGCAAGCCGCTTGAGGCAGCGCTGTGGCAGCATGCCGAGGGACTGGTCGGCGGTGAGGATGCTTGGCTGATCATCGACGATACAGCCTTGCCGAAGAAGGGCATGAGTTCGGTCGGCGTTGCTCCCCAATATGCATCGGCGCTGGGCAAGAGAGCCAACTGTCAGACACTGGTTTCCACGACTCTCGCGAACGGTGAAGTGCCTGTCATGCTGAGCTTGCGCCTCTTTCTACCCGAGAGCTGGATGGGTGACGACGCGCGGATGGCGAAGGCCGGCGTACCGCAAGGGTATCGCCAGCCCAGGACCAAACCGGAAATCGCGATCGAGGAGATCGACCGGATCATCGCGGCCGGTGTGCGATTTGGCTGCGTGCTTGCCGATGCCGGCTATGGGCTTTCAGCGTCATTCCGACAGGCCTTGAGTACGCGGGAACTGTGCTGGGCGGTGGGCATTCCCAAGCACCAGAAAGTTTATCCTGCCGATGTGGAACTGGTCTTCCCTGTCGCTGGCCGCGGGCGGCCGCGTCAACGCCACGTTCCCGACTGCAAGTCGATCGCTGCCCATCTAATATTGGAAGGTGCCAGATGGCGGCAGGTCAGTTGGCGGCGTGGCACGAAGCGACGTCTCTCCGCCCGCTTTGCGGCGATGCGGGTGCGAATCGCTGACGGGGCGCCGCAACGTATCGGCAGTATGGGATCGCAGCATATGCCCGGCGAAGAGGCTTGGCTGGTGGGCGAGCATCGCTCGAATGAAGAACGCAAATATTATCTCTCGAACCTTCCTGCCGATACGCCGATCAAGAAGTTGGCCGGTGCCATCAAGGCCCGCTGGATCTGCGAACAGGCCCATCAGCAACTCAAGGAAGAGCTGGGGCTCGACCACTTCGAAGGTCGATCATGGACTGGCTTGCACCGACACGCGCTCATGACAATGATCGCCTATGCCTTCCTCCAATCCCGCCGCCTCGCAGCAGCGGGGCGGGAAAAAAAGAATCGGCGGCCCGCCGCCACAGCCCAGCTTGCCAGCAGTCAGGCAAGCCATCCTTGATCACCTCTCACGACCTCCGCCGAGCCATTGCCCCAACTGCGGATACAACCTTCGACCCCCTACAAGACAGAATCTGCCAAAGTAGTGCTAGGACGGGCGGACTGCTAGCTCTGCTGCCCAACCCCGTCGCAATCCAGACCGAACGCCGCAAGGCCGGTCTCCAGCAGGGACGCCAGCATGGGGGTGCGCATCAGGGCCTCGGGGATGTCTGAAATCTCCTCGGTGACGGTGGCGAGGGCTTCATCCCATTCCGCGGCGTCATAATCGCCCGCGCCCACCAGCATCAGCGTGTAGAGCTCGGTCTGCTCGTCGTCGTTCAGGTCCTCGATCATGCTGCGAAGCTCTTCCTCGACGGAGGTGTTCGAGGAATCCTCGAGGACGTCCACGGCATTGTCGTCGGCCATGTTGGAGCTGTCGTCGGGGTCGACGGCGGGGACCTGCGCGTCGTACTCGCGCGCCCTCAGCACGATGCGGCACACCTCTTCGAGCGAAATCGTCAGTTCCATCGCGCGTTTCCGATCCTTTGTCTCGAGTCGCCATGCCTTGCCCGCGACCATGCCACAGATGCGGGGCCGTTTCTTGAGCCTCGTCAAAAAAGAACGGCTCAGGCGGCGCAGAGTTTCGCCCTGGCGGCGTCGTATTCGCGTTTCAGGCGCGCGACGAGCTCGGCGGCGGGCACCACGGTCTGCACTGCGCCGATGCCCTGGCCGCAGCCCCAGATGTCCTTCCACGCCTTGGCCCCGGTGTTGCCGCCGCTGCCGAAGTCCATCTTCGAAGGGTCGCTGGTCGGCAGGTTCGCGGGATCGAGGCCCGCCTTCACGATGGACGGGGCGAGGTAGTTGCCGTGCACGCCGGTGAAGAGGTTGGTGTAGACGATGTCTGACGCGTGGCTTTCCACGATCATCTGCTTGTAGCGCTCGTCGGCGCGCGCTTCCGTGGTGGCGATGAAGGCGGAGCCGATATAGCCGAAATCCGCGCCCATCGCCTGCGCGGCGAGGACGGCATTGCCCGTGGCGATGGCACCGGAGAGGGCGATCGGCCCGTCGAACCATTCGCGGATTTCCTGAACGAGCGCGAAGGGGGAGAGCGTGCCGGCATGGCCGCCGGCGCCCGCGGCGACGGGAATCAGGCCGTCAGCGCCCTTTTCGACGGCTTTGCGCGCGAAGGCGTTGGTGATGACGTCGTGGAAGACGAGGCCGCCGTAGCTGTGGATCGCGGCGTTCACGTCCTCCCGCGCGCCGAGCGAGGTGATGACGAGCGGCACCTTGTATTTCACGCAGAGCGCGAGATCGTCCATCAGCCGGTCGTTCGACTTGTGGACGATGAGGTTGACCGCGTAGGGCGCGTCCTTGTCCGTCAGCTCGGTTGTCAGGCGTTGCAGCCATTCCTCGAACTGCGGCAGCGGCCGGGCGTTCAGCGACGGGAAGCTGCCGACGACGCCTGCGCGGCACTGCGCGATGACGAGATCGGGGTTCGAGATGATGAACAGCGGCGATCCGATCACCGGGATCGAGAGCCGCCCGTGGAAAAGCGCCGGCATGGTCAAGGCGAGACTCCCCCTTACGACGTGGCCCTCAAGACGAGGCGAGGAGTTCCTTCAGCGGCGTGCCGGCGTCGGCCAGCCGGGCAGGGTCGATGACGGCCGCTTTCTCGACGAGCGCGCGGCCCTGAATGAAATCCTTCGCCGCATTGATGCAATCGAGCGCGATGACCCGGCCACCCTTCAAATAGATAAGGCTGAAGCTGCGCGCGCCCGGATCGCCGCGCAGCGCGGTCGCGTCGTGGCCCGTGGAGAGGCCCACGGTCTGGAGGCGGAGATCGTACTGGTTGGACCAGAACCACGGCGTCGCCGTGTAGGGCTGCGGATCGCCGAGAATGGAGGCGACGGCGGTCTTCGCCTGATCCACGGCGTTCTGCACCGATTCGAGGCGGATTTTCGCGCCGCCCGCGAAGCGGTTCTCGTGGCAGGCGCAGTCGCCGATGGCGTAGATGTGGGGCAGGGTGGTGCGGCAGAAGGCGTCAACATCGACGCCGTTGCCGCCGCTCGCACCCGCCGCGATCAGCGGCTCGACGGAAGGCACGAGGCCGATGCCGACGATCACCGCGGCGGCGGGCAGGCGCTCGCCGCCGGCGAGGCGTACCGCCGTGACGCGTCCGCCCTCGGTTTCCAGCGCCTCGACGGCGGCGGAGAGGCGCAGGTCGACGCCGTGCGCGCGGTGCTCCTCCTCATAGAAGCGCGACACGGCTTCCCCGGCGACGCGCGCGAGCACGCGCGGCAGCGCTTCGAGCAGCGTGACCTTGTGGCCGAGCTTGATGAGCACGGCCGCCGCCTCAAGGCCGATGTAGCCGCCACCGACGATGACGACCGGGCCTCTGCCTTCGAGATCGGCGCGCAGCGCGTCGACATCGGCGATGGTGCGGATCATGTGGACGTTGTGGCTGTCGGCGCCGGGCAAGGGCAGGGGGCGCGGGCTGCCGCCCGCCGCCCAGATGAGGTCGCCGTAGCCGAGATGCTCGCCCGCGTCGGTGGTCGCCGTGCGGGCCTCGGGGTTCACCGCGACGACGCGCGTGCCGAGATGCAGCGTCACATTCTTGTCGGCCCAAAAGGTCTCAGGCCGGAGCAGCAGCCGGGCGGCTTCCTTCTCCCCGGCAAGATAGTCCTTGGAGAGCGGCGGCCGCTCATAGGGGGGGAGCGCCTCGGCGCCGACCATCGTGATGCTGCCCGCAAAATTCGCCATCCGCAGGCTGATGGCGGCCTGGGCGGCGGCCTGGCCCGCGCCCACGATCAGAACGTCGCTTGTGCTCACTCTTCATCCCCATAGATTTGAACGGCGAATTCGCCGCCCGACGTGGCCCGCCCGCGATACATGCCGGGCGTGTTGAAGGAAAAGGCCGACGTGCCGTCCGGTGCGACGGCGATGACGCCGCCCGCGCCGCCGAGCGCCTTCACCTCGGCCTGCACCGCGTCGGCGGCGGTCTGCACGTCTTCCTTGCCGAAGCGCATCCGCGCGCAGATCTCGTGCGCCACACCAACACGGATGTAATATTCGCCGGAGCCCGTCGCCGAGACGGCGCAGCCGCGGTTGTCCGCATAGGTGCCCGCGCCGAGCACCGGCGAATCGCCGACGCGCCCCCAGCGCTTGCCGGTGAGACCGCCCGTGGAGGTGGCGGCGGCGAGGTTGCCGTGAACGTCCTTCGCGACCGCGCCCACGGTGCCGTATTTCACCTCAGCATCGAACGCCGCGCCGGTCTTCGTGTTCTCCTTCATCTGCCGGAGTTGCTGCCAGCGCTCCTCGGTGCGGAAATACGACGGGTCGACCTGATCGAGGCCGCGTTCGCGCGCGAAGCGGTCCGCGCCGGGGCCTTGCAGCATGACGTGCGGGCTCTTTTCCATCACGGCGCGCGCGGCGGTGATCGGGTTGCGCGTGCGGGTGAGGCCCGCGACCGCGCCCGCTGCACGGTTCCGCCCGTCCATGACGGCGGCGTCAAGCTCGTTGACGCCTTCATAGGTGAAAACGGCGCCGCGGCCCGCGTTGAAGCCGGGGTCGTCTTCCAGAACCTTCACGGCGGCTTCCACGGCATCGAGCGCGCTGCCGCCCGCGGCGAGCACGGCCTTGCCCGCGCCCAGCGCCGCGGAAAGCCCGGCCCGCTGCGCGGCATCCCGCCCGGGTGTCATCCTGCAGCGCTCCATCACGCCGGCGCCGCCGTGGATGAGAAGCGTCCAGTCCTGCATCGCATGAGCCTCGTTTGAAAGGAAACCGGCCGTGAGCGTGGCAGCGAGCACGAACGAACGCCATGTCATCGGCCGATCTCTCCCCTCAGTCCGCCGCCACGATGGCGCACGGCTTAGCCAGCCCGTGAAGCGAGCGCAACCATGCTGCGCGGACGATTGACCGGGGCGGCACCCACGCCTATATGACCCCCGCTTTCGGGCCGTACAGGTCTACGGGGCGGAGTAGCTCAGCTGGTTAGAGCAGCGGAATCATAATCCGCGTGTCGGGGGTTCAAGTCCCTCCTCCGCTACCAATCCAAAAAGAATTCTCGTTCAGATTGTCCGCCAGCCGAAGCGTGTCCGACGTATCGGGGCATCGCAAGATGTTGCGGATCGATATTCGTGCTGCCAAGTTGCGCTGACGGAAAAATTTGTCTTGGAAAGAAAATTCATGGCATCCGAAGCTGTCGCGCCTGTCGGCTCGAAAGTCTGGTTGTGGGTTCGCCGTGTCGCCGTCGGCCTCGCCGGCGTGCTCCTGCTGCTGGTGCTCGCTGGCGCCGTGTACGAGTTTTTCGCGCGTCGCAGCGCCGCCTCGGCCTATCCGCCGCCCGGCAGGCTTGTCGATATCGGGGGGCGCAGGATCCATCTCGATTGCCGGGGGAGCGGCGCCCCGGTGGTGATCCTGGAATCGGGGCTCGACGTGAACGGATCGCTGGCGTGGTACAAGGTCCACGATGCGCTCGCGAAAAAGACGCGGACATGCGCGTATGATCGCGCCGGGATCATGTGGAGCGACCCGTCGAACGGCGTGCGGGACGGCGATCATGTCGCCCGCGATCTTCACGCGGCCCTGACGGCTGCGGACATCGACGGCCCGCTCGTTCTCGTCGGCCATTCGCTGGGCGGGCCCTACATCATGAACTACACGCGCCAGTTCGGCGGGGCGGTGAAGGGGCTGGTCTTCGTGGATGCTTCCCATCCCGATCAGCTCGAGAAGCTGGTCCCGCCCGGCAAGGAGAAGATGAAGGTCGAACTGCCCGTCGCCGTCCGCGCGCTGAGCGCGCTTGCCTGGGCGGGGCTGCCGCGCGTCCTGTCGGGCGCGTTGTCGCCGGAGGAGGACAGCGCGGTCACGCCCGCGCGCAATGCCTACACGCCGACCAGCCTGCCCCGCATGATCGACGAGCTGGAATCGCTGGAAATCACGCTTCGTCAGGCGGGCACGTTCAGAACCCTCAGCGATCGGCCGCTGGTCGTCCTGTCCGGCGCGAAACCGTATCCGAAGGCGGTGCTGGCGGCGCAGGGCCTCAGCGAGGCGGAGGGCCGCGCCCAACTGGCACGATGGCTCGATCTCCACCGCGACGAGGCGCGCTGGTCGACGCAGTCGAGGCACGAAATCCTTCCGGACGCCGGGCACTATGTCCAGATGGATCGCCCGGATTCCGTCATCAACGCCGTGAACGGGGTCGTGGATCAGGTCCGTGCCGGGGTGGAGGACTGAACGGCGAGCATTCGTCCAGCCAAAGCTGGTTCAGTCTTTCAGGAAATCGCCGATCGCGGCGAGCAGCGCCTCCTGCGCCTCCGGCCGCGTGAAGGTATGGTCGGCGTTTTCGATCCATCGCGTGCGGACATGCGCGCCGAGGTGCGGCAGCAGTTCGCCGAAGGCCCGGGCGGTGGCGTCGCTTCGGGAGAGGACGACGAAGACCGGACCCTGAAACGCGTTGAGCGCGGCGACGAGGCGCGCGGCGAGCTTCTGTTCGGTCGCCGGTTCGGGCCGGGCGAAGACCGAACGCAGCGCGCCCACGATGTCGACCTGCCCGGTGAGGACGCGCAGCCACGCGCCGGGGCTTCTGAGACGCCGCGCCGTGCGTTCGCGCTGCGCGGCGGCGGGCATTTCGGCGACGGCGCCGTCGAAGCTCCACGGATTGATGAGGACGAGACGGTCGATCCCGGCCCCGGCGCCGAACAGGGCGAGCGCCGCGGCGCCGTCGCAGAGTCCGATACCAGTCGTGCCGTCGGCGCCGCCTTCCCGGCGAAGCGCGGCGGCGGCTGCCGCGATGTCGGCTTCGCTGCCGAGGAAGCCTGCATCCCCCCCTTCGCTGTCGCCGACGCCGCGCCGGTCGAAGCGGAGCGTCGGCATACCACGCGCGGCGAGTGCCTCGGCAAGCCGCGTGAACAGCCGGTGCGGCCCGGCGCGCGTCTGCACGCCGCCCGAGACGATGAGCGTGCCATGCGCGCCGCGCGCGGGATGCAGCGCGGCGGCGAGTGCGGTGCTCTCGCAGCGGATGACGAGCGGCCGCATCATTGCATCCATCCGGCGATGTCGGCCGCGAGCGCGGCTGCATACTCCGGCGCGGGCGCGGGTTCGGCCTGCCGCCAGACGGGCGGTCCCTCGATCGCGGCGGTGCGGGCCGGCACGGCGGCGACGGGAAGCGCCAGCGCGCCGAGCGCCGAGGCGAGCGGCGGGGTGACGGCGTACCCCGTCAGCGTGACGGATTCGCCGTGCGCCAGCCGGGCTTCATAGGCGGCAGGGCCGGAGCGTGCGCCGGTGCGCTCCTGATCCGTGACCGCCTGCGCGCGCATCATCTCGCGCAGAAGCGCGGCCCCGGACGAGACGGGGGCGATGCGATAGAGACAGCGGCTGCCTTCGCCGTCCGTCAGCAGCGCACCGCCGCGCACGGCGACGATCCGGAGCGGCCGCGCCGACAGCGCCGCGATTGCGGCGGTGACGGCAGAACGCCAGAGGTCGACGTCGGGTTCGCCGGGTGCGTCGCCCGTGCCGGGGAGGTCCGGAAGCGCGCTGCCGATGCCGCGCTCCGCAAGCGCGCGGCCGATGTCCGCGAGAAGCCGCCGGGTGCGGTTCATCTCCTCGAACAGCGGCGGGACGATAAGGACGCACGGCCCGGTTTCGGGGCCGCGCAGCACGGTCGGCAGGTCGAACGGCCCGGCGCCCAGCAGCGAGAACCGGAACGGCTCCACCTAGGCGGCGGCCTTCCGCTCGACGAAGCCGACGAGATTGCCGAAGGTCGCGAAGAGTTCCGCGTCGATCTCGTCGTCGTCGATCACGATGCCGAAGCGGTCCTCGATCTCGGTGAGAAGGCCGGCGACCGCCATCGAATCGATCTCGGGCAGCGCGCCGAACAGCGGCGAGGCGGCGTCGAGCGCGGTGGCCGTCGCAGCGGGCACGCCCAGCACCTCGACGAGAATGCGCCGCATCTGGTCGGCGTGGGAAGCGGTGTCGGCGTTCATGTGCCCCCTGTTCGTATCGTTGTTTCCGGCCGGCGATATACTGGTCGTGCGCCGGGACGTAAATGTACGGAAGGATCGCCTCTAGTGCTCCCCGCCCAGCTTGCCGGTCCGGTAGTCTTCCGCGACGAATTTCAGGAGCTGTGACAGGTGCTGCACGTTCGAAACGCGCGGCTCCGGGTTCGGGACCGCGTCGAGCGGAACCCCGTTTATATAGATGTCGAAGCCGTTCGCGTTCGGCTCGGTCGGGTGTTGGGGCGCCCGGCTCACGCCGAAGATCGGCAGGTTGTGCGGCGGCTTCGTATAGGAAACGGCAAGATCGTAGATGGCGCGCGTCGTTTGCGGGTCGGCATAGGATATGAGCACGATCCTGTGATCGCGCGAGCCGATGATCGCCAAATTCTGGGAGAGTATCCAGCCGTCGTTCCGCGCCGTGACGTCGAGATAGCGGAGCGAGGTCTGCTGCGTATCCGCTGCGTCTTGCGCCTGTGCGGGGCGAGGCCTGTCGCGACCGACAGGCAGAGGATCAGGGCGGGGATGCGCCAGCGGGATTTCATTTCTCGTCTCCGTTTTTCGGGGCGAACAGCGGGCAGACGATCTGCGGCGGAATGCGCAGCCCGCCTTCGGCGCCCGGTTCGTGGGCGACGGCGATGATCATGCGCCTGTCGTCCGTGTTCGTCGGTTACCTGGCGAGAATGGCATTGCGTTCCTGCGCGCCGTAGATCCGGAAGGCATTGAACGCGCGTTCGGCAAGCGCGGCGTCGACGTGGTGAACGCCGTATCCGTAAACGTGGTCCCCGTTCAGGCTGGGCTCCACCATCGTGAAGGACCCGCACTGCTTCCACGCCGCGAGGTGCGGCTGCGGTTTCGGTTGCAGGGCGCCCGCCATCGCGACGACGCGAATCACGTAGTCCTGCACGGCGAAGCCGCACGCGGAGCGGTTGCCGGTGCGCGCGGTGTGCAGGGGGCGGCCGATGCGGTTGCCGCCGTCTGCGAGGAACTGCGCCTCGCTCATCACGCCCTTCTGGCCGGCCGGTCCGACGAACTGCACCCGTGTGGCGACGTCGTAGACGATCAGATTGTCGGGATCGTAGTGGCCGCCGAGCGGTTCGACCGGGAACACCGAGACTACGGTGATGCCCGGCAGCGCGCGCCCGTTCGATCCATCGGGATTGAGGGTGCGGGTGTGGCCTCGATAGCCGGCTCCGGCCTCGGCATTGTAGGTGAAGGCGCGGCCGATGTCCTGCGCGTTGTATGGATTTTCCGGCGCGGGCCTTGCCGTGGCGGCGAGGTTGGAGTGGTCCGCGGCCCGCAGCGCCGCGCCCCGCTTCACGGCTTCCGCCTGCGCCTGCCGGAGCGTCATGCCGGGGCGGATGCCGAGCGCGTCCAGCGCCAGCAGGTAATCGGCGGTCGTCGCAGCACTCCGGGGCGCGGAGGCAGATGCCTGCTGCTGCTGGACATACTCGCGCTTCGAGCGCGGTCCTTGCGCAGCGGACGATTTCTCGCCCGGGGCAGTCGTGCCGCAGGCCTTCGCGATGGCCTTGCGCTCCTCGGTGGACTTGCCGACCATGCGGCAATCCTGCTGCGCCTGCGCGGATTCGGCTTGAAGGCCGAGGGCCGAAGCAACAACGACGAAGCTTGCAAGCGACCGGCGCATGATGCTGTTCCCCCTGGCAGTTTCGTCGTGCCCGACGCATGAGTCGATATACTGCGCCGACTTGCCGCGGTAAATGCGGCCGGAATCGGGGGCGAGATGGCGTTTTCGGATACGCTCAGAACATTGGGGCCGCTGACGAGCCTGTCCTACGCGCTCGGGCGTGCGGCGGCGCGGGTTCCGGGCGTTTCGTGGCATCGCTATGTCCTTATCGCCGTGCCGCTCTCCGGTATGCCGAAGATGCCGCGCGGCCATGTCGTGCGCGAACTTTCGGCGGACGCGCTCAAGACTTTGGTCATTGATGCGCCCCTAGACGTGCAGGCGGACCGGTTCGCACGCGGGCTCACCTGCCTCGGCGCGTTCGACGGCGAGGTGCTGGTCGGCGTCAACTGGCTGGCGCGGGATCAATACGACGAGGACGAGGTGGACGTGCGGTTTCTGCTCCCCGACGACGCGGCATGGGACACGGGCCTGTGGATTCGCGAGGACCGGCGTCTCGGCCGCGCGTTCGCGGCGCTGTGGGCAGGGACGGGCGTGTGGCTGGCGGAGCGGGGGCTGAAGCGCTCGCTGAGCCGCATCGCCGACTACAATACGGGCTCGCTGCGGCCGCACGAGCGGATGGGCGGCAAGACGCTCGGCACGCTCGCGGCCATGCGCCTCGGCGCGTGGCAGATCGCGGCGCGCGCGAGCCCCGCGGCGGTGCGCGTGGGGGCTGGGGCGCCTGCGGTCTGCGACCTGAGGGGCTGCTGAACGATGCGGGTGGATGCGCTTCATCTCGGGCACGACGGCGCGCGCGCAGCGCTCATCGAGGGCGCACACACCACGACCTATGCCGAGCTCGAGGCGCTCGTCGGCCAGATGGCGAGCGGCCTCGCCGCGCTCGGCGTCCGGCCCGGCGACCGGGTCGCGGTGTGGCTCAGCAAGACCACGGGCAACATCGCGGCGCTGCTCGGCGCGATGCGCGCGGGCGCGGTTGCGATTCCGGTGAACCCGGTGCTGAAGGCGCCGCAGGTCGAGCACATCGTCGCCGACAGCGGCGCGACGGTGCTGCTGACCAACAATGCGCGCTCCGAAACGCTCCGCAACACGCCGCGCACCTGCCGCGTCCTGCGCGCGGAAAAGGACTGGGGCGTGCTGATGAAGGGCACGCCCGTGGCCGTGGACCGCGCGCCCGACGACCTCGCGGCGATTCTCTACACGTCCGGCAGCACCGGGCGTCCCAAGGGCGTGATGCTCTCCCACGCCAACCTTGTGCTCGGCGCGGAAAGCGTTTCCGAATATCTCGGCATCAGCGGCGAGGATCGCATCCTCTGCGTGCTGCCGCTCGCGTTCGACTACGGCCTCAACCAGGTGCTGACGGCGCTGAAGCAGGGTGGCACGGCGATCCTGCTCGATTACCTGCTGCCGCGCGACGTCGTGAAGGCCGTGGCACGCCACAAGGCGACCGGGCTCGCGGGTGTGCCGCCGCTGTGGATGCAGCTTGCCGAGGTGGACTGGCCCCCCGAGGCACGCGGCCTGCGCTACATCACCAACTCCGGGGGACGGATGCCAGCAGCGCTGACGAAGCGCCTGCGCGAGTTGCTGCCCGGCACGAAGATCTACCTGATGTACGGCCTCACCGAGGCGTTCCGGTCGACCTATCTCGACCCCGCGCTTGTCGACACGCACCCCGACTCGATCGGGCGGGCGATCCCGCGCGCGGAGCTTCACGTGCTGCGCGCCGACGGGACGCCGGCGGCGGCGGGGGAGCCGGGCGAGCTTGTTCACGCCGGGCCGCTCGTCGCCAAGGGCTACTGGAACGATGCCGAGCGTACCGCCATGCGGTTTCGTCCGGCGCCCGCGTTCTTCCGGCATTCGGGCATGGCCGTGTGGTCGGGCGACACGGTGATGCAGGACGATGAGGGCCTGCTCTATTTCGTGGGCCGCGACGACGAGATGATGAAGGTCTCGGGCAACCGCGTGAGCCCCACCGAGGTCGAGGAGGCGATCTTCGCGACCGGCGCCGTCAGCGTGGTGGCGGTGTTCGGCGTGGCGGACGAGCGGCTGGGGCAGGCGATCATCGCGGTCGGCGTGCCGGCCGCCGGTCTTTCAGGGGACGACGCGGAGGCGCTTGCGCGGCGGGAGCTTGCCGGACTAGTGCCTGCCTACATGGTGCCGCGCCATTTCATCTGGGAAACCGAGCTGCCGCGCAATCCGAACGGCAAGATCGACCGCGCCGTGCTGCGCGCGAGGCATGTCCAGTGAGCCGCGATCACCGCATCCACCCGCTGTTCCTAGAAATGGACGGAGAGCTCGCCATCGCGGGCCGCACGGCGGCCGAATGGATCGCGGCGGCGGGCGGGCAGACGCCGCTGTTCGTCTATGATCGTGCCATCATTGCGGCGAAAATCGCCGACCTGCGCGCGGCGCTGCCGGCGGAGGTCGGCATCCACTACGCCATGAAGGCGAACCCGATGCCCCCGCTCGTCGCGTGGATGGCGGGGCAGGTGGACGGGCTCGACGTCGCCTCGGCGGGCGAGCTGCGGGTCGCGCTCGCGGCAGGCGCCGATCCGGCGCACATCAGCTTCGCGGGGCCGGGCAAGCGCGATTTCGAGCTGGAGCTGGCGATCGGCGCGGGGGTGACGCTCAACATCGAATCCGCGCGGGAGTTCGCGCGCGCCGCCGCGATCGGCGACCGGCTCGGGAAACCGGTGCGCGCCGCCGTGCGCGTCAATCCGCCGTTCGACCTCAAGGCCTCGGGGATGCGGATGGGCGGCGGCGCCAAGCCGTTCGGCGTCGATGCCGACAAGGTGCCCGCGCTGCTCGCGGAGATCGAGACGGCAGGCGCGGATTTCCGAGGGTTTCATGTCTTCGCCGGTTCGCAGAACCTCTCGGCGGAAGCGATCATCGACGCGCAGAAGAAGACGCTCGACCTGGTGGCGGACCTCGCCGAGCACGCCGCCGTCCCGCCGCCGCTCGTCAATCTCGGCGGCGGCTTCGGCCTGCCGTATTTCCCGGGCGACAAGCCGCTCGACCTCGCCGCGGTGGGCCATGCGCTCGGCAAGGCACTCGCAGGGCGCGATCCCATCCTCGCCGACACGCGGTTCGTCCTCGAGCTCGGGCGCTATCTCGTCGGCGAAAGCGGCGTCTATCTGACCCGCGCGGTCGACCGGAAGATGAGCGAGGACGAAGTTTTCATAATTACCGACGGCGGCCTGCATCATCAGCTGGCGGCAAGCGGCAACTTCGGCACGGTCGTCCGGCGCAACTATCCCCTTGCAAACGCTAGCCGTTTCGGCGCGCCGGACGCGGAGAGCCTGAACGTGGTCGGCTGCCTCTGCACGCCGCTCGACAAGCTCGGCGACAAGGTGATGCTGCCGGCCACCGAAGTCGGTGACATCATTGCGGTTTTCATGGCGGGCGCCTATGGCCTCACAGCCAGCCCGACAGCCTTCCTGAGCCACGAACCGCCCGCCGAAATGCTTGCGTAAATTGCAAAATTTGCTATTGGATGAGACGGGATACGAACGATGCCGTAACTTTTGGGCGGTATCGGGTTCAGGGGCGGAAAGGCGGCCAGCCGGCATACATAGTGTGTGTCGGCCTGATTTTGTCTCCCGCGAACGCGGGAGCGTTTGAAGAGGGGACTCAACTCAGATGGCGAAATCTTTGAATGCGGTCGTTCCGGCTCTCGCGGCGGCCCTGGCGCTTTCGGCCTGCGCCTCGAACAGCGGGCTGCCGACGCTGCCGCCCGCGCAATTCCAGGCTTCGGATGACGGCCCCGGTGCAGAATACGTGGTCGGCCCGCTCGATTCCCTCAGCATCTTCGTGTGGCGCAACCCGGAGCTGTCGACCTCGGTGACGGTGCGCCCGGACGGCCGCTTCACGACGCCGCTGATCGAGGACATGGTGGCGACGGGCAAGACGCCCTCCGCGCTCGCCCGCGAGATCGAGCAGAAGCTCGGGACCTACATCCAGGAACCGATCGTCTCGGTGATCGTGAACAACTTCAACGGACCGCTTTCGCAGCAGGTTCGCGTCGTCGGCGAGGCGGCGCGCCCGCAGGCGATCCCGTTCCGCTCCAACATGACGCTGCTCGACGTCATGATCGCGGTCGGCGGCCTCACCGAATATGCCGCCGGCGACAGCGCCCGCCTCATCCGCTACGACAAGGCGAGCGGCACGCAGAAGGAATATGCGATCAAGATCGAAAGCCTGCTGAAAGGCGGCAAGACCAACGCCAACGTCGCCGTGCAGCCCGGCGACGTCATCATCATCCCGGAAAGCTTTTTCTAAGCTTTCCGGGCTAGGTACGGCGATCGGCCGTTGGCCGTTCATCCTTGTCACGCAGGCGGTCCGCGAAAGCCATGAATTCGATCCAGGAAGAAGTGATGACGACCCTGTACGGGGTCTGGCGCAAACGCTGGTACGGGCTTGCGCTGATGTGGGCCGTGTGCCTCCTCGGCTGGGTGTTCGTGGCGACGATCCCGAACACCTATGAATCGCGCGCCCGCGTCTACGTCGACTGGGCGTCGCTGATTCCGGAGAAGCTCGGATACCAGGGCGCGAACCTGCTCCGGCAGGTGGACGTCGTCCGTCGCACGCTGACGTCGCGCGTGAACATGGAGAAAGTCGTTCGCCGCACCGAGCTCGATGTCGGCCTCGACAGCGACCGGGAACTGGACGAGCTCATCGCGCGGATGACGAACAACATCTCCGTGCAGAGCCAGCAGGCCGACCTGTTCACCATCATCTACAAGTCGAACGATCCGTCGCGCAGCAACGCCCAGAACGCCAACCTCGCGCGGCGCGTCGTCGACAACCTCATCCAGATCTTCATGGAAGAGAACGTCGCGTCCGACCGCGACGACATCAACGAGGCGATCCGCTTCTTCGAGGACCAGCTCGCCGAGCGCGAGCGCCAGCTCGAGCAAGCCGAGCGGCGCAAGGCGGAGTTCGAGGAGAAATACCTCGGCATGCTGCCGGGGCAGGGCAACATCACGACGCGCCTGACCTCGGCGCGGACCGACCTCGACCGTGTCGAGATCGAGCTCGCGCAGGCCCGCAACTCGCTTCTGGCGCTGCAACGGCAGATCGGCGGAACGCCGTCGACCATCAATGCCCCCTCGTTCGTCATCGAGGGCGCGATGACATCGAGCCCGACGCAGCAGCAGATCGCCGCGCTGGGCCGCAGCCTCAGCGACATGTACGCGCGCGGCTGGACCGACCAGCACCCCGACGTCGTGGCCACCAAGGCGCAGGTCCGCCGGCTGGAGCAGCAGGCCGCCCGCGAGGCGAAGGACCCCGAGCTTCGCCAGCAGGCCGCGCAGGCGAACCCGGTCTATGTCAACTTGAGGAGCATGGTGTTCGAGCGCCAGTCCGCCGTCGCGGCGCTCGAGGCGCGCAGGGCGCAGTTGCAGAACGCCATTTCCGAGATGGCGTCGCGGCAGGTCCAGCAGCCGGGCATCGTCGCCGAGCAGGCCAAGCTGAACCGCGACTACGAGGTGTTGCAGTCGCAGTACAACCAGCTGCTGAAGTCGCGTGAGGAAATCCGCCTCAGGAGCGATGTCGAGACCAAGACGCAGCAGGTGAAGTTCCGCGTCGTCGATCCGCCCTCGCAGCCGCGCGAGCCGATCGCGCCGAACCGCCCGCTCTACCTCAGCCTCGTGCTGCTGGTCGGCCTCGGCGCGGGCGGCGCGCTCTCCTTCCTGCTGAGCCAGCTGCACACGACCTACATCACGGCGGCGCAGCTCGAGAAACGCTTCGACTATCCGGTGCTGGGTTCGGTCACGGAGATCGTCTCGGACAACCAGCGCGCCCAGAACAGGGTGTGGCTCTGGGGGTTCGGCGTGCTGAGCCTTGGGCTCATCGTGATCTATCTTGCCCTGCTGCTGTATGAACTCGTTTAACGCACCGGCTTTTGCCGCGTGCGCGGAAGGTAAAGAAGATGAGTGAAGAGAAACCGTCCGGAACGCCGCGCGCCTCGCTGCTTGAGCGGGCCGCCGGACGGCTTGACCAGGGCGTGGCCGCGAAGCCCGAGGCGTCGCGTCCGGCCGTGGTGCCGGCGGTCGCTCCGGCCCCGCGCGCTCCGGCCCCCCGCGCACCTGCGCCCGAGCCAGCAGCCGCGCCGCCGGTGTCCGTGTCGCCGCAGCCGCAGTTCGCGCCGCAATTCGCCACGCCGGAAACGCCCGTGGTGCATCTGCCCGCGGACGACGGCAACCGCACCAGCCGCCGCGGCGTCATCGACCTCTCCGAACTCCGCGATCTCGGCTACGTGGTGCCGGACGCGCCCGCGACGGCCACCGCCGAGGAGTTCCGCATCGTCAAGCGGCAGCTCCTGATCAACGCGATGGCGCGCGGCGAGAACGGGATCCGCAACGGCAATCTCATCCTGGTGTGCTCGGCGCAGCCCAACGAGGGCAAGACGTTCTGCGCCACCAACCTCGCGCTTTCGATCGCTTCCGAGCGCGACCTCACGGTCCTGCTCGTCGACGCGGACTTCGCCAAGCCCGAGATCCTCTCGACGCTCGGCCTCGAAGGCGGCAAGGGCCTGATCGACGTGATCGCCGATCCGTCGCTCGACCTGTCCGACTGCCTGATCCGCACCAACATCGAGAACCTCTCCGTGCTGCCCGCCGGGCGCCAGCACAACCTGACGACAGAGCTGCTCGCGTCGGAGCGCATGGGCGACATGGTCGAGGAGATCGCCAAGCGCTACAGCGACCGCATCGTCATATTCGATTCCCCGCCCGCGCTGGCGTCGTCGGCCGCCTCGGTGCTCGCCATGCACGTGGGCCAGGTGATGTTCGTGGTCGAGGCCGAGAACACGCGCGAGACGGAGCTTCGCGACGGCCTGTCGCTGATGAGCGGCTGCGAGCACGTGCAACTGCTCCTCAACAAGGTACGCTATGCCGGTGTCGGCAGGCGCTTCGGGACGTATTACGGTTATGGAAGCTGACGTGACGGGCACTTTGACGACGGGCGGCGGGAGCCGCGGATACAGGCGCCGCCGGACGCTCGCGGCGACCGGGATGGCGGTGTCGGTGCTGACGGCGATGATGCCCGCGTCGGCATCCGCCGATGTCGAGATCAACCCGTTCGTATCGCTCCGGCAGGTCGTGTCGGACGGGAAAAACCGTGACGGGCGGGGATGGCTGGAAGCCGGCGCCGGCTTCGCCGCCCTGCTCGATACGAACCGGGTCGAGGGCAAGCTCGGCTATCGCTACGCGCGCCGGATCGAGGAATTCGGCAACATCAACCGGAAGAACCGTCACTATGCGAACGCCGACGTGCGGGCGGAGGTGATCGACGATTTCCTGATGATCAATGCCGGGGGCACGGCGTCGCAGTACACGACGGACATGCGCGGCTTCAATGCCGTCAACCCCGACGACGAGAGCGGCAACCAGACGCAGATATTTTCAGGCTACGTGGAGCCGAGCATCCACCAGCGCCTCGGCGATTTCGCGACGTTTCAGGGCCGCTACCGGCTCGGCGCCGTGTCCGCCGACTCGCCGCGCGAGGGGTTCACCAATCCCGGCAGCATCGGGCTCGACCCCAGCGACGGTATCGGCTCGCGGCTCAGCGATTCCATCACGCAGAGCGCAGGCGTGACGCTCGCCTCGACGCGCGCGACCAACACGATCAACTGGTCGCTCGACGCGCAGGCCACGCACGAGGACGTCGATCAGCTCGATCAGAAGTACCGCGGCTACAGCGCCGGCGGCGAACTTGGCTTCCGCGTGTCGCGCAAGCTGGAGCTTCTTGGCAGCGCCGGCTACGAAGACATTGAAAACACGCAGGACAGCATTCTCTTTGACCCGGACACCGGCCTGCCGGACCTCGACGATAACGGGCGTTTCCAGGTCGACCCGACGATGCCGCGACGGACGGCCTACGATTTCAGCGGCATGTACTGGAATGCGGGCTTCCGCTATACGCCGTCGCGCCGCACGTCGCTCGAATTCCGGGCGGGCGAGCGCTACGGTTCGGCGAACTTCTTCTTCAACTTCAACCATCGTTCGCGCAACGGCATGTCCGTGCGCGCCAACTTCCAGCAGACGCTGAACAGCTTCAGCCGCCTGCTCACCCAGTCGATCAACGGCGTTCCGGTCAATGTCGCCCGCGTCGCGGGGCTGGAGCAACTCGGCATTCCGTTCTGCGTCATCGGCATCGACCCGGAATCGGATGACGGCGATTGCCTGGGCGGGTTCACGCAATCGCTGACGCCGGCGACGTTCAAGTCCGATCGCGGACTGTTCATGGTCTCCCGCAGGCTCGAGGCGCTGACATGGTCCGCCACGGCCTACTACGACAGGCGCCGCTACGTGGACGCGCAGCAGCTGCAGGCGCCCACGCAGGCCGAACTGCCGACGGGCCTTTTCGGGCACGACGAATCCTTCGGCGTGCGCGGGCGCGTCGTGCTTCGGCTCGGCGATCTCCAGTCGCTCGGCTTCGATGCGCTGGCGGCGCGCAACAGCTATGCGCTGTCGGCCCGGCGCAAGGACACGCAGGTCACGGTCGGCACGCAGTATTCGCGGCGGCTGAGCAGGAATCTGCGCGGCAATGCCTCGCTCTATGGAACCCAGCGCTTCAGCGAAGGCTATCAGGATACGTCATCCTTCACGGCTTCCGTGGGTGTGAGATACAATTTCTGATGGCGGATTGATGGAAACGTCACGACGACGAGGTAAGCCGGGGGGCGTTTTCGAGGAACACAGGCACGAGCATGTACACCGAGTTCTACAACCTGAACGGACGCCCGTTCCAGCTGACGCCTGATCCGCGCTTCTACGTCGACACGCAGACGCACCGGAAAGCGATGGCCTACCTCACCTACGGCCTCGGCCAGGGCGAGGGCTTCATCATCATCACCGGCGACGTCGGCGCGGGCAAGACCACGCTGGTCGGCCGCCTGCTGCAAACGATCGACCGCTCGAAGCTCGTCGTCGCCAACATCGTCACCTCGCTGGTCGATGCCGACAACCTCCTGAAGATGATCGCCACCGGGCTCGGCATCAACGCCGAGAACCTCGATGTCGCGACGCTGCTGACGCGCATCGAGAACTTCCTGCGCGTGCAGCACCAGCAGGGCCGCCGCGTGCTGCTGATCGTCGACGAGGCGCAGAACCTGCCGATCGGCTCGCTCGAACAGCTTCGGATGCTCTCGAACTTCAGCGCCGGCGCGCAGCCGCTCAGCCAGACGATCCTGCTCGGCCAGCCGGAGTTCCGCGAGAAGCTGGCGAATTCGTCGGAGCTCGAGCAGCTCCGCCAGCGCGTCATCGCCTCGCACCACCTGGAGCCGATGCGCCGCGACGAGATTCCAGCCTATGTCGAGAACCGGCTGGCGCTGTGCGGCTGGTCGGGCGACCCGACCTTCACCGACGACGCCTACGACGCGCTTTTCGACTATTCGGGCGGCGTGCCGCGCAAGCTGAACAACCTCTGCGCGCGCGTGCTGCTGTTCGGCGCGCTCGAGGAGAAGCACGAGATCGACGAGACGATCGTGCGCGAGGTGACCGACGACCTGCAGCGCGACAACGCGCCGCGCGACCGCGAGAAGATCATCCCGCCGAACAGCGCCTCGCTGGCGGCCGTTCCCGCTGCCGCGCCGCAGGTGCAGCCGGTGGCCGGGATCGGCGGCGGGGCGGCCGCGACGATCGACGACCGGCTGATCGCGCGTATCGACCGTCTTGAACATTATGCTTCAGAAAACGACCGTAACCTGCGGCAAGTCCTGAGAATTCTTTCCGATCTCGTCGAGCAGAACGAGGTCGAGCGCGGCCCCTACGGCGTCAGCCGAAGCGCATGAGCGGCGCCGTGGCGAACCGCGGCGTCTGCAATGCGATGTCGGTCGACGTGGAAGAGCACTTCCAGGTCGGCGCGTTCGAGGCGACCATCCGCCGCGAGGACTGGCCGCGCTGGGACAGCCGTGTCGTCCGCAACACCGAGCGCGCGCTTCAGCTCTTCGCCGACAAGGGCGTGTCGGCGACCTTCTTCACGCTCGGCTGGGTCGCCGAGCGCGAACCGGCGCTGATGCGCCGCATCGTCGAGAACGGCCATGAGATCGCCAACCACGGCTACGCGCACGACCGCGTGCACACGTTCGCGCCGGAGAGCTTCCGGGCGGACATCCGCAAGGCGCGCGCGCTGATCGAGGATGCGGCGGGCGCCGAGGTCAAGGGCTACCGCGCGCCGAGCTTCTCGATCGGCAGCGGCAACCGCTGGGCGCTCGAGGTGCTGGCCGAGGAAGGCTACGCCTACAGCTCGTCGGTCGCGCCGATCCGGCACGACCACTACGGCTGGCCGGAAGCGCCGCGCTTCCCGCACAGGCCGGTCGCGGGGTCGGACATGGTCGAGGTGCCGGTGACGACGGTGGAGTACGCGGGCCGCCGCATGGCGTGCGGCGGCGGCGGCTTCTTCCGGCTGCTGCCCTACGGCCTCTCCGAATGGGCCATCGACCGCGTGAACCGCGTCGAGGGGCAGGCGACGGTGTTCTACTTCCACCCGTGGGAGATCGACCCCGAGCAGCCCGTGGTGCCGGGCGCGCCGCTCAGGTCGCGCATACGCCACTATACGAACCTCGATGTCATGGAGGCCAAGCTCACGCGCCTGCTGGACCGGTTCCGCTGGGACCGCATGGACCGCGTGTTCCTCGGCCGCGAGGCGCTGAAGGCGGCGGCATGAACGCGGAAAGCCCGATCGCGCCTCCGGTGACGGAAATCGACCTCGACGACGCCGGGGCGTCGGCGGCGTTCGACGCCGCTGTCCTCAAGCATCCGGGCGCGACGCCGTTCCACCGGACGGCATGGGGCAGGGCGATCCGCGACGCGCTCGGCCACACGCCGCATTACCTGATGGCGGGAGAGGCGGTGCTGCCGCTGATCGCGCTGCGCTCCGGCCTGTTCGGCTCCGCGCTCATCTCGAACGCCTTCGCCGTGCGCGGCGGGCCGCTCGCCGCCGATCCGCGCGCGCTTGCCGCGCTCGACAAGGCGGCGTGGGCGATCGCCGAGGCGGCGAACATCGGCGTGCTCGAATATCGCGGCACCGAGGCGCTGCACCCGGACTGGGCGGTGAAGGCCGAGACATACGCCAACTTCGCACGCCCGCTCGCGGCCGACAGCGAGGCGAACCTGAAGGCGATCCCGAGGAAGCAGCGCGCCGAAGTGCGCCGCTCGCTGACGATGGACCTCAGCGTGCGCGTCGCCTCCGACGCGAAGGCGCTCCGCGACCATTTCGCCGTCTATTCCGAAAGCGTCCGCAACCTCGGCACGCCGGTGTTTCCGGCGCGCCTGTTCGCGGAGATCGTCCGCCACTTCGGCGACGATGCGGACGTCCTGACCGTGTACCATCAGGAAAAGCCCGTGGCCTCGGTGCTGTCGCTCTACGACGCGGACACCGTGTACCCCTATTACGGCGGCGGCACGGCAGCGGCGCGGGCGCTGCGCGCCAACGACCACATGTACTGGATGCTGATGGAGCACGCCGTGGCGCGCGGGCGGCGGGCCTTCGATTTCGGGCGCTCGAAGTACGACACCGGCGCGTTCGCGTTCAAGAAGAACTGGGGCTTCGAGCCGCAGCCGCTCGTCTACGAATACCGGCTGGCGGAGGGCCGCACGATGCCCGACGTCAACCCCAACAACCCGAAGTACCGGCTGATGACCGAGGTGTGGAGCCGCCTGCCGCTGTGGCTCGCGAACCGCGTGGGGCCGCTGGTCGCGCGGTCGCTGGGGTAGGGCGATGGGCGACCTCCTGTTCCTTGCGCACCGCATCCCCTATCCGCCCGACAAGGGCGACAAGATCCGGTCGTGGAACATCCTGAAATACGTCGCGGCGCGCGCGCCCGTGCATCTCGGGGCGTTCGTGGACGATCCGGAGGACATGAAGCACGCCGAGTTCCTGGCGAGCGTCTGCAAGTCGGTGAAGCTGATCCCGATGGACCCGAAGGAGAAGCTGAAACGCGCGTGGACCGGCTGGTGCAAGGGCGAGGCGCTCAGCATCGCGCTGTTCGACGACCGCGCCATGAAGCGCTGGGTGTGGGACCGCGTGAAGCACGACGACATCGACCGCGTGTTCGTCTTTTCCAGCCAGATGGCGCCCTATGCGCTCGGCCACACGTCGCAGGAGCGGCGGGTGGTGATGGATTTCGTCGACATCGATCTGGACAAGTTCGCGCAGTACGCGAAGGAGAGCCGCTGGCCGAAATCGCGGCTCTACGCGCGCGAGGCGAAGCTCTTGCAGGCGTTCGAGAAGCAGGTGGCGCGGCATGTCGACGTCAGCCTGTTCGTCTCCGACGCCGAAACGGCGATGTTCAGGCGCATCGCCGGGTCCTACGCGCATACGGTCGATACGCTGCACAACGGCGTCGACCTTGCCTATTTCTCGCCCGGTGCGGACTTCGCGCCGCTCGGCGACGAGGCCGGACCGAGGCTCGTGTTCACGGGCGCGATGGACTACCGGCCCAATGTCGATGCCGTCTGCTGGTTCGCGGACGCCATCCTGCCGCTCGTCCGCAAGCGCTATCCCGCGGCCCGCTTCTTCGTGGTCGGCGGCAAGCCGGCGCCCGAGGTGCAGGCGCTCGCCAGCCGGGAGGGCATCGTCGTGACCGGGCGCGTGCCCGATGTAAGGCCCTATGTCGCGGCGGCCGACGTGGCGGTTGCACCGGTCCGCATCGCGCGGGGCGTGCAGAACAAGGTGCTGGAAGCGATGGCGCTGGCGCGGCCCGTGGTGGCGACGGAGGCGGCGTGGTCCGGCATCGACGCGGAGCCGGAACGCGATCTTCTCGTGCGCAGCGATGCGGAGAGCTTCGCGGTGGCGGTTTGCGCCGTGCTGGATGACCCGGCGCTCGGCGCGCGCCTCGCCGGAAACGCCCGTCAGCAGATGGAAAACCGCTACGCGTGGCCTGCCCAGCTCGCGAAGCTCGACGCGTGGCTCGGCCTCGGCGCGGCAGACTCGAAAGTGGAAGCGGCATGAACGATATGACCGAGTTCGAAACCCGGACGGTTGCGGCCGGAAAGGGGTGGCGTGCCGCCATCGTCGCATGGGCGGTCGTGGCCGCGGCCATCCTCGCGCTGCTGCACAAGGATGTCGCCCACATTGTCGACCTGTGGTGGAACACCGACACGTTCGGGCACTGCCTGCTGATCCCGCCGATCCTTGCCTATCTGGTGTGGCAGCGGCGCGGCGAGCTTTCCGCGCTGACGCCGAAACCGTGGTATCCCGCGGCGATCCTGATGGTGATCGGCGGCGCGGGCTGGCTGGTGGGCGAGGCCTCCGGCGTCGCCCTGCTGCGCCATGCGGCGGTCGTCGGCCTCCTTGTCGTCTCCGTGCCGCTGGTGTTCGGCCTCACGGTCTCGCGGGGCCTCGCCTTCGTGCTGTTCTTCGCGCTGTTCATGATCCCGGCGGGCGAGCAGCTCGTGCCGATCCTGCAGACGCTGACCGCGGCGATCTGCATCAAGCTCCTCGAATGGTCGGGCATCCCGGCCTTCATCGACGGCGTGTTCATCGCCATCCCGAACGGCAATTTCGAGGTCGCCGAGGCATGCTCGGGCGTGCGCTTCCTGATCGCGATGATCGCGTTCAGCGTGCTCGTCGCCAACCTCTGCTACAAGAGCTGGACGCGGCGCATCCTGTTCGTGCTCTCGGCCATCGTGCTGTCGATCCTCGCGAACGGCATCCGCGCCTTCGGCACGATCTACATCTCGCACCTGACGACGCCGGGCTTCGCGGCGGGCGTCGATCACATCATCTACGGCTGGGTCTTCTTCGCGGTCGTCATGTTCCTGCTGGTCGCCGCGGGCTGGCGCTTCTTCGACCGCCCGGTCGACGATCCGGCGTTCGACCCGGCGCGCTTGCAGCCGGTGCCGCCGGCGCCATCCGCGCCGCGTGCGGTCGCCGCGGCCGCCGCGCTCGGCATCGCGGCGATGGTCGCGGGTCCCGTCTACGGCCTCGTCGTCGCGAACCGCGCGCCCGACACGGTCACTGCCGCGATCGCGCTTCCCGAGGTGGCGGGCTGGCAGCGGATCGAAGGCCGCCCGGAATGGCAGCCGCACTACAAGGGCGCGTCGGCCGCGGCGATCGCGCGGTACGCGGACGGCGAGGGCCAGCCGATAGATCTCTACATCGCGGTTTTCGACCGGCAGAGCGAGGACGGCGAGCTGATCGGCTACAAGCAGGGACTGCTGCCGCCGGGCAGCGACTGGTCGTGGACGCGCAACGAGAAGGGGCCGCCGAACGGCCGCGCGCAACTGATCAAGAACAGCGGCGCGGTCCGCGACAACTGGCAGTTCTTCCTCGTGAACGGCAAGCTCACCGGCAGCGACTACGTGGCCAAGATCGAGGGATTGAAGTCGCGGCTGCTCGGCGGCGAGACGCTGGCGGGCACGCTCGTCATCTCGGCCGACCGCCGGGACGACCTGGTGAGCGCCATGCCGACGATCGAACGGTTCGCGGCGGCGCTCGGCCCCGTCGATGCCGCGATCGAAAACGCGACGGTGGAGCGCTAGGGCCATGTGCGGCATCGCCGGGTATTTCGATCAGCGCGAGCACCGGACCGTCCCGGAGCCGGTGCTGCGCGCCATGACCGACGTCATCGCGCACCGCGGCCCGGACGGCAGCGGCATCTTCCGCGCGCCGGGCGTCGGGCTCGGCCACCGGCGGCTGTCGATCATCGACATCGCGGGCGGCGTGCAGCCGATGCCGAGCGAGGACGGCAAGGTGCAGATCGTCTTCAACGGCGAGATCTACAACTTCCGCGAGGTGCGCCGCGACCTTCAGGCGCTCGGCCACGTTTTCAGGCGCGACAGCGACACCGAGGTGATCATCGCGGCGTGGCGCGCATGGGGCGAGGCGTGCGTCGACCGGCTGCGCGGCATGTTCGCCTTCGCGATCTGGGACGAGACCGCGCGCACGCTGTTCCTCGCCCGCGACCGGCTGGGCGTGAAGCCGCTCCACTACGCCGATCTCGGCGACGGGCGCTTCATCTTCGGATCGGAGCTGAAGGCGCTGCTGATGTGGCCGGGGCTGCCGCGCGCCATCGACCCGCGCGCCATCGAGGACTATTTCGCCTACGGCTACGTGCCCGACGACAAGTGCCTGCTGAGCGCGGTGAAGAAGCTTCCCGCCGGGCACACGCTGACGCTGCGCTGGGGCGAGACGGGCGCGCGTCCGCGCCGCTACTGGGACGTCGCGTTCGACGGCCGCGTGAAGGGCACGCCCGAGGCGCTGGCGGAGGAACTCACGGCGCGGATGCGCGAGGCGGTGGCGCTGCGGCTGGTCGCGGACGTGCCGGTGGGCGCGTTCCTTTCGGGCGGCGTCGATTCGAGCGCAGTCGTCGCGCTGATGGCGGGGCTGATCGACACGCCGGTCAACAGCTGCTCGATCGGCTTCGACGACCCGGCCTATGACGAGACCGGCCACGCCGAGGCGATCGCCAAGCGCTACGCCACGCACCACCGCGCGCGGACGGTGACGACCGACGACTACGGCCTCATCGACACGCTGGTGCGCGCGTTCGACGAGCCGTTCGCGGATGCCTCCGCGCTGCCGACCTACCGCGTCAGCGAGCTGGCGCGCGAGACCGTGACGGTGGCGCTGTCCGGCGACGGCGCCGACGAGGCGATGGCGGGCTATCGCCGCTACAGGCTCTACATGAACGAGGAGCGGGTGCGCGGGGCGTTTTCGCCGGGCCTGCGCGAGAGCGTCTTCGGGCGGCTGGGCCGGGCATGGCCGAAGCTCGACTGGGCGCCGCGCATGTTCCGGGCGAAATCGACGTTCGAGGCGATCGCGATGGACAGCGCGGAGGCCTATTTCCACGCCGTCAGCGCGACTCCGGACCGCATCCGGTCGCGCCTGTTCTCGGATGCGCTGAAGCGCGCGATCGGCGGTTACTGGGCGGGCGCGCTCTATGCCGACACGATGCGCGCCGCGCCCGCCGACGACATGCTCGGCCGCGCGCAATACGCTGACCTGATGATCTGGCTGCCCGGCGACATCCTGACCAAGGTGGACCGGACCAGCATGGCGGTGAGCCTTGAGGCGCGCGAGCCGCTGCTCGACCATGAACTCGTCGGCTGGATGGCGGGGCTGCCGAGCGATCTCCGCCTGCGCGGCGGCGAGGGCAAGTGGCTGATGAAGAAGGCGATGGAGCCGTACCTGCCGAAGGACATCCTCTACCGGCGCAAGATGGGCTTCTCCGTGCCGATCGACCGCTGGTTCCGCGGCGCGCTCGCGGACCGCGTCGCCGCGCTCGCGAACGGCTCCAACGTCGCCGGCAGCGGCTGGTTCGACATGAATTATTTCGCGGCCTGCGCGGCGGCGCATCGCAGCGGCCGCGCGGATCACAGCCGGCTGCTGTGGCAGATGCTGATGCTGGAAGGGTCGCTTGCGGCGTTGGCCGCGACTCCGGCGGCGGCGCTCGCCGCCTGAGCCCTATTGCGCCGCGGGCGGCGGCGGTGCGGTTTCGGGAGCCGGCGTTTCGGCGGCGGGGCTTGCGGGCGCATCCGGTGCCGGCGCGGCGTCGCTCTTCGCCGAGGCGACCGCGCTCGAATGGGCGCGCGCGATGTCCGCGGCGGCGTCGGTCTGCGGGCGGACCCGCACCGCTTTCAGCGTGGACGCCGGGCGCGTCTGGTCCCGCTCCGACATCAGCGGCGTCATCGTGTTCGCGTAGAGCGAGCTGTCGCGCAGCGCATGATAGGTGAGCAGAATCCCGATTCCGGCAAACAGGATGACTCCGGCAAGCCAGAACAGAATCGTGTTTCTCGCAGCAGTGTGCCGTTCCGTGCGGACGTGTGACGCCATCTCGAACCCTTCATCCGGCGGCTGCCATGGCCTCGTGCTCCAAAGCTGCGACAGGCGCCACCGGCCTCTTTCGTAAGACCCGGGACTTGAGAGTTTGTTACTCTTCGAATTCCAGCGCAACGAATGCATGGACTGTGCCAAAATGGGAATTCTACATGTTTCAAGGAGGTTACGTCACCGGTTGTGACAGAACCGGAATGAAGGCCACGAAAACGTAAAGGATTTCGACACTTAACCGTAACGCGCGGAGACGAAGAAAAGCCCGTCGGGCGGGGCGTTCAGGCCGAGCGCGGCGCGGTCCCGAGCGGCGAGCGCGCGGCGGAGATCGTCGGCGCTCCAGCTGCCGTCGCCGACCAGCTTCAGGCAGCCGACCATCGAGCGGACCTGATGGTGGAGGAACGACCGCGCGGCGGCGTGAACCCTGATCCGGTCGCCGTCGCGCACGACATCGAGCGTGTCGAGCGTCTTCAGCGGGCTGGCCGACTGGCAGTGCACCGAGCGGAACGTGGTGAAGTCGTGCCGCCCGACGAGGATCTGCGCCGCCGCGTGCATCGCATCGGCATCGAGCGGGCGCGCGACATGCCACGCGAGGCCGGACTGCCACGTGAGCGGCGCGCGCCGGTTGACGATGTCGTAGCGGTAGCGGCGCCCCGTGCAGTCGAAACGGGCATGGAAATCGGGCGCGGCGGCCTCGCAGGCGACGACCGCGACCGGGGCGGGGCGCAGGTGGGCGTTGAGCGCCTCCTGAAGCCGGAACGGCGCCAGCGGCCTGGCGATGTCGACATGCGCGACCTGCCCCTCGGCGTGGACTCCCGCGTCCGTGCGCCCGCAGCCGTACACGCGCGCTTCCGCCTGCGTGACGGCGAAGACGGCGTCCTCCAGCGCCTGCTGCACGCTCGGGCCGTTGTCCTGCCGCTGCCAGCCGACGAACGGGCGGCCGTCGTACTCGATCGTCAGCTTGAAGCGCTGCATCAGCCGAGCCGCGTTCCCGCCGGGACCGGGAAGCCGCGCAGCATCCCGGCGACGTCCATCGCACGCTTGCCGGGGCGCTGCACGAGCGTCGGGCGGATCGCGTCCACGCCGCAGGCGATGGTGAGGCGGTCGTCGATCGTGACGCCGGGCTCGCCCGTCCCCTCCACGACCGCGCAGGCGAGGATGCGCAGGCGCTCCCCGCCCAGCGGCGCGAAGGCGCCGGGCGCGGGGTTGAAGGCGCGGACGGTGCGCTCGACCTCTTCGGCGCTCCGCGTGAAGTCGAGCGCGGCCTCGGCCTTGTCGATCTTGTGCGCGTAGGTGACGCCCTCGGCGGGCTGCGCCTCCGGCACCAGCGTGTCGAGACGGGCGAGGGCGCCCACGATCAGGGCCGCGCCCATCGCGGCGAGCTCATCGGTGAACTCGCCCGCGGTCTTGCCATCCACCAGTGTTTCGGCGGCGAGCAGCATCGGGCCGGTGTCGAGGCCGCGCTCCATCTGCATGATGGTGACGCCGGTCGCCGCGTCTCCGGCGAGGATCGCGCGCTGGATGGGCGCGGCGCCGCGCCAGCGGGGAAGCAGCGAGGCGTGGATGTTGAGGCAGCCGCGGCGCGGGGCGTCGAGGATCGCCTGCGGCAGGATGAGGCCGTAGGCGGCGACCACCGCGACATCGGCATGGAGCGCGGCGAAGGCATGCCGGTCGGCATCGTCGCGGAAGTTCACCGGGCAGCGCACGGGAAGGCCGAGACGTTCCGCGGCGACCTGGACGGGTGAAGGCTGGGGCTGCTTGCCGCGCTGCGCCGGACGGGGCGGCTGCGTGTAGACGGCGGCAACCTCGTGCCCCGCCGCCACGAGAGCCTCGAGCGCCGGCACCGCGAAGGCCGGGGTTCCCATGAAGACGATCCGCATGTGGGACCCGCTAGCCCCCGCGCGGGGCACTTGCAAGACGCCCGCGCGCGCCGATACATGGGCATCCTATGTCGTCCCCCGAAATCGACGCGCTGACGCAGGCGCTCTCGCGGCTCCCCGGCCTCGGCCCGCGCTCGGCCCGCCGCGCCGTGCTGCACCTGCTGAAACGCCGCGAGATCGCGCTGAAACCGCTGATCGCCGCGCTCGAAGCCGTGGAGGCGAACCTCGCCACGTGCGATGTCTGCGGCAACGTCGACACGGCGAACCCCTGCGGCGTCTGCACCGACCCGCGCCGCGACACGAAGCTGCTCTGCGTGGTGGAGGAGGTGGCGGACCTGTGGGCGATGGACCGCGCGCGCCTGTTCCCGGGCCGCTTCCACGTGCTCGGCGGGCGGCTTTCGGCGCTGGAAGGCGTGGGGCCGGACGACCTCGGCATCACGCAGCTGATGGCGCGCGTGACGGCGGGCGGCATCGAGGAGGTCGTGCTCGCCATGAACGCCACGATGGAAGGTGCGACGACGATGCACTACCTCGCCGAGCGGCTGGCGGGCACCGGCGTTTCGGTGACGCAGCTCGCGCACGGCGTGCCCGTGGGCGGCGAGCTCGACTATCTCGACGAAGGCACGATCGCACAGGCGCTCCGCGCACGGCGGCCCGTGGGCTGACGGCTTTGCGGCGCATTTCTGTCGGGCTGCTTTACACGCGCCGCGACGCCTTCCCCGCAAGTGCCTGAAACCATTCGGGGCCCGTGAAGGCACGAATCTTGCGTAAGGAATGCCAATGGCGAGGGGCCGGTTCCTTTGACGAGGAGGGAGCGCCATGTACAGATTTCTGCTTGCCGCAACCGTTTTCACGTTCGGCACGGTGGCGCCCGCCGCTGCGGCCATCATCGTTTACGAAACCAGCCTGAGCGGCGGGGCGGAGGAACCGTCCACCCCCTCCGCGGGAACGGGCACCGCCACGCTGACGTTCGATAGCGATCTCAATACCATGACGCTGGAGGTGGCGTTTTCCGGCCTGACCGGCACGGTGACCGCCGCGCATATCCACTGCTGCACGGCGGCCCCGGTTGCGGGCAACGTCGGCGTCGCGACGGCCGTGCCGACGTTTCCGGGCTTTCCCGCGGGCGTGACCTCGGGAAGCTATGCGATGACGTTCGACCTTACGCTGCCGTCGTCTTTCAACCCCGCGTTCGTCACGGCGAACGGCGGCACGCCTGCGGGCGCCGAGGCGGCGCTGCTCGCCGGCGTGGCGGAGGGACGCGCCTATCTCAACATCCACACGGCGGCATTTCCCGCCGGCGAGATCCGGGGCTTCCTCGTGCCCGCGCGCGCCATACCGGAACCCGCGGCGATCGGGCTGTTCGCGCTCGGCATCGGGGCGCTGGCGCTCGCACGTCGCGGCAGGAAACGGCGGGGTCATGGCCCGCGCGCCTGAGACATTCGCGCACCTTGACCGAAGGCGCCCGCATACCTAGCTATCCGGCATGGCCATTCTACCCATTCTCGAGGCGCCGGACCCCCGGCTGCGGCAGGTTTCCGAACCCGTGGCGCGCGTGGACGACGACCTGCGCCGCTTCATGGACGACATGCTGGAGACGATGTACGACGCGCCCGGCATCGGCCTTGCCGCCATCCAGGTGGGCGTGCCGAAGCGCGTGCTGGTGATCGATCTCCAGGAGGTGCCGGAAGGCGCGGAGGACAAGCCCGAAAACCGGGTGAAGACGCCGCTCTACTTCGTGAACCCCGAGATCCTGTGGCATTCGGAGGAAACCTCCACCTACAACGAGGGCTGCCTTTCGGTGCCCGAGCAGTACGCGGACGTGGACCGCCCCGCGCGCATCCGCGCGAAGTGGCTGGATTACGACGGCAAGGCGCACGAGGAAGAACTGGACGGCCTGCTCGCCACCTGCCTGCAGCACGAGATGGACCACCTCGAAGGCATCCTCTTCGTGGACCATCTTTCGAAGCTGAAGCGCGACATGCTGCTGAAGAAGCTCGCGAAGCTCCGCAAGGGCGCGAAGGCCGCCTGATGCCCGTGGAAAACGCCGCTGCGGCGGACGAGGCGAACCGCTCGTTCCGCAGCTTCCTCCCGCGCGCGCTGGCGGGCAAGTGTCCGGCCTGCGGCGAGGCGAAACTGTTCCGCCGCTTCCTGAAGCCCGTGGACCACTGCCCGAAGTGCGGCGAGGCGTGGCACCACCACCAGGCCGACGACTTCCCGCCCTATATCGTCATCCTGCTGCTCGGCCACATCCTCGTGCCGACGATGTACGAGGTGAACGCGGCGTTCGACATCCCCTACGAATACCAGATCCCGATCTGGCTTACCCTCACCGCCGCCCTCGCGCTCGCCCTGCTGCAACCCGTGAAGGGCGCGGTGATCGGGTATCAATGGGCGAAGCGGCTGCACGGATTCGGGGACCGGGCGGAGTAGGCGCGCAGGTCCTGCGCGTATCTTACCCGATTTGCCGACGGATGACCCGAATCGTCCGATTGTGACGCCATGCCGACAATTCCATCATGGTCTTCCGCGGGTTGGGAGGCCCGGATGCTTTTCGGGTGCTTGCCTGCGTCGGCGTTGTTTGCTGCCCCGACGCAGAGGAACAGCGCAAAAACAAGAGCCGGGTCGTTCAAGGGAAGGGGTAAGCGATGGCGGATTCGATCGGACTGGACCAGCAGGCACCGACGGGGCGCATTGCCGCCACGGTTTTCCGGTGGCTGGGCGCGGCGGTGGCGCTCATCTGGCTGCTGCTGGCCGTGACCGGAATATTGCTGACCTACCATTTCGAGATAAACGACAGGCTCCTTTCATCGGCCGAAACGCCGAAGGACTTCGCGGCCATCGAGCAGCGCATGAACGCTCTTGAAGCGGACGGCGGCGCGGCGAAGGTCAACTGGATCTGGACGACCGCGGGGCTGAAGGACCGCTTCTTCATCAACTACACGGCCGCGGACGGAAGCAGCCGCAACGTGCGCATCGCCGGCGACGGCAGCGTGCTTCTGGATACCGGCGGAAATCAGCGCACCGCACTCGAATGGGTGCGGGAAATTCACCTGTCGCTTGCGTCGGGCGCGGTCGGGGAATGGATTCTCGCGATCAGCGGCATCGTGCTTCTGGGCGCCCTGATCCGGGGACTCTACAGGATGTGGCCGCGCGGGGAGAGATGGGGCGACGTGTTCAGCCCCCGCCGCGGCGCGCCCGGAGAGCGGCTGGAACGCTGGTATCGCGCCATCGGGCTCGTGGGCGCCGTGCCCGCCTTCGTCGTCGTCGGCGCGGCCGTGGTGATCTTCTTCGAGCACAGCATCGAAGGGCCGATAGGCGCGCCTCCGATCAACCTTCCCGCGGTTGCGCCCGAAGGCGAGGGGGCAGGCTTCGCCGCAGCCGCCAGAGCGGCGGAAGCAGCGATACCGGGCAGCCGGTTCGTGGGCACGACCATGCCGACCCGGGAAGACGCCACCTACCGCGCGTGGGTGAACGAGCCCGGCGAGTATTTTCGCGAGAACGGATACGGCGGCAGCCTCGTGATGATAAACGCGAACGACGCCAGCGTGCGCGGCGTCTGGCCTCTGAAGACGGCCAGCGCCGCCTACAAGTTCATGGCGCTTCCATACCCCGTGCACACGGGGGAGATCATCGGGCCGGTGGGCCGCGTGCTGGTGATGCTGACCGGTTTCTGGCTGCTGACCATGACCGTCATCGGGCTGATCCTGTGGAACCGCCGCCGCAAGGCGGCAGCGGTTTAGGGCTGAATGTCGATCCGCCCTAGCGCCGGCGGCTTCTACTCCACCACCGGCAGCTCGATCCGGCTCGGGTACTGCGACGACGTGTATATCCGCTGCGTCGCCTTCCTGTAGTCCTCCTTCTTCGCGAAGAAGATGTTGGGGACGAAGGTCTGCGGGTTGCGGTCGTAGAGGGGGAACCAGCTCGACTGGATCTGCACCATGATGCGGTGGCCCTTCAGGAAGCGGTGGCTCACGTCCGGCAGCCTGATCTCGTAGGGGACGACCTTGTTCGCCGGGATCGCGGTGGGCTTCGACGGGTCGTCGCGGTAGCGGCCGCGCAATATGTCCATCGAGATCGCCAGTTCGTAGCCGCCCATTTCCGGCGCCGCCGGGTATTCCGCCGGGTAGACGTCGATCAGCTTCACCACCCAGTCGCTGTCCGTACCGCTCGTGGAGGCGAAGACCTTCGCAATCGGCTGGCCGGCGAGGCGCACGTCCTCGGTCAGCACCTCGCTGACGAAGGTGACGACGTCGGGCCGCGCCTCGGCGAAGCGCTGGTCGTCCACCAGCCACCGGCCCCATGTCGTGTTGGGGTTGTAGGTCGAAAGGATCGGACGCTCGCGGTACGTCACCGGGCGCGCCGGATCGGAGACATATTCGGCGAACGCGGCGCGTGCCGCGGGGGCGCTCCAGCCGAGCCCGCCGTCCGGTTGCAGATAGATCGGCTTCGACTGCGAGGGGCAGTCGCTCGCGCAGGAGATCGGCCAGCGGTCGTAGCGGTGCCAGACGTTGGCGCCGGTCTCGAACGCCGTTACCGGCGCGAGGTCCGCCTTCGGGGCGCCATCCTTGAGGTGCGCGTCGAAGAAGGGGATCAGCACCTCGCTGCGATACCAGGCCGAGGTGTTGCTGCCGAAATCAATGGCGCCGAGCTTCGCGCCGTTCTGCACGTTGCTCTGGCCGTGCTGCCACGGGCCGATGATCATGTAGTTGCGGCTGTTGCCCGCGTCCTTCGGCTCCATCGCCTTGTAGACGGCGGGGGCGCCGTAGATGTCTTCCTGGTCCCAGAGGCTGTGGACGTGGAGCGTCGGCACCTTCAGCGGCTCCTTCGCCAGAATCCGGTCGAGCGCCTGCTGCTGCCAGTATTCGTCGTAGGCCGGATGCGCGGCGGCCTTCCTGAAGACCGGGAAGTCCGCGATGCCGAGCACTTTCGCCATGTCGCTCGCCGACCCCGCGCCCAGCCAGCTTTCATAGGTGTCGTAGTGATCGAACTGGAGCGCGTGCTTCGAGGACTTGTCGGCGGTCATCCGGTAGACCCAGTCGAGGAAGCTCTGCCGGTAGGCGCCGTTGTGGAACCAGTCGTCGCCGACCCAACCGTCGACGAGCGGGTTGATCGGAACCGCGGCGCCGAGCGCGGGGTGCGGGTTCACGAGGCTCATCAGCGTCGTGAAGCCGCCGTAGCTGACGCCGATGGTGCCGACCTTGCCGTTCGTCTCCGGCACGTTCTTCACCAGCCAGTCGATGCTGTCCCACGTGTCGGTCGAATGGTCGACGTCGGTGGGGTTGAGCGGACCGGCGAGGGGCCGGGTGACGATGTAGTCGCCTTCCGACCGGTAGCGGCCGCGCACGTCCTGCACGGCGATGATGTAGCCCGCGGCGGCAAGCTCCGCATAGGTGACGGGAAGCGCCAGCGCATAGCGGTTGGACGCGAGGCCGGTGATCGCCTTGTCCGCCGAATAGGGCGTGCGCGAGAAGATGATCGGCGCGTTTCTCGCGCCCTTGGGGATGACGAGGTTGACGTGCAGCTTCACGCCGTCGCGCATCGGGATCTGCACCTCGCGGATCGTGAAGTCCTTGAGGGCGTCGGACGGCTTGAAGTCGGCGGGGATGTCGCTGGCGGGGAGGGGCTCGGCGGCGGACGGCAGTGCCGCGACAGCGAGCGCGGACGCGAGGAGAGCGGCGAGGCAGCGGCGAACGGGCATGTGGTTTCCCCCGGCTATGGTCTTGCCGCAACCATAAAGCCGATTCCCGAACGGGCAAGTTATTCTCTGTTTGGAAAATATGAGCCTGTCGGGTCAGGCCCTGATCAGCCCGGCAATCTCCGCGGCGGCGGCCTCCGGGGTCTTCAGCGCGGCGGGGTCCTCGCCCGGGTAGGCCTTGGCGCGCATCGCGGTGGCGGTGGCGCCGGGGTTGTAGACGTGCGTCCTCACCTTGCTGATCGCGGCGACCTCGAGGCCGTAGGTTTCGACGAGGTTGGCGAGCGCGGCCTTGCTGGCGGCGTAGGCGCCCCAGTAGGCGCGCGGCGCGGTCGCGACGCTGGAGGTGACGGCGACGACGCGCGCATCGGGGCTGGCCCTCAGCAGCAGGTCGAAGGCGCGGATCAGGCGGTAGTTCGCGGTGACGTTCGTTCTGAACAGCTTTTCGAAGTCCTTCGGCTCGACGTGGCTGACCGGCATGAGATCGCCGAGGATCGCGGCGTTCAGCACCAGCGCGTCGAGCTTGCCCCAGCGACCGCCGACCGCCTGCGCGAGCCTGTCCAAGGCATCGCCGTCGGTGATGTCGAAGGGCGCGATGGTGGCGCTGCCGCCCGCGTCGTGGATGGCGGATTCGGTGGCTTCGAGCCCGCCTTCGGTGCGCGCCGTCAGCAGCACGTGATAACCGGCGGCGGCAAGCGCCTTCGCCGTTGCGGCGCCGATGCCGCGGCTGGCGCCCGTGACGAGCGCGACCGGCTTTTCGATGTCGCTCATGTCAGCCTGCGCGCTCCGCCAGCAGGACGAGTTGATCGGAGGCGGCGCTCTCTTCGTAGTCGGTGAGGCGCGTCGGGTACTCGCCAGTGAAGCAGGCGTCGCAATATTGCGGCGTCTCGTCCACGCGCATGTCCTCGCCGAGCGCCTTGTAGAGGCCGTCGATGGAGAGGAAGGCGAGGCTGTCCACCTTGATGAAGTCGCGCATCCGCTGCACGTCCATCTGCGCGGCGAGCAGCTTCGCGCGCTCCGGCGTGTCGACGCCGTAGAAGCAGCTGTGCCGCGTCGGCGGCGAGGCGATGCGCATGTGGACCTCGGTGGCGCCCGCCTCGCGCATCATCTGCACGATCTTCACCGACGTGGTGCCGCGCACGATGGAATCGTCGATGAGCACGATGCGCTTGCCCTGGATGACCGGGCGGTTGGCGTTGTGCTTCAGCTTCACGCCGAGATTGCGGATGGCGTCGCCCGGCTGGATGAAGGTGCGGCCCACGTAGTGCGAGCGGATGATGCCGAGCTCGAACGGCAGGCCGGACTGCTGCGCGTAGCCGATGGCGGCGGGGTTGCCGCTGTCCGGCACCGGGATCACCACGTCGGCGTCGACCGGGCTTTCGATGGCGAGCTGCGCGCCGATGTTCTTGCGGACCTGATAGACCGAAAGGCCGTCGAGCAGCGAATCGGGGCGCGAGAAGTAGACGTGCTCGAAGATGCAGGGGCGGGGGCGCATCGTCTGGAAGGGGCGCAGCGAGCGCAGGCCCTTCTCGTTGATGACGACCATCTCGCCGGGCTCGATCTGGCGCAGGTAGGTGGCGCCGACGACATCGAGCGCGACAGTTTCGGAGGCGAGGATGTAGGCGTCGTCGCGGCGGCCGAGCACGAGCGGGCGGATGCCGAGCGGATCGCGGCAGGCGATGAGGCCCTCGTCCGTCAGCATGACGAGGCTGTAGGCGCCCTCCACTTGCTTCAGCGCGTCGATGACGCGGTCGAGCAGGGGCCGGTAGGCGGAGGTGGCGACGAGGTGGATGATGACCTCGGTGTCGCTCGTCGACTGGAAGATCGAGCCGCGGCGGTTCAGCTCGCGGCGGACGTGCGCGGCGTTCGAGATGTTGCCGTTGTGCGCGACCGCGAAGCCGCCGGAGGACAGCTCGGCGAACAGCGGCTGCACGTTCCTGAGCGCCGAGGCGCCGGTGGTGGAGTAGCGGACGTGGCCGATGGCGGCCTCTCCGGGCAGCTCGCGGATCACCTCGTCGCGGTCGAAATTGCCGGCGACGTGGCCCATCGCGCGGTGGCTGTGGAAGGTCTTGCCGTCGTAGCTGGTGATGCCCGCCGCCTCCTGACCGCGGTGCTGGAGCGCGTGCAGGCCGAGCGCGGTGAGCGCGGCGGAACCCTCGGCGCCCCAGACGCCGAAAATACCGCATTCCTCCTTCAGCTTGTCGTCGTCGAAGGGGTGCGAAATCATATCAAACATCAGGCGCTCCGTGGCGGCGGGCGATTCGTCGGCTCATATAGGATGCCTTGCCCGGTTTGTCGCGGGGTTGTCACAAACGCATGGCTGCCCTGCCGTCCGCTGCATGTCAGGTTTCGCGCGCGAGCGCCCTCGCGAAGTCGTGCCCGGCAGGCTCCTGGAACAGGCGGAGGCCGAACTCCGGCAGGATCGCGAGCAGGTGATCGAAGACGTCGGCCTGAATCGACTCGTACTCGGTCCACGCGGTCGTGTTCGTGAAGCAGTAGACCTCGAGGGGCAGGCCCGTCGGCGTGGGGGCGAGCTGGCGCACCATCGTGGTCTGGGTGTCCGCGATGCGCGGATGCGCGCGGAGATACGCGTCCACGTAGTGACGGAAGGTGCCGAGGTTGGTGAGGCGGCGGGCGTTCACGGCTTCGGACGCGCCCTGTTCCCGGTTCCAGCTTTCGATTTCGGCCTGCTTGTCGGCCAGATAGGGCGCGATCAGCGCGAAGCGCTTCAGCCGCGCGGTTTGTTCCGCGTCCAGAAAGCCGACGCTGGTCTGGTCGATGAGCAACGCGCGCTTGATCCGGCGGGCGCCCGTTTCGAACATGCCGCGCCAGTTCTTGAAGGATTCCTTGATGAGCTTGCTCGTCGGGATGGTGGTGATGGTCTTGTCCCAGTTGCGGACCTTCACCGTGTGGAGCGCGATGTCGATGACGTCGCCGTCCGCGTTCTGGCCGGGCATCTCGATCCAGTCGCCGACGCGCAGCATGTCGTTGGAGGTGATCTGGATGGAGGCGACCAGCGACAGGATCGTGTCCTGGAACACCAGCATCAGCACGGCGGCGAGCGCGCCGAGGCCCGAAAGGAGGATGATGGGCGAACGGTCCATCAGTGCCGAGATCACGAGCACCGCGGCGGCGCAGTAGACGACGATCTTGCCGACCTGCACATAGCCCTTGATGGGATGCTGCGCGGCGTCCTCGCGGCGCTGGTAGACGTCGTTCAGAAGGCTGAGGCCGCTGCTGATCGCCATCGCGACGGTGACGATGGAGAAGGCGGCCGCGACGTTCCGCACGAGCGTGATCGCCGTATCGGAAAGGTGCGGGACGCCCGCGATGCCCATCTGCACGATGATTGCGGGAACGAGGTAGGACAGCCGCCACGCCATGCGCGAAAGCGTCCGTTTCTCCTCGCCGAAGCTGGTGAGCGCGAGCGCGCGGCTGAGACCCTTGAGAGCGATGACCTTGGAGAGCCAGTTGGCGGCCGCGGCGACCGTCGCGAGGATCGCGAGCGCGGTGAGGGTCTGGAGCCACGGCTGGTCGGCGAATGCGAAATCGAACCCGAAAATCATGTCCTCCTGTCGGCCGGGCCGTCCCTATTCCACAGCGCGGCGGCTATGGCCACCCGCGGCGTCCCGCGCTAAGCGGAGCGCATGGACCTGAAATTCGACGACAAGGGCCTCGTGACGGCCATCGTGACCGACAGCGGCACGGGCGAGCTGCTGATGGTCGCGCACATGAACGCCGAGGCCTACGCGAAGACGCTGGAGACGCGCGAGGCGCACTTCTGGTCGCGCTCGCGGCGGGAACTCTGGCACAAGGGCGCGACCAGCGGGAACACGATGAAGGTCGTGGAGGTCCACGTCGATTGCGACAAGGACGCCGTGTGGCTGAAGGTGGAGCCCGCCGGGCCTGCCTGCCACACCGGGGCGCGGAGCTGTTTCTTCACGCAGGTAGGTTGACGTTTACGTAAACGTCAACTAGAAAGGGCGTATGCCGCAGCGCCCGATGGAAGCCGTCCGCGAGGACGAAACCTTCACCATCACCGATCTCGCCGCCGAGTTCGGCGTGACGCCGCGCGCGATCCGTTTCTACGAGGACCAGGGGCTGATCGAGCCCGCGCGGCAGGGACAGAACCGCATCTATTCGCGCCGCGACCGCGCCCGGCTGGCGTGGATCCTGCGCGGCAAGAACGTCGGCTTCAGCCTCGCCGAGATCAAGGAAATCCTCGACCTCTACGACGCGGACGACGGCCGCGTCCGGCAGCGCGAGCGCACGCTGGAGCTTTGCCGCCGGCAGATCGGCCTGCTGACCAGCCAGCGTAACGATATCGATGCGACGATCGCCGAGCTTCAGGAGTTCGTGGCCGTCGTGGAGGGCCTGTTGCCGCCCTCGAACGCAGATAGCACCAGATAACGCCAGATCCGGGGAGTCCTGACATGCCCACCTACCGCGCGCCCGTTCGCGACACCAAGTTCATCCTCGACGAGGTCATCGGCCTCGACCGCTACTCGAACCTGCCGACCTTTTCCGAAGCGACCCCCGAGATGGTTTCGGCCATTCTGGAAGAAGGCGCGAAGTTCGTGGAAGGCGTCGTGCAGCCGATCAACTTCCCCGGCGACCGCGAGGGCTGCAAGCGGAACGACGACGGCTCGGTGACGACGCCGAAAGGCTACAGGGAAGCCTATCAGGCGTTCTGCGAGGGCGGCTGGGGCACGCTGCACATGAGCCCGGAATACGGCGGGCAGGGGCTGCCCTACACGATCAGCATAGCCTTCGAGGAGTATATGAGCTCGGCGGGCATGGCCTTCGCCATGTATCCGGGGCTCACCGCCGGCGCGATCGCCTCCATCGAGGTGAAGGGCTCCGAGGAGCAGAAGCGGAAATACCTGCCCAACATGGTCTCCGGCAAATGGACCGGCACCATGAACCTCACCGAACCGCACTGCGGCACCGACCTCGGCCTCATCCGCACCAAGGCAGTGGACGCGGGCGACGGCAGCTACCGGATCACCGGCACGAAGATCTTCATCTCGGCGGGCGAGCACGACCTTTCGGAGAACATCATCCACCTCGTGCTGGCGAAGCGGGAGGGCGCGCCGGACAACGTGAAGGGCATCTCGCTGTTCATCGTGCCGAAGTTCCTCGTGAACGACGACGGCGGCCTCGGCGTGCGCAACGGCGTTTCCTGCGGCGCCATCGAGCACAAGATGGGCATCCACGGCAACGCGACCTGCGTGCTCAACTACGACGAGGCGACGGGCTATCTGGTCGGCGAGCCGGAGCGCGGCCTTGAGGCCATGTTCATCATGATGAACGTCGCGCGCCTCGGTGTCGGCGTGCAGGGGTTGGCGCAGGGCGAGGTCGCCTACCAGAACGCCGTCAATTACGCGATCGAGCGGCGGCAGGGCCGGGCGCTGACCGGCGCGGCCGAGCCGGACGAGAAGGCGGACCCGATCATCGTCCACCCCGACGTGCGTCGGCTGCTGATGGACGGCAAGGCCTTCACCGAGGGCGCCCGCGCGCTGATGCTGTGGGGCGCGTTGCAGGTCGATCTCGCGAAGAAGGCGCAGACCGAGGAGGAGCGCACCAACGCCGACGAGCTCATCAGTCTCCTCACCCCCGTCATCAAGGGCTACATGACCGACAAGGGCTTCGAGACGGCGGTGAACGCGCAGCAGGTCTACGGCGGGCACGGCTATGTCGGCGAGTGGGGCATGGAGCAGTTCGTCCGCGACGCCCGCATCGCGCAGATCTACGAGGGCACCAACGGCGTGCAGGCGATGGACCTCGTCGGCCGCAAGCTCGGGCGTCATGGCGGCAAGGGGCTGATGCTGCTCGCTTCGGCGGTCGCCGAGGACGTGAACGCCGCGAAGGCCGACGAGACGCTGAAGCCGATGGCCGAGGCGCTGGAGAAGGCGGGCGGCGAGCTTCAGGCAGCGACCATGTGGCTGATGCAGAACGGCACGGCGAACCCCAACAACGCGGGCGCCGCGGCGACGCCCTTCCTGCACCTGATGGGCATTGTCGTCACCGGCTGGATGTGGCTGAAGATGGCGCGCGCGGCGCAGGCCGCGCTCGCGGCGGGCGCGGCAGACTCATCATTCTACGAGGCGAAGCTGGCGACGGCGCGCTACTATACTGCCCGCTACCTGCCGGACGCGGGCGCGCTGCGCCGCAAGCTGGAAACCGGCGCCGAGACACTGATGGCACTTCCGGCGGACGCATTCGCGCGCGCCTGACACGCAAGGAGCAAGACCCAATGGCTGAAGCCTATATCTACGATGCCGTCAGGACGCCGCGTGGGCGCGGCAAGGCGAACGGCAGCCTGCACGAGATCACGCCGATCCAGCTTGCGACGCAGGTGCTGGAGGCGGTGCGCGACCGCAATCCCATCGACACCGCCGACGTCGACGACGTGGTGCTCGGCTGCGTGGCGCCCGTGGGTGAGCAGGGGTCGGACATCGCGCGCGTCGCCGTGCTGAACGCCGACTATGCCGAGACGACGGCGGGCGTGCAGATCAACCGCTTCTGCGCCTCCGGCCTCGAGGCGACCAACATGGCCGCCGCCAAGGTGATGGCGGGCGAGGCCGAGTTCGCCATCGGCGGCGGTGTCGAATCCATGTCGCGCATCCCGATGGGCGCGGACGGCGGCGCGTGGGCGATGGACCCGGCCGTCGCGCGCAAGCTCTACTTCGCGCCGCAGGGCATCGGCGCCGACCTCATCGCCACCAAGTACGGCTTCTCGCGCGACGACGTGGACGCCTACGCGGTGGAAAGCCAGAAGCGCGCGGCGAAGGCATGGACGGAAGGGCGTTTCGCGAAGTCGATCGTGCCGGTGAAGGACGTGATCGGCGAGGTCGTGCTCGACCACGACGAGCACATGCGCCCCGACGCCGACATGCAATCGCTCGGCAGCCTGAAGCCGAGCTTCGCCGACATGGGCGAAACCATGCCCGGCTTCGATGCCGTCGCGCTGCTGAAGTACCCGGAGGTGGAGCGCATCAACCACGTCCACCACGCCGGCAACAGCTCGGGCATCGTGGACGGCGCTGCCGCCGTGCTGCTCGGCAACAGGGAGATCGGCGACAAGTACGGCATGAAGCCGCGGGCGCGCATCCGCGCGATGGCCTCCATCGGGTCCGAGCCGACGATCATGCTGACCGGGCCCGAGTTCGTGACGCGCAAGGTGCTGAAACGCGCAGGCATGGAGGTGTCGGACATCGACCTCTTCGAGCTGAACGAGGCCTTCGCCAGCGTCGTGCTGCGCTACATGCAGGCGCTCGGCGTTCCGCACGACAAGCTCAACGTCAACGGCGGCGCCATCGCCATGGGGCATCCGCTCGGCGCGACCGGCGCCATGATCGTCGGCATCGTGCTCGACGAACTGGAGCGCACGGGCAAGGGCACCGCGCTCGTCAACCTGTGCGTCGGCGCCGGCATGGGCACTGCGGCGATCATCGAGCGCGTCTGAGCGGGCGGAGGGAAAGACATGACCATGGAAACCATCAAGTACGACCTCGACGCCGACGGCATCGCGCTGTTCACCATCGACGTGCCCGGCCAGTCGATGAACGTCATCACCGCCGAGCTGACGCGCGACTTCGATACGATGATCGCGATGATCGAGAAGGACGACGCCATCAAGGGCGCCGTCATCACCAGCGGCAAGCCGAGCGGCTTCATGGCCGGGGCCGATCTCAAGGGCATGGGCGACATCTTCTCGTCGGGCAGTGTCGCCGCGGCCGAGGGGAAATCGAGGATGGCGCGGCTGTTCGACAGCGTGTTCACGCTGAACGGGCTGTTCCGGCGGCTGGAGACGAGCGACAAGCCGGTGGCGGCTGCGGTGAACGGCCTCGCTCTCGGCGGCGGGCTCGAAATCTGCCTTGCCTGCCACTACCGCGTCGTCGCGGACGATCCGAAGCTCCAGCTCGGCCTGCCGGAAGTGCTCGTCGGCCTGTTCCCCGGCGCGGGCGGCACGCAGCGCCTGCCGCGCCTGATGGGGATCCAGGCGGCCTCGATGTACCTGCTGCAAGGCAAGTCCATGTCGCCGCAGGAGGCGCTCGGCTTCGGCGTGGCGAACGAGATCGCGCCCGCGGGCGAGGTGGTTGGACGCGCGAAGGCGTGGGTGAAGGCGAACCCGACCAAGGGCGTGCAGCCGTGGGACCAGAAGGGCTTCAGGTTCCCCGGCGGCGTCGGCCAGTTCAACCCGGCGTTCGTGCAGACGTTCGTCGGCGGCA
This sequence comes from Sphingosinicella microcystinivorans, assembly GCF_027941835.1. Lineage (NCBI taxonomy): Bacteria > Pseudomonadati > Pseudomonadota > Alphaproteobacteria > Sphingomonadales > Sphingosinicellaceae > Sphingosinicella > Sphingosinicella microcystinivorans. The sequence goes on from NZ_CP116005.1 coordinate 3,287,722, forward strand.
ACGGCATGGTGCTGAAGATGACGAACGGCAACATGAACGCGCCGCGCGCGATCCTCTCGGCGGTCTATGAAGGGTCGCAGGTGCCGATGGACCTCGCGATCCGCATCGAGAGCAAGTATTTCGCCAAGGTCGCAGCTGATCCGCAGGCGGGCAACATGGTCCGCAGCCTGTTCGTCAACAAGCAGGCGGCGGAGAAGGGCGCGCGGCGCCCGAAGGACGTCGTGAAGATGCCGACGAAGAAACTCGGGATGCTCGGCGCGGGCATGATGGGGGCGGGCATCGCGCTCGTCTCTGCGCGCGCGGGTATCGAGGTGGTGCTGCTCGACCGCACCATCGAGGCGGCGGAGAAGGGCAAGAGCTACACGGCCGACAAGCTGAAACGGCTGCCCAAGGAGAAGCTGGACGAGGTCCTCGCGCGCATCCACCCGACGACCGATTTCGCCGACCTCAAGGGCTGCGACTTCATCATCGAGGCGGTGTTCGAGGACCGCGCCATCAAGGCGGAAACGACGCAGAAGACCGAAGCGGTGGTCGGAGCCGACACGATCTTCGGCTCCAACACCTCGACGCTGCCGATCACCGGCCTTGCGAAGGCGTGGTCGAAGCCGGAGAACTTCATCGGCGTGCACTTCTTCTCGCCCGTGGACAAGATGCCGCTCGTCGAGATCATCGTCGGTGAGAAGACCGGGCCGGAAGCCATTGCGAAGGCTCTGGATTACGTCGCGCAGATCCGGAAGACGCCGATCGTCGTCAACGACAGCCGCGGCTTCTACACGTCGCGGTGCTTCGGCACCTACACCGCCGAGGGGTCGGTGATGGTGGGCGAGGGCGTGAACCCCGCGCTCGTCGAGAATATCGGCAGGCAGATGGGTATGCCTGTGGGGCCGCTCGCGGTGTTCGACGAGGTCTCGATCGAGCTTGGCCACAAGGTCATGCTGCAGACGAAGAAGGACCTCGGCGACGCCTACAAGGCGACGGCAGCCGACGACGTCATCGAGAAGATGGTGGCGCTCGGCCGCCTCGGCCGCAAGGCGGGCAAGGGCTATTACGATTATCCCGAAGACGGCAAGAAGGCGCTGTGGGCCGATCTCGGCAAGACGTTCGGCCAGAAGCCGGATGCCGAGCAGCCCGCTCCGCAAGAGGTCAAGACGCGGCTTGCCTATCGCCAGCTCGTCGAATGCGCGCGCTGCTTTGCCGAAGGCGTGCTGGAGACGCCCGAGGACGGCGATCTCGGCGCGATCTTCGGCTGGGGCTTCATGCCGCACACCGGCGGCCCGTTCAGCATGATGGACACGATCGGCCTCGACGAGGTCGTCTGCACGCTCGACCGCCTGACGCAGCAATACGGCGAACGCTTCGCGCCGCCGCAACTGCTGCGCGACATGGCGGCGAAGGGCGAGACCTTCTACGGCAACGCGGCGAAGCTGAAGAAAGCGGCCTGAGCGGAACGACCTGTTTCCTCTTCCCGTCATCCCGGCCTGTGCCGGGATGACGATGGGGGCGGGCGTCGCCATCGGTCTTCCTTCCACCGCAGCGTTCAGCGCTTCTTAAGTTTGAATCCGCACTCTGACGTCAGAGGCGCACGGGATTCGGAACGGCGCGGAATCGACTCAGGTCGTCGCATGTTTCGGTTCCGTTCGCCTTAAAGGCTTTTCAGAATGGCGTACTTGCGCCATTCTGGGACGGTAGTGGAGTTGAGTGGCCTGCGCGGGGGCGCGGGCGGCGGGTGGGAGACTGGCGATCATGCGGCTGCATTTGATCGTTGCGTTGGTTGTTTCCGTTCTTGTCGGGGTGCCGCTCGCGCCCCAGCCGGCCACGGCCGCGAGCCTTGCTTCGGTTTCCAAATATGCGGCGATCCTTGTCGATGCGGAAAGCGGCGAGGTGCTCTACGCGCGCAATCCCGACGAAGCCCGCCACCCGGCCTCGATCACCAAGGTGATGACGCTCTACCTGACGTTCGACGCGCTCGAGCGCAAGGAGCTGAAGCTGACCGACAAGGTCTACTTCTCGGCCAACGCCGCGGCGCAGCCGCCCTCAAAGCTCGGCGTGCCGCGCGGCGGCTGGATCACGGTGGAGCAGGCGATCCGCGCGCTCACCACGAAATCCGCGAATGACGTCGCGGTGGCGCTCGCCGAGCGGCTCGACGGGTCGGAAGTCGTCTTCGCGCGCGCCATGACCGAGAAGGCGAAGGCGCTCGGCATGAACAGTACGGCCTTTTTCAACGCCTCCGGCCTGCCGAACGCCGCGCACCATACGACCGCGCGCGACCTCGCCACGCTTTCGAAAGCGCTGATCCGCGATTTCCCGCAATATTACCCGTTCTTCTCGGAACAGCAGTTCAACTTCCAGGGCACGGTCATGCCCAACCACAACAAGCTGCTCGGCAAGTTCGTCGGCCTCGACGGCATCAAGACCGGCTACACCAACGCCTCCGGCTTCACGCTCGCCGCCTCGGCCGTGCGCGACGGCAGGCGGCTGATCGCGGTGGTGCTCGGCGCGCCGACGTCGGCGGCGCGCAACACCAATATCGAGGCGCTGCTCGCCTCCGGCTTCGACGTGATGAAGAAGCGTCGGCAGGGCGAGTTCCTGACGGTCGCCATGTCGATGAACGAGGTGCCGCAGATGCTGGACTTCCAGCAGGCGGTGACGGAACAGGGCTCATCCGACGACGTCAGCATCTGGCGCAGCGCGATCCGCAGCGACCAGACGCCGACACCCCCGGCGTCACCCCCCGGGGCGGCTCACTCCGGCAAGAAATCCGGCACCGACAAGTAGCGCTCGCCGGTGTCGTAGTTGAAGCCGAGCACGCGGTGCGTCGGGTTCTTCTCAAGGTGCTGGCGGATCGCGGCGAGCGTCGCGCCCGACGAGATGCCGACGAGCGTGCCTTCCTCGCGCGCGGAGCGGCGGGCCATTTCCTTCGCATCGTCCGGCGCGACCTGGATGACGCCGTCGATCACGGCCGTATCCATCACGCCCGGCACGAAGCCCGCGCCGATGCCCTGAATCGGGTGCGGACCCGGCTGGCCGCCCGAGAGCACGGGGGAGAGCGTCGGCTCCACGGCGTAGACCTTGAGGCCCGGCATCTTCGGCTTCAGCACCTTGGCGCAGGCGGTGATATGCCCGCCGGTGCCGACGCCGGTGATGATCGCGTCGAGCCCGTCCGGGAAATCGGCGAGGATTTCCTGCGCCGTCGTCTTCACGTGCACGGCGACGTTGGCCGGGTTCTCGAACTGCTGCGGCATCCACGCGCCGGGGGTGGAGCCGACGATCTCGACGGCGCGCTCGATGGCGCCCTTCATGCCCTTCTCGCGCGGCGTCAGGTCGAAGGTCGCGCCGTAGGCGAGCATCAGCCGGCGGCGCTCCAGCGACATCGATTCCGGCATCACGAGGACGAGGCGGTAGCCCTTCACCGCGGCGACCATCGCAAGGCCGATGCCGGTGTTGCCCGAGGTCGGCTCGACGATGGTGCCGCCCGGCTTCAGCGCGCCGGAGGCTTCCGCGTCCTCGATCATCGCGAGCGCGATGCGGTCCTTGATCGAGCCGCCGGGGTTCGCGCGCTCCGACTTCACCCACACCAATGCATCCGGCCCGAACAGGCGGTTCACCCGGATATGCGGCGTGCCGCCGATCGTTTCCAATATGCTTGATGCCTTCATGTCGGTCTCTCCTTGAGTGCGCCCGGGATGTCAAAAGTATCGGCTCGGCGAAGCTCTGGAAAGCGCCAAGCCCAGAGTGCGGTGACGACGATGGTGCCGATGCCGCCGATCACCACGGCCTCCACCGGCCCGAACCACGCGGCGGTGAGGCCGGAGCGCGCCTCGCCGAGCTCGTTCGAGGCCGAGATGAACAGCATCGACACCGAGGACACGCGGCCGCGCATCGCGTCCGGCGTGTAGATCTGGATCAGCGAGGAGCGCACGTAGACGCTCACCATGTCCGCCGCGCCGAGCACGCCGAGCGCGCCCAGCGACAGCCACAGGTCGCGCGACAGGCCGAACACGACGATGGCGATGCCGAAGACGGCGACGCAGACGAACATCTTGATGCCGACGTGGCGTGCGAGCGGCCGCCGCGACAGCCACAGCGCCACCAACGCGGCGCCCACGGCGGGCGCGGCGCGCAGGTGGCCGAGGCCTTCGGGGCCGACGGCGAGGATGTCGCGCGCATAGACGGGCAGCAGCGCCGTGACGCCGCCGAGCAGCACGGCGAAGAGGTCGAGCGAGATCGCGCCCAGCACCACCTTGTTGTCGCGCACGTAGCGCAGGCCGTTCATCACCGACTCGAACGGGCTCGCCGAGGCTTCCGTTTCCGGGAGCGGCACGCGCGAGATCAGGAACATGGCGACGAGGCTGATCGTCAGCATCGCCGCGGAGACCACGAGCGGCGCGGCGGGGTGCGCCGCGTAGAGATAGCCGCCGAGCGCCGGGCCGCCGATGGCGCCGACCTGCCAGCCGATCGAGTTCCACGCGATCGCGGTCGGCAGCATCCGCACCGGCACGAGGTTGGGCGCGAGCGCCGAGAGGGCGGGCGAGGCGAAGGCGCGCCCGACGCCGAGCAGTGCCGCCACCACGAACAGCGCCGGAATCGTGATGCCGCCTGTAAGTTCCAGCGCGCCGAGCCCCGCCGCGCACAGCATTTCGAGCGCCAGCGCGCCGCGCACGATGTAGCGGCGGTCGATCCGGTCCGCGATGTAGCCGACGACGAGCGACAGCACGAACAGCGGCAGGAACTGGGCGAGGCCGACCATGCCGAGCAGGAACGCCGCCTCGCGCTCTGGCATCGTCTGCCGCGCGATGTCGTAGACCATCCAGCCGATCACGATGACGAGGATCATCTGCGACGTCGTCGAGGCGAGCTTGGTGATCCAGAAATAGCGATAGTCGGGGATCGCGAAGACGGATGTCCGGTCCTCCTCCTCCGTCCGGTCCTCGGCGGCGATGCTGCTCATGCCGGCCCGCTTAGCCCTGCGCGCGCGATCCTGCAAAGCAGAGAAACTTATACCTGCGATTGAAACGCTTGACCGCCGCGCCGCGGCGTCCGTTCCGCGCGAGCGGGCTTGACCGGGCGGCGGCTTGCGCGGATGACCACGGACACGATGTTGACGAGCCCCGACTCCCGGTTCCCGGTCCGCACTGAGGACCTTCCCGACCCCATCGAGTGGCCGCGTCTGCCCGGCGCGCAGCACCACATGGCGATGGTGATCACGGGCGCGGTGCTGCTGGGCCTCGTCTCGACGGTGCTCGTCGGCTGGGCGATGGATTCGTGGGAGATCGCGTCGCTCTACGGCGCGATGATCCTGGCGGCGACGGTGGTCGCCTATTTCTCGGCGCTCGGCAGGGCGCGGCGCGGCGCCGGCGGCATCGACTGGACGATGATGCGGACCGCGCTCGATTCGCGCAGCGACGCGCTCGCCGTCACCGACGCGGAAGGCAAGCTCGTCTGCGCGAACGCCGCCTACGGCACGCGCTGCGACGGCTATCCCTCGCCCTTCGACCTCGCGGGCGAGGACGAGGCCAGCCGCGGCCGCCTTGCCAACATCGCCGAGCAGGCACGGCGCGATGGCAACGGCTTTGCCGAGATCGAGCAGGCCGTCGGCGGCGCGCGGCGCAGGCTGCGGGTTTCGGTGCGGCCCGCCGACACGGCGCGGAGCTACCTCTTGTGGACGCTGAGGCGCGGCACCGCCGAGAAGGCGATGGACGACACGGTCGCGCTGCTGGAAGGCCCGGCGGGCATCTGGCTCGGCGGCGCCGGGCTGATGATCGTGATGGCCGATCCCTCCGGCAGGATCATTGCCGCGAACGGCGCCTTCAAGAACGCGATCACCGGCGGGCCGGGGCGCGTGCCGACGAGCCTCGTCGACATCCTCGAGGCGGACGAGGACGGCGCGCGGCGCATGAAGACCGGCGGCGGCGCGAGCATTCCCGTCCGCCTCATCGAACTGCCGCTCGGCAGCCAGAAGGAACCGGGGACGAACGCCTACGTGTTCCTGATCCTGCGCGAAGGCGGCGCGGCGGAGGCGGCGAAGCCGGTGCCCGACAGCCTGCCGGCGCTGCTTTCGGTGCTGCCGATCGGGCTCGCGCTCGCCGACCGCGACGGCCGCTTCACCTTCATGAACGAGAGCTTCGCGGCGATCGCCGGCGTCGAGGAGGGGAGCGAGGTCCGCTATCCGAGCGACCTCGTCGTCGACGAGGACAAGACGATGGTATCGGACGCCGTGCGCCGCGCCGCCGCCTCCATCGAGCGGGCGCGCGACCTTCGCGTCCACCTGAAGCACAAGCCGGAGGAGCCGGTCGCGCTCACCGTGGGCAAGGCGCCGGGCGCGGGCGGCCCCGCCGTGGTGCTGTCGCTGAAGGACAACCAGGAGCAGCTGAAGCTCGAAAAGCAGATCGCGCAGGCGACGAAGATGCAGGCCGTGGGCCAGCTCGCGGGCGGCGTCGCGCACGACTTCAACAACATCCTCACCGCCGTGATCGGCTACTGCGACCTCATGCTGCTCCGCCACACGCCGGGCGACAGCGACTTCGACGACATCAACCAGATCCGCCAGAACGCGAACCGCGCCGCGAACCTTGTGCGCCAGCTGCTCGCCTTCTCGCGCCAGCAGACGCTGCGGCCGCAGCTGGTCCACGTGTCGGACATCGTCGGCGAACTCAGCCACCTGCTGAAACGCCTGCTTGGCGAGACGGTGACGCTGACCGTGAAGCACGGCCGCAACCTCGCGCCCGTGCGCGCCGACCCCGGCCAGATGGAGCAGGTGATCGTCAACCTCGCGGTGAACGCGCGCGACGCGATGCCCGAAGGCGGCGAGCTCACCATCTCGACCTTCGCGGTTTCGGCGCGCGAGGCGAAGAAGCTCGACCGCGAGGGCATGCCTTCGGCGGAATATGTCGCGATCGCCGTGAAGGACACGGGCACCGGCATCCCGCCCGAAATCCTCGGCAAGATCTTCGAGCCGTTCTTCACCACCAAGGAGGTCGGGCGCGGCACCGGCCTCGGGCTTTCCACCGTGTACGGCATCGTCAAGCAGTCGGGGGGCTACATCTTCGCCGACAGCGTTCGGGGCGGCGGCACCACCTTCACGATCTACCTGCCCGCGCAGGAAGCGCTGCCCGAGGCGGATGCGGCGGCGTCCGGCGAGGACGGCGGCGATCCGTGGGGGCAGGGCAAGATCCTGCTCGTGGAGGACGAGGCGATGGTCCGCGCCGTCGCCGAGCGCGCGCTGACGCGCAAGGGCTACGAGGTGCTGACGGCGGGCCACGGCGAGGAGGCGCTGGAGCTCCTGGAGCAGATGCCCGAGGGCGTCGACCTCCTCATCTCCGACGTGGTGATGCCGACGATGGACGGGCCGACGCTCGTCCAGCACGCCCGCAAGACCTTCCCCGACCTCAAGATCATCTTCATGTCGGGCTATGCCGAGGAGCAGCTGAGGAAGTCGATCGACGTGCCCGACGTGGCGTTCCTCGCCAAGCCGTTCTCGGTGCAGGAGCTTTCCGACAAGGTGCGGCAGGAGATCGCGCGCGGCAAGGCGCGCACGAAGCCGGAACCCGCCGCTGCGGGATAAAGAACGAAAATAGAACAAAAGCGCTTGTGTGCGTGGAACAAACCACGTACACGATCCCGCATTGAAACGGCTTCGTCAGCCCACTAGGAGGAACCGGACAATGGCATCAGCGCTTCGGGTGGTAGAATCAGGCATGGACAAGCAAAAGGCTCTCGACGCGGCTCTGGCGCAGATCGACCGGGCGTTCGGCAAGGGCTCGGCGATGAAGCTCGGCCAGCGCGAGGCGCTGGAGATCGATTCGATCTCGACCGGCTCGCTCGGGCTCGACCTCGCGCTCGGCGTCGGCGGTTTTCCGCGCGGCCGCGTCATCGAGATCTACGGCCCGGAAAGCTCGGGCAAGACCACGCTCGCGCTCCATGCCATCGCCGAGGCGCAGAAGGGCGGCGGCACGGCGGCGTTCATCGACGCCGAGCACGCGCTCGATCCGGTCTACGCCAAGAAGCTCGGCGTCGACGTCGACAACCTCATCGTCTCGCAGCCCGACACGGGCGAGCAGGCGCTGGAGATCACCGACACGCTGGTGCGCTCGAACGCCATCGACATCCTCGTCGTCGACTCGGTCGCCGCGCTGGTGCCGCGGGCGGAGATCGAAGGCGAGATGGGCGACAGCCACGTCGGCCTGCAGGCGCGCCTGATGAGCCAGGCGCTGAGGAAGCTCACCGGCTCGATCAGCCGCTCGCGCTGCATCGTCATCTTCATCAACCAGGTGCGCATGAAGATCGGCGTCATGTACGGCAACCCGGAGACGACGACCGGCGGCAACGCGCTCAAGTTCTACGCGAGCGTCCGTCTCGACATCCGCCGCACCGGCCAGATCAAGGACCGCGACGAGATCGTCGGCAACGCGACGCGCGTGAAGGTGGTGAAGAACAAGGTGGCGCCGCCGTTCAAGCAGGTCGAGTTCGACATCATGTACGGCGAGGGCGTCTCCAAGGTCGGCGAGATTCTCGACCTCGGCGTCAAGATCGGCCTCGTCGAGAAGTCGGGCGCGTGGTTCAGCCACGATTCGACGCGCATCGGGCAGGGCCGCGAGAACGCCAAGCAATTCCTGCGCGACAATCCCGAGATGCGCGACAAGATCGAAAAGGCGATCCGCGACAACGCGGCCGGTATTTCCGAAGCGCTGCTCACCGCGGGTCCCGACACCGACAGCGACGAATAGGCGGCCCTTCCCGGCAGTCCCCGCCGAGGCAGCCTCCCCCGGGGCTGCCTCATTCGTTTCCGGGCGGTACGTGCGGCTGCGGATACGAAGGCTGTGAAAGGCTCATGCGGTCGAAAAAAGAGGACCGGAGCATGAGCGATCATGCCCCGGCCAGGGACGATCCGACGGCCGAGGGAGGGTGGGAGGCCGAAACGGACGAAACCGGGGAGGGAAGTCACCGGTCTTGTCGTTCTTTATTGAGTTTAATTCTCAATATCAATTCATATCTTTCCAAGTCTCGCAACAAAATGGACCTGTCCGTCGCGCCGCCTGCCCGACCGTCGCCCGTTCAGGCCGCGATCGCCTGCTTGACGACGGCGTCCGCAAGCGTGCCGTTGAGTTCGGCGAGGTGATCGAAGCCTGCCGTGAACGTGGCGAGGCCCTGGCTCATCGCGCGGAGTTCCGCGCCGAAGCCGTGCAGTTCGGCCTCCGGCATCAGGGCCTCGACCACGTCCCAGCGCGACCAGCCCTCGCGGGGCGTGATGCCGAGCATCTGGCCCCGGTGGCTGGCGATGCTCGACGTGATGCGCGAGGTGGCGCTGCCCGGCGCCTCGATGGTCACGCGCGCCACGGGTTCGAGCAGGTGCGGGCTGCACGCTGCAAGCGCCTCGCTCATCGCGATCTGCCCCGCCGTGCGGAACGCCAGCTCGGAACTGTCGACCGTGTGGTAGGAACCGTCAGTGAGCGTCACGGCGACGTCGACGACCGGAAAGCCGAGCGGGCCGCGTTCCATCGCATCGCGGATTCCGGCTTCCACCGCGGGTATCCACTGCTTCGGGATGGCGCCGCCGGTGATGCGGTCGTTGAACGCGAAGCCTTCGCCGCGCCCGCGTGGGGCTATCTCGATCACGACGTCGCCGAACTGGCCGTGCCCGCCCGACTGCTTCTTGTGACGCCCGCGCTGCGTCGCGCCGCGCCGGATCGATTCACGATAGGGGATGCGCGGCGGATGCGCGTCCACGGCCACCGAATAGCGCCGTTTCAGACGCGCCAGCACCATGTTCAGATGCTCGTCGCTGAGCCCGCGCAGCAGCATCTCGTGCGTCGCGGCGTCCTGATCCCAGCCGAGGCCCACGTCCTCCTCGACGAGCTTGTGGAGCGCGGTCGAAAGCCGCACGTCGTCCTTGCGGTCCCGCGTCGCGATGGCGAGCGCATGGCCGGGCACGGGCCGCGCGATGTCCGCGCTGCGGGCGCGGCCCGCGGCGGGGACGATGTCGCCCGCTGCGATCGTGTCGACCTTGGCGATCGCCGTCACCGCGCCCGGTGGCACGCTCGCCGTCTTGCCGAGCTTGTCGCCGAGCACGCTGAACAGCGCGCCAGCGCGCACCGGGTTGCCCTCTCGGTCGCGGAGTTCCGCGCCTTCGGCGAGCCCGCCGAACGCGCGCGCATAGACGAGCCGTCCCGCCGCGTTGCCGTGCGCGACCTTGAAGGCGAAGGTGCCGCCGTCCGCGCCGAGCCGCGCCGCCGCGGCGGCGGGCGCGGGCGTTTCGTGCCGCAGCATCTTCAGGAGCCGCCGCACGCCGTGATCGTTCAGCGCCGAGCCGAACAGCAGCGGCACGACGAGGTTCTCGCCGGTTTCGCGCGAAAGGTCGCCGAACACCATCGCCGCGTCCGGCTGCTCGTCCATCAGCAGCTTTTCGAGGAGCGCGTCGTCGTGATCGGCAAGCTGCTCCAGCATGTGGAAGCGCTCCGCGGACTCGCGCTCGGCAAGCTCCGGCGGCAGTTCGATGCGTTCGGACGCCTTGCCGGGCCGGTAGTGGAAGGCGCGTTCGAGCGCGAGATCGACGAAGCCGGTGACGGCCTCGCCCTCGCGTATGGGGATCTGCCGGGCGAGGATCGGCCGCGCGCTCATCGGCTGGAGCGCTTCGAGGAGGTCGCGGATGCGGCCGCGCGCCTGATCGATCTTGTTGACGAAGATCGCGTGCGGGAGCCCGAGCGCCTCGAGCTGGCGCAGCGCCGGTTCGGCGAGCGCGGCGCGCGCGGGGTCGGGGTCGATCACCACCACGGCGAGGTCGGCGCCCGCGACGGCGTAGGCCGCGTCGGGCGCGAACCCTGGCGCGCCGGGGGCGTCCACCAGCCCGAACGCATCGCCGAGATAGTCGAAACGGGCGAGATTGAGCTCGGTCGAGCCGCGCCGCGCCCGCGCCTCGGGCGAGGCGTCGCCGACGCTGGTGCCCGCGTCCACGCTGCCCTGACGCTGGATCGTGCCCGCCGTGAACAACAACGCTTCCGCAAGGCTCGTCTTGCCCGCGCCCGCCGGGCCGACGAGCGCAACCACCCTGACAGGTTTGCCGGTCTCCGTATTCAAAGCCGCCATGTCGCGATCTCCCCATGCTGGTTGATCGCCGCCCGGCGTTCGGCCTCGTGCATTGGGCCGGCACGCGGGCGGCACAACAGTGCAAACGTCTGCCTGTTGCGCGGCGAGCGCAAGGGGAAAGGCACGCGCCGCCTCCGCATTCTGTCGCCTTGAGTAGCGCGCGGTCCTCGACTACATGCTCGCCATGACTTCCACGAACGACATACGCCGCTCATTTCTCGACTTTTTCGGGGGCGAGGGGCATACGCGCGTGCCCTCCGCGCCGCTGGTGCCGCAGAACGACCCGACGCTGATGTTCGTGAACGCGGGCATGGTGCCCTTCAAGAACGTGTTCACCGGCCTCGAGACACGCCCCTACAGCACCGCGGTCTCCAGCCAGAAGTGCGTGCGCGCGGGCGGCAAGCACAACGATCTCGACAATGTCGGCTATACGGCACGGCACCATACGTTCTTCGAAATGCTGGGGAATTTCTCCTTCGGCGATTATTTCAAGGAACGCGCGATCAGCCTCGCGTGGAATCTGATCACCAAGGAATGGGGCATCTCGCCGGACCGGCTGACGGCGACGGTCTATCATACCGACGACGACGCCTATGCGCTCTGGAAGAAGATCGCGGGCCTGCCCGACAGCCGCATCATCCGCATCGCCACCAAGGACAATTTCTGGGCGATGGGCGACAACGGCCCGTGCGGCCCGTGCTCCGAGATCTTCTACGACCACGGCGACCACATCCCCGGCGGGCCTCCGGGCAGCCCGGACGAGGACGGCGACCGCTTCGTCGAGATCTGGAACCTCGTGTTCATGCAGTACGAGCAGGAGGCGGGCGAGATCGTCCGCGACCTGCCGCGCCCGTCGATCGACACCGGCATGGGGCTGGAACGCGTCGCGGCCGTGCTTCAGGGCAAGCACGACAATTTCGAGATCGACCTGTTCCAGGCGCTGATCGGCGAGACCGCCGAGCTGACGAAGACCGATGCGAACGGGCCGATGGCGGCTTCGCAGCGCGTGATCGCGGACCATCTGCGCGCAAGCGGCTTCCTCGTCGCGGACGGCGTGCTGCCGTCGAACGAGGGCAGGGGCTATGTGCTGCGCCGCATCATGCGCCGCGCCATGCGCCACGCCCACCTGCTCGGCGCGAAGGAGCCGCTGATGCACCGGCTGGTGCCGTCGCTCGTCAGCCAGATGGGCGGCGCCTTCCCGGAGCTCCAGCGCGCGCAGCCGCTGATCGAGGAGACGCTGAAACTGGAGGAAACCCGCTTCCGGCAGACGCTGGAAACCGGCCTCCGCCTGCTCGACGAGGCGACGGCGGGCATGGGCAGCGGCGACGTGCTGCCGGGCGAGACGGCGTTCAAGCTCTACGACACCTACGGCTTCCCGCTCGACCTCACCGAGGATGCGCTGAGGCGGCAGGGGCTTTCGGTGGACAAGGCCGGTTTCGACACGGCGATGGCCGCGCAGAAGGCGGCGGCGCGCGCGGCATGGGCGGGCTCCGGCGCGCAGGCCGACGAGGGCGTGTGGTTCGACATTGCCGAACAGTTCGGGGCAACCGAGTTCACCGGCTACACGGGCGACACCGCGCAGGGCGAGGTGATCGCGATTCTGAAGGACGGCGCGCGCGTGGAGAGCGCCGGGGCGGGCGACAGCGTCGTCGTCCTCACCAACCAGACGCCGTTCTACGGCGAATCCGGCGGCCAGACCGGAGACGCCGGAACGATCACTGCACCCAACAGCTTGAAGGCCGTCGTTGAGACGACGTCGAAGCCGCTCGGCAAGCTCCATGCCCACCACGCGCGCATCGCCGAGGGCCGCGTCAGCGTCGGCGACGTCGTGCAGCTCGACGTCGATGCCGCGCGCCGCGACCGCATCCGCGCCAACCATTCGGCGACGCACCTGCTGCACGCGGCGCTTCGCAGGCGCCTCGGCGCACACGTCACGCAGAAAGGCTCGCTCGTCGCCGAAGACCGCTTCCGTTTCGACTTCAGCCACCCGAAGGCGCTCACGCCGGAGGAGATCGCACGCGTCGAGGCCGACGTGAACGCGCAGGTGCGCGGCAACGCGGCGGTGAACACGCGCCTGATGAGCCATGCCGATGCGATCGAGGCGGGCGCGATGGCGCTGTTCGGCGAGAAGTACGGCGACGAGGTGCGCGTGCTCTCGATGGGCCGCGACGCGGAAGCCGACTACTCGGTGGAGCTGTGCGGCGGCACACACGTCCGCGCGCTCGGCGACATCGGCCTGTTCAAGATCATCGGCGAAAGCGCCGTGTCCTCGGGCGTGCGCCGCATCGAGGCGCTGACCGGCGAGGCGGCGCGCCTCTACCTGCAAGGACAGGAGGACCGGCTGCGCGATGCCGCCGCGACGCTGAAAGTGGCGCCCGCCGAGCTTCCGGCGCGCGTGCAGGCGCTCGTCGAGGAACGCCGCCGCCTGGAACGCGAGCTTGCCGACGCGAAGAAGGCGCTGGCGCTCGGTGGCGGTGCGGGCGCGGCTCCGGCGGCGGAAGCCGAGGAGGTGGCGGGCACGAAATTCGTGGCGCGCGTCGCCGACGGGCTCGACCCCAGGGACCTGCGCGGCGCGGTCGACGAGGCGAAGAAGCAGGTCGGCTCGGGCGTCGCCGCGATCGTGGCGGTGAACGAGGGCCGCGCCAGCATCGCCGTCGGCGTCACCGACGACCTGACGGCACGCTTCAACGCGGTCTCGCTCGTGCAGGCGGGCGTCGCGGCGCTCGGCGGCAAGGGCGGCGGCGGGCGCCCCGACATGGCGCAGGGCGGCGGACCCGAGGGCGCGAAGGCGGCGGACGCCATCGCCGCCGTGAAGGGCGCGCTCGCGGCGTAGAGCCGATAGGACGCACAAGATCCTACTCCGCCACTTCCTCGCCCCGGCGCAGCCGTGACGCGGCCTTCAGCGGCTCGCGCAGCAGGTCCGGCACCATCGCCTTGATCTTGTTGCGCTTGATCTCGCGCATCTCGTGGATCGAGGCGATCACGAGGCCCATCGGGCGGCCGATGTCGACCAGCACCGCCTCGGCGAGCTGGAGCGAGGACTCGAGCGTTTCCGGAACCGCATCGGTCGCGCCCGCCTTGTAGAGCTGGGCGGCGTGCTCGGCATCCCGCGCGCGGGCGATGATGCAGAGGTCGGGGTAGGCGGTGCGCACGGCGCGGGTGGTCGCGATGATCTGCACCGGATCGTCCATCGTGAGCACGATGGAGCGCGCGCTGGCGAGCCCGAGGTGGTCGAGGAGGCCCGGCTTCGCCACGTCGCCGTAGACGATCTCGTGGCCGCGCTCGCGCCCGTATTCGACCATGTCGATGTCGGCATCGACGACCACGAACGGCTGCTCGTGACGCGCGAGCATGTCGGCGACCAGCTGGCCGACCCGGCCGTAGCCCGCGATGATCGTGCGGCCCGCGCCTCCCGCGGTGTCGCGAACGATCTCGGGCGGCACGGGCTCGACGCGCCGCGCCGTGTCGCTGCCGATACGCGCGAGCAGCGGCGTCGCGGTGAGGCCGACGGCGGTGACGATCTGCCAGAAGGCGGCGGTGTCGGCGTCGATCACGCGCGCCTGAAGCGCCGCGGCGAGGACGATCAGCGTCGTTTCCGAAGGCGAGGCCATCAGCAGGCCGATATTCGCGGCGAGCCCGCGCGGGGCGCCCCAGAGGCGGAGCAGGCCGCCCGTGACAAGCGCCTTCACCAGCACGACGCCGACGATGGCGATGGCGAGCAGCATCCAGTGGCGCGCGATGATCTCGAAGTCGATGCTCATGCCGATGGTCATGAGGAAGATGCCGAGCGCGAGGTTCTTGAACGGCTCGATGGTGACGTCCACCTGCATCCGGTATTCGGTCTCGGCGATGGCGAGGCCCGCGACGAGCGCGCCGACGATGGGCGACAGGCCCGCCGCGCTGGTGGCGAGGCTCGCCGCCATCACGACGACGAGCGCGACGGCGAGGAACAGCTCGGGGCTCTTGGTGCGCGCCGCCTGCCGCAGCAGGCGGGGCAGCAGGAACTTGCCGAGGACGAGGATGACGGCGACCACGAACCCGCCGAGCACCACGGTTTTCAGGAGGTTGCCGGGATCGTCGCTGCCGGGAAGCGGGCTGATGACGCCGAGCACGAAGATGATCGGCACGATCGCCAGATCCTCGAACAGCAGCATCGAGAAAGCGGGCTTGCCGATCGCGCTCTTCGTGCCCGTCATCGGCAGCACCAGCGCGGTCGACGACAGTGCGAGCGCGAAGCCGAGCGTCAGCGCCACGGTCATGCCCATCGGCGTGAACTCGTAGAGCAGCAGGCCGATCACCGTGCCGGAGATGGCAAGCTCGGCGGGGCCGAGCAGGAACACGAGCCGGCGCAGGTCCCACAGCCTTCGGAACGACAGCTCGAGCCCGATCGAGAACAGCAGCAGGATGATGCCGAACTCGGCGAACGGCTCGATGATGTCGCGGCTGCTGATCGAAACGTAGTTCACCCACGGCGCGATGCCGGTGAACCGCCCGAGCCCGGACGGCCCGAGCAGCAGCCCCACGATGATGAAGCCGATGACCGGGCTGACGCGCAGCCGGTGGAACGCGGGTATGACGAGGCCGGTCGCGCCGAGGATGACGAGCGCGTCGCGAAAGGCTGGCGAAAAGAGCGGATCTGCGGCCACGGCGGCACCCTAGCGAGGCGGCCGCCGCGGCGTCATCAGAAAAGCGCGTAAGGCGTTAAAGCATCGTGCGAAAAAGTGGGAACCGGTTTTTCGGAGGACCGATGCGACAACAGGAAATCTAGAATTCCTTGCTCATCGCGGCTTCGAGGTTGACGACGATCGCCTCGAAGAACTGCTCGGTCGTCATCCATGCCTGATCGGGACCGATGAGGAGCGCGAGGTCCTTGGTCATCTGGCCCGTCTCGACCGTCTCGACGCAGACGCGCTCGAGAAGCTCGCCGAAACGCGTCACCTGCGGCGTGTTGTCGAGCTTGCCGCGGTGCTTGAGGCCGCCCGTCCACGCGAAGATCGAGGCGATCGGGTTCGTCGAGGTCGCCTTGCCCTGCTGGTGCATCCGGTAGTGGCGGGTAACGGTGCCGTGCGCGGCCTCGGCCTCCACGGTCTTGCCGTCCGGCGTCATCAGCACCGAGGTCATCAGGCCGAGCGAGCCGAAGCCCTGCGCGACGGTATCCGACTGCACGTCGCCGTCGTAGTTCTTGCAGGCCCAGACGAACTTGCCGCTCCACTTCAGCGCCGAGGCGACCATGTCGTCGATCAGGCGGTGCTCGTAGACGATGCCGAGCTTGTCGAACTGCGCCTTGAACTCCGCGTCGAACACTTCCTGGAAGATGTCCTTGAAGCGGCCGTCATAGGCCTTGAGGATGGTGTTCTTGGTGGAAAGATACACGGGCCACTGGCGCGCGAGGCCGTAGTTGAGCGAGGCGCGCGCGAAATCGCGGATCGAATCGTCGAGGTTGTACATGCCCATCGCGACGCCCGCCGTGGGGAAGTCGAACACCTCGTGCTCGATGACGTCGCCGTTCTCGCCCGTCCACTTGATGGTGAGCTTGCCCGCACCCGGCACGCGGAAGTCGGTGGCCTTGTACTGGTCGCCGAAGGCGTGGCGGCCGATGACGATGGGATCGGTCCAGCCCGGCACGAGGCGCGGCACGGACTTGATGACGATCGGCTCGCGGAACACGACGCCGCCCAGGATGTTGCGGATCGTGCCGTTCGGCGACTTCCACATCTTCTTGAGGCCGAATTCCTCGACGCGCGCCTCATCCGGCGTGATCGTCGCGCACTTCACGCCGACGCCGTATTCCTTGATGGCGTTCGCGGACTGCACCGTCACCTTGTCGTCGGTGGCGTCGCGGTTCTCGATGCCGAGGTCGTAGTACTTGAGGTCGACGTCGAGGTAGGGAAGGATCAGGCGCTCGCGGATCCATTGCCAGATGATCCGCGTCATCTCATCGCCGTCGATCTCGACGATGGGGTTCTCCACCTTGATCTTCGCCATCTATACCTCTTGGTCGTGTATGGATTTTTACTCGCGCACGCTCTTGGCGGAAACGACGGCCAAGATCAACAGGCGCGGGGGCGGCAAAGGCGCGCTCTGCCCTCTTTCTCGCAAGCTGCGCGTTGTCATCGCCCGCACGCAGGGGCTAAAGATACGCGCATGAACGACACAACACCCCCCGAGCCGCCAGTGACGCCGCCCGAGACGCCGCCCGAAGCGACCACTGTCCCGACGCCCGCGCCGGCTGCGCCCGTGCCTGCCGAAGCGGCGGCGACCTACAAGTTTCCGCCATCGATTCACCCGGACGGCAACAAGTTCGTGGTTCTTGCGGCGATCCTGACCGGGTTCTTCTGGTTCGTCATCGACTGGGACATCCTCGGCTGGATCTCGGCGGGGCTCACCATCTGGACGTTCGCCTTCTTCCGCGATCCGGCGCGCGTCACGCCCGAGGGGGCGGGGCTCGTCGTCTCGCCCGCCGACGGGCTCGTGTCGCAGATCATGGAGGTTCCTGCGCCGCGCGAGATCGCCGGCAGCGAACGCGGCATCGGCGAGGGAACCTTCACGCGCGTCTCGATTTTCATGAGCGTGTTCGATGTCCATGTGAACCGCTCCCCGATCGCGGGCACGATCCGCGACATCGTCTATGTGCCCGGCAAGTTCCTGAACGCCGAGCTGGACAAGGCGAGCGAGGACAACGAGCGGCAGTATTTCGTCGTTGAAGGCGCGGACGGGCGCCGCATCGGCTTCACGCAGATCGCCGGCCTCGTCGCGCGGCGGATCATCAAGTTCGTGAACCCCGGCGAGAGCGTGTCGGCGGGCCAGCGCGTCGGTCTCATCCGCTTCGGCAGCCGCGTCGACGTATACCTGCCCGCGGGCACCGTTCCCGCCGTCGCGGTCGGCCAGCGCGCCGTCGCCGGTGAAACCGTGATCGGCCGCCCCGGCGCCTTCGGCGAACGGCTGCGCGGCATTCGGCAGTGAAGGTCGACCACGAGCCGCCGCGCAGGCTGAAACGGGTCATCCCGATTCGGGTGCTGATCCCGAACGCGATCACCGTCGCCGCGCTCTGCGCCGGGCTCACCTCTGTACGCCTCGCCATCGCCGGAGACTTCGACCGCGCGATCCTCGCGATCGTCGTGGCGGGCGTCCTCGACGGCATCGACGGCCGTGTCGCGCGGCTGCTGAAGGGTGCGAGCCGCTTCGGCGCCGAACTCGATTCGCTGTCCGACGTCACCGCCTTCGGCGTCGCGCCCGCGCTCGTCATCTACCTGTGGACGCTGGAGCAGCTTCCCGGCGCGGGCTGGATCGTCGCGCTCGCCCATGCCGTGTGCTGCGCGCTCCGTCTGGCGCGCTTCAACGCCAACCTCGACGTCACCGACCAGCCGCACAAGCAGCACGGCTTCCTCACGGGCATTCCCGCGCCGGTGGGGGCGGGGCTGACGCTGAGCCCGATGTTCCTCTACTACTGGCTGGAGCCGACCCGCTTCGCGCACTACTCGGAGGTCGGCACCGCGGCGACCGCCGTCGTCGTCGGCACGGTCGCGTTCCTGATGGTCTCGAACCTGCCGACCTACTCGTGGAAATCGGTGCGCATCCGCCCCGAATACCGGATCATGGCGCTCGTCGGCGTGGCGCTGTTCGCGGGCGCGCTGCTTTCCGCGCCGTACATGACGCTCTCGCTGATCTCGGTAGTCTACGCCGCCACGATCCCGATGGCGATCCTCTCGTACCGCAAGGTCAGGCGGCAAGCGGCAGCGGCTGCCATTCCCGATGCCGCAGCGGAGCCGGACACGGACGCGGCAGCGGCTCGACAGCCGTCACCAGACGCTCGGTAATCACGGCCTCGATCTCGCCGCGAAGCGCCCGCGCAATGGCGGCGCGCGCGTCCGCGAACATCCAGGCGACGATGGCAAGGCTCACGAAAAACAACAGGCTTGAAAGCGCGGCAGAGAGCATGAAGGCCATGTTTGAACCCCTTTTGTTCTTCTCATGTTCGCTTGTTCCATATTTGTTCCAGCCTTGTCAAGAGCCCGCGAGGCCCGCACCGGATTGATCGGCAGCGGGGGTGCGGCTAGCCTCCGGGCGCTCTTTGGGAGGAGTCATCATGTTAGGCGGAATGCAGGACTGGCCGCTGCTGGTCTGGAAACTCATCGACCATGCGGCGCTCAATCACGGCTCGCGCGAGATCGTCACGGCGCTGGTGGAAGGCGGCGAAGCGCGCTCGAACTGGCGGGAGGTGCGCGGACGCTCGCTGAAGATCGCGCAGGCGCTGAGCCGCCTCGGCATCCGGATCGGCGACCGCGCGGCGACGCTCGCGTGGAACACGCAGCGCCACGTCGAATGCTGGTACGGCATCTCGGGCATGGGCGCGGTC
Source organism: Sphingosinicella microcystinivorans (assembly GCF_027941835.1). Lineage (NCBI taxonomy): Bacteria > Pseudomonadati > Pseudomonadota > Alphaproteobacteria > Sphingomonadales > Sphingosinicellaceae > Sphingosinicella > Sphingosinicella microcystinivorans. The sequence goes on from NZ_CP116005.1 coordinate 3,307,157, forward strand.
GCGCACACGGTGAACCCGCGCCTGTTCGAGGAACAGATCGTCTACATCATCAACCACGCCGCCGACCGCGTGCTGTTCTTCGACCTCAGCTTCGTGCCGCTCGTCGAGCGCATCGCGCCGAAGCTCAACTCGGTCGAGCACTACGTGCTGATGACCGGGCGCGAGCATCTGCCCGAGACGAGCATCCCGGGCCTCCTCGCCTACGAGGACCTGATCGCGGCAAGCGACGGCGACTTCGAATGGGCGAACGTGGACGAACTCACGCCCGCCGGGCTCTGCTACACCTCGGGGACGACCGGCAATCCCAAGGGCGTGCTCTACACGCACCGTTCCAACGTGCTGCACACGCTCGGCGCAAGCTCGGCGGATGCGCTCGGCCTCACCTCGGCGACGTCGATCCTGCCGGTGGTGCCGATGTACCATGCGAACGCGTGGGGCGTGCCCTACGCCGCCGCCGCGGCGGGCGCGAAGCTGGTGTTGGGCGGTGCGCATTTCGATGCGCCGACGCTGCACGGCCTCATCCTGCGCGAGAAGGTGACGCTCACCGCCGCCGTGCCCACCGTGTGGCTGGCGATGCTCCAGCACCTCGAAAAGACCGGCGAGGGGCTCGGCGAGCTGAAGCGCGTCGTCATCGGCGGCTCGGCCGTGCCGCGCTCGATGATCGTCGACTTCAAGCAGAAGTACGACGTCACCGTCTGTCACGCGTGGGGCATGACCGAGATGTCGCCGCTCGGCACGCTCGGCTCGCTGTCCGCCGAGGCGCTCGAAAAGCCGCAGGAAGAGCAGTTCGACATCCAGACCAAGCAGGGCCGCTCGATCTTCGGCGTCGAGATGAAGATCGTCGACGACGACGGCAACGAGATGCCGCGCGACGGCAAGGCGTTCGGCCACCTGATGGTGCGGGGCCCGTGGATCGTGCGCGAATATTATGCAGGCGATGGCGGCCATGTGCTCGACGCCGACGGCTGGTTCGACACGGGCGACGTCGCCACGATCGACCCCTCCGGATACATGCAGATCACCGACCGCGCCAAGGACGTCATCAAGTCCGGCGGCGAATGGATCAGCTCGATCGAACTGGAGAACGAGGCCGTCGGCCACGCCGCCGTCGCCGAGGCGGCGGTGATCGGCCTGCCGCACCCGAAATGGGACGAGCGGCCGCTGCTGATCATCGTGCCCAAGGCGGGCGCGAAGCCGACCAAGCAGGACCTGCTCGACCATCTCGAAGGCCGCGTCGCCAAGTGGTGGATGCCGAACGACGTCGTCTTCGTGGACGAAATCCCCCACACGGCGACGGGCAAGATCCAGAAGCTGACGCTGCGCCAGCAGTTCAAGGACTATCGGTTCCCGGACGCGGAGGCGGCCGCCTAGAACAAGGAAAGCTGCTGCCCGCGCGGGCTGAACAGGTCGGTGCGGAGCGGAACGTCGCGGCGGGTGAGGCCGAAGCGGCGGCACCCGGCCTGAAAGCGGGCGCGGATCGTTGCGGCATAGGCGCCCTGCGGCCTGAAGCGCATGTGGAAGCTGCCCTCGTTGTCCTTGCCGCCGCGCATCTCGCGGATATGCGCCATCACGCGCGCGGCGCGGTCCGGCATGTTCGCGTCCAGCCATGCGCGGAAGATCGGCGAGACCTCGTGCGGCAGGCGGATGAGGATCATCGAGGCCATGTCCGCGCCCGCCTTCGCAGCAGCTTGGAGGATCGCCTCGATCTCGTGATCGTTGATCGCCGGGATGAGCGGCGCCAGCGACACGGAGACGGGCACGCGTGCCTCGGCGAGCGCCTTCACCGCCGCGATGCGCCGGTGCGGGGCCGTCGCGCGGGGCTCCAGCGTCTTCGCGGTCTCGGGGTCGAGCGTGGTGACGGACACCATCACCGCGGCGAGCCCGCGCGCCGCCATCGGGGCGAGGATGTCGATGTCGCGCACCACGCGCGCGGACTTGGTGGTGATCATCACCGGGTGGTTGGTCTCGGACAGGATTTCGAGGATTTTCCGCGTGGTACGGTATTTCCCTTCCACGGGCTGGTAGGGGTCCGTGTTGGTGCCGAGCGCCATCGGGCGGCATTGGTAGCGCGGCTTTTCCAGTTCTTTCCGAAGGAGTTCAGGGATGTTCCTCTTCACCGTCAGCCTGCGCTCGAAGTCGAGGCCCGGCGACAGGCCGAGATAGGCGTGCGTCGGCCGAGCGAAGCAATAGACGCAGCCGTGCTCGCAGCCGCGATAGGCGTTGATCGAGCGGTCGAAGGGCAGGTCGGGCGAGGTGTTGCGCGTGATCGCGGTGCGCGGGTTTTCGTAGCTGATCTCGGTGCGGAGCGGCGGCAGGTCGTCTTCGGCAAGCGAATCCAGCCAGTCGCCGTCCGCTTCGCGCGCGAGGTCGTCGAAGCGGGTGCTGATGGCGTTGATGGTGGCGCCGCGCGCGGCGTTGACGCGTCTCGACATTGACAAATCATGCGCCGCCGTTAAGAACAAATCAAGAACAATGAGAGGGACGGTCATGGCGCGCTTCAACTATGTGGAACTGCCGACCCGCGACATCGCGAAAGCCAAGCGCTTCTACGCGGACGCCTTCGGCTTCCGGATCACCGATTTCGGCCCGGACTACGCCGCGACGGTGACGGGCGACACGGACATCGGCTTCAACGCCACGGGCGAGCACGTGACCGCGCACGTGCTGCCTGTGATCGAGGTCGAGGACCTGGAGGCGGCGCGGGCGGCCGTGGTCGCCGCAGGTGGCACGATCAGCCTCGACATCTTCCCGTTTCCGGGCGGCCGCCGCTTCCACTTCGTGGACCTCGAAGGCCATGAGCTTGCGGCGGTGAAGAGCGACTAGCGCTCCCGTAGCCTCGGCATGAGGTCGACGAAGTTGCAGGGGCGGTGGCGGTTGTCGAGCTGGGTGGCGAGGATGCCGTCCCAGCCGTCTTTCACGGCGCTGGTGGAGCCCGGAAGGGCAAAGATGTAGGTGCCGCGCGCGACGCCTGCGGTGGCGCGCGACTGCACGGTGGACGTGCCGATCGACTGGAAGCTGAGCCAGCGGAACAGCTCGCCGAAGCCGGGGAGTTCCTTCTCGCACACCTCGGCGAGCGCTTCGGGTGTGACGTCGCGGCCCGTGACGCCGGTGCCGCCGGTGGTGATGATGCAGTCGACCGTCGGGTCGTCGATCCACGCCGCGAGCTGTTCGACAATGGTGCCGACGTCGTCCTTCACGATTGCGCGCGCCGCGAGGATATGCCCCGCGCCCTCCAGACGCTCGACGAGCGTACTGCCGGAGCGGTCGTCGGCGAGGCTGCGCGTATCGGAGACGGTGAGCACGGCGATGCGGACAGGGAGGAAGGGCAGGCTTTCGTCAATCGGCATCGAGCTTGGCTTTCACGGCGAGGAGATCGGCCCACGCGAGGCGCTTCGCGTCCGGCTGGCGCAGCAGGAACGCGGGGTGCAGCGTCGGCAGGATGGGGAAATCCGTGCCTTCCACGGAAATCGTGCGCCACTGGCCGCGCAGCCGCATGATACCGGTGACGTCGCCCGTCAGCGCGCGCGCCGCGCAGGCGCCGAGCGCGACGATCACCTTGGGGCGCACGAGCGCGATGTGGCGGCGCACGAACGGCATGGTCGTCTCCACCTCCGCCGGGGTCGGCGTGCGGTTGCCGGGCGGGCGCCAGAAGGTGACGTTGGTGATATAGGCGTTCGTCCGGTTGCGGCCGATCGCCGCAAGCATCCGGTCGAGCAGCTTGCCCGCGGGTCCCACGAAGGGAAGGCCCATGCGGTCCTCCTGCGCGCCGGGCGCCTCGCCGATCAGCATCAGCCTGGCTTCCGGGTTGCCGTCCGCGAACACGGTGCTGACGCCCGAGGTGCGCAAGGGGCAGCCCTCGAAAACCTCGACCGCGTGGCGAAGCTCGGGGATCGTCGCCGCCGTGACGGTCGAAGGCGGGCCCGCCGTGGCCGTGCGCAGCACCAGTTCCGGTTCCGGCGCGGATGCGGGGATGGCGCGCACGGCGGCACGCGGCGGCGGGGCGCGCCAGTCGCGCGGCGCGGCCTCGACGAGCGTGTCCACGCCCGCCTCGACCCACCAGCCGAGCGTGGCAATGAGTTCGTCGCGTTCGTCGCCGTCCAGCACGATGGTTCCTCAACCGTTCGATCCGCTCTGGCCAAGGCGGGCCTTGCAACCTATCAAACCCGCCAAAACCATTATTGTGTCGTCTGCAATAAGGCGCACGGCTAGAGTTGCAAACGGGGGAAAGGGAAGGAACCCATGAGCGAACGCGAATCGATGGCCTATGACGTCGTCATCGTCGGCGGCGGACCGGCGGGCCTCGCGTCGGCGATCCGGCTGAAGCAGCGCGCGCAGGCGGCGGGGCAGGAGATTTCGGTCTGCCTGCTCGAGAAGGGCTCGGAGATCGGTGCGCACATCCTTTCGGGCGCGGTGATCGACCCGCGCGGCCTCGACGAGCTTCTACCGGACTGGCGCGAGATGGACGGGCACCCGCTGACGGTCGAGGTGACGTCGAACCACCACTGGATTCTCGGCAAGAGCCGCAAGTTCGATTTCCCGCACATCCTGCTGCCGCCGTTCATGGACAACGACGGCTGCTACACGGGCAGCCTCGGCAACCTGTGCCGCTGGCTGGGGGCGCAGGCCGAGGCGCTGGGCGTCGAGATCTTCCCCGGCTTCCCGGCGGCGGAGATCCTCTACGACGAGAACGGCGCGGTGAAGGGCGTCGCGACCGGCGACTTCGGCGTGGCGCGGGACGGCAGCCACAAGCCGTCGTACCAGCCGGGGCTGGAGCTTCATGCGAAGTATACGATGTTTGCGGAGGGGGTGCGTGGTCATCTGACCAAGCAGCTCAAGAAAAAGTTCGCGCTCGATGCGAACAGCGAGCCGCAAGTCTATGGAATCGGGATCAAGGAACTGTGGGACGTGAGACCCGAGAACCACGACGAGGGCGCCGTCATCCACACGCAGGGCTGGCCGCTCGACGATGCCAACGGCGGCGGCTTCATCTACCACCAGGCGAACGGGCAGGTCGCGCTCGGCTTCGTGACGTGGCTCAACTACAAGAACCCGCACCTCTCGCCGTTCGAGGAGATGCAGCGCTGGAAGACTCACCCGGCGATCGCGAAGATGCTGGAGGGCGGCCGCCGCGTCTCCTACGGTGCGCGCGCGATCAACGACGGCGGCTATCAGGCGGTGCCGAAGCTGGTGTTCCCCGGCGGCGCGCTCGTCGGCTGCGCGGCGGGCTTCGTCAACGTGCCGCGCATCAAGGGCTCGCACACGGCGATCAAGACCGGGATCATGGCGGCGGACGCCGCGTTCGAGGCCGTCACCGCCGGACGCGCGCAGGACGAGCTTTCCGCCTACGCCGCCGCTTACGACGAAAGCTGGGTGAAGAAGGAACTCTTCACCGTCCGCAACACGCTGCCGCTCGTCGAGAAATTCGGCAACCTCGTCGGAACGGTGCTTGCAGGCGCGAGCATGTGGCTCGAACACTTCGGCATCCGCCTGCCGTTCACGATGAAGCACCACCCGGACAACGAGCAGCTCTGGCGCAAGGAGCACTGCAAGAAGCCGGACTATCCGAAGCCGGACGGCGTGCTGACCTTCGACCGCCTGTCGTCGGTGTTCCTGTCGAACACCAACCACGAGGAGGACCAGCCGGTCCACCTGCAACTGAAAGACCCGTCGATCCCGATCTCGTACAACCTACCGCTCTACGACGAGCCCGCGCAGCGCTACTGCCCGGCGGGCGTCTATGAAGTGGTGGGGCTGGAGGAAGGCAATCCGCGCTTCCAGATCAACGCGCAGAACTGCGTCCACTGCAAGACGTGCGACATCAAGGACCCGACGCAGAACATCAACTGGGTGACGCCGGAAGGCGGCGGCGGCCCCAACTATCCGAACATGTAGCGAGGTTTTCCATGCGTCTGGCCGCCGCCGTTCTTCTCGCCTCGTCGCTGTTCGCGCCTGTTGCGCCCGCCGCGCAGGCGACCGTGATGCCGGTGAAGGAGGCGGACTACGGCAGCTACGTGCAGGGCCACCTCGCGCAGGCGAACGGCGAGCTTGGGCGCGCGGCCGATTATTTCGCGGGTGCGCTCACCTATGCGCCCGACGATCCCGAACTGCTGCGCCAGACCTTCGACCTCGCCATCGCGGCGGGTGACGAGCGGCTCGCCGTCGGCGTCGGCCATCGCCTCGCCCGGCAGGACCGTTTCGACAGCGGCGTCACGCTGCTGCTCGTGGCGGATGCGATCAAGAGCAAGCGGTGGAAGGACGCGCGGGAGGCGACCGCCCGGCTCACCGACGCGGGCTTCGGCAGCTTCATCGTGCCGATCATCGACGCATGGATCGCCGAAGCGCGCGGCAAGACCGCCGACGGCATCCGCGCGCTCGACCCCGAGCCGCTGGACGGGTTCGCCCGCACCTACGTGCTGGAACACCGCGCCCACCTGCTGTTCCGCGCCAAGCGCTACGCGGAAGCCGCTGAAATCTATGACGAGCTTTCGAAGGACGATGGGGGGCGCAACATCCGTATGCGGATCGCCGCGGCGCGCGCGCTCCAGGCCGAAAAGCAGCCCGAAGAGGCGCTGAAGCGGCTGGCCGCGTCGGCGGGGCATGTCGATGTCGAGACGGCGAAGGCGGCGCTTGCCGCCGGAACGCCGATCGTGGGCATACCGGCGAGCGCCAGCGAGGGCGTCGCGCTGCTCGCGCTGCGCATGGCGGCGGACCTCTCGCGCGAGCGGCCGATCCCGGTCGCGCTCACGCTGGCGCGCATCGCGACGATGCTCGCGCCGGAGCAGGCGTCGGGCTGGCTGCTGACCACCGAGCTTCTCGCCGCTTCGGAGCGTTACGAGGCGGCGCTCGATGCCGTCCGCAAGGTGCGCGGCAGCGACGACGAGAAGGCGCTGGCACTAGGGCAGGAGGCCGCGATCCTCGCGCGCCTCGACCGCGAGCCCGAGGCGATGCAGCTTCTGGAGACCGCCGCGAACGCGCCGGGCGCGCGCGCCGAGGACCTCGCGCGCTACGGCGACGCGCTGCAATCGGCGAAGCGGTTCCTCGACGCCGCCGCGGCCTACGACAAGGCGCTGGCACTCGGCCCGGCGGACCCGTCCATCGTCTGGCGGCTGCATTTCCTGAAAGGCTCGGCGCTGGAACAGGGCGGCAAGTGGCCCGAGGCGGAGGCGTCGCTGCGCGAGGCGATCCGGCTGCAACCCGCCGACGCGACGCTGCTCAACTACCTCGGCTATGCGCTGCTCGACCGCGGGCTTTCGAAGTCGGAGGCGCGCATCCTCATCGAGAAGGCGCACGCGCTCGCGCCGGAGGACGGCTACATCACCGACTCGCTCGGCTGGGCGCAGTATCAGGCGGGCGAATACGCCGCCGCCGTCGATACGCTGGAGCAGGCGGTTGCGGCGGTCGCCGACGATCCCGTCATCACCGAGCACCTCGGCGACGCCTACTGGATGGTCGGCCGCCGCATCGAGGCCCGCCACCGCTGGAAGGCCGCGCTCGACGCCGGGCCGACGCCCGAGCGCGCCCAGACGCTGGAGGCGAAGTACGACTACGGCCTCGACCTCGCGTTGAGGGAGCTCGCGCCGAAGGATACGGCGAAGAAGTGACCGGCGACGCGGCCGCCGAGACCGGCTGGGCGAAGATCAACCTCGCGCTCCACGTGCGCCGACGCCGCGCGGACGGCTACCACGACATCGAGACGATCTTCGCGTTCGCGGATTTCGGCGACATGCTCACCGTGCGGGCGGCGGATGACGTCACGCTCACGATCTGCGGCCCGTTCGGCGCGGGCCTGTCGGCGGACGAGGGCAACCTCGTGATGCGGGCGGCGCGGGCGCTCGCGGGCGCCTGTGGCATCGCGGCGGGCGCGGCGCTCGCGCTCGACAAGCGCCTGCCGGTCGCCTCGGGAATCGGCGGCGGCTCGGCGGACGCGGCGGCGGCGCTGCGGCTGCTGAACCGTTTCTGGGGCATCGGCGCCGACGAGGCGGCGCTGCGCGCAATCGCCGCACCGCTCGGCGCGGACGTGCCCGCCTGCGTCGGCAGCCGCACGCAGCGCGGCGACGGGGCAGGGGAGCAGCTTCGCGGCCTCGCCGACGACGACCTGAGGGGCAAGGCCGTGTTGCTCGTCAATCCGGGCGTGCCGCTCGCGACCGGACCCGTGTTCGCCGCGTGGGACGGCATCGACCGGGGCACGCTTGCAGGCGGCCCGCCGCTCGCCGCCGCAAAGGGCGCCCGCAACGACCTCCAAGCGCCCGCCGTTTCGTTGTGCCCCGCCATCGGTGCGGTGCTCGAAGCGCTGGCCGCCCGGCCGGGCGCGGCGCTCACGCGCATGTCCGGGTCGGGCGCGACCTGCTTCGCGCTGTTCGAAGCCGATGCGGACGCGGAGGCGGCGCGCGCCGCCATCGCGTCCGCGCATCCGGGCTGGTGGGCGGCGGCGGGCAGACTGCGCTGACTGTCCCGGAACGGGGCAGGCGGCACAGGTCCGCAAAAGTGACGTCACTCGCAACCGATTGATTCGAAACGATTGATGTTCTGGCATTGGCCTTGCTGCGGCAGGACCGGCAGCGCGAGGATGTCTGTACGGACAGGCCCCGCAGCTTTCGGTCTGGGTCGATTGCCTGAGCTGACCCACACCGAGAAACTGACGGCGGAACGCATCGAGTTTGCGTCCGCCGTTTTTTTTGTGCGCCAAGCACTTAGACCGCAATCGGCTCCAGTTGAATCAACCTGAACCGATTGCGGCCTAAGCTGTTGATGAGAGACCGATTCACGTTTGGGATGGAAGCGTCGCGCTTCCATCCCAAACGATCAGGCTCTATAGCGGCTTGCTGAAACAGGGCGGAGCGATATCGACTTATGGCCTATCGTTTCACGTCGGGCGACGCGGATGTCGAGGCGGCGCTCAGGCGGATCGCGGCCGAGCAGCTTGACGGCGCGCTCGCCGCGCTGGCGACGGCGGACGACGATCTCGAACGCAGCGTCCACGGCGTCCGCACCGCCACCAAGCGGCTGCGCGCGCTGCTGCGGCTGCTGCGCGCGGCCTTTCCGGGCCATGCCGACGCGAACGCCGCGCTGCGCGCGCTCGCCGGACGGCTCGCGGACGTGCGCGAGGCGCAGGTGCTGCTCGCGACGTTCGACAGCGTTGCGGGCGAAGCGGGCAGGAGCGGCAGGGGCGGCGGCAAGACGATCGCCGCATTCCGGGCGGAGCTGGAGGCCGACGCGCAGGCGGCCGCGGAGCGCGTGCGCGGCGCGGTGCTGGACGAGACGGAGGCGCGGCTGCTCGCCCTGAGAAGCGCCGTGGGAGACTGGACGCTCGAACGCGACGGCTTCGGCGCGCTCCGCAAGGGGCTGCGGCGGACCTGCCGCAAGGCGTCGGCGCTGATGGCCGAGGCGGCGGGCGGCGACATCGAGGCCTTCCACGAGTGGCGCAAGCACGTCAAGGACCACGGCTTCCAGGTGCGGCTGCTCCACGACATCGACCCCGGCCTCGGCGCGCGCGGCGAGATGCTGGGCCGGCTCGGCAACCTCCTCGGCGAGCAGCACGACCTCTGCGCGCTGGAGGCGCGGCTTCACGAGCGCCCGGAAAAGACGCTGCGGCGTCTGGAAAAGGCCGCGGCCGAACGGCGGCACGGGCTCGAGAAGGAGGCGCTGAAGCTCGGCGCCGTGCTGTTCGAGGAGTCCTGCAAGGCACGCCTCCGCCGCTGGGAGCGCGCGTGGAGCGGCTGGCGCGCCGCCGCGTGACGGGCAAGCGCATGATGGCCAGGATCTGATGGCACGCGAGATCGAGCGCAAGTTCCTGGTGGCGGGAGACGGCTGGCGCGCCAATGTCGTGCGCAGCCGGGCGATGGCGCAGGCCTATATCGCGCGCGGCGCGCACGCCTCGGTCCGCGTCCGCATCATCGACGAGGCGCTGGGCAGGCTCACCATCAAGGGCCGCGCCTCCGGCCTCGCCCGCGACGAGTTCGAATACGACATACCGCCGGAGGACGCGCGGGCGCTGATCGCGCTGCGCAGCGGGCGTTTGCTCGCCAAGCGGCGATATGACGTCGTCGAGGACGGGCGGCTCTGGGAGGTCGATGTTTTCGAAGGCGCGTTTTCCGGCCTCGTGATCGCGGAGTGCGAGCTGGAGCGCGAGGACGAAGCCGTGATCCGGCCCGGCTGGCTGGGGCGGGAAGTGACCGCCGATCCGCGCTACTACAACGCGGCGCTCGCCGCGCATGGCCTGCCGCCATCGGATCAGTAGGCGGCGAACACCGGCTTGCCGCGTCTGGCGGCCGGGGCCTTCGGCGTCTCGAACGGGCAGACCGTGCCGCGCGCGTGGATATTGATCTGGAGCGTGGGGGCGCCGCCGCTGAACAGCACGAACACGCCGCCGGGCGCGGCCCTGCCGTCGCCGGGGGCCGCCGAACCCGCGGCCGCCACGGCCGCACCGAGAATGAGCGCAGACTTGAGCATGTCGTCCTCCCGAGACGATCTTGCGCCTGATACGCGATACACGGCTTCCGTCCCCCGGACAATCGCCGTGCGGCGCACAGCCCTTGCATTTCGCGGCGCACGGCGTTAAGGGGCGCGCCATTCCACAGATGCGGGAACATATCCGGTGGGTGGCCAGCCGCCTTCCTCCTGCATCGAGGTAGAACCGGAAGGAGAAACGAACATGGCGGCACCCGTCGTCACGATGGCGCAGCTTTTGGAAGCCGGCGCCCACTTTGGTCATCAGACGCACCGTTGGAACCCGAAGATGAAGCCTTACATCTTCGGCGACCGCAACGGCGTGCACATCATCGACCTGTCGCAGTCCGTGCCGCAGTTCGCGCGCGCGCTGGAGTTCGTCCGCGCCACCGTCGCGGCCGGCGGCAAGGTGCTGTTCGTCGGCACCAAGCGGCAGGCGCAGGAGCCGATCGCGGAAGCCGCGCGCCGCTCGCGCCAGCACTTCGTCAACCACCGCTGGCTGGGCGGCATGCTCACCAACTGGAAGACGATCTCGCAGTCGATCCGCAAGTTCAAGCAGCTCGAGGAGCAGCTTGCCGGCGACACGCACGGCCTCACCAAGAAGGAAGTGCTGAAGATGACGCGCGAGCGCGACAAGTTCGAAGCCTCGCTCGGCGGCATCCGCGACATGGGCGGCCTGCCGGACGTGATGTTCGTCATCGACACCAACAAGGAAGACCTCGCCGTCAAGGAAGCCAACGTGCTCGGCATCCCGGTGATCGCCATCCTCGACACGAACAGCGACCCGAGCGGCATCGCCTTCCCGATCCCGGGCAACGACGACGCCTCGCGCGCCATCCGCCTCTACTGCGACGCCATCGCGGACGCGGTGCTCGGCGGCAGCCAGAACCGTCAGCGCGACCTCGGCGCCGACATCGGCGCGTCGGCGGAGCCGCCGGCCGAAGTGGCCGCCTGACGCCCCACGCGCCGCTTTTCGGGCGGCGTGTCACAAAACGGCAAGGGGCGGCGCCGTAACGGGCAGCCGCCCCGCCTCATTCAAAGACAGAAGGGAATTGCACATGGCCGCGATCACGGCACAGCTGGTCAAGGACCTGCGCGAGCAGACCGGCGCCGGCATGATGGACGCCAAGAAGGCGCTCACCGAAACGGACGGCGATTTCGAGGCCGCGGTCGACTGGCTGCGCGCCAAGGGCCTCGCCACCGCCGCCAAGAAGGCGGGCCGCACCGCCGCCGAGGGCCTCGTCGGCGTCGCCACCAGCGGCACCAAGGGCGCGGCGGTCGAGGTGAACTCGGAAACCGACTTCGTCGCCAAGAACGACATCTTTCAGGGCTTCGTGCGCGAAGTGACCGGCCTCGCGCTCGCGAGCGGCACCACGGACGTCGCCGCGCTCGGCGCGCAGGCGACCGCCGCCGGCAAGCCGGTCTCGGAAGCGCTGACCGACAATATCGCGAAAATCGGCGAGAACCAGTCGCTGCGCCGCATCGCGCAGGTCTCGGTGCCCGCGGGCGTCGTGTCGTCCTACGTGCACAACGCCGCCGCGCCGGGCCTCGGCAAGATCGGCGTGCTCGTCGCGCTCGAGTCGACGGCGGACACGGCCAAGCTCGAGGAGCTGGGCAAGCAGCTCGCCATGCACATCGCCGCGGCGAACCCGCTGGCGCTCGACGAGACCGGCGTCGACCCGGCGGTCGTGGAACGCGAGCGTTCGATCGCGCGCGAGAAGGCGGCGCAGTCGGGCAAGCCCGCCGACATCGTCGAGAAGATGGTGGAAGGCGGCGTCCGCAAGTTCCTCGGCGAGTCGACGCTGCTCGGCCAGATCTTCGTGATCGACGGCAAGAGCAAGGTCTCCGAGGTGGTCGCCAAGGCCGGCAAGGACCTCGGCGCGCCGGTGAAGATCGCCCAGTTCGTGCGCTTCCAGCTCGGCGAGGGCATCGAGAAGGAAGAGACCGATTTCGCGGCCGAGGTCGCCGCGGCCGTCGGTCGCTGATATTTCAGCCGGGAGCGGGGCGGCGGCGCTTGTCCGCCCCCCGCCGGCCAACTAAGGTGCGCCCCGCGTATCGGGAGGCGCGACGAAAAGCATGTCATCGAAGCCGTTCAAGCGCATTCTTCTGAAATTGTCGGGCGAGGCGCTGATGGGCGACCAGTCGTTCGGCATCGACACCGCCACGGTCACGCGCGTCGCCGACGAGGTCCGCATCGCCAAGGAAGCGGGCTTCGAGCTTTGCCTCGTCGTCGGCGGCGGCAACATCTTCCGCGGGCTCGCGGCGGCCGACCAGGGCTTCGACCGGGCGAGCGCCGACTACATGGGTATGCTCGCGACCGTGATGAACGCGCTCGCCGTGCAGAACAGCCTCGAGCGCATGGGCGTCGACACGCGCGTCCAGTCCGCGATCCCGATGTCGAGCGTCTGCGAGCCCTACATCCGCCGCCGCGCCGTGCGGCACATGGAGAAGGGCCGCATCGTCATCTTCGCGGCGGGCACCGGCAACCCGTTCTTCACGACCGACACCGCCGCCGCGCTCCGCGCCGCCGAGATGCAGTGCGACGCGCTGTTCAAGGGCACCAGCGTCGACGGCGTGTACAACGCCGATCCGAAGAAGGACAAGAACGCGACACGTTACGACTCATTGAGTTACGACAAGGTGCTCGCGGACAATCTCAAGGTGATGGACGCCTCCGCCGTGGCGCTGTGCCGCGAGAACGCCATTCCGATCGTCGTCTTCAACATCCGGGAACACGGCAATCTCGCGCGGGTTCTTGCGGGCGAAGGCGTATCCACGATCGTGCGCAACCGATAGAACCCGAGGGGACCGAGCATGAGCTACAACAAGGCTGACATCGAACGGCGCATGGCCGGCGCGCTGGACGCGCTGAAGCACGATCTCGGCGGCCTGCGCACGGGCCGCGCCTCCACGTCGCTGCTGGACCCGGTCAATGTCGAGGTCTACGGCGCGCACATGCCGCTCAACCAGGTGGCGACGGTGACGGCGCCCGAGCCCCGGATGCTGTCCGTGCAGGTCTGGGACCGCAGCAACGTGCAGCCGGTCGAAAAGGCGATCCGCGCCGCCGGGCTCGGCCTCAACCCGATCGTCGACGGCCAGACGCTGCGCCTGCCGATCCCCGATCTCACCGAGGAACGCCGCAAGGAACTCGCCAAGCTCGCCTCGCAGTACGGCGAGAAGGCGAAGATCGCGGTCCGCAACGTCCGCCGCGACGGCATGGACGCGCTGAAGGTATCCGAGAAGAAGGGCGAGATCGGCAAGGACGAGGAAAAGCGCCTCGAAACCGAAGTGCAGAAGCTGACCGACAAGGCGATTGCCGATGTCGACGCCATCTGCGCCGCCAAGGAAAAGGAAATCCTCGGCCAGTGACATCGTCCGCCGTTCCGCCAGTCGCACGCGCGGGCAGCGGGCAGGAGTCCGCTGGGCCCCGCCATGTCGGCATCATCATGGACGGCAACGGCCGCTGGGCGAAGGCGCGCCGCCTGCCGCGCATCGCGGGCCACAAGTCGGGCGTCGAGGCGGTCCGCAAGATCGTCGAGGCCGCGCCCGATCTCGGCATCGAGGTGCTGACGCTCTACGCCTTTTCCTCGGAGAACTGGAAACGCCCGGAGGACGAGGTCGGCTACCTGATGGGCCTGCTCAAGCAGTATCTGCTGAGCGAGATCGCGGAACTGGACCGGAACGGCGTGCGCCTCAGCTTCATCGGCGATTACAGCCGCTTGTCGCCGGATATTCTCGCGCTGCTCGAAGGCGCGAAGGCGCGCACGGCGGGCAACACGCGCCTCAGGCTGGTGATCGCGCTCAACTACGGGTCGCAGGACGAGATCGCGCGCGCGGTGCGCAGCCTCTGCCGCGACGTCGCCGACGGGCGCATGGCCCCGGACGACGTGACGCCGGACGCCATCGCCGCGCGCCTCGACACCGCCGACCTGCCGCCGCTCGACCTCGTCATCCGCACCTCGGGCGAGCAGCGCCTGTCGAACTTCCTGATGTGGCAGGCGGCTTACGCGGAGCTGGTGTTCACCGAGCAGTACTGGCCCGACTTCGACGGCGAGTCGCTGCGCCGCGCCGTCGAGGCGTTCGGCGCGCGCGAACGGCGCTATGGCGGGCTCTGAGCCTGCAGTGAAAGCGGGGTCGCGCTACGGCGACCTGTTGCCGCGCATCCTCGTCGGCATCGCGCTGATCGCGCTTGCATTGGGCGCCGTCTGGCTCGGCGGCATCGCCTTCGCGCTGCTCGCCGCCGTGGTCGTCCTGCTCATCTACGGCGAATGGTGCGCGATGCACCGGATCGGGCGCGCGGTCCGCCTCGCGGGCATGTTCGCGCTCGCCGGGGCGGTGCTGTTCACGCACCTCGGCTATCTCGCCTACGCGCTGCTGCTTGTCGGCGTGACGGCGGCGAGCCTGTTCTTCCTTGCCCGCACGGCGGCGTGGGGCGTGCTCTACGCGGCGCTTCCGGGCATCGCGCTCGTCTGGCTGCGCGCCGAGCCGCTCGGGGCGCAGCTCGTGATCTGGACGCTCGCCATCGTCTGGGCGACCGACATCGCCGCCTATTTCTCGGGCCGCGCCATCGGCGGGCCGAAGATCGCGCCGCGCATCAGCCCGTCCAAGACATGGGCCGGGCTCGGCGGCGCGATGATCGCGGCGGCGCTGACGGCGTGGCTGCTGTCGCGCCAGTTCGGCCTCGCGATCGAGCCCGCGTTCGCGGCGGCGCTCGGCGCGGTGCTCGCGGTCGCGGCGCAGGTCGGGGATTTCTTCGAAAGCCACCTGAAGCGCCGTGCGGGCGTCAAGGATTCCGGGAGCATCCTTCCGGGGCATGGCGGCGTGATGGACCGGCTCGACGGCGTCGTGCCGGTGAGCGTGCTCGTTGCCGTCGCGATCGGTCTTGCCCGATGACGCCGCGCTCGATCAGCATTTTCGGCGCAACCGGCTCGGTCGGCCGCTCGACGATCGACCTCGTGGCGCGCGCGCCGGAGCGCTGGTCCGTCGACGTGCTGACGGCGAACCGCGACGTCCGCAGCCTCGCCGCGGAGGCGCGGCGTCTCGGCGCCCGCATGGCGGTCGTCGCGGACGAAGGCGCCTACGGCGACCTCAAGGCGGCGCTCGCGGGCTCGGGCGTGGAGGCGGCGGCGGGCGTGCAGGCGCTCAGCGATGCGGCGGACGTGCCGAGCGACATCGTGATGGCGGCGATCGTCGGCGCGGCGGGGCTGCGCCCGACGCTGCGCGCCGTCGAGCGCGGCGCGTGCGTCGCCTTCGCCAACAAGGAGACGCTGGTCTGCGCGGGCGAGCTGGTGAACGCGCGGGCGAAGCGGAGCGGGGCGCACCTGCTGCCGGTCGATTCCGAGCACAACGCCATCCACCAGGTCTTCGACTTCGAGAACCCCGAGCGCGTCGCGCGCATCATCCTGACGGCGAGCGGCGGCCCGTTCCGCACGCGCAGCCTTGCCCAGATGGCCGCCGTGACGCCGTCCGAGGCGGTGGCGCACCCGGTCTGGTCGATGGGCGCCAAGATTTCCGTCGATTCCGCCACGCTGATGAACAAGGGATTGGAGCTGATAGAGGCGTATCACCTGTTCCCGGTGGAGGAGAGGCAGCTGGACGTCATTGTGCACCCGCAATCGGTGGTTCACAGCTTCGTCGAGTATGTCGACGGCTCGATGCTGGCGCAGCTCGGCGCGCCCGACATGCGGATTCCCATCGCCTACGCGCTGTCGTGGCCGGACCGGATGGCGACGCCCTGCGCGCGGCTCGACCTCGCGGAGGTCGCCCGGCTCGATTTCGAGGCGCCCGATCCCGCCCGCTTCCCGGCGCTCCGGCTGGCGCGCGAGGCGCTCGTCAGCGGCGGTTCATCTCCCACGGTGTTAAACGCCGCCAATGAAGTGGCGGTCGCTGCATTTCTGGAAAGCCAGATCGGCTTCCTCGATATTGCCGCGATTGTGGAGCAAACGATGGAAGCCGTCGGCGGCCACGCCGTCGAATCGCTCGATGACGTGCTGGCCTGCGACAGCGAGGCGCGGCGCGTCGGCGAGACGCACATAAGAGGTCGCGCGCACTGATGGAAATCCTGCCGTCCCCCGGGCTGCTCTTCACGATCCTGATGTTCGTGGCGATGATCAGCCCGCTCGTGTTCATCCACGAGATGGGCCATTACCTCGCCGGGCGCATGTTCAACACGGCGGTGGACAGCTTCTCGATCGGCTTCGGACGCGAGATCTTCGGCTGGACGAACCGGCGCGGCGAACGCTGGAAGGTCGGCTGGCTGCCGCTCGGCGGCTATGTGAAGTTCACCGGCGACGCCAACGCCGCGAGCCTTCCGGCAGAGGCGGCGCGCGTCAACCCGGCGGAAAAGCCGTTCCTGTTCGCGTTCAAGCCGCTGTGGCAGCGCGCGATCATCGTCGCGGCGGGGCCGGTCGTGAACTTCGCGGCGGCGATCCTGATCTTCGCGACGTTCATCGCGGTCTACGGCCAGAGCTATACGTCGCCGGTGGTGTCCAACATCGTCGCGCAGTCCGCGGCCGACCGTGCCGGGCTCGCCCCCGGCGACCGCATCCTCAAGGTGGACGGCAAGGCGATCAAGCGCTTCGAGGACATCATCGGCGTCGTGATGATCAACCCCGGCACGCCCGTCTCGGTCGATTTCGAGCGCAAGGGCGCGGTGCGCAGCGTCGTGCTGACGCCGGACCTCATCGAGGAGAAGGACCGCTTCGGCAAGAGCTTCACGATCCCGCGCATCGGCCTTGTCGGCGACGAGCGGGGCGTCATCCGGCGCGGACCCGTGGAATCGCTGTGGTACGGCACGGAGGCCGTGGTCGAGACGACCGGCATGATGGTGGAAGGGCTGGTGCAGATCGTCACCGGGCGGCGCTCGGTGAAGGAACTCGGCGGGCCGCTCAAGATCGCCGAGGTCTCGGGGCAGGCGGGCACGATGGGCATCGAGGCCTTCGTCAACCTGATGGCGCTCGTCTCGATCAACCTCGGCTTCATCAACCTGCTCCCCATCCCCATGCTGGACGGGGGGCATCTCGCGATCTACGCGGCGGAAGCCGTGCGGCGGAAGCCGATTCCGCCGCGCGTGCAGGAGTGGGCGTTCATGACCGGCTTTGCACTTCTCATCTCCTTCATGCTGATCGTAACCTGGAACGACCTTGCATCTTTCGGCGTGTTCAAGCATGTCGCCGGGCTGATCGGCTGAGATACGGCCATAAGATTTGAACGAGAGTGGGGAACTTGTGGGCCAACAGACGCTGACGCCGGCTGCCATGCACCGTAACTGGGTTTCCGCGCTGCTTGTCGGCAGTGCGCTCGGCCTGTCGCAGCCCGTGCTGGCGCAGGACGCGCAGCCCGCGGAAGCCGCACCCGAGGCCGCCCCGGCCGCCGCCGTTGCCGAGCAGTCCGGCGTGGTGCGCTCGATCACCATTCGCGGCGCCGAGCGCCTGGAGCCGGAGACGGTGCGCTCCTACGTGGGCCTGTCGGTCGGCGACAGCTACGACCGCAACCGACTCGACCGGGCGCTGAAGGACCTCTACGCGACCGAGCTGTTCGCCGACGTCACCATCCGCGACCGGCAGGGCGAGCTGATCGTCGACGTGCGCGAGAACCCGGTCGTCAACCGCATCGTGCTTGAAGGCAACAAGCGCGTGAAGGACGAGAAGTTCAAGGACGAGATCAAGCTGGCGCCGCGCCAGATCTTCACGCGCTCCAAGGCGCGCGCGGACGTGGCGCGCATCCTCGAGCTCTACCGCCGGCAAGGGCGCTTCGCCGCCGCCGTCGAGCCGAAGATCGTGCAGCTCGACCAGAACCGCGTCGACGTGGTGTTCGAGATCGACGAGGGGCCGAAGTCCAAGGTCCGCGCGATCAACATCGTCGGCAACACGAAGTTCTCGGACGGCAAGCTGCGCGGCGAGATGGCGACCAAGCAGGCGCGCTGGTACAAGTTCTTCACCTCGAACGACACCTACGATCCCGACCGCTCGGCCTACGACCAGCAGAAGCTGCGCCAGTTCTACCTGACCGAAGGCTATGCCGATTTCCGCGTGGTGTCGTCGGTCGCCGAGCTGACGCCGGACCGCAAGGACTTCATCATCACCTACGTGGTCGACGAGGGCGAGCGCTATACGTTCGGCGAGGTCGACCTCGAAAGCCAGATCCGCGACATCAAGGAAGAGAACTTCAAGCGGATGCTTCCGATGAAGCAGGGCGACTGGTACAACGCCAAGCAGATCGAGGACACGGTGACGAGCCTGTCGGAATCGGTCGGCCTGCTCGGCTACGCGTTCGCCGACATCAACCCCCGCTTCGACCGCGACAAGGAAAAGCGCGAGATGGGGGTGACGTTCGTCATCAACGAAACCCCGCGCGTTTACGTGGAGCGCGTCGAGATCAACGGCAACACGATCACCAAGGACCACGTGATCCGCCGCGAGTTCCGCCTCGCCGAGGGCGACGCCTTCAACAGCTTCCGCGTCAAGCGCTCGCGCGACCGCATCCAGAGCCTCGGCTACTTCCAGGAAAACCTCGAAATCCAGCAGAAGCAGGGCTCGGGGCCGGACAAGGTGATCCTCGAGGCCAATCTCGAGGAGCAGGCCACCGGCGAGCTCCAGGTCTCGGCGGGCTATTCGAGCCTCGAGAACTTCCTCGTCAACCTGTCGATCCGGCAGCGCAACTTCCGCGGCATGGGGCAGGAGCTGCGCGCCTCGGTCAACTGGTCCAAGTACTCGCAGTCCGCCGAGATCGGCTTCACCGAGCCTTACCTGTTCGGGCGCAACCTCGCGCTCGGCGGCGACATCTTCCGGCGCGACTACAACAGCTTCCGCTTCCTCGGGAACGGCGACCGCGACACCACCTACGAGCAGTCGACCACCGGCTTCCAGATCCGCACGGGCTTCCCGATCACCGAGTTCTGGTCGGCGTCGTTCCGCTACGGCCTCAGCTACGACGACGTCTCGCTCGACGAGAGCACATTTTACACGAACGGCGTCTGCGATCCGCTGCGCGCGGGCCGCTTCCTCTGCGACGCGGTCGGCAAGCGCACCACCTCGTCGCTCGGCTACTCGATCGCCTACGACACGCGAAACAACGCCATCCGCCCGAGCGCGGGCCACCGCTTCATGATCAGCCAGGACATCGCGGGCGTCGGCGGCAGCGTGCAGTACGTGCGCTCGCGCCTCAACGCCGACAAGTACTGGCGCCTGTTCGGCAGCGGTTTCATCCTGAACCTCGGGCTTGAGGCAGGCTACATCTTCGGCTGGGGCGGCGACAACATCCGCCTCACCGATCGCTTCTTCCTCGGCGAACCGCGGATGCGCGGCTTCGACATCCGCGGCGTCGGCCCGCGCGTGATCCGCAGGTACTACGAGGACCTGACGGGTTCCGGCGATCCCGCCGCCTACACGCTGAGGACCGACAGCCGGGGTATGCAGGACGATTCGATCGGCGGCGAAACCTATTATCAGGCCCGCGCCGAGGTCCAGATTCCGCTGAGCGCGGGCGCCGCCGAAATGGGCCTGAGGCCGTCGGTCTTCGTCGATGTCGGCGCGCTGTGGAACACCAACTTCAACCCGTCGACCGATCTTCAGGACATCCGGCAGATCCAGTCGGGCGTCGACGAATTCGGCGAGCCGGTGTATCAGCCCGGCTTCAAGGAGTTCTACCTCGGCGACACGTGGAAGCCGCGCGTCGCGGTCGGTTTCGGCATCAACTGGAACTCTCCGTTCGGCCCGTTCCGCATTGACATCGCCAAGGCGCTCGTCAAGCAGAGAGGCGATGACACCAAACTGTTCCAATTCAACGTAGGGACCCAATTCTGATGAAGATGATCACCCGCGCCGTCATTGCCGGCGCCCTCGCGTTCACGGCGCTTCCGACCGTTGCCCTGGCGCAGGCCGCACCGCCCATCGTCGTCGTCGACATGGGCCGCATCGCTGCCGAGTCCGCCGCTTCGAAGAGCGCCGAGCCGCAGCTGAAGGCGAAGTTCGAAAGCGTGCAGGCGCGCGCCAAGACGCTCGGCGACCAGTTCCGCGGCGAGTACGAGAGCCTGCAGAAGGCGCAGCCGTCGATGGCCAAGGAAGCCTTCCAGGCGAAGGCCAAGGAGCTTCAGGAGCGCCAGGTCGCGGCCGAGAACGAGGTGCGCGGCAAGGAGCAGGACTATGGCCGCTCCGTGCAGTACGTGCGCCAGCAGATCCTCGAGGCCGTGAACCCGATCATCACCGCCGTGATGCGCGAGAAGGGCGCCAGCATCGCGCTCGACCGCGACGTGACGCTCGCCACGGCCGCGTCGCTCGACGTGACGAACGAGGTGATGACGCGCCTCAACGCGGCGCTGCCGCGCGTCAACGTGAACCCGCCGGCGGCTCCGGCGACGCCCGCGCCGAAGAAGTAGGCGGACGGCATCTTGTCAGGGGGCGAGGGCTTCGACGCGATCGAGGTGGGAGCAGTCATGGCGCTGCTCCCGCACCGTTTTCCCATGCTGCTCGTCGACCGCGTGGTCGATTTCGTGCCGAACGAACGCGCACGCGGCATCAAGGCGGTGACGATCAACGAGCCGTTCTTCCAGGGCCACTTCCCGGCGCGCCCGATCATGCCGGGCGTGCTGATCGTCGAGGCGCTCGCGCAGACCGCGGGCGTGCTCGCGATCAAGTCGCTGGGCGAGGCGGGCGCGAACAAGCTCGTCTATTTCATGGCGATCGAGAACGCGAAGTTCCGCCAGCCGGTGGAGCCCGGCGTGCTGCTGAACCTCGACGTCGAGTTCGTGCAGCGCCGCGCGACGGTGTGCAAGTTCAACGGCAAGGCCAGCATCGACGGCAAGCTCGCCGCCGAAGCCAGCTTCACCGCCATGATCGCGGACCCGCCCGGGGCCTGAGGGTTTTCAGGGGCGAGCGCAACTTTCCCGTTCGTCACCCCGGGGAAGGCCGGGGCCCATGCGACTGATCCGCTTGCGTCGTCTTCCGGCGCGTTTCTGCGCCTTTCACCGGCTTATGGGCCCCGGCCTTCGCCGGGGTGACGGGTCGTGGGGAGGGGCAGGTCCTCGGGCCGGTTGATGTTCCGGATCGGGTCCGGCCACGGCACCAGCGTCGCGCCTGCCGCCTCGCGCCATATCCGCATGGCGCGCGGCGCACCGCTTTCCAGATAGGCGGCAAGTCTCTCGGCAAGCGTCGTCGGCCACACGCCGACGACCGGCAGGTCCGCGACGACGGCCGGCGCTGCCGCGACGAGCGTTGACAGCAACGCCTCGGGCAGGTCCGGCACGTCGCAGGCCGTTGTCAGCACCGCATCGAAGCCATTTTCAGCGCCATAGGCGAGCGCGCCGCACAGGCCGCCGAGCGGGCCGAGGCCGGGGCCGGGACGATCCGGCACGCCGCCTTCGCGGCCCACGATCACCACGGTTTCGCAGAAGGGCGCGATGCTGGCGGCGGCATGGTCGATCAGGCGTTTGCCGTCCAGCAGGGCTTCAGCCTTGTCGCTGCCGAAACGGCGGCTTTCACCGCCTGCAAGCACCGCGCCGAGGATACGCACGGCGCGTCAGCGCGCGATTTCGATGGTGGCTTCGATCTCGACCGCATAGCCCGCGGGGAGCGACGCGACGCCCACCGCCGAGCGCGCGGCAAGGCCGCTGTCGCCGAACGCGGTCTTCATCAGCTCCGAGAAGCCGTTGATGACCTGCGGATGCTGCACGAAGTCCGGCGCGCTGTTCACCATGCCGAGGATGCGCACGAAGCGCTTCACGCGCGCGAGATCGCCGCCGAGCGCGTCCTTGATCGTGGCGAGCATACAGAGGCCGACGCGCTCCGCCTCGGCGCGGCCTTCCTCCAGCGTCACGTCAGCGCCGACCTTGCCGCGCTTGCCGCCGCCGATGCAGTCGATATGGCCGGAGAGGAACAGCAGGTTCCCGGTTTCGACCGAAGTCACGTAAGCCGCCGCGGGCTTCGGCGCGGCGGGAAGGCTGTGCCCCGCCGCCGCGAGCCGCTCCTCCGGCGTCGCCGCCAGCGCCGGTGCCGCGATCACGGTGAGGAGAAACGGCAGCAGTCGGCGCATGGGCGGTCCTTTCGGGTCAGGCGGTTTCCTCGAACAGCTCGCGGCCGATGAGGTAACGGCGGATTTCGCTCGTACCCGCGCCGATCTCGTAGAGCTTGGCGTCGCGCAGCAGGCGTCCGGTCGGATACTCGTTGATATAGCCGTTGCCGCCAAGCGTCTGAATCGCCTCGAGCGCCATCCATGTCGCCTTCTCGGCGGAATAGAGGATGCAGCCCGCCGCGTCCTTGCGCGTCGTCTCGCCCCGGTCGCACGCCTGCGCGACCGCATAGACGTAGGACCGCGCCGTGGAGAACGTGACGTACATGTCGGCGATCTTGCCCTGCATGAGCTGGAAGGTGCCGATCGGCTGCCCGAACTGCTTGCGTTCGTGCACGTAGGGAACGGTCACGTCCATGCACGCGGCCATGATGCCGAGCGGCCCGCCCGAAAGCACGACGCGCTCGTAGTCGAGGCCGGACATGAGCACGTTCACGCCCTTGCCCTCTTCGCCGACGATGTTCTCGTAGGGCACCTCGCAGTCCTCGAACACCAGCTCGCACGTGTCCGAGCCGCGCATACCGAGCTTGTCGAGCTTCTGCGCCGTCGAGAAGCCCTTGAAGCCGCGCTCGATGAGGAAAGCGGTGATGCCGCGCGGCCCGGCCTCGGGATCGGTCTTGGCGTAGACGATCAGCGTGTCCGCCTCCGGCCCGTTGGTGATCCACATCTTGTTGCCGTTGAGGACGTAGCAGTCGTTCCTGCGCTCGGCCTTGAGGCGCATCGAGACGACGTCCGACCCGGAGCCGGGCTCGGACATGGCGAGGCTGCCGACATGCTCGCCGGAGATGAGCTTGGGCAGGTACTTCGCCTTCTGCTCGGCCGTGCCCCAGCGGTTCAGCTGGTTGATGCAGAGGTTGGAGTGCGCGCCGTAGCTGAGGCCGACCGACGCCGAGGCGCGGCTGATCTCCTCCATCGCCACCACGTGCGCGAGGTAGCCGAGTCCAGCGCCGCCGTTTTCCTCCGGCACGGTGATGCCGTGGAGGCCGAGCGCGCCGAGTTCGGGCCAGAGGTCGCGCGGGAACTTGTTCTCAGCGTCGATCTCGGCGGCGCGCGGGGCGATCTTGTCCTCGGCGAACGCGCGCACGCTCTCGCGCAGCATGTCGATGGTCTCGCCGTGGGCGAAGTTGAGAAGGGACAGGCTCATTGGTCCTCGCTTTCGATTTCAACCAGCAGCGTGCCTTCGGCGACCTGGTCGCCCTCCGCCACCCCGACCTTCGCGACCGTGCCGGAAACCGGCGCGGTCATGCGGTTTTCCATTTTCATCGCTTCCAGCACGAGCAGGCGGGCGCCGGCCTCGACCCTGTCGCCGGGCTTCACGAACACGGCGAGCACGCGGCCCGGCATCGGCGCGGCGATGCGCCCGCTGCCGCCTTCGGCCGCATCGGCATCCGCCGCCGCCGTGCCGAGAACGAACACGCGGCCGCCGATCCGCAGCTCGAAGCTGCTGTCGCGCTCCACGATGGTCGCGCGGACGAGCTCATCGCCGAGGTCGGCCTCCACGCTCTGCGGTCCTGTCCACGCCAGCGCGCCGGTCACGGCGTCGTCGAGGCCCTCGATGCGGTATCCGGCGCCTTCGGGCGTCAGGCTGAGCGTGCGCTTCTCGCCGCCTTCGGGGAACAGGTCGACATGGCGGCGGCTCGGCAGGTTCATGCGCCACGCGCCCGCGCGCTCGAACATCGTCTGCGCCGCGGGCGGCGCGTAGCCGCCGACGCGGCTGAGCGCCGCGAGCGCCAGCACGCGGTCCGGGATGTCCGTGGGCGGCTTCAGGCTCTCGGCGTGGCGGGCGATGAAGCCGGTGTCCACGTCGCCGTCGCGGAACGACGGGTGATCGACGAGCCGCGCGAGGAACGCCCGGTTCGTGCGCACGCCCTCGACGATGGTAGCGTCGAGCGCGCCGACGAGGCGGTCGATGGCGCTCTGCCGGTCGGCGCCGTGCGCGATCACCTTGGCGATCATCGGGTCGTAGTGGATGCCGATCTCGCCGCCCTCCACGACGCCGCTGTCGATGCGGACGCCGGGACGGCCTTCCGGGAAGACGAGCTGGCGCAGCCGCCCGGTGGAGGGCAGGAAGCCGCTCTCGGGGTCCTCGGCGTAAAGCCGCGCCTCGACCGCGTGGCCCTCGATGCGGAGCTGCTCCTGCGTGAGCGGCAGCTTCTCGCCGCGCGCGACGCGGATCTGCCATTCGACGAGATCGGTGCCGGTGATGAGCTCCGTCACCGGGTGCTCGACCTGAAGCCGCGTGTTCATCTCCATGAAGTAGAACTTCGGGTCGCCGGTGGTGTCGACGTCGTCGCAGTCGAGGATGAACTCGATGGTGCCCGCGCCCTCGTAGCCGATGGCAGTCGCTGCCTTCACGGCCGCCGCGCCGAGCGCCTTCCTGAGCGAGGCGGAGAGGCCGGGGGCGGGGGCCTCCTCGATGACCTTCTGGTGGCGGCGCTGGAGCGAGCAGTCGCGCTCGAACAGGTGGACGGCGTTGCCGTGCCGGTCCGCGAACACCTGCACCTCGACGTGACGCGGGCGGAGGATCAGCTTCTCGATCATCACGCCGTCGTTGCCGAAGGACTTCTCGCCCTCGCGCTTCGCCGCGATGAGCGCGTCCGCGAACTCGGACGGGTCGTCGACCCGGCGCATCCCCTTGCCGCCGCCGCCCGCGACCGCCTTGATGAGCAGCGGGTAGCCGACCGCCTTCGAGGCGGCTTCGAGGCGCGCGAGGCTCTGGTCGTCGCCCTGATAGCCGGGGGTGACGGGGACGCCCGCCGTCTTCATCAGCTTCTTGGCGGTGTCCTTGAGGCCCATCGCGTCGATGGCCTTCACCGGCGGGCCGACGAACGTCAGCCCCGCGTCGCGCACCGCGAGCGCGAACCCGGCGTTCTCGGAGAGGAAGCCGTAGCCCGGATGCACGGCGTCCGCATTGGTGCGCGCGGCGGCGTCGAGCAGGCGGTCGGCGAGCAGGTAGGATTCGGACGCCGGGGCCGGGCCGATCAGCACGGCCTGTCCGGCCTCGTGCACGTGCGGCGCGTCCGCATCGGCCTCCGAGTAGACGGCGACGGTCTCGATGCCCATCCGGTGCGCGGTGCGGATGATGCGGCGGGCGATCTCGCCCCGGTTTGCGATCAGCAGCTTACGCATCGGTCTTCATCCAGTATGGCCGGCGTTTCTCGAGAAAGGCGGTGAGGCCCTCGGCGGCTTCCTCCGTGGCGCGCCGCGCGGCGATGCGGCGGGCGCTGTCGGTGCGGAGCGCGGGGGTGATCTCGCGGCCGGCGAAGTCGGTGACGAGCGCCTTGGCGTCGATCACCGCGCCCGGCGCGGCTTCGAGGAGGGCGTCCACCCACGCGTCCACCTGCGCGTCGGCGGCGTGGAGATCGGGCACGCCGACATGGACGAGGCCCATCTCGCGCGCTTCGGCGAGGCCGAACAGCTCGGCGGTGGTGAACCAGCGCTTCGCCTGCCGCGCGCCGATGGCGGCGATCACGAACGGCGAGATCGTCGCGGGGGTGAGGCCGAGGCGGACTTCGGAGAGGCGGAACTTCACGCCCTCGATGCCGACCACCATGTCCGCGCAGGCGACGAGCCCGACGCCGCCGCCGAAGATGTTGCCCTTGGCGACGGCGATCACCGGCACCGGACAGGCCGCGATGCTGGCGAGCATGTCCGACAGGCGCTGCCCGTCGGCGACGTTCTCGGCCTCGCTCCAGCCGCCGGCGGCGCGCATATATTCGAGGTCCGCGCCCGCCGAGAAGCTCTTGCCTTCGCCCGACAGCACAACGGCGCGCACGCCCGCCATCTGGGCGACGGCGTCGAACATGCCCTTGAGGGCGGCGATCAGCTCGGCGTTGAAGGCGTTGTGGCGTTCCGGGCGGTTGAGCGTGACGCGCGCGACGTTGTTCTCGTCGAGCGTGAAGCTGAGCGTGTCCGACGCGGGGACTTCGATTTCGGTGTTGTCGTTCATCGCGCCCTCACATCCGGAACGTGCCGAAGCGCGTCTCGGGGACCGGCGCGTTCAGCGAGGCGGCGAGGCCGAGCGCCACCACCGTGCGCGTGTCGGCGGGGTCGATGATGCCGTCGTCCCACAGGCGGGCGCTCGCGTAATAGGGGTGGCCCTGCTTCTCGTACTGCGCGCGTATGGGGGCCTTGAACGCCTCTTCCTCGGCCTTCGTTTTGAAGCCGCCGCGCTTGACGGTGGCGAGCACCGAGGCGGCCTGTTCGCCGCCCATCACGGAAATGCGCGCGTTCGGCCACATCCAGAGGAAGCGCGGGCTATAGGCGCGGCCGCACATGCCGTAGTTGCCCGCGCCGAAGCTGCCGCCGATCACCACGGTGAACTTCGGCACGGCGGCGCAGGCGACGGCCGTCACCATTTTCGCGCCGTGGCGGGCGATGCCCTCGTTCTCGTAGCGCTTGCCGACCATGAAGCCGGAGATGTTCTGGAGGAACAAGAGCGGCACGCGGCGCTGGCAGCACAGCTCGATGAAATGCGCCCCCTTCTGCGCGCTTTCGGAAAAGAGGATGCCGTTGTTGGCGACGATGCCGACCGGATAGCCCTCGATATGCGCGAAGCCGGTGACGAGCGTTTCGCCGTAGAGCGCCTTGAACTCGTCGAGCGCGCTGTCGTCGACGATGCGCGCGATGATCTCGCGCACGTCCACCGGGTGCCGCGTGTCGGCGGGGACGAGGCCGTAAATCTCGGACGGGTCGTGGCGCGGCGGCTTCGGCGCCTGCACGGCAACCTCCGGCGCGCGGGGCGCGGGGAGGGTGGCGACGATGTGGCGCGCGATGGAAAGCGCGTGCGCGTCGTCGTTGGCGAGATGGTCGGCGACGCCGGAGATACGCGCGTGCACGTCGCCGCCGCCGAGCTCCTCCGCCGTCACCTCCTCGCCGGTCGCGGCCTTCACCAAGGGAGGCCCGCCGAGGAAGATCGTGCCCTGGTTGCGGACGATGATGCTCTCGTCGGACATGGCGGGCACGTAGGCGCCGCCCGCGGTGCAGCTTCCCATGACGACGGCGATCTGCGCGATGCCTTCGGCGGACATCGTCGCCTGATTGTAGAAGATGCGGCCGAAGTGGTCGCGGTCCGGGAACACCTCGTCCTGATTGGGGAGGTTGGCGCCGCCGGAATCGACGAGATAGACGCAGGGCAGGCGGTTCTGGCGCGCGACTTCCTGCGCGCGCAGGTGCTTCTTCACGGTGAGCGGATAGTAGGTGCCGCCCTTCACGGTGGCGTCGTTGCACACGATCACGCAGGTGCGCCCGGCGATCTGGCCGACGCCGGCGATCACGCCCGCGGCGGGCACCTCGTCCTCGTAGACGTCGTATCCGGCGAACAGCGACAGCTCGAGGAAGGCGGTGCCGGGATCGAGCAGCCGCTCGACGCGTTCGCGGGGCAGCAGCTTGCCGCGCGCCGTGTGCCGCTCGCGCGAGTCCGCATTGCCGCCGAGCGCGATCTGGGCCGAGCGTTCGCGCAGGTCCGCGACGAGCGCCTGCATCGCCTCCGCATTCGCCTTGAATTCCGGGTCGATACTCTTCGCCTGCGTGCCGATTACGGCCATCGGTCGATCATCCCCTCAGCTTCATTCAGGGCGGGAATAGCACGCCCGGGGGATTCGGTCTTAATTGAATGCATTGCCGGTTTCGCATAGATGGCATCTATGTTTGACGGCTATCTCCTGCGCTACTTCCTCGCCGTCGTCGAGACGGGCAGTTTCACGGCGGCGGCGGCGCGGGTGAACGTCACGCAGCCGACGCTTTCCGCGGGCGTCGCCAAGCTGGAGCGCGAGCTCGGCGTGCCGCTGTTCATCCGCTCCGCGCGCCGCGTGGAGTTGACCGAGGCGGGCGCGCGCTTCCTTCAGCGGGCGCGCAACATCATGCAGGAATACAACGCCGCGCTCGGCGAGATCGGCGAGCCCGCGCGGCGGCGGGCCTTGCGGCTCGGCCTGCTGCACACGGTTCCGGCCAGCATCGGCGAGCGGCTCGTGCGCGACTGGCAATCCATTGATGGCGCCAATGGACTTGAGATCGTCGAGGGCAGCGACGCCGAGCTTGTCACGCGCCTCGATCAGGGCCGCGTCGACATGGCGCTAACGCTGATGCGTGCGGGCGCGGACAAATATGCGCCGGTCGCGGTCTGCGAGGAACCCTATCTGCTGATGATGCCGGAGGACCACGCGCTCGCGGGGCACGACCCGGTGCCGTCCGACGCGCTGCACAGCACGCCGATGGTCGTGCGCCGCCGCTGCGAGGTGCTGAGCGAGGTCAGCCGGCACTTCACGGGCCACGGCGTCCGCCCGCCGCTCGCTTACCGCACGGTGCAGGAGGAGCGCGCGCTGGCGATGGTCGCCGCCGGGCTCGGCGTCACGGTGATGCCCGCATCGTACAGCGCGCCGAGGATCGTTCAGCGCCGCCTGTCCGGCTTCGACCGCACGCGCACGCTCGCCGTGCTGCAAAGCCCCGTGGCGATGGCGCTGAGGAGCGATGTCGCGCGCATGACGTCGCTCATTCAGGAGGCGCTGCGCCGCCAGCCCGCGCCGTCGCGGGCGATGCCGTAGACGGCGGCGAGGTTCGCGTCGGTCAGCACGGCGGCGGGCGCGCCTTCCGCCACGATCCGCCCGCCCGCCATCAGCACGCAGCGGTCGCAATGGCCTTCCGCAAGCGCGAGATTGTGGAATGAGGCGAGCACGCCCGCGCCGCGCGCGGTCTCCGCGCGAAGCAGCGCCAGCACGTCGAGTTCGTGGCCGGGATCGAGGTTGGCGGTCGGCTCGTCGAGCAGCAGCCAGTCGGCGCGCCCGGCAAGCACGCGGGCGAGCAGCACCCGCGCCCGCTCGCCCGTGGAGAGCGTGTCCACGCGCCGCGAAGCGAATGCGGTTATGCCGACGCACGCCAGCGCTTCCGCCACGGCGTCCGCATCCGCACCCGACAGCGCGACGATGTCGTCCGCGCGCATCGGCCAGTCGACGCGGCGCCCGGCGGGCATGTAGGCGATGCGCCGCGCCCGCGCCGATGACGTCATGGCGGCGAGCGGTGTGCCGTCCGCCTCCACGGCGCCGTCCCCGGCGGTGAGCCCGGCAAGCGCGCGCAGCAGCGTCGTCTTGCCCGAGCCGTTCGGCCCGATGAGGCCGACGATCTCGCCGCGCGCGACCGCGATGTCGAGCGGGCCTTCGAGGTGCGGCCGCATGATGCCGGTTGCGACGAGGCCGTTCATGACTGCACCCCGCGCCGCGAGAGGATCAGCCACAGGAAGAACGGCGCGCCGAGCATCGCGGTGACGACGCCGATCGGCAGTGTCTTGCCGTTCAGGGGAAAGCGCGTCGCGATGTCCGCCGCGACCAGCAGCACGGCGCCCGCGACGGCGCTCGGCAGCAGCGCGGGGCCGGGGCGGTTCCTGACCAGCGGCCGCACCAGATGCGGGACGATGAGGCCGACGAAGCCGATGATCCCCGCCACGGCGACCGCGCCGCCGACGGCAATGGCGCTGCCGCCGACGATCCGCCAGCGCATCGGGCGCACGTCATGGCCGAGCGTCGCGGCGACGTCCTCGCCGAGCGCCAGCGCGTCGAGGCCGCGCGAAGCGGAGAACACAAGCGCGCTTCCGATCAGCATGGCGGGCAGGCCGACACCGACATGCGCGACGCTGCGGTCCGCGAAGGAGCCGAGCAGCCAGAACATCATGTCGTAGAAGGCGAACGGCGACGCGGCGAGCGCCAGCGCGAGGTTCATCATCGCGCCGCCCAGCGCCGAGATGGCGACGCCCGCGAGGATCAGTGTCGTCGAGGATGCGCCGCGCCCGGCGAGCAGCAGGAGCAGGACGAGCGCGATCAGCGCGCCCGCGATGCCGCCGCCCGCCATCGCGATCGTTCCCGAGAAGCCGAGGAAATAGCCCGTCACCACCGCGCCGAGCGCCGCGCCGGCGGAGGTGCCGAGGATGTCGGGCGAGGCGAGGGGGTTTCGGAGGAGACCCTGCAAGGCCGCGCCGCTGATGCCGAGCGCGGCACCGGCGGCAGCGGCGAGGACGAGCCGAGGCAGCCGAAGCTCCGTGAACAGCATCCGGGCGAGATCGGGGTCGCGAAGCAGCGCCGAGACCGGCACCTCGCCGACCAGCAGCGACAGCAGCGCGACCGGCACGAGCAGCGCCAGAAGCAGGACGGACAGCCGCGCCGCCGTCACCGGATCGTCTCCCGCAGGCGCGCGACATCGGCCGCGGCGAGCGGGCCGGGGCAGAGCCACGCGCGGCCGTCCACCTCGACATTGCGTGTTCCGGCGACGCGGACGGCACTGTCGATCCATTCCTGCGGCAGCGAATATTGCCCGCTGCGGTAGCGGCTGTGGATGAGGAGCGGCGGCGGCGCGGCGATCAGTCCCTCCAGCGACACGCGGCCCGTGGGCGTGCTGGTCTGCCGGATACCCGCATAGGTGAGCAGTTCGGAGCTGATCGAATCCGGGGCGGCGGTGAGCCCGCCCGCCGTGATCATCAGGCCCGTATGGCGCGGCGGCAACGGCGATCCCAGCCGTGCGTCCATCCAGCCGATCAGCGCCTCGCCGCGCGCCGGATGGCCGAGCGCGGCCGCCACGGTGCGGATGTTGGCCCGGAGGCCCGCGAGCGTCATCGGCGGCGGCACGTCGACGACGCGCGTGCCCGTCCGCTCGGCGAGCGCGCGGGCGAAGCGGTTCACCGCGCCGCCGGTGACGACCAGATCGGGCTTCAGCGCCGCGACGGCGCTGAACCTGCCGTCGTTGCCGTGCAGGCCGCGCGCTTTGGGGGCGAGCGGCGTCTCGTGCCGGTCGTGGCCGAGATAGGAGACGGAAACGAGCTGCCCCGGCTCGGCGAGCAGCAGCACCAGTTCGTCCGTGCAAAGCCCGAGCGAGGCGACGCGTGCCGGTGCGGCCTCCGCCGCCGTCGCGGCGAAGGCCAGCAGGCCGAGAAGGGCGATCAGCCGCCCCATTTCACCCGGATGCCGCCGAACGCGGAGATGCCCTGCGTCCGATATCCGTAGGCGTCCTCATAGGTCGCATCGAACAGGTTCTCGATGCGGCCGGTGAGTTCGAAGTCGCCGCCGAGCCTCACGCGGCCCGAAAGCGTGGCGAGCACATAGTCCTTCAGCGTCACGACGCGCGCCGGGAAGCTGTCGAAGTCCGTGTCCTTGCGATTGCCCACGTAGTTCGCCGCGAACGTCACCGAGGCGGCGTCGAAATCGGCGGTCGCGAGCAGGCTGCCGCTGTGGCGAGGCCGCCGGGCCTCGCGGAGCCGCGCGACACCCGCGAGCTGCGCCTCCCTGGCGTCGAGCCACGTGTAGCTGCCGCCGAGCGTCAGCCACGCGAGCGGCTTCGCGTCGAACGACGCTTCGATACCCCTCCGCTTGCTCTTGCCCGCCGCGTTGGCGACGCCCGACAGGAAGGTCGCGGAATCGAAGGTGGAGACGATCTCGTTCTCGAGATCGGCCTGGAACCACGTCACGTCCGCCGAGACCGCAGCCGTGCGATAGCCGACGCCCGCATCCCAGCCGACCGAGCGTTCCGGCCTCAGGTCCGGGTTGCCGACGAAGCTGCCGGGGAAGAAGCCGAACATCTCCGTGAAGGTCGGATCGGTGACGCCCTTGCCCGCGCTCGCGTGGACGGTGAAGCCGTTCTCCAGCGTGTAGCGGCCGCTCGCGCGCCACGTCGTCGCGTCCTTGAAGGCGTCGTTCTCGTCGCGGCGGACGCTCGCGCCGAGGGCGAGGCCGCCTGCGCTCAGCCCGTAGTCGAGCACGAAGCTGGTGCGGTCGCGCGAGACGCGCTGGTTGGTGCCGCCGAAATACTCGGCGTCGTCGGCAATGAAGCGCTGCGTGCGATGCTCGATCGCGCCGGTGACGCGGTGGCGGAAGGCCTCGCTGCCGAAGTCGATGCCGGTCTGGTAGCCGGTCTCGAACACCTCGGCGTCGGTGCGGTTCAGGAACGTGCCGCCGTCGCGGTTGATGTTGTCGGTGGTGACGAAGCTGCCGAAGATCTCGTGCCGCCAGCGGCCGTCCAGCGTGTCCACGCGCCCGAAGCCGCGCAGCGCGGTCGCGCGGATGCGCGTCGCGTCGCGCGTGTCGTCGCGCACGAAGACATCGTTGTAGCCGTCGAATTCGCTGAGCGAACTGGTGTGGCGCACGACGAGGCCGAGCTCGCCGTTCTCGATCGGACGCACCGAGGCCTTGGCGGAGAGCATCAGCGATTCATAGCCGTCGCGCTCCCTGATGCCGCCGCCGAAGCTGTCGATGCCCTTTGTATCGTACCAGCTCGATTGCACGACGATGCCGCCGCGCTCGCTGCCGATGCCGGCGCCGCCCGCCGCGTGGACGGTGCCGAACGAGCCCGCCTCGGCGCTGCCGAAGATGCGCGTGCCGTCCGCGGGCTCCGCCGTTGTGACGGATACGACGCCGCCGATCGCCTCGGAGCCCCACAGCGCCGACTGCGGCCCGCGCAGCACCTCGGCGCGCGCGATGCCGTCCGAGGGCAGGGTTTCCCAGCGGAACTCGCCGGAGGTGGCGGGGTCGTTGGCGGCGATGCCGTCGACGAAGACGAGCGTGTGGTTCGCCTCCGCGCCGCGGATGCGCACCTGCGTCTGCGCGCCCGTCGGGCCGGACCGCGCCACGGAGACGCCCGGCGACAGGCGCAGCACGTCGACGAGCTGCGGCAGCGCGACCGCCTCGATGGCGGCGCCGTCGATCACGGTCAGCGCGCTGCCGGTCTCGCCGTAGGCGACCGGCTCGCGGGCCGCCGAGACGATCAGCTCGGCATCGCTCGCGATGGCGGCGGATGAAAGAAGAAGTGCAACAATCATAATGTCCTCCATGACCATGTTCTCACATCGTCACAGCGGGCATGACTGCTCGCACGCGATCGGCTGGACCCGGCCGGGCGTGGACGACAGACATGGCAGGTTTCCTGGCTTGCGGATCGCCGTCTTGATGCCGCCTTCCCGGTCGGGCCCGCGAAGGGCCGTTCCAGTGGCATCGTGGCATCGAGACTAGCCGCCTACAGTTGCGGGCACAGCGCCGGTTTCGGACCGGCTTCCCTATTCTCCCCGTTGCCGGGGCACCATGTCATCCGCGGGCCATAATCGCTTGCCGCGCGGCTTGCAAGTGGCGCGCGTGTCGGCTATTGGCGCCGCTTTCCCGGCGGCTGGTCGGAAACCAGCGGCAGAAGACGGAGCAGTCCAGTGAAGCAGAACATCCACCCCGACTATCACACCATCACGGTGCAGATGACGGACGGGACCACCTACCAGACGCGTTCGACGTGGGGGAAGGAGGGCGACACGCTGCTCCTCGAAATCGACCCGACGACGCACCCGGCATGGACCGGCGGCGCGCAGAAGGTGCTCGACACCGGCGGCCGCGTCGCGCGCTTCAACAGGCGCTTCGGCGGTCTCAGCCTCGGCAAGAAGTAAGCCCCGTGCGGCGGCGTCTCGCCTGAGCGCGCCGCCGTGAACGGACTTGTCCATCACATCGACCTCAACGCCGGCGATCTCGCGGCGTCGAAGCGCGTCTACGGCCTGCTGCTGGACGCGCTCGGCTACACGTGCGTGCGTGACGACGGCGAGTGCGAGTGGGACATACGCTCGCCCGCCGGCTTCGCCTCGATCGGGCTGAAGCAGGCGCGGCTCCCGGACCACGCGCATCAGCGCTACGCCCCCGGCATCCATCACCTCGCCTGGTCGGTGGACAGCCGCGCCGAGGTGGACCGCATCCACGCCCTGCTCCGGGACGCCGGAATCCGTATCCTCGATGCGCCCGCGCTCTATCCCGAATATTCGGCGGACTATTACGCCGTGTTCTTCGAGGACCCGGACGGCATCAAGCTCGAGGTGCTGAATGCGCCGGGCTTCGCGGCCCCGGGCCGCAATCCGTGAAGGCATGGGTCTGCCACCACCTGAGCGAGGACCGCTCCGGGCTGCGCTTCGAGGCCGCGTGGCCTGACGCGCCGTCGCCCGCGCCGGGCGAGGTGCGCGTCGCGCTGAGCGCGGCGGCGCTCAACTTCCCGGACCTGCTGATGCTGTGGGGGGGATACCAGTTCAGGCCGGCGCTGCCGTTCGTGCCGGGCGTCGAGGGCGTCGGCGTCGTCACCGATACGGGCGCGGGCGTCGATCCGGCGCTGGCGGGGCGCCGCGTCGTCGTCGTCGCGCGCTCGGGGTGCCTTGCCGGGGCGATCACGCTCGGCGCCGAAAGCGTTCGCCCCGCGCCGGAAACCTGCTCCGACGCGGAAGCGGCGGCCTACGTGGTCGGCGCGCTCACCGCGTGGGTCGGGCTCGCCGAGCGCGGCCGCCTCGGCAGGGGCGAGACGCTGCTGGTGACGGGCGCGGGCGGCGGCATGGGGCTCGCCGCGGTCGCGATGGGAAAGGCGCTCGGCGCGCACGTCATCGCCGCCGCGTCCGATGCACGGAAGCTCGTCGCCGCGCGCGCGGCCGGGGCCGATGAAACCCTTCTCGTCGAACGCGCCGCGCCCGATCTCCCGGCGTTGAAGGACCGTATCGACGTGGTGTTCGATCCGGTCGGCGGCGCGCTGTTCGCGCCCGCCGTGCGGACGCTGCGCTGGAACGGGCGCTACCTGCTGATCGGCTTCGCGGGCGGCATCCCGGAGCCGTTCGCGTCAAACCATGCGCTCATCAAGGGCATCGAGATCGTCGGCGTGCGCGCCGGGGAATTCGGCCGCCGCGACCCGGCGGGCGGCGCCCGCGCCCGCACAGCGATCGACGCGCTCGCCGCGTCAGGGCGCTACCGGCCCGTCATCGGCCTCGAGGTGCCGCTGGCGCGTGCCGACGAGGCGTTCGCCGCGATGGCGGCGGGCACGCTCGTCGGAAAGGCCGTGGTCAGGATTCGCTGAGCGTCGTTTCGACCGGCACGCCGTTTTTGATCGCGAGCGTCACCGGCGTGCGCTCGGCGATGTCCGCCAGCCGCGCGCGCTGTTCATCGGAGAGGTCGCCGGTCAGCGTCAGCACGCGCTCGATCCGCGCAGTGTCGCCGTCCTTCAGGTGCCGCATCGCCACCCCGGCGCTTTCCAGCGGCCAGCCCTTGCGCTTCGCGTACATCCTGAGCGTGATCGCCGTGCACGAGCCGAGCGCGGCGAGCAGAAGCTGGAACGGGGCGGGCCCGGTGTCCTTGCCGCCGAGCGTCTCGGGCTCGTCGGACACGAACGCGTGATGCCCGGCGCGGACGTCGACCTTGTAGTCGTCCGTGCCGATGTTCGCGGTCACGCGCGCGATGGTGATTTCGGCCATGTCGGCTCCTTCGCGAAAGAAACGGGAGGCAGACGGCGCGCGCCTACCTCCCGATCCACTATGCCGCAGCCATCCGGCCGAAGCGACCGCTGTTGAAGTCGTCGATGGCGGCGCGGATCTCCGCCTCGCTGTTCATCACGAACGGGCCGTAGCCGACGATCGGCTCCTCGATCGGTTCCCCGGTCAGCACCAGCAGGGTGCTGTCGCCGGACGCCGCGATCCGCGTGGACGTGCCCGTGCGGCTAAGCTCCAGCACCTCGGCGGCGCCCGCATCGGTGCCGTTCACCGTCACGTGGCCCGACAGCACGACGACGAGCGTCGTGTGGCCTTCGGGCAGGTCGAGCGTCACGTCGGCGTCGCGGTCCAGCCGCACGTCCCAGACGTTGACCGGCGTGAACGTCCGCGCCGGGCCGGTCTTGCCGCCGAGCGTGCCCGCGATGAGCCGTGCCCGCCCGCCGCCGAGATCGACGACGGGGATGTCCGCGTCCACGATCGACTGGTAGCCGGGCGCTGCCATCTTGTCCTTCGCGGGCAGGTTCACCCAGAGCTGGACCATGCGGAACGGGCCGCCCGTGCGGGTGAAGCCCGCCGAGTGGAACTCCTCGTGGAGGATGCCGCCCGCCGCCGTCATCCACTGCACGTCGCCGGGGCCGATGACGCCGCCGTTCCCGGCGGAATCCCTGTGCTCCACCTCGCCGTCATAGACGATGGTGACGGTCTCGAAGCCGCGGTGCGGGTGCGTGCCGACGCCGCGCGGCGTCTCGGCGGGCTCGAACACGTGCGGGCCGGCATAGTCGAGCAGCAGGAACGGGCTGATCGCGCCGCCCTGCGCGTGGTAGGAGATCAGCGAGCGCACCGGAAAGCCGTCGCCCACCCAGTGGCGCTGTTCGTTGGTGTGGCGTCTTGTGATCGTCTTCATGTCCATGTCTCCTGCGTGCGGACAGCGCACGACACGGCGCGCTGCCCGCCTTCGCAAGCCCATATGGTGACGCTGCGCGGGGCGGGGAGGGTGCCCGGCCGCAACACGGGGTTTCCGCGTGCGGAACGCTCTTGGAGAATCGCACGGGCATTTGATAGGCGAGGCGCCATGTCCTCCAATCCCTCCGGCATCCCGCCGCAGCTTCGCCCGCTTCCGCTCCTCATCTTCAGCTCGCGCTGGCTGCAGCTGCCGCTCTACCTCGGCCTCATCGTCGCGCAGGGCGTCTACGTGTTCCTGTTCCTGAAGGAGCTCTACCACCTCGTCATGCACAGCTGGGAGTTCACCGAGCAGCAGATCATGCTCGTGGTGCTCGGCCTCATCGACGTGGTGATGATCTCGAACCTGCTCGTGATGGTCATCGTCGGCGGCTACGAGACGTTCGTGTCGCGGCTCGGACTACAGGGGCACCCGGACCAGCCGGAGTGGCTCAGCCACGTGAATGCCGGCATTCTCAAGGTGAAGCTGGCGATGGCGATCATCGGCATCTCGTCGATTCACCTGCTCAGAACCTTCATCGAGGCAAGCCACATCGGCACGCCGACCGCCCGCATCACCGCCGAGGGCGTGCTGTGGCAGACGATCATCCACGCCGTCTTCATCCTCTCGGCGATCGGCATCGCCTATGTGGACCGGATGACGCAGCAGAAGCACTGAGGCGGGCTGCGCTGGCGGACAGGGTGGGATTCGAACCCACGGTATCGTTACCCGCACGGCGCTATCTTCTGGGATGTCAAACGGCGTTCAAAAGGGACCCCGATCGGCGTCGAAGAGGGACCCCCTTTTCGGATAATATGATGCTGGTTTGTTGAAGATGGCCTTGCGCTGCGTGCGGCGGAGGGCGGGCGTAGCCCGACCGGAGGCGCGCGCAGCGCAAGATAGATTTTTGAAGGCGCCGAAGGTGGCTGTCAGCTGCGGTTTTTGAAGCGCCAGCTGTCGTTGCCCGTCTCGACGATATCGCAGTGGTGGGTGACGCGGTCGAGCAGCGCCGTGGTCATCTTGGGATCGCCGAACACGGTCGGCCATTCGCCGAAGGCGAGGTTCGTGGTGATGATGACGCTGGTCCGCTCATAAAGCTTGCTGATGAGGTGGAACAGCAACTGCCCTCCCGAGCGGGCGAACGGCAGATAACCGAGCTCGTCGAGCACGATCAGGTCGAGCCGCGACAGCTGCGCCGCCAGGGTCCCGCCTTTGCCGATCCGGGTCTCCTCTTCGAGGCGTGTCACCAGATCGACGGTGTTGAAGTAGCGGGCGCGAGCGCCCCTTCGCACGACATTGGCGGTGATCGCGATGGCGAGGTGGGTCTTGCCTGTCCCCGTGCCGCCGACCAGCACGATATTGCGGCGAGGCGGGAGGAAGGAGCCATCGTGAAGGGAGCGGATCATCTCCTCATTGATCGGTGTGCCCTCGAAGCTGAACCGCTCCAGGTCCTTCACCACGGGCAGCCTCGCAGCCGTCATCCGATAGCGGATGGAGGCTGCATCCCGGTGGGTCGCCTCAGCACGGAGCAGGTCGGTCAGTATCTCCATGGTGGTGCGCTTGCGCTGGAGGCCGGTGGTGACCGCCTCGTCGAACGCCGCCGCCATGCCCTTGAGTCCGAGGCCGCGCATCGTGTCGATCATATCATGCCGCTGCATCATAGCCTCGCAGCAGATCATAGCGGGCACAGTCGGCGAGCGGAGGATGCTGCAGCATCCGGTCTTCCGAAGTGACGATGCTGTGGGGTGTCGCCGGCTCGCGGCGCCGGGAGTGATCTTCCTCCGGTTGTGCGGACACTAGGGTTAGCCCGTCATGCGTTGCTCGGCCTGTTCGGGGGTGAGATACCCGAGCGCCGAGTGCATGCGATGCCGATTATAATAGCCTTCGATATATCCGAACAGAGCCTGCCGGGCTTCGACGTGCGTTGCCCAGCGGCATTGATGGACCAGTTCGACCTTCAGCGTATGAAAGAAGCTCTCCATCGGCGCGTTGTCGTAACAGTTTCCGGTGCGGCTCATCGACGCGGTCGCGCCGATCGCGGTGAGTTGATCGACATAAGCCCCGGCGGCATATTGCGATCCGCGATCGGAGTGATGCACGAGTCCGCGTGCTGGTCGCTGCCGTTGGGCGGCCATCATCAACGCAGCGAGCGTCAGTTCGGTGCGCATGTGATCCCGCATCGCCCAGCCCACGATCTTGCGCGTCGCCAGATCGAGCACGGCCGCCAGATACAGCCAGCCTTCGCCGGTCGGGATATAGCTGATATCGGCCAGCCACACGCGGTTCGGCGCCGTTGCTTCGAAGCGCTGCGCTAGCAGGTTCGGCGCGATCGGCAGGTAATGGCGGCTGTCGGTCGTCGAGGGCCGAAAGCGGCGACCGGCAAGCGCACGAATGCCGTGACGGCGCATCAGCCGCTCGACACGACCGCGGCTGCAGCCGCGCCCTTCCGCGCGCAGCGCGGCATGCATCCGGGGACTGCCGTATCGCCCGGAATGCCGCGCCTGGATCCGGCGGATATCGGCGAGCAACACGGCGTTCTCCGTCATGCGCATACTCGGCGGTCGATCGCGCCAATCGTAATAGCCGCTGCGCGACACACCGAGCATGCGGCACATGACGCTGACCGGCCAGGGGCCAGCATGGGCGCGGATGAACTGGAACTTCACCGTGGCATCTCCGCGCAAATGCCGACCGCTTTTTTAGAATGTCGCGCTCCATGCGCGTGCGATCGAGCTCGCGGCGTAGCCTGGCAATCTCCGACGCCTGATCCGCCGGCGACGCCATCGACGATGATAGCGGCTTCGCCGCAGGCACTGTCCCCTTGATCTCCAGTGCCCGTTGCCAGCGCCTCAACATCGTCGGCATGATACCCAACTCACGCGCAACGTCGGCCTGCATCCGACCGCTCGTCTCCCATAGCGTCACCGCCTCGCGCTTGAACTCGTCCGTGAAATATCGCTTCCCAACCTTTGCCATCTTACACCTCCTGGCTCCAATGAGCCCTTCATCGGTGTCCGCGCAACCGGGGGAAGATCACAGCTCGTCGCTGGCCGTTCCGTTCGCCAACGCTTCGCGCACGGCAGCCTCTACCGGCTCCAGGCCATCGGTGAGCACCGCCGAGAGGACCCGCACGAACCTGCGATCGGCCTCGTCCCCGGTGCCGAGCCTTCGCCGTAATCGGTGCAGGGCGGGCGGCAGATCCCAGTCCTGGAACGGTGCGCCGTTACGCAGCGCGCCGGGCTTGTGCGCGAGGACCGGCAGATAATGCCAGG
Organism: Sphingosinicella microcystinivorans; assembly: GCF_027941835.1. Lineage (NCBI taxonomy): Bacteria > Pseudomonadati > Pseudomonadota > Alphaproteobacteria > Sphingomonadales > Sphingosinicellaceae > Sphingosinicella > Sphingosinicella microcystinivorans. The sequence continues at coordinate 3,347,121 of NZ_CP116005.1, forward strand.
GATCGTATATCGTGCGGTTCCGACCGAAGTGGCGCTCATGCTCCCCGACGATCGCATCGCCGCAGCGTATGACGATGCGATCGGCATAGGAGCGCACCTGAACGGTCCGGCGTGCGGCCGTCGACATGACCGAGTAGCGGTTGCGATCGAAGCTGATGAGGCAGGTGCCGGTGACGGCATGCTCGCTCTCATGGAAGCCGTCGAACGGTGCCAGGATCGGCTGCAGGGCCGGTCGCTCCATATCCAGCGCCTCGGCGACGGTAATATCCCCGCGTTCGGGATGGGCATGATGCTCGGCCCAGCGCCGGCACTCGGCCTCCAGCCACCCGTTGAGCTCGGCCAGGCTGGCGAACCGGAGTCGCGGCTGGAAGAAGCGGCCTCGGATCGTCTGGACCTGCTGCTCGACCTGGCCCTTCTCCCATCCCGCCGCCGGCGAGCAGGCGGTCGGCTCGACCATGTAATGATCGGTCATGATCAGGAAGCGGCGGTTGAACACACGCTCCTTGCCGGTGAACACGGCCGTCACCGCCGTCTTCATATTATCGTAGATACCGCGTCGCGGCACACCGCCGAAGAACGCGAACGCCCGGGCATGGGCATCGAACAGCATCTCCTGGCCCTCGCGCGGATAGGCCCGGACATAGGGTGCGCGCGAGTCGCAGAGACGCATATGCGCCACCTTCACCCGCATCGGCTTGCCGGCGATCTCCACATCCTCGTGGCTCCAGTCGAACTGGTAGGCCTCACCCGGCTGGAAGGTCATCGGGATGAACGCCGGTGCGCCTTCGCCAGCATCCTTCCGCCGCGCAGCACGCCAGCGCGCCGCATAGCGGCGCACCGCATCATAGGATCCATCGAACCCCTCGCGCACCAGCAGGTCATGGATACGCGTCATCCGTAGCCGATCGCGGCGGCCGCGACCTTCGTTCTCCTCAAGCAGCGCATCGAGACGATCCTGATAAGGACCGATCCGCGGCAGCGGCTGGACTTTGCGCTGATAGTTGAACGCCGCCTCCGGCGACCGGATCGCTTTGCGGACGACCTTCCGCGACAAACGAAGGTCACGAGCGATCGCCTTGATCGCCTTACCCGCTGCATGCTCACGCCGAATCCGAACCACTGTCTCCACGATCAACATCCCGTTCTCGCCAACTGATCAAAACCAGTCGGCCGACTAAATCCCCGGGATGAAGGGGTCCTTTTTGCACGCCGATCACCCCACGAAGGGGGTGCCTATTGCACGCTGATCCTCACTTCTGGGACTGCGATAACCACAATGGCAGGCATCCGCGCCCTTCAACACCGCATCAAGCGGATTGAGGAAGCGGAGAAGCCGCGATGGTCCCCGTTCACGCTTCTGTTCGGCTCGTTTGACGTATGGGTCGAGCGGGAAGTGTTGCCCGGTATCGAAAGCGGGGCGCTGGACCAACGGGATATGATTGCCGTTGTCGCTGCCCTGCGCCGCTGGGAGGGTGACGGAACATGGCAGAATTAGGATAGCGCGGGGGTTCTCCATCGCCCGCCGCGCCGAGGGTCAAGGCCACACCGCCCCCTCACCTTCACAACATCGGGGCCAGCAGCGGGACGGAGCGCTCCTTCTCGCCTGCCGCTGCCAGCACCCTACACCTTCGGCGCTGGGCGCTGTCGTGAACGACAAACCCCGAATTTGCCGGACCTAGCGTCTAGGTCCCGCGAAATGCGTGCTTAGTCTGTATCATGCCTGCGGGAAGCAAGCCTATCTTAAGCTCGTCGTTAGGGCCGAGGCGTCGGCGTCGGAAGGTAGGATTTAAGCGCGTCGCACAGTGCGGGGCTTTCGTCGGATCGCAACTCCCTTCCGATATACTCCTCAAGGGCCTTTTGCTGATAACCCAGTTGCCGACCGGCCTCAGCGAGCAAACCTTTGTTGTCGTAGTACAGAAGGACTTTCTCGAATTCCTGCGCAGCGATTGCAGCTGACAGAACCGACTTGACGTCTGCAAAGATCGTCTGGACGTTCACGCTTGCGGTGGCGGCAACAAAGGCGGCCTCTAGGGACGCGGCGTCAGTCCCTGTCAAACCGATCTTCTTCATCTCAGCGTCAACACGGCGCTTTGTATAGCGAAAGCATACAGCGTCGATATCGCGATTGGCTGCCGTCAATACGAAAGTGCGCAGGTTCGCAAGCTTCTGTTGAGCGTCCTGATCCGTGAACTTCAAGGCCTTCGCTATGGCGAGGAACACCTCGGGCAAAACCAGAAGGTTCTCCACCTCCGAAACCGGCAATCTATACACTCCTTTGGCTTCGAGATGGACCGCTTCGGCGTCCGTGCGGCCGTCGGCATCAACCAGCCCTGCACAGCCGACACGGTGCAACTCTGGCCAAGCGGCGAAGCTAGCGACGGTGTGGATGACCTGATCACACGAACCAACAGGAATAACCGTGAAGGTACTGTAGACTCGCCGATAAAGAGCTGAATCAAGGCTACCGCCATCGCCTTCAACGAACAGCACCGGTCGGCGGCTACCGATGATGGTCGCAACTACGTCATCGGGCATGTCAGCATTTTCTGGGACGAGCTCGATATCCCAAGCTTCGCTTGGTTCCTTGCGATAGGCTCGAAGGGCGTACTTGGTTGCTGCGTGACGAGACCCAGCGAAATCCACATCATGCGTGATGTACAAAAACGCACAGTCCGGACGCGCCGCCTCAATCTGATCCCACAATTTGGCGAGGATCGACTTGTTGATATGTAGTTCAGGCTCATCGAAGATCAGCAAGGTATCCGGCTTCGCCAAAAGCGCCTGTGCGATCAGATAAAATATGACTCGCTCACCATCACTCATTTCTGAGGCGGAGTACTCATGCCCGTCGCTAGTCTTAGTTTTGACGTTACCACCGAGGACAACAAGTTCCCGATGAGGAAGCACCGTCTCCCAAATTGCCTTCAGCCTGTCGATCTTGGCCGCAGGCGGATCATGGCGGCTTTCGCGGTCCTCCAGTGCCTTTCGGCGGAAGGCGACGGATACGTCATTATTTTCGGCATATAGAGCCGAAAGGACATGATCGAAATCTTTCAGAAGGATAGTCTCGGGCTTCTGACCCCAGCGGCCTATCTCCTTGTGCCAGGGTTGGTCGTCATCTCTGCCAAACCGAAGCCTGTTCTCAGCGATCTCTAGGTTCGGGGGTACCACGTTTGGGTTGAGCACCAGCGACCTGTGTGCCGCGATCCTATGAGTCTCCACTGTGCCTTTGGTGAAGTGCCTGTCGAGGTAGACGCCCAGACGAGTCTTGCCTGCGCCGTTTGCGCCAATGAAAACGACACTTGCCCCGCTCCTGATCGAAATCGGAATAGGTCCAGTCGGCGTCGGGACGTCTACAGTCGCGTCTATTGCCATGCCATATCCATGGATAACTCGCTTGTTTTGGCGGAAGAGGTGGGATTCGAACCCACGGACGGGTTGCCCCGTCGCTGGTTTTCAAGACCAGTCCCTTAAACCACTCGGGCACTCTTCCATACCGAATTCAGGGCGCGGCTAGAAATCTGCTGGACGGCGGCACTACCGCAATCTTTAGCCATTCCTCGACCTACCGCTAAGCGATTCTAACTACGCTCCTTTTTAGCCGGTCCGTGCCACCGAGCGCCGAAACCCCCGCTAGCTTTCAAGACCGCTGCCTTAAACCACTCGGCCACCTGTCCGCTGGGCGCGTCTCATCGCCTATTGGGATTGCGGTTTCAAGCATGTAGGCTGGGCTGCCCGGCTGAAGGAGAGGAATCTTGATCCTGCGCTTTGCGGCAATCGCCGTGGCCTTGCTCGCCGCCGCGCCGTCCCCGGCGCAGATGCCCGCCGCTGCGCCCACGCCTGCACCTGCCGCCGAAGCGCCGCCGCCCGCGCCCACGACCGAGATGCGTTTCCAGAAATGGCTCGCGGATTTCCGCGCGCGTGCCGCGGGCGAAGGGATCAGCGCCGCGACGCTCGCCGCCGCGCTCGACCGCCTCACCTACAATCCGCGCGTCGTCGAGCTCGATCGCGGCCAGCCCGACGACAGCCGCCCGACCACGGTGCCGCTGTTCAGCGACTACCTCGCCGCGCGCCTTGTGCCTGCGCGCATCAACCCCGGCAAGCGCCTCGCCGCCGAGCTCGGCCCGACGCTGCGCGCGGTGGAGGGCCGCTACGGCGTGCCGCCCGAGATCATGCTCGGCATCTGGGGCATGGAGACGAGCTACGGCGGCTACACGGGCAATTTCGATCTCGTCCGCTCGCTCGCCAGCCTCGCGTTCGACGGCCGCCGCGAGGCGCTGTTCACGCGCGAGCTGATCGCGGCGCTGCGCATGATCGACAGCGGCGTGCCGCGCGGCCGGCTCGTCGGCTCGTGGGCGGGTGCCACCGGCAACCCGCAGTTCCTGCCCTCGTCGTATCTGACCCACGCGGTCGACTTCGACGGCGACGGCACCGCCGACATCTGGCAGAGCCGCGCCGACACCGCGGCCTCCATCGCCAATTATCTCAAGAACAACGGCTGGGTGACGGGCGGCGACTGGGCGATGCGCGTCTCCGTGCCCGCGGCGCTGGACCGTATGCGCGTCGTCAACACGGTCGAGCCGAAAAGCTGCGCGCGCGTGCTCGCCCGGCACAGCCGCTGGATCCCGGTGAAGGAATGGCGCGCGCTCGGGCTCGAGGCGCTCGACGGCCGCAGCTGGCCCGCCGACGACACGCTGGCGACGCTCGTCGAGCCCGACGGCCCCGGCAAGGGCGCCTACCTCGCCTACGGCAACTTCCGCGCGCTCCTCGCCTACAACTGCTCGAACTTCTACGCGCTCTCGGTGGGGCTGCTCGCGGACCGGCTGCGCAGCGGAAGCTGACAAGCGAGCGGCTTGACTAAGCCGCCGTTCGGTGATTCCTGTTCCCGCATCGTTCCAGTGCTGAGCGGGGAAGGGGGCGCAATGGTCGGTATCGCGGGACATTTGAAGGCGGGCTTCGCGCCGTTCCTGCTCCTGCCGCTGCTCGCCGCGTGCGCGGGGAGCGTGCAGGCGCCGAAGAGCGCGGGCACGTACAAGGTCGGCAATCCCTACCAGATCGCGGGCAGGTGGTATTACCCGTCCGACGATCCGCACTATCAGGAAACCGGCACCGCCTCGTGGTACGGCCCGACCTTCCACGGCAAGTCCACCGCGAACGGCGAGCGGTTCGACGAGAACGACGTCACCGCCGCGCACCGCACGCTGCCGATGCCGAGCTGGGTGGAGGTGACGAACCTCGAGAACGGCCGCAAGCTCGTCGTGCGCGTCAACGATCGCGGGCCGTTCGCGAAGGACCGCATCATCGACCTGTCGCGCCGCTCCGCGCAGCTTCTCGGCGTCGAGCGGCAAGGCACCGCGCGCGTCCATGTGAAGCGCATCTATCCGAAGGGGCAGCAGCCGACCGTGGTTGCCGCCGCACCGCCTCCGCCGCCGCCCGCGCCCGTCGCGGCCCCGCAGGTGCCGCCGGGAGACATCTTCGTGCAGGTCGCGGCGCTGTCCGACCGCGGCCGTGCCGCCAGCCTCGCCGCCGAGATCAGCCGCTTCGGGGTCAGCAACATCAGCTCCACCGGCACCGGCTTCTACCGCGTCCGCGTCGGGCCGTTCGCCGACGAGGCGAGCGCCGCCTCGGTGCTGGCGCAGCTTCAGGCGGCAGGCTATGCGGAGGCGCGTCTGGTCGGGCTGGGGCCGAGGGCCTGACGCGCACCTGCTTTTCAAGCTTTCGTAATCCATTTCCCTCCGCGCTGGCGGAGCCTTCGGACGCGGGCTATAGCTGGGCGAGACTCGTGCGGGCATCATCCGGGGCCGGAAGACCCGCCGAAGCCGATCAGAAGGAGTGAACCCAAGCGATGCGTCTTGCCGCGCCGATCTCGGCCCTTGTGCTGGCTTTCGCCGTCCCCCCCGCCGCCGCCAACTACCAGAGCCTCGCGCCCTTCGCGTACCTGAAGGACGTCAGCACCGGCGCCGTGCTCTATTCGCAGGCCGCCGACCAGCACATGCCGCCGGCCTCGATGGCGAAGATGATGACGACGCATGTCGCCTTCGATCTCGTCAAGCAGGGCAAGCTGAGGCTCGACCAGAAATTCCGCGTGCGCGCGGAAACATGGCAGAAGTGGCACGGGCCGAAGGCGGGCTCCACCATGTTCCTGTCGGTCGATCAGGAGGTCTCGGTCGAGGACCTGCTGCACGGCATCGTCACGCTTTCGGGCAACGACGCCTGCGTGGTGCTGGCGGAGGGCATTTCCGGCACCGAGGAAGCCTTCGCCGAGCTGATGAACGCCGAAGCCAAGAAGCTCGGCCTCACGGGCTCGCACTTCACCAATTCGAACGGCTGGCCGGACGACCGGCAGGTGGTGACGCCGCACGACCTCGCGATCATCGCCGAGCGGACGATCAGGGACTACCCCGACCTCTACAAGAAGTTCTACGCGGTCGAGAGCTTCACGTGGGGCCAGACGATGGGCGGCAAGCCGATCACGCAGCCGAACCGCAACCCCATCCTCGGCAAGGTGCGCGGCGCGGACGGGCTCAAGACCGGCCACACCGAGGCGGCGGGCTACGGCTTCACCGGCTCCGCCGAGCAGGACGGGCGGCGGCTGGTGATGGTCGTCTCGGGGCTCACCTCGTGGGACGAGCGCGTCAAGGAATCCATCCGCATGATGGAATGGGGCTTCGGCGCGTGGGACGCGAAGCCGATCCTCGCGGACGGCAAGGTGGCGCTGCGCGCGCCCGTGTTCCTCGGCACGGCGAAGGATGTCGGCGTCACCGCCGCGCCGGGTACGAAGGTTTCGGTGCCGAAGGCGATCGTGTCCGGCCTCAATGCGAAGATCGTCTACGACGGCCCGATCGCCGCGCCGGTCGCCAAGGGGCAGAAGATCGCCGAGCTGGTGCTCACGGTCCCCGGCCTTGCCGATCAGCGCGTGCCGCTCGTCGCCGCCGAGACGGTGGAGAAAGCCGGTCCGTTCGGCCGCATGATGGCGGCGCTCAGGCACGTGTTCGGCGGCTGAGGCCGCGTGCCGGGCAGGTTCATCAGCTTCGAAGGCGGGGAGGGGAGCGGCAAGAGCACCCAGCTCCGCCGTCTTGCCGTGCGTCTCGACGCGCAGGGCGTCACGGTCGCGACGACGCGCGAGCCCGGCGGCACGCCCGGCGCCGAGGACATCCGCAGCCTGCTCGTCGAGGGCGAGCCGGGGCGCTGGGACGGGCGCGTCGAGGCGCTGCTCGTGAATGCGGCCCGCGCCGATCACGTGTCGCGGCTCATCCGCCCTGCGCTCGCCGGGGGCACGTGGGTGCTCTGCGACCGCTACGTCCACTCCACGCTCGCCTATCAAGGGGCAGCGCGCGGTCTCGATGAGGCCGAGTTGCGGCGACTTCACGCCTTCGCGACCGGCGACCTCTGGCCCGATCTCACCATCGTGCTCGACGTCGACCCCGCGCTCGGCCTTGCCCGCGCCGCCGGGCGGGCCGGGGCCGAGGCACGCTTCGAAGGCGAGCCGCCCGCGTTCCACAAGGCGGTGCGCGAACGGTTCCTGAGCTTCCCCGACGTGGCGGTGATCCCGAGCGACGCGTCCGTCGATGACGTCGGCGATGCGGTCTGGGCCGTGGTCTCGGCGCGTTTCGGCCTGTGAGCGCCGTCCTGTGAGTATCATTGGCCATCAGGTGCAGCAGGATGCGTTCCGCGCCGCGTGGGATCAGGGCAAGGTGCACCACGCCTGGCTGCTCACCGGTCCGCCCGGCATCGGCAAGGCGAGCGTGGCGCAGGCGCTCGCCCGCTTCGTGCTGACGGACGGGAAGGGGCCGCCGCACCCGGCGCTGGCGCTGATCGAGGCGGGCAGCCACCCCGACCTCCGCGTTCTCCAGCGCGGCCTCACCGATCGTGGCACGCTCCGCGCCGAGATCGTCGTCGACCAGATCCGCGACCTCCAGCCGTTGTTCCAGTCGAAGCCCGGCTATGGGGGCTGGCGTATCGTCATCGTCGATGCCGCGGACGAGATGAATCGCAGCGCCGCCAATGCCTTCCTCAAGAATCTTGAGGAACCGCCGGAAAAGACGCTGTTCCTGCTCGTCAGCCACAGCCCCGTGCGGCTGCTGCCGACGATCCGCTCGCGCTGCCGCACGCTGCGCTTCCAGCCGCTCGCCGACGCCGACGTGCGCGCGGTGCTCACGCGCGAACTGGAGAGCGGCAGCGAGGCCGAGATCAACGCGCTGGTGACGCTGGCGGAAGGCTCGCCGGGCCGCGCGCTGCGCTTCGCCGGGCTCGACGTCGAGAAGCTCACGCAGGCGCTCGCCGAGCTTTCGAAGGGGCAGGGCGATGCGCTGGCGCTTGCGCGCTCGCTCGCGGGCAAGACCGCGCAGGCGCGCTACGAGGCGTTCGTCGAGCTGGTCCCTGCCTTCATCGCCGGCGCGGCGCGCGCGCGCACCGGCGCATCGCTTGCACGCGCGCTCCAGCTGTGGGAGAAGGCCCACGCCCTCGCCGCCGAGGCCGTGCCGCTCGCCTACGATCCGCAGGCTGTCGCGTTCGAACTGGCGGGATACGTGGGCGAACTCGACAACCCCCGGTAGCAGAGCAAGCACGCCCGCATGAGTGCCAAGCGGAAATTCTATATCACGACCGCCATCTCGTACCCCAACGGCCGCCCGCACATGGGCCACGCCTACGAGGACATCGCGACCGACGTCATCGCGCGCTATCACAGGCTGGTCGGCGACGACGTGTTCTTCATGACCGGCACGGACGAGCACGGCCTCAAGATCGCGCAGGCCGCCCGCAGCAACGATACCGATCCGCGCAGCTTCGTCGATGGAATGGTCACGCATTTCAAGGACATGTGCGCGCGTCTCAACATCAGCCACGATCGCTTTATCCGCACCACGGAGCCCGCGCACTACGCCTGCGTTCAGGACCTCTGGAAGCGCATGGAAGCGAACGGCGACATCTACCTCGGCCGCTACGAAGGCTGGTACTCGGTCCGCGACGAGGCCTATTACGACGAGAGCGAGCTGGTGCCGGGCGAGGGCGGCGAGAAGCTGTCGCCGCAGGGCACGCCGGTCGAGTGGACCGTGGAGGAAAGCTATTTCTTCCGCCTCTCCAGATACCAGCAGCCGCTGCTCGACCTCTACGAGCGGAACCCGGGCTTCATCCAGCCCGCCACGCGCCGCAACGAGATGCTGCAATTCGTGCGCGGCGGCCTCAGCGACCTGTCGATCTCGCGCACCAGCTTCGACTGGGGCATCCCGGTGCCGGGCGCGCCCGGCCATGTCATGTACGTGTGGCTCGACGCGCTCAGCAACTACCTCACCGGCGTCGGCTATCCCGATGAATCCTATACGAAATGGTGGCCCGCGGACGTGCACGTGATCGGCAAGGACGTGGTGCGCTTCCACACCGTCTACTGGCCCGCGTTCCTGATGTCGGCGGGCATCGAACTGCCGCGCATGGTGTTCGGCCACGGCTTCGTGCTCAACAAGGGCGAGAAGATGTCGAAGTCGCTCGGCAACGTCGTCGAGCCGCTGGCGATGGCCGAGGAATACGGCGTCGACCAGCTCCGCTACTTCCTCATCCGCGACGTGCCGTTCGGGCAGGACGGCAGCTACAGCCACGACGCCATCGTCACGCGCACCAACGCCGATCTCGCGAACAGCTTCGGCAATCTCGCGCAGCGGACCTTGTCGCAGATTTTCAAGAATCTGGACGGCGTTCTTCCCGCATCGCTCGATCAGAACGCCGATGATGCGGCGCTGCTGAAAAGCGTGTCCGAGGGCTGCGAGGGCCTGCGCGCCGCGTTCGAGGCCTACGACCTGTCGCGCGGTGTCGAGACGTGGCTGCACGCGGTGTTCGCCTGCAACGCCTATATCGACGCGCAGGAGCCGTGGAAGCTGAAGAAGACGGACCCGGAGCGCATGAAAATCGTGCTCGGCACGCTGTTCGTCGCCATCCACGATCTCGCCGTCGCCATCTCGCCGGTGATCCCGGCGTCGGCGGCGAATCTGCTGGGTCAAATGGGCGTGCCCGACACCGACCGCGATTTCGCGAGCATCGGCGGAGACGGGGGCGGCGACTGGTACGCGCGCCTCGCCGCGTCCGGCTTCCGGCTCGAAGCGCCGCAGGGCGTCTTCCCGCGCTATGTCGAAGCGGAACCCGATGCCGGTTGATAGCCATTGCCACCTGAACTACCCCGGCCTCGTCGAGGATCAGGCGGGCATCATCGCGCGCGCGCGCGCGGCGGGTGTCTCGGCGATGCTCGCCATTTCGACGCGCAGCAGCGAATGGGATGACGTCATCCGCATCGCCGAGGGCACGTCCGACATCTGGGCGAGCGTCGGCGTCCACCCGCACGAGGCGGACAGCGAGGACATCGAGGAGACCCGGCTCGTCGCGGCGACCCGCCACCCGCGCGTCGTCGGCATCGGCGAGACCGGCCTCGACTATTACTACGACAAAAGCGACCGCGAACGTCAGCGCGCCAGCTTCCGCCGCCACATCGCCGCCGCGCGCGAAACCGGCCTGCCGGTGATCGTCCACACGCGCGACGCGGAAGGCGACACGCTGGAGATCATGGGCGATGAACTGGGGAAGGGGACCTACGGCGCCGTCATCCACTGCTTCACCGCGAGCGCGGACTTCGGCCGCAAGATGCTCGATCTCGGTTTCTACATCTCGCTTTCGGGCATCGTCACGTTCAGGAACGCCACCGATCTCGCTGATTTCGCAAGGGAAGTTCCGGACGATCGCTTGCTCGTCGAAACCGACGCGCCGTTCCTCGCGCCGGTGCCGAAGCGCGGCAAGACCTGCGAGCCGGCCTTCGTGACGCACACCGCCGCCTTCATCGCGGAGAAGCGCGGCGTCAGCTACGAAGACCTCGACCGCACGACGAGCGCGAACTTCTACCGCCTGTTCTCGAAAGCCGCGGCGTGAAGGTCACGATCCTCGGCTGCGGCACGTCGAGCGGCGTGCCGCGCATCGGCAACGACTGGGGCGCCTGCGACCCGGGCGAGCCGAAGAACCGCCGCCGCCGCGTCTCCGTGATGGTCGAGGCCGAGGGTCACACCATCATCATGGACACGAGCCCGGACCTTCGCGAGCAGCTGCTGAGCGCGGGCGTCACGCGCATCGACGCCGTGCTCTACACGCACGACCACGCCGATCATGCCCACGGAATCGACGACTTGCGGCAGGTCTTTCACATCATGCGCAAACCCGTCGACTGCTATGCGACGCCGGACACGTGGCGCGTCCTCAAGGCGCGCTTCGACTATGTGTTCGCGGGCGGGCTCGGCTATCCGCCGAGCTGCGTGGCGCACGACCTCCCGGCGAAGCTCACCGTGGGGCCGATGACGGTGACGCCGTTCGAGCAGGTGCACGGCCCCATCCGCTCCACCGGCTTTCGCATCGACCACGCCGGCCATTCGATGGCCTATTCCACCGACATCAGCGACCTCACGCTCTCCGCGGACAATGCGGTGAAGGGCGTCGATCTCTGGATCGTCGACGCGCTCCGCCGCAAGCCGCACCCGACGCACAGCCACCTCGACCGCACATTGTCGTGGATCGCCCGCCTGCGTCCGCGCCGCGCGATCCTCACGCACATGGACAACAGCATGGATTATGCCAGCCTTGCCAAGACGTTGCCGCAGGGTGTCGAGCCGGGGTACGATATGCTGACGGTGGAGCTTTAGGCGCATGTTCGAAGGGCTGAGCACGGGTGAGAAGGGCGCGCTCATCAGCTCGGTCGGCTTCGCCGTCCTCATCCTGATGAGCCTGATCCCGCGTCTCCGCGAGGTCGGCGCGACGAAAACGCTGAAGATGGCGCTGTCGTGGGTCCTCATCTTCGGCGGCCTCGTCTTCCTCGTCACGCAGTGGCCCCAGATCCGCGGCGCGCTCGATCCGGCGTCGCCGCGCACCGAAGGCGACGAAATGCTGCTCACCGCGCGCGAGGACGGGCATTTCTACGTGCGCGGCACGATCAACGGAGCAAGCGTGCTGTTCATGGTGGACACCGGCGCCACCGACATCGTGCTCACGATGGAAACCGCCGCGCGCGCCGGGTTCAGCCCCGATACGCTCCGCTTCGACGGCGTGGCCGACACCGCGAACGGCATGGTCCGCACAGCGGGCGTCCGGCTCGGCGAGCTGACGATCGGCGACGTCACGCTCCGCGACGTGCCCGCCAGCATCAACGAGGGCGCGCTCACCACCAACCTCCTCGGTATGCGTTTCCTGCGGACGCTGAAAAGCTGGCGCGTCGAGGGCGATACGCTGATCCTGCGGCCGTAATATGGAGGGACGCACCCGGCTCATTGTCACCTCCTGCGCGGGCGCCGCCGTATACGCCCCTTGAGCCGCGCCATGCCCTCCCGCCAGCGCATCCGCAGGCCCCGCTTGTGCAGCGGCTCGAAAAAGCCGTCGGGGTCTTCGGGATCGAGCAGTTCGTTGCCTGCAATGAACTGATCGAGCGGCCCCGGCTTCTCGAGGTCGAGCAGGTCCAGCGTCTTGCCCGGCCCGCGCAGTGCCTCGCCCTGTCCGCGCAGCGCCTCGATCGTGTCGACGAGCGAGCCCGTTTCCGCGAACCGCGCCGCGAAGTCCTCGGGCGAGACGTCCAGATGCTCGGCGAGCAGCCGGGTCCGCAGCGCCGCGATCGCGGGCGGCGTGTCGGCATTGGCGGGGAGGGCGGCGTCGATGATGACGTCGCATTCGCTGTCCAGCCCCATCGAGCGGTTGTTGAGGTTCGCCGAGCCGATCTTGAGCAGCCGGTCGTCGACGATCGCGACCTTGGCGTGCACATAGATGTCCGCGCCGCCCCCGGTCACGGGCACGTAGATACGGAAGCGGTTCAGCCGGTCCGCCTTGCCGATGGCGCGCGCAAGCAGCACGCGCGCGGCGTCCATCGCCTTCTGTTCGAGCCAGCCGTCCGCCGAGCGCGGCATCACCACCACGATCTCCGGCGGGTCGTCCTCCTCCATGCGCGCCGCGATGGCCGCGGCGATCCGGCCTGACGTCAGGTACTGGTTCTCGATGTAGATGAAGCGCCGCGCCGCCGCGATCATGTCCAGCCACAGCGCCTCGATCTCGCGCACCTCGGCGCAGTCGCGCCACGCCGCGCGGGTGCGCGCGACGGCGATGTCCACGTCGCGGAAATCGACCTCGGCATCGTCCGGCCAGTGGTCGTGGCCGTCTTCCGCCGGGGGCAGGTCGCGTCGCGTCGCGTGCTTCCACCGGTCGCGGCCGAGGTCGGCGAGCGCCTGCGCCGCGTCGCCGTCGAGCATCATGGTGACGTCATGCCACGGGCCGTAGGGCTTGCCGTCCGGCAGCGTGCGGCGCGGATCGTCGTCGGCGTGGGCCGTGGTGTCCCAGCGCGCGCACGAGATGTCGATGCCGCCGCACACCGCGAAGCGCTCGTCGATCACCACGATCTTCTGGTGGTGGCTGCACCCGGCGGGATGGAAGCTGTCGAAGCGGAAGTCGATCGCGCGCGTCATCTGCCAGCGCAGCAGCATCCATGCCGCGCGCGGGCGCAGGAACTGCTTCAGCGCGCCGAAGCTCCATTTCAGGATGTCGATCTGGCGCGCGGGGTTTTCGCGCGCGAGGCGCAGGAAGAAATGCCCCAGGCTTTCGCCGTGGCCGTTCCCGTCCGGCTCCAGCGCGATGCGCGTGTCGAAGTCCCAGCCGATGATGAGGATGCGCCGCCGCGCCGCCAGCATCGCCTCGCGCACGTAATGGTAGTAGTCGGCGGCATCGACCACGGCGGCGGCGCGCGCTGCCCTCTCGATGCGCCAGCAGTTGCGCCCCGCCTCGACGACGGGGGCGAGGGAAGGGTCGCCGCCCTGCTCTTCGTTTATCATTTGTTCTCCGGCTGTGTTCCGGTGGCCTAACGCCCTGAAGCAACGGTGGTGGTAACGCAAAACCCGCTGTTCGGCTCCCTCGTTCCGCGCAGGAAACGGATGGCGGCTGAACCCGATTTTGATCTGGATCAAGGAAATCTCGCCAAAGGCCCGGTTCATCGTCCCGATGAGCGATTCCGGCGTCAGCGCGACACCTTACGACAGCATCGGCGGCGAGGCCGCCGTCAGGCGCGTCGTGGACCGTTTCTACGATCTCATGGAAAGCGAGCCCGGCTATGCGGCGCTGCGCGCGATGCACGCGCCGGACCTTGCGCCGATGCGCGGTTCGCTCGCCGGTTTCCTCACGGGCTGGCTTGGCGGGCCGCGCCGCTGGTTCGAAGAGAACGTCGGCGTCTGCGTGATGTCGGCGCACGCCGTGCTGCCCATCGACGCCGAGACTGCGCGGCAGTGGACGGACGCGATGGCGCGCGCGCTTTCGGAGAGCGGCGTCGACGCCGATCTCGCGGCCCGCATGAACGACGCGTTCGAGAGAATGGCCGGGGGAATGGCCCGGATGGCCGCGAACCGCGACAATTGATTTAACATAATATATATTATCGTTGTAAAAGATAAGGCATGGCGGACGTGTCCTGCGTGCCCCCTTTCTTATTCGCACGCTCCCGGCTTCCCCGAATCCGCTGCTGCGGCTACGCGGGATGTCATGAGCAAGGAAACCGCGCCCGAAGCCTACGCCCGACTTGCCGACGTGATGCGCGCGCTGCGCGATCCCGCGCGCGGCTGCCCGTGGGATATCGAACAGGATTTCGCGTCCATCGCGCCGTACACGATCGAGGAAGCCCACGAGGTCGCCGACGCCATCGCGCGCGGCGACATGGCCGACCTTCAGGGCGAACTCGGCGACCTGCTGCTTCAGGTCGTCTACCATGCGCAGATGGCGGCCGAGGCCGGGCATTTCACGCTGGCTGACGTCACCTCCGGCATCACCGACAAGATGGTCCGCCGCCACCCGCACGTCTTCGGTGACGCCAGCGTCGCGGATGCGGACGCCCAGACGGCGGCGTGGGAGGACCAGAAGGCCCGCGAGCGCGGCAACCGGGGCGCGCTCGCGGGCGTGGCGCTCGGCCTCCCCGCGCTGATGCGCGCGCAGAAGCTGCAACGCCGCGCCGCACGCGTCGGCTTCGACTGGCCCGACGCGGCGGGTCCGCGCGCGAAGATCAACGAGGAACTGGCCGAGGTCGAGACCGCCGACGATGCCTCACGCGCCGGCGAGATCGGCGACCTGCTGTTCGCCGTCGTCAACTACGCCCGCCACCTCGGCATCGACGCCGAGGAGACGCTGCGCGCGGCGAACGCCAAGTTCGAACGCCGCTTCAACGCGGTGGAAGCCATCGCCGACAAACCCTTGCCGGACATGGACATCGAAGCGCTCGAAGCGCTGTGGCAGCGGGTGAAAGCAGCGGAGCGTTCTTGATTGGTGCCTTTTACGGCAGCGCCAGAAAACGCGCGCGGTCCTCGTCGCTGATCCGCACCTGCAACTCCACGGACTCGCCCTTCATGCGGCGTTTCAAGACGAGGCCATTGTTCTCCAGCCATGCGAGCCGCTTGCCGTCGCCCGCGCTGACGACGAACCTGTGCACGCGCGCGTCGCGCAGCAGCGTGTCGGAGATGAGCCTGCGGAGGTCGTCCACCCCTTCCCCGCTCACCGCCGATATGAGGATGCTGTTCGGCGCCGCCGCCTGTTCGAGCGCGGACTTGCGCGTCTCCGCGTCGAGCAGGTCGGCCTTGTTCAGCGCCTCGATGATCGGTCGCCCGCCGTCCGGATCGACGCCGAGGTCGGCGAGCACGTCGATGACGTCGCGCTTCTGCGCCTCGGCCTCCGGGTGCGCGATGTCGCGGACGTGGACGATGATGTCGGCATCGAGCACCTCCTCCAGCGTGGCGCGGAACGCGGCGACGAGCATGGTCGGCAGCTCGGAGACGAAACCGACGGTGTCCGAGAGGATCGCCTTGTCGATTCCGGGCAGCGCGATGGCGCGCATGGTGGGATCGAGCGTCGCGAACAGCAGGTCCTCCGCCATCACCGAAGCGCCGGTCAAGCGATTGAAAAGCGTGGACTTTCCGGCGTTCGTGTAGCCGACGAGGGCGATCACCGGATAGGGCGCCTTCTTGCGCTGACGGCGTTGCAGCCCGCGCGTGCGGCTGACCTCGCCGAGCTCCTTTCGCAGCCGCGCCATGCGCTCGCGAATGAGACGCCGGTCGGTCTCGATCTGCGTCTCGCCGGGGCCGCCGAGGAAGCCGAAGCCGCCGCGCTGGCGTTCGAGGTGTGTCCACGAGCGCACGAGGCGGCTCGCCTGATAGCCGAGGTGGGCGAGCTCGACCTGAAGCCGGCCCTCGCGGGTCGCCGCCCTCTCCCCGAAGATTTCGAGGATGAGTCCCGTGCGGTCGATGACCTTGGTGCCGGTGCCGGTCTCGAGGTTGCGCTGCTGGAGCGGCGACAGGGCGCCGTCGACGACGGTCAGCTCCGCGCCCGTCTCCTCGGCGAGCGCGGCGATCGCCTCCACCTGCCCCGCGCCGATCAGCGTCGCCGGGCGCGGGTCGCGGACACGGAAGATGCGCGTGCCGACCACGTCGAGCGTGATCGCCCCGGCAAGGCTCTTCGCTTCCTGGAGACGCGCCTCGGCGTCGCGGCGCGCGGCGGAGTCGCGGCGCACGACATCGGGCACGACGACGAGCGCCTTCGTGCCCACGCTGACGCCGCGGACGTCGTCGTGCGATCCGAAACTGTGGAACTGCTTACGCCGTCTGCCCCCGGCTTGCGGCGGCGTTCCGGCGTCGGGATCGGTCAATCGTCGTCGCCGTCTTTCTCGGGCTCAAACAATTGAACGGGGCTCGCCGGCATGATCGTGGAAATCGCGTGCTTGTAGACAAGCTGCGAATGACCGTCGCGGCGAAGCAGGACCGAAAAATTATCGAACCAGGTGATGACACCCTGTAGTTTTACGCCGTTCACGAGAAACATCGTCACCGGCGTCTTGCTCTTACGGACCGCGTTCAGGAACACGTCCTGCAAGTTATTGGCCTTGTCTGCCATGTCCCCCTAATCCTCTTACACTGCGCCCGATTGCCAGAGACGCGGGCACACTATTTGGGGGTCGGGGGCTTCCCGTCAAGTGTCGGAATTGACTTCATCGTCGCCTTTTCCGGGATCGGAGAGGCCGAGCGCCTTCAGTTTCCGGTGCAGCGCCGAGCGTTCCATGCCGATGAAAACCGCGGTTCGCGAGATATTCCCGGAGAAACGGCGGATCTGCACGCGCAGATACTCGCGCTCAAAGGATTCCCGCGCCTCGCGCAGCGGCGTGCCCATGATCGAGCGCACCGCCTCGTTCGGCATCAGCTTGGCGGGCTCTGCGATGATCTCGGAGGGCAGCATGTCGACCTCGATGCGCTGCGCGCGCTCGGGCGGCATCAGGATCAGCGTGCGCTCGATGATGTTCCTGAGCTGGCGGACGTTGCCCGGCCAGTCGTAGGTCTGGAGCGCGGCCATCGCGTCGTCGCTGATTCGCGGCGTCGGGATGCGGCGTTCCGCCGCCAGCTTCGCAAGGAAGTACTCGACGAGCTCGCCGATGTCCTCGCGCCGCTCGGAAAGCGGCGGCAGGTGCACGGGCACGACGCTCAGGCGATAGAACAGGTCCTCGCGGAAGCGCCCGGCGGCGATTTCCCCGGCGAGGTCGCGCGACGTGCTGCTGACGACGCGCACGTCCACCTTCACGCTGCGCGCGCCGCCGACGCGCTGGAACATCTGCTCGGTGAGCACGCGCAGGATGCGCGCCTGCGTCGCGAGCGGCATGTCGGCGACCTCGTCGAGGAACAGCGTGCCACCGTGCGCCTGCTCGAACAGGCCGATGCGGACGGGCTGGCCGTCCTCCTCCACGCCGAACAGCTCCTCCTCGAACCGGTCGGGGTGGAGCCGCGCCGCCGCCACGACCACGAACGGCCCGTTCGCGCGCGGCGACCACTGGTGGAGCAGGCGCGCGGCGACCTCCTTGCCCGAGCCCGGCGGGCCGTCGATCAGCACGCGGCTGCCCGTCGCCGCGACGCGCTTCAGCGTCGCGCGCACGCCGTTGATCATCGCGGACGAGCCGGTGAGCTCGCCCTCGATGCCGGCGCGCGAGCGAAGCTCCTCGTTCTCGCGGCGCAGGCGCTCCGCCTCGGTCGCGCGCTCGACGGTGTGGATCAGCTGGTCCGCCTGGAACGGCTTCTCGATGAAGTCGTAGGCGCCGCGCTTGATCGCCGCGACCGCCGTCTCGACGTTGCCGTGGCCCGAGATCATGATGACGGGAAGCCCCGGATTGCGCTGCTTCACGACCTCCAGCAGCTCGATGCCGTCGAGGCGCGAGCCCTGCAGCCAGATGTCGAGCACGAGCAGGCTCGGCAGGCGCTCGCTGAGCGCGGCGAGCGCGCTGTCGCTGTCGCCCGCCGTGCGCGTTTCATAGCCCTCGTCATCGAGGACACCTGCGATCAGTTCCCGGATATCGGCTTCATCGTCGACGATCAGAATATCAAGCGCCACACATCTACCTTTGCTGAACTGCGACTTTTTCCGGAATTCCCGGCTCTTGCGTGACATGGGCCTGCAAGGCGGCCAGATCGAAACTCATCACCGCGCAGGCGCCGCCGTCCGCCGCGTCCCTGAGGTCGAGCGTGCCGTCGTGCTCCTCCACGATCTTCTTGACGATGGCGAGGCCGAGGCCCGTGCCCTTCGTGCGCGTCGTCACATAGGGCTCGGTCAGCCGGTCGCGCTGGCTCGCGGGAAGGCCGATGCCGTTGTCGACGACCGTCACCACCAGCGTATCGGGCTCGGCGAGGCGTGCGGACAGGGCGATGCGGCCGTCCACATCGCCGTCCTTGCAGCGCGCGGCGACGGATTCGGCGGCGTTCTTCAAGAGGTTGGTGAGCGCCTGCGCGATCTGGCGGCGGTCGCAGACGAACGGCGGCAGGTTCGCCGGCACGTCCATGTCGTAGTCGAAGTCGCTGTGCGCGACCTCTTGCAGGAAGATCGCCTGCCGCGCGATGTCGAGGAACGATTCCGGCCTGAACACGGGCTTCGGCATCCGCGCGAACGACGAGAACTCGTCGACCATCTGGCGGAGGTCGCCGACCTGCCGGACGATGGTCTCGGTGAGGCTGCGGAACGTGTCCGCCCCCTCCTCGATCTTGTTGCCGTAGCGGCGCTGGAGCCGCTCGGCCGAAAGCTGGATGGGCGTCAGCGGGTTCTTGATCTCGTGCGCGATGCGCCGCGCCACGTCCGCCCATGCCGCGCGCCGCTGGTCGGCGAGCTGCTGGGTGATGTCGTCGAAGGTGATCACGTAGCCCCGGCTGCCGCCCGAGACGCCGCCCATGTGCACGAGCAGCGTCTGCACGTCGTTGCCGCGCGCGATCCGCACCTGCCCCGCCGCCTGCCCCGACGCGCGCGTCTCTTCGAGCAGCGCCGAAAACTCGGGCACGGCCTCCTCGATGGTCATGCCGCCGAGCGCTTCTTCCGTCATTTCGAGGAGAGCGGCGGCGGAGTGGCTGACGAGGCGGATATGGCCGTCCTCGTCGATCGAGATGACGCCCGCCGAAACGCTGGAGAGCACCGCCTCGGTGAACTGCCGCCGCGCGTCGAGCTGCTCGTTGGCGGCGACGAGCGCGCTCGTCTGCGCCTGTAATTGGCGCGTCATGCGGTTGAAGGTGCGCGCGAGCGTGCCGACCTCGTCGGGGCTGTTGCGGACCGGCACGCGCGCGGCGAGGTCGCCGCCCCCGACCCGCTCCGCCGCGCGGACGAGGCGCCCGATCGGCGCCACGAGCCGGTTCGCCAGCCACAGCGCCGAGAGGATTGCGGCGGCGAGGATGAGCAGCGCGATCACGAACAGCGCGAGGTTGAACTGCCATTGCAGGCTCTTCGAGCGCGCCAGCAGCGCGTCGTACTCGTTCATCGCGCCTTCCGCGCGCTGCGCCGACTGGAGCACGGCGGGATCGACGCTGCGGCTCACGTAGACGTAGCGTTCGAGCAGCGGGTCGATGCGGACGATCGCCTCGACCCGGTCCGAGGCCGTGGCGAGCACGCTGGCGCGGCCCGAGCGTGCCCGCGCGATGTCGGTGGGCAGGATGCGCTGCGTCAGCGGCGGCCCGCTCATGCCGACGGCGGCGTAGACGTGGTAGTTCTCGTCGCTCGGCGTGAAGACGCTCGCCTCGGTGAGGTTGCGGGCGGCGACCTGGAACGCGAGGCCCTCCGCGAACCCGGCGGAATCGATGCCGTAGCTGTTCGCGTATTCGTAGATGTCGGTTCCCATCGCCTCGATGTCCGCGACGATGCGCTGGCGGTTCTCCGCGACGTAGGAATGCGCGACCTGCTCGGCGTTCTGGAGCACGGTGCGGGCGTTGTCGGAGAACCAGAACTGCGTGCCGAACTGGAAAAGCAGCGAGGCGAACACCACGACGAGCAGCGTCGGGATCGCCGCGATCGCCGAGAACAGCGCCACCATGCGCACGTGCATCCGCGCGCCGGCGAGCCCGCGCCGCCGGTTGACGCGCAGGATCACGAAGCGGCGGCCGATCAGCACCAGCAGCGCCATCAGCGGCACGAGGTTGGCGACGAGCAGGATCGTGCGCCCGGAGGGCGTGTTGGCGGCGGTGAAGAACGTGTCGGTGAGCGCGAAATAGCTCGCGCAGCCCACGGCGACGGCGATCAGCCCCAGCGCGATCTCGAGCCGCGGGTACAGCTCGACGCGCGAGACCCAGCGGCTGATGCGACGGCGCAGCCGGCGGTGCGGCGATACTGGCTTGGGGGATGCAGTCGCGGACATGTTCAAACGCAGCTTAACCACTTTGCCTGTTGCCGCAAATACACAGTTGCGGCAGCCCGGTAACGATCCGATTCTGAAATCAGCCTGAACGGCCGACAGGCGGCCCCGCCGGGCGGAGCGCCACGGCGTCGATGCCGCGGTCGTTCAGCTTCTTGCGCAGCGTGTTGCGGTTGATGCCGAGCAGCCTGGCGGCGCGGATCTGGTTGCCGCGCGTCGCCGCGAGGCTCAGCAGCAGCAGCGGCTTCTCGACTTCCGCGAGCACCCGCTCGTAAAGCCCGTCCGGCGGCAGGTCGTCGCCGAACGTGTCGAAATAGCGCGCGAGATGCGCCTCCACGGACCCGGCGAGGCCGCGATTGTCGCTCTCCGCGCGCGCCGAGGGCACGCGCTCGCTGCGCAGCGCCTCCTCCACGCTGGCGGCGGAAATGACGTCGGAACGTTCGAGCGCCGCGAAGCGCCGCATCAGGTTCTCGAGCTCGCGGACGTTGCCCGGCCAGTCGTGGGCCTGAAGCCGGAGGATGGCTTCGGGCTCCAGCGTCTTCGCCGGAAGCCCCTCCGCCTCGGCGCGGCGCAGGAAGTGCGTCGCAAGCTCGGCGATGTCGTCGACGCGGCTCCTCAGCGGCGGCAGGTGCAGCGGCACGACGTTCAGGCGGTAGAACAGGTCCTCGCGGAACAGCCCCGCGTCGACGAGGCGGCGCAGGTCCTTGTTCGTCGCGGACACGATGCGGATGTCCGCCTTGATCGGGCGCATCCCGCCCACCGTGGTGAACTCGCCGGACTGGAGCACGCGCAGCAGCCGCGTCTGCGCCTCCATCGGCATGTCGCCGATCTCGTCGAGGAACAGCGTGCCGCCCTGAGCCTGCTCGAAGCGGCCGATGGCGCGGGCCTGCGCACCGGTGAAGGCGCCGCGCTCGTGGCCGAACAGCTCGGATTCGATGAGCTCGCGCGGGATCGCCGCCATGTTGACGGCGACGAACGGTCCCGTCCGCCGCGGGCCGAGGTCGTGCAGCGCTTTCGCCACGAGTTCCTTGCCGGTGCCGGATTCGCCGAGGATGAGCACGGTGAGGTCGGTGGGCACGACGCGCGCGATCGTGCGGTACACCTCCTGCATCGCGGGCGAGCGGCCGATCAGCGGCAGGCCGTCGCCCTCGTCCTTCGCCGCCGCCTTGCGCGCGGGCGCTTGCGACTGTTCGAGCGCGGCGGAAACGGCAGCCGCCAGCTTGTTGATATCGAACGGTTTCGGCAGGTATTCGAACGCGCCGTTCTCGGTCGCGCGTACCGCCGTCGCCAGCGTGTTCTGCGCGCTCATCACGATCACCGGCAGGCCCGGGCGGCGCGCGAGGATGCGCGGCACGGCGTCGAGCCCGTCCGCGTCCGGCAGCACGACGTCGGTGATCACCGCGTCCCCCACCCCCGCCTCGATCAGTTGCCAGAGCCCCGCGACGGTATCGGTCGTGCGGACCTCGTGGCCCGCGCGCACCAGCACCTGCCGCACGACGGTGCGGATCGCCGCGTCGTCGTCGGCGACGATGATCGTGCCGGTGCGGCTCACTGCCTGCCCGCCGTGGGCAGGAGCACGCGGAAGGTCGTCCGCGGCGGGTTTTCCTGCCGGTCGTACTCGATGAGCCCGCCGTGGTCGCCGACGAGCTTGGCGACGAGCGCGAGGCCGAGGCCGGTGCCGCCCGGCTTCGTGGAAATGAAAGGATCGAACAGATGCTCGGCGACGTCCGCGGGCGCGCCCGGCCCGTCGTCGATCACGCAGACCTCGATCGCCACGGACATGCGCCGCTTGGAGCCCTTCACCGCCACCTTGAGGCCGTGCCGATAGGCGCTTCGCAGGCGTATCTTGCCTTTGTTTCCTGTGGCTTCGCTGGCGTTCTTCACGAGGTTCACGAAAATCTGGATCAGCGCGTCGCGGTCCCCGTCCACGTCCGGCAGCGAGGGATCGTACTCCTCCTCGAACTCGACGTCGCGCGCGAAGCCGTGCTCGGCGAGGCGGCGGACGTGGCCGAGGATCAGGTGTATATTTTCCGGCTGCCGCTTCAGCGGCCGCGTGTCGGTGAACTCCTCCATCGAGTCGATCAGCGTGCTGATGCGATCGACCTCCGTGCAGATAAGATCGGTAAGTTCGGGGTCGCCGTCCTGCGCCAGGAGCTGCGCCGCGCCGCGAATCCCCGAAAGCGGGTTCTTGATCTCGTGCGCCAGCATCGCCGCGACGCCCACGGCCGTCTTCGCCGCCCCCACCTGCTCGCGCTGGCGGTTCACCATCGTCGCCGCCGCGCGCCGCTGGAACACCAGCGTTGACCAGCCCGGCGCATCCGGCACCGGCGAGACCAGCAGGTCGGCGGTGACGCGGCGCCCGCCGATGAACGCGATGTCGAGGTCGTAGGCCGCGAACTCGCCGCCGGTGACGACCGCCTCGAACAGCACCGCGCGCACCGCGCTGTCCTCCGGGAAGATCGCGCCCCAGCCACGGTCGACGAGCGTCGGCTCGCTGAGGTTGAACATGTCCTCGGCGGCGGTGTTCATCCGCGCGGGCGCGCCGTTCGCGTCGATGAGGACGATGGGGATCGGAAGACTTGCGAGCAGGTCGTCGGCGGACGGCGGCGGAACCAGCGGAACCGCGGGCACGGTGGCCATGTCAGGCGGCCGCCCGGGCAAGCCAGGGCGCGTAGAACTCCCGGAGCATCGCCTTCACCCGCGCCGGATCGCCGACCTGGTTGACGCTGTTCCGGAACTCGGCGGAGCCGTGCATTCCCTTGGTGTACCAGCCGATGTGCTTGCGCGCGAGGTTGACGCCCGTGTCCGTGCCGTAAAGCGCCAGCATCATCTCGTACTGCTCGAGGATCAGGTGATACTGCTCCTCGATCGTCGGCGCCTTGAAGCGGTGGCCGCAGAGGTCGGCCATCACCTCGCCGAGCAGCCACGGGCGGCCGTAAGCCCCCCGCCCCACCATCACCGCGTCCGCGCCAGACTGTTCGAGCGCGGTGCGCGCATCCTCCACCGAGCAGATGTCGCCGTTCACCACGACCGGCAGCGAAACGGCATTCTTGACATTGCGCACGAACGCCCAGTCGGCGCTGCCCGAATACATCTGGTTGCGCGTGCGGCCGTGCACGGTGATCATCCTGACGCCGAGGTCCTCGGCGATCCGCGCGAGCTCCGGCGCGTTCAGGCTGTTGTGGTCCCAGCCCATGCGCATCTTCAGCGTCACCGGCAGGTCGACCGCCTTCACCGTGGCCTCGATCAGCGAGGCGGCGAGCTTCAGGTCGCGCATCAGCGACGAGCCGGCGTGCCCGTTCACGATCTTCTTCACCGGGCAGCCCATGTTGATGTCGATGATCGCCGCGCCGCGATCGGCGTTCAGCTTCGCCGCTTCCGCCATGATACCGGGCTCGCAGCCCGCGAGCTGCATCGAGACCGGCTCCTCGGACGGGTCCCACGCCACCTTCTGAAGCGACTGCCGCGTTTCGCGCACCATCGCCTGGCTCGCGATCATCTCGGTGACGGTGAGCCCCGCGCCGAAGCGCTTGACGATCTTGCGGAACGGCAGGTCGGTGACGCCGGTCATCGGCGCCAGGATCACCGGCTGTTCGATCCGCACGGGTCCGATCGAGATTGGCTTCAGTTTCGGCACGGTCATTGGCTGCCCAAAAATAAGGCACGGCGCATAGCCCAAGCGGGGCTGTTCGGCAAGACGCAGCTAGGCTAAAGCCGCCCGCCATGAACGAAGCACCACGGGTCGCGGCCATCGTCGTTGCCGCCGGGAGAGGCTCCCGCGCGGGCGAAGGCGCGCCGAAGCAATATCGGATGCTCGCCGGCCAGCCGGCGATCCGCCATGCGTTCTCGGCGCTCGCCCGCCATCCGCGCGTCACCCACGTGCTCCCTGTCATTCACGCGGACGACGAGGGTGCCTTCGCGGACGCCGCCGCGGGCCTCGATGTGCTTGCGCCCGTTCACGGCGGCGCGACCCGGCAGGAGTCGGTCCTGAACGGGCTGCGGGCGCTGGAGTCGCTCGCGCCCGTGCTGGTGCTGATCCACGACGCGGCGCGGCCGCTGCTCCCCGCCGCGGTCGTCGACCGGCTTCTGGATGCGCTTGAAGACAGCGACGGCGCCGCGCCCGCGCTGCCCGTCGTCGACAGCCTGCGCACCGGCGACGCCCATGCCGACGGCGAGGTCGACCGCAGCCGCCTGAAGCGTGTGCAGACGCCGCAGGCGTTCCGCTACGGCGCGATCCTCGACGCGCACCGGGCCGCCGCGCCCGATGCGACAGACGATGTCGCGGTGGCGCTCGCCGCCGGGCTGCGCGTGGCGTTCGTCGAAGGCGACGAGCGGCTCGCGAAGCTCACCTACCCGGACGACTTCGCGCGCGCCGAGGCGATCCTCGCCGCCGGGCGGGTCGTGCGTGTCGGGCACGGCTTCGACGTGCACCGGTTCGGCCCCGGCGATCATGTCTGGCTCTGCGGCGTGAAGGTGCCGCACAGCCACGGCCTCGTCGGCCACAGCGACGCGGACGTGGGGCTCCACGCCCTCACCGACGCCCTGCTCGGCGCCGCCGCAGAGGGCGACATCGGCGACCATTTCCCGCCGGGCGACCCCGAGTGGCGGGGCGCGCCGTCGGACCGTTTCCTTGCCCATGCCCGCGACCTCGTGCTTTCGCGCGGCGGCATCATCGACCATGTCGATGTCACGATGATCTGCGAAAGGCCGAAGGTCGGCCCGTTCCGCACGGCGATGCGCACAAGTGTCGCCGCGTTGTTGCGGCTGCCGGAGGAGCGGGTTAGCATCAAGGCGACGACGACCGAGAAGCTTGGTTTCACCGGGCGCGGCGAAGGCATGGCGGCGCAGGCGACCGCAACCATAAGACTATAGGGTCAGCAAACATGAGTGGACTGTTCGACGACGAGATCATCGCGCTTGCGCGCCGCGTGGTGGAGCTGAACGCTGCCGCCGGGCGCAAGGTGGTGCTTGCCGAATCCTGCACCGGCGGCCTCGTCTGCGGCGCGATCACCGAGATCGCCGGCTCCTCGGCCGTGCTGGAACGCGGCTTCGTCACCTACTCGAACGAGGCCAAGACGGCGCAACTCGACGTGCACGGCGACGTGCTCGAAACCTTCGGCGCGGTTTCGGTCGCGACCGCGTGGGCGATGGCGCAGGGTGCGCTCGCGCACAGCGAGGCGGACGTCGCCGTGGCGATCACCGGCATCGCCGGCCCCGACGGCGGGTCGGAATCGAAGCCCGTGGGGACCGTGGTGTTCGCGCGCGCGATCCGCGATTCGGACCCCGAGGACGTGGTGGCGGACATGAAGCAGTTCGGCGACCTCGGCCGCACCGGAATCCGGCTTCAGGCCGTGCGCTGCGCGCTCGAACTGCTGCTCCCCGAAGACGCCGCGCCCGCCGCATAGACCTTCGCGGCGCGCGTTTCGAACGCCGTCACCATCTTGCGGAAGGCTTCGTGGAAGTACGCGCCCGCGAGCGTGTTCAGGATCGACTGGCGGAACGCGAAATCGACGTGGAAGTCCACCTCCGTCCCCGCGCCGACCGCCTTGAAGCGCCAGTCGTTGTAGAGGAACTTCAGCGGCCCCGAGATATAGTCGATATGGATATGGCGCGGCCTGTCCAGCACCACGCGGCTCGTGAAGGTTTCCCGGAACACCTTGAAGCCGACGATCATGTCGGCGACCATCTCGGTATCGCTCCGCGACTTCACCCGCGTCGCGATCACCCACGGCAGGAACTCGCCGTAGCGGCCGACATCGGCGACGAGATCGAAGAGCTGCTCCGGCGTGTACGGAAGAACCCGGACCTCGCGGTGTTCAGGCATCGGCGCGTTGGTGCTTCGCCAGCCGCGCGGCCTTCAGCTTCGCGAAGTCGGCGCCCGCGTGGTACGACGAGCGCGTCAGCGGCGATGCCGCGACGAGCGCGAAGCCCTTGGCGCGGCCGAGCGAGGCATACGACTTGAACGTGTCCGGCGTCACGAATTCGATGACCTTCGCGTGGCGCGGCGTCGGCTGAAGATATTGGCCGATGGTGAGGAAGTCGATGTCGGCGGAGCGCATGTCGTCCATCACCTGATGAATCTCCAGCCGCTCCTCGCCGAGGCCGACCATGAGGCCGGACTTGGTGAAGATCGTCGGATCGAGCGTCTTCACCCGCTCCAGCAGGCGCAGCGAGTGGAAGTAGCGCGCGCCGGGCCGGATCGTGGGATAGAGCCTCGGCACGGTTTCGAGGTTGTGGTTGTAGACGTCGGGCCGCGCATCGACGATGCGCTTCACCGCCTCGTCCGCCTTGTTGCGGAAGTCCGGCGTCAGGATTTCGATCGTCGTCTCCGGCGCGCGGCGGCGCATCGCCTCGATCACGCGCACGAACTGGGTGGCGCCGCCGTCCGGCAGGTCGTCGCGGTCGACGCTGGTGATGACGATGTGTTCGAGGCCAAGCTCGGCGGCGGCGGTCGCCACGTGCTCGGGCTCCAGCGGATCGACCGGGTTCGGCATCCCCGTCTTCACGTTGCAGAAGGCGCAGGCGCGCGTGCACGTGTCGCCGAGGATCATCACGGTCGCGTGCTTCTGCGTCCAGCACTCGCCGATGTTCGGGCACGCCGCCTCTTCGCAGACCGTGTTGAGGCCGAGGTCCCGCATCAGCCGCCGCGTCTGCGAGAAACCGACGCTCGTCGGCGCCTTCACGCGCAGCCAGTCCGGCTTGCGGGTGCGGATCGGGGAAACGGGTGCGGGATCAGCGTCTGCCATGCGCGCCTAGATAGCGGCCGCGACAATATAATCCAACCGTGAGTTCTTGCATGGCAGGCATGAACGGTTTAGCCCGTTTTCATGTCCGGCTTCGATGAGTTGATCGACGGCTACCGCCGGTTTCGCGGCGGCGCCTATATCGCCCAGAAGGCGCGCTATGATGCGCTGAGGTCGAGCCAGAGCCCCAAGACGATGATCATTTCCTGCTCGGACAGCCGCGTCGATCCGACGCTGATCTTCGATGTGGGCCCGGGCGAGATTTTCGCGGTGCGGAACATCGCCAACCTGGTGCCGCCGTTCGAGATCGGCGGCGGGCGCCACGGCGTTTCGGCCGCATTGGAGTTCGCCGTGACGCAGCTCGAGGTCGAGAGCGTCGTGGTGATGGGCCATGGCGGCTGCGGCGGCGTGCAGGCCGCGCTGACCCGCAAGTTCGAGGGCGCGCCGGCGGGCGCGGGCGGCTTCATCGCGAACTGGATCGACCTGCTGGACGAGGCGCGCGACCGCATCCTCCACGAGCATGACGGCCATCTGGGCCGGGAGGTCGAGTATGCGCTGGAGCTGGAGGCGGTGAAGGTTTCCCTGCGAAACCTCCGCACCTTCCCCTGCATCCCCGAGCGCGAGGCCGCGGGCAAGCTGAAGTTGATCGGCGCCTACTTCGCGATCCGGGACGGCGTGCTGCACGTCCTCGACGAGGCGACCGGCATCTTTACCCCGGCGGGATGATTTCCTGAAGAACCCAAAGTTTTCGGGTTCATATTCGATTTTATGGGATTGAATCCGAAAATTTCACGACGTTTCAAAGTTTTCTTGCAAGATTATTGAATCTTCCGTTTCCCCGCGCCGACGTGCTCAGGGGAAGGATCACTCGTGTCGACCATTGATGAAAAGCTGGAACCGATCTACGCGGAGGTTCTGCGGCGCAACCCTGCCGAGGTGGAGTTCCACCAGGCCGTCAGGGAGGTCCTGGACAGTCTCGGCACCGTGGTCGCCAAGCACCCGGACTATGCCGACGGTGCGCTCATCGAGCGGATTTGCGAGCCTGAACGCCAGATCATCTTCCGCGTGCCGTGGGTGGACGACAGGGGGCGGGTCCAGATCAACCGGGGCTTCCGGGTCGAGTTCAACTCGGCGCTCGGCCCCTACAAGGGCGGTCTCCGCTTCCACCCGAGCGTCCTGCTCGGAACCGTCAAGTTCCTCGGCTTCGAGCAGGTCTTCAAGAACGCGCTGACCGGGCTACCGATCGGCGGCGGCAAGGGCGGGTCCGACTTCGACCCCAAGGGCCGCTCCGAGGGCGAGATCATGCGCTTCTGCCAGTCCTTCATGACCGAGCTTTACCGCCACATCGGCGAGCATACCGACGTGCCCGCGGGCGACATCGGCGTCGGCCAGCGCGAGCTCGGCTACATGTTCGGCCAGTACAAGCGCATCACCAACCGCTACGAATCGGGCGTGCTGACCGGCAAGGGGCTGACATGGGGCGGCTCCAAGGTCCGCACCGAGGCGACGGGCTACGGCGCGGTCTATTTCGTCTCGGAGATGCTGAAGGCGCGCGGCCTCGATTTCGACGGCCGCACGGTCGTCGTCTCCGGCTCGGGCAATGTCGCGGTCTACACCATCGAGAAGATCCTCAGCCTCGGCGGCAAGGTCGTCGCCTGCTCCGACTCCGCGGGCTATGTCGTCGACAAGCGCGGTATCGACCTCGACCTCCTGAAGGAGATCAAGGAAACCCGCCGCGCCCGCATTGCCGACTATGCGGAAATCCGGCGCGACGGCGCCCTGTTCGTGCCGAACGGTACGATCTGGGACGTGCCGTGCGACGTCGCCATGCCCTGCGCGACGCAGAACGAGCTCACCGGGTCGGATGCCCGCACGCTGGTGAAGAACGGCGTCGTCGCCGTCGGCGAAGGCGCGAACATGCCCTGCACGCCCGAAGCCGTCCGCGCGTTTCAGGAGGCGGGCGTGCTGTTCGGCCCCGGCAAGGCCACGAACGCGGGCGGCGTCGCCACCAGCGCGCTCGAAATGCAGCAGAACGCCTCGCGCGACAGCTGGTCTTTCGAGGACACGGAGGCCCGCCTCGCGAACATCATGCGCGGCATCCACGAGCGCTGCGCCGAAACCGCCGAGGAGTACGGCGCGCCGGGCAACTACGTCGCGGGCGCGAACATCGCGGGCTTCATCCGCGTGGCGGAGGCGATGCGGGCGCTCGGCGTGATCTGACGGCGGCGCCCGTATCCCATCAGATGTGCAGGGGCCGTCCGTAGGCGGCGAGCACGCTTTCGTGCATCATTTCCGAAAGCGTCGGGTGCGGGAAGGTCGTGCCGATCAGTTCGGCCTCAGTCGTCTCGAGCTCGCGCGCGACGACATAGCCCTGAATGAGTTCCGTGACCTCTGCGCCGACCATGTGCGCGCCGAGGAGCTCGCCGGTCGCCTCGTCGAACACGGTCTTCACGAATCCCTCGGTTTCGCCGAGCGCGATCGCCTTGCCGTTGCCGATGAAGGGGAACTTGCCGACCTTCACCTTGTAGCCCGCCTCCTTCGCCTTCGCCTCGGTGAGGCCCACGGAGGCGACCTGCGGGCGTGAGTAGGTGCAGCCGGGGATGTTCGCCGTGCTGAGCGCGTGAACGTCCTTCACCCCCGCCATCTTCTCCACGCAGACGACGGCCTCGTGCATCGCCTTGTGCGCGAGCCACGGCCCGCTCGTCACGTCGCCGATGGCCCAGATGCCGTCGACATTGGTGCGGCCATAGCCGTCCGTCTCGATATGCCTGTTCGGAAGCTGCTTCACGCCCAGCGTTTCGAGGCCGATGTCCTCGACGTTCGGCACGATACCGATGGCGACGATGGCGTGGCTGAAGTCCTGCGTCTCCACCTTGCCGTCGGCGAACTTGATCTCGGCCTTCACGCCCTTGGCGCCCGCCTCCAGCTTCTGGACGCCGGTTTTCGTGTGGATCGTCATGCCCTGCTTGGTGAGTTGCTTCTCCATGAACGCGCTCACCTCGGCGTCCTCGACGGGCAGGATACGCTCCAGCATCTCGACGACCGTCACCTTGGCGCCGAGGTCCGAATAGAAGCTCGCGAACTCGATGCCGATGGCGCCCGAGCCGATCACCAGCAGCGTTTCCGGCACCGCCTCCGGCACCAGCGCGTGGCGATACGTCCAGATACGCTTGCCGTCCGCCTTCGCGAACGGAAGCTCACGGGCGCGGGCACCGGTCGCGACGATGATGTTCTTCGCCGAAAGCGCGGTCGTCTTGCCGTCCTTGGAAACGGAGAGCTTCCCTTTCCCCGTCAGCGTGCCGACGCCCTCGTGGACGTCGATCTTGTGCTTCTTCATCAAGCCCTTGACGCCGCCGTTCAACTGATCGGCGACCTTGCGGCTGCGCTCGACCACCTTCTTGATGTCGAAGGACGGCTTCTCGGCGCTCAGACCGTAAGCCGAGGCGTGCATCAGGTAGTGGAAGATCTCCGACGAGCGCAGCAGCGCCTTCGTCGGGATGCACCCCCAGTTGAGGCAGATGCCGCCGAGCCGCTCGCGCTCGACGATGGCGGTCTTCATGCCGAGTTGCGCCGCCCGGATCGCCGCGACATAGCCCCCCGGCCCGGAGCCGAGGACGATGAGATCATAGCTGGACATGGGCGATCCTTACGCGACGAGGGTAAGCGGGTTCTCGACGAGGCGCTTGAACGCCTGCATCAGGCGCGCGCCGTCCGCGCCGTCGATGGCGCGGTGGTCGAAGCTGCCGGTCGCCGACATCACCGTGGCGATGGCGAGCGCGTCGTTCACCACGAACGGCCGCTTCTCGCCCGCGCCGATCGCCATGATCATCCCCTGCGGTGGGTTGATGACGGCCTCGAACTGCTTGATGCTGTACATGCCCATGTTGGAGATGGAGGCCGTGCCGCCCTGATATTCATGCGGCTGGAGCTTGCCCTCCTTGGCGCGGGCGGCGAGTTCCTTCATCTCGGTCGCGATGGCGGACAGGCTCTTGCCGTTCGCGCCGACGATGATCGGCGTGATGAGGCCGTTCGGGATCGACACCGCCACCGAGATGTCGGCGCGGCTGTACTTGAAGAGCTGGTCGCCTGAGATCGAGACGTTGCACTCCGGCACCTCGATCAGCGCGGCGGCGAGCGCCTTGATCAGCAGGTCGTTGACGCTGAGCTTCACTCCGCGCGGCTCCAGCGCCGCGTTCAGCTCGCTGCGCAGCTTGAGGAGCGCGTCGAGCTCGATGTCCACGGTGAGGTAGATGTGCGGAATCGTCTGCTTGGCCTCGGTGAGACGGCGCGCGATGGTCTTGCGCATGTTCGAGAGCTTCACCGCCTCGTGCGGAATGTCGGTCTCGAACGTGGCCGGAGCCGTGACCGGCAAAGGCGCGGCAGCGGCCTTTGCCGCAGGCGCGGCGGCAGCCGGTTTGCCGCCGTCGAGGTCCGCCTTGACGACACGCCCGCCGGGGCCGCTGCCCTGAACGCCGCCGAGGTCGATGCCCTTCGCCTCTGCGATGCGGCGCGCGAGCGGGCTCACCTTGACGCGGTCGCCTGCATCCGCCGCCGCCGGAGCAGGAGCCGCAGGCTTCGGCGTTTCCGCCTTCGCCGGTTCCGGCGCGGGCTGCGGCTTCTCTTCGGCCTTGGGGGCAGGCGCTGCCGCTTTCGGTTCGGCTTTCGCGGCCTTCGGCGCGGAGACCGCCTCACCCTCTTCCGCGAGCACGGCGATCAGCTGGCCGACCGGCACGTCCTCCGTTCCCGCCGCGACGACGATCTTCGCGACGACGCCCTCGTCGATGGCTTCAACCTCCATCGTCGCCTTGTCGGTCTCGATCTCGGCGATGACGTCGCCCGGCGACACCTTGTCGCCTTCCTTCACCAGCCACTTCGCGAGCGTCCCCGTCTCCATCGTCGGCGACAGCGCGGGCATCGTAATGTCAATCGGCATGTTCAGTCCTTGTAGGTGACGCGCTTGGCGGCGGCGACAACGTCGGCAGCCTTCACGAGTGCGGCTTTTTCGAGGTTCGCGGCGTAGGGCAGCGGAACGTCGGCATTGGTGACGCGGAGGACGGGCGCATCGAGATCGTCGAAGCCCTCTTCCATCACGATCGCCATGATTTCCGAGGCGATCGCGCACTGCGGCCAGCCTTCCTCGACGACGACCATGCGGTTCGTCTTCCTGAGGCTGGCGAGCACCGTCGCACGGTCGAGCGGGCGCAGCGTGCGCAGATCGACGACCTCGGCCTCGATCCCCTCCTCCGCCAGCGTCTTCGCCGCTTCGAGCGCGACCCCGACGCCGATCGAGTAGGAGACGAGGGTGACGTCGATGCCCTCGCGCGCGATCCGCGCCTTGCCGATCGGAAGCACGTAGTCGTCGATCTCGGGCACGTCGAAGCTCTGGCCGTAGAGCAGCTCGTTTTCGAGGAACACGACCGGATCGGGCGAGCGGATCGCCGCCTTCAGCAGCCCCTTCGCGTCCGCCGCGCTGTACGGCGCGATGACGATGAGGCCGGGCACGCTCGCGTACCACGGGGCGTAGTTCTGGCTGTGCTGCGCCGCGACGCGCGCCGCCGCCCCGTTCGGCCCGCGGAACACCATCGGGCAGCGCATCTGGCCGCCCGACATGTAGTTGGTCTTGGCGGCCGAGTTCACGATGTGGTCGATCGCCTGCATGGCGAAGTTGAAGGTCATGAACTCGACGATCGGCCTCAGGCCGCCCATCGCCGCACCGGTGCCGACGCCCGCGAACCCGTATTCGGTGATCGGCGTGTCGATGACGCGCGTGGGGCCGAACTCCTCGAGCAGGCCCTGCGTCACCTTGTAGGCGCCCTGATATTCGGCGACCTCCTCGCCCATCACGAACACGCGGCCGTCGGCGCGCATCTCCTCGGCCATCGCGTCGCGCAGCGCCTCGCGCACCGTCATGCGGCGCAGGTTGGTGCCCGCCGGGATTTCAGGATCGTTCGCGACTTCCGGCTGCGGAGTCGGGATGGCCCTGGCGCCGGAGGGGGCTTCGACCTTCTGCTCCGGGTGCTTCGCGGGAGACTCTTGCTTCGCTTCGGGCGGTTCGGCCTTGGCGGGGGCAGCCTCGCCCTCGCCGTCGTCGATCACCGCGATCAGCGTGCCGACGGCAACGCCGTCCGAGCCCGCGGGCACGAGGATCTTCGAGAGGACGCCGCCCTCGTCGGTCTCCAGCTCCATCGTCGCCTTGTCGGTCTCGATCTCGGCGATGACGTCGCCGGGCTTCACCGCGTCGCCTTCCTTCACCAGCCACTTGGCCAGCGTCCCCTCCTCCATCGTCGGGGACATGGCGGGCAGCTTGATCTCGATCGCCATCAGTAGCTCCCCACCAGAACGTCGGTATAAAGCTCGGACAGTTCCGGCTCGGGCGTCTGCTCGGCGAAGTCGGCGGAATCGTTGACGATGGCCCGTACCTCCTTCTCGATGTCCTTGAGCTTCGCCTCGTCCACCCCGGCGGCGAGCAGGTGCTTCTTCGCGGCCTCGATCGGGTCGGACTTCTCGCGCATTTCCTGCACTTCTTCGCGCGAGCGGTACTTCGCGGGGTCGGACATGGAGTGGCCGCGATAGCGGTAGGTCTTCAGCTCCAGCAGCAGCGGCCCCTTCCCCGCGCGCACCCAGTCGATCGCCATCTCGGCGGCGCCGCGCACTTCGAGCACGTCCATGCCGTTCACCTGCACGCCCTCGATGCGGAAGCTTTCGCCGCGGCGGTAAAGCTGGTCCTCGGCGCTGGCGCGGTTGACGCTGGTGCCCATTGCGTACTGGTTGTTCTCGACGATGTAGACCACGGGCAGCTTCCACAACTCCGCCATGTTGAAGCTCTCGTAGACCTGCCCCTGGTTGGCGGCGCCGTCGCCGAAGTAGGTGAGGCAGACGTTGCCGTCGCCCTTGTACTTGTGCGCGAACGCAAGGCCGGTGCCGAGCGGCACCTGCGCGGCGACGATGCCGTGGCCGCCGTAGAAGCCGTGCTCGACGCTGAACATGTGCATCGAGCCGCCCTTGCCCTTGGAGATGCCGGCGGCGCGGCCGGTCAGCTCCGCCATCACCGCCCGCGATTCGATGCCGCAGGCGAGCATGTGGCCGTGGTCGCGGTAGCCGGTGATGACGCTGTCCCCGGCTTTCAGCGCGGACTGGAGGCCGACGACGACGGCCTCCTGCCCGATGTAGAGATGGCAGAAGCCGCCGATCAGCCCCATGCCGTAAAGCTGGCCCGCCTTTTCCTCGAAACGGCGGATGAGCAGCATCTGGCGGTAGAAATCGAGGAGTTCGTCGACGCTCGCCTTGTAGGGCGAATAATCGGGCAGCCGGTCCAGCCCCTCGCGCACCTCCGATTTCCGGTGCGTCGCCGTCGCGGTCTTGCTCTTGCATGCGGCAGGTTTGGGCTTGGGCGCGGTTTTCGCCTCTTTGGTTCGCGGAGCGATGATCCCCTCCTCTGTTTCGCAGGGTAAAGTTTTTTACTTCACCGCCGCTATACGTGCGACCGCGTGTAAAGTTCAAGCACGGGCCGCAACCCGCGCCGCTTTATTTGTCGAGACGGATGACGAATTCGTCCTCGCGGACGAGGCCCAGATTTTCGCGCACGAGTTCGTCGGCGAGGTCGGGATCGACCTTGGCGGGATCGAGGAGCGCGACCTTGCGCTCGAGGTCGGCCTTGCGCTTGGCGACGGCCTCGGCCTCACGGGCGAGACGCGTCTGCTCGGCCTTGTAGCCGCCGAGCGCGAGGATGCCCGTGTCGCCCGCCACGGCGTGCCATCCGAAGAACGCGACGAGCCCGATGCACAGCGCCGGGAGCCACGCGGAACGGATGTAGGAGACAAGGCGGACGGGTTCGCTCACGCCCGCCTTTGAATCACGCGAATCCCGATGATTCAAGCGTTATTTTGCACGCAGAATCGATCGGCCCGCATATATGGCCGCATCGCCCAGCTCCTCGGCGATGCGGATGAGCTGGTTGTACTTCGCGAGCCGGTCCGAACGCGCCATGCTACCGGTCTTGATCTGGCCGCAGTTGGTCGCGACGGCGAGGTCGGCGATCGTCGCGTCCTCGGTCTCGCCGGAGCGGTGCGACATCACCGCGGTGTACCGTGCCCGCTGCGCCATGTTCACCGCTTCGAGCGTCTCGGAGAGTGTACCGATCTGGTTAACTTTCACCAGAATGGAGTTCGCGGTGCCCTTCGCGATGCCGTCGGCGAGGCGCGCGGGGTTGGTCACGAACAGGTCGTCGCCGACGAGCTGGACGCGCTCGCCGAGCCGGTCGGTGAGCAGCTTCCAGCCGTCCCAGTCGTCCTCGCCTATGCCGTCCTCGATCGAGAGGATCGGGTAGCGGTCGCAAAGGCCGGCGAGGAAATCGACCATCGCGGCCGACGACAGCGACTTGCCCTCCCCCGTCATCTCGTACTTGCCGTCCTTGTGGAACTCGGTCGCCGCGCAGTCGAGCGCCAGCATCACCTCGTCGCCCGGCCTGAACCCGGCCTTCTCGACCGCGCCCATGATGAAGTCGAGCGCGGCTTCGGCGCTGGCGAGGTTCGGCGCGAAGCCGCCCTCGTCGCCGACCGCGGTCGCAAGGCCCTTGTCGTGCAGCGCCGTCTTCAGCGTGTGGAAGATCTCCGCGCCCCAGCGCAGCCCCTCGCCGAAGCTGTCCGCGCCGACCGGCATGATCATGAATTCCTGGAAGTCGATCGGGTTGTCGGCGTGGGCGCCGCCGTTCAGGATGTTCATCATCGGCACCGGCAGCACGCTCGCCGAGACGCCGCCGACGTAGCGGTAGAGCGGCAGCCCGCGCGAGTCCGCCGCCGCCTTCGCCGCCGCGAGGCTGACGCCGAGGATGGCGTTCGCGCCGAGCCGCGCCTTGTTCGGCGTGCCGTCGAGCGCGATCAGCGTGCTGTCGAGGTCGAGCTGGTCCTCGGCGTCCATGCCGAGCAGCGCGTCCTGAATCTCACCGTCGACGGCGGCCACGGCCTTCTCGACGCCCTTGCCGAGCCAGCGGCTCTTGTCGCCGTCGCGCAGCTCGACCGCCTCGTAGGCGCCCGTCGAGGCGCCCGAGGGCACGGCGGCGCGGCCGAAGGCGCCATCCTCCAGCGTCACCTCGACCTCCACGGTCGGGTTGCCGCGGCTGTCGAGAATCTGTCTGGCATGGATGTCGATGATCGCGGTCATGGCGTCGCTCCGGCTGATGGAAATGTCTTGCGTGCGCGCTCTTAATCAGCCTCGGCGTGCGGGGCAACGCCGCTTGTTCGGCCCTTGCCGCGAAGCCGCCTTGTTTTTGCCCGCGACGGAACCAACATCCGGTCCTATTGTTGTACTACAGCCCCTGTAAGCCCGAAAGGAACTGGCATGTCCGACACTCTTCCCGCGCCTGCTGCCGACGATCCTGCGCCCCCGAAGACGGACCGGCTGGCCACCATCAAGGCCGAAGCCGGCAAGCTGAAAACCGAAGCCTCGACGAAGGCGCGCAGCGCTGCCGAGGAAGGCAAGGCCAAGGCCGCCGAAACGCTGGGCAGCGTCTCGCACGTCACGCGCGAGGCCGCCGACAAGCTGAAGGGCACGCAGGCCGAGCCGCTTGCGAACATCATCAATTCGGCCGCCGATTCAGTGGAATCCTTCGCGCATCGGATGCGCGAGAAGTCGGTCGACGACATCATCGACGACACGCGCGAACTGGTGCGCCGCTCGCCCGTGCTGGTGATCGCCGTGGCCGCCGCGGCGGGCTTCATCGTCTCGCGGTTCCTGAAGGCCAGTCGCGGCAGCGACACAGAGGCCTGAGAGGACCAACAGGGGTGGCCGATCAGAACGTAAAGATCTCCGACCTCTTCGAGCGCCTCGTCGACGAGGGTGGCGACCTGTTGCAGGCGGAGGTCCGCATCGCCGAGGCGAAGATCGCGCGGCGGTTGCAGCTTGCGCGCTTGCCGCTCGGCCTGCTCAGCGCCTCGGTCGCGCTGGCGTTCGTGGCGCTGATGGGGCTGGCGACGGCGCTCGTCGTGCTGCTCGGGCCCCATGTCGGCTTCTTCCTCGCGGTGGTGATCGTCACGCTGATTGCCGCCGGGGCGTCGTGGCTGTTGTTCGTTGAAGGACGCAGACGTCTCGAAATCGTGGTCGAGCCCCCGTCCCTGCTGCGCAACCGGAGCGAAAAGTGAACGACAAGACCGTCGATACGGCACTCTACGAAGCGGACGCCGCCGAGGCGCGGCGACGCATCGCGCTCACCCTCGGCGAGATCCGGCACCGGCTCGATCCCCGCACGATCGCCAACGAGGCGATCGACGCGGCAACCGAACGCGGGGCGGAAATCATCGCGCGCGGCCGTCAGGCGGCGCGCAACAATCTCGGCGCGATCTCCATCGCCGGTGCGCTTGCCGGCATGATGGCCGGCGCGCGGCATTATCGGAAAGACAGAAAGGCACCCGCCATGACCCAGTACGACGACGAACTCGGTAACGAAGCGCCGGGCAAGGACCGGCTGGAGAGCGTGAAGCAGACCGCGCAGCACGTTCGCGAAACCGTGACGCACAAGGCGCAGGCCGCGCGCGAGGTGGCGGGCGAAACGCTCGCCTCGGCGCGGCAACACGCGGGCGACGCGTGGGAAACGGCGCGCGAGCGCGCGGCGGACTATTCGGAGCGTGCGAAGGCGCAAGCCGCGAAGGCGCGCGAGCGCACCGTGGAAAGCGTCGACCAGAACCCGCTCACCGCCGTGCTCGCGGGCGCGGCGCTCGGCGCGATCATCGGCGCGCTGCTGCCGCGCAGCGACCGCGAGAACCGCACCATCGGCCCGGTCCGCGACAAGCTCGCGTCGACGGCGCGCGGCGCGGCCAGGGCGGCGCGCACCGCCGGCGAGGCGAAGCTTGCCGAGCTCGGCATCAAGGAAGCCGCCAAGCTGCGCTTCAGCGAGATCAAGGAAGGCGCGGCCGAGGTCGCAAAGTCGGCGACCTCCGCGGTCCGCGGGAAGAGCAAGGCGGTCAACGGCAGCAAGGCCGAGGACGACAGCCCGGCCGAACTCGCCTGAACTGTAGCTAGGCGGCGGCGGGCACCACCTCGTCGATTTCCGACGGCACGAGGCCGACCTCGCGCAGCATCCGCCGCGCGGAGTCGGGATGTTCGAACGCTTCGACGACGAGGCCGTAGCGTATCCCGGTGAGCCGCGACACCACCGCCTGCATCAGCTCGCGGTCGCCGAGCCGCCCAGCGCGGATGACGAGCGAGGGCTGGAGCTTCCCCGCGGCGTGGAGCTGGTCGACCATGGCGATGAGGTCGAGCACGTCCGTCTCGCCCCCGCCGAGAATGAACGCCGCGCCTTCCGAAACCTGCGAAAGCCCTTCGGCGAACTGCCGGAAGCGGTCCCCCTCGCCCGTCATGCGCGCCCGGAGGCGGCTGGAGACCAGCGCGACGAGCCGCTCCGCGATGGCAAGCGGCAGCGACGGGCGGTCGGCGAGCGGCAGCGCCACCGCCTCCTCGTCGCCGAAGCGCTCGACGGCGCGCGCCATCGCGGGTTCCGCGATGTCCGCGCCGGCGTTGGCGGCAAGCGTCGACACCGCCCGCACCTCGGCGTGTTCGACGATCGCGGCCGAGACCGGCTCGCGCACCACGGGCCGCGCGGCGATCGCCACGCGGTGCTCCTCGCTGCGCGATTTCACGATCTCGACGAGCATGTCGTCGTCGAGAAGGTCGCTCGCCTTCAGGATCGGCTCGGCGACCTCGA
Organism: Sphingosinicella microcystinivorans; assembly: GCF_027941835.1. Lineage (NCBI taxonomy): Bacteria > Pseudomonadati > Pseudomonadota > Alphaproteobacteria > Sphingomonadales > Sphingosinicellaceae > Sphingosinicella > Sphingosinicella microcystinivorans. The sequence goes on from NZ_CP116005.1 coordinate 3,386,233, forward strand.
TGACGTCGTGCGCCATGCGCAGCGCGACGTCCTGCGGGATGTCGTTGCTGGAGGCGATGGTCTGCGCCAGCGCCTTGCGCACCTCCACCTCGACGTCGTGGGCGATCGCGCGCACGATGTCGTCCGCGATGCCGCGCTCGCGGTCGCCCAGCAGGCGCCGTGTGTAGCTGTGCCCAAGCTTGCGCGCGAGCACGCGCCGGGCATCCGCGTCCGGATTCTCCTGCAGCCGCTCGACGTCGGCAAGGGAGGGCAGAAGCGGGTCCATCCCTTTACAATAGCCCGAAAAACATTACCGATTAATCGCCGATTCACGGGGGATCGCGCATTCCATCCGCATGGAAAAGAAAGTTACGCACATGAAGACGCACGCTGTTGGACTGGTTGCCCTTTCAGCTTTTGCCGTGCTGGTTTCCGGCCCGGCTGCCGCTGCTGACGGAGCGCAACTGTTCAAGAGCCGCTGCGGCATCTGCCATTGGGACCCGGCGCAGGCGGACGAAAAACCGCGCCAGGGGCCGACGCTCAAGAAGCTGATCGGCCGCACCGCGGGCACGGAAAAGAGCTTCCCGCGCTATTCGCCGGCCATGAAGAAGGCCGGTTTCGCGTGGACGGCGGACAAGCTCGACTCCTATCTCGAAAACCCGCGCACGACGGTTCCGGGAACCACGATGGCCTTTGTCGGGTTGAAGAAGCCTGACGAGCGCAAGGCGGTCGTCGACTATCTCTTGAAGGCGGCGCGCTGAGCGGCGCCGGGTTTACGGAGTTTCATCTATGGTCATTCGCGCTATCGCGATCCTTCTCGCCTCGGCGGCCGTCGCCACATCCGCGCCGGGCCTTGCGGCAGCGGCGGCGCCGACGGCGCCGGCCGACAACGGCAAGGCCGCCGGTGCCTTCATTTCCGACCTCGCCCAGCGCGCCTACGGCGTGCTTCGCGACAAGTCGAACGACCGCAATGCCGTGCGGAGCCAGTTCCGGGCGCTGCTGAAGGAGAACTTCGCGATCACCGACATCGGCAACCGCCTGATCCGCCGCCACGTGCGGACGATCAGCAAGCAGCAGTACCAGGCCTATCAGGCGGCGTTCCCGGACTATGTGGTCGACACCTACACCGACAACCTGTTCGAGTTCGCCGACAGCGAGCTCAGGATCGTGCGCACCGTGCCGCGCGGCACGCGCGGGACCATCGACGTCTATGCCCGCGTCACCCGCAAGAACGGCGCGCAGCCGATCGATTCGATCTGGACGGTGAAGAAGACCGAAAGCGGCAAGTATCTCGTCGACAACCTCACCGTCGCCGGCGTGAACCTGTCGCTCACGCAGGAGGCCGACTTCACCGCCTATATCCAGAAGAACGGCTTCGACGCGCTCCTCCAGTTCATGAAAGACCGCAAGTCCGCATGACATCCGTCGTCGACCGCGAAGCTGCGGCGTTCATCCACCCGTCGGCGCAGCTTTACGGCCGCATCCGTTTCGAGGAGGGTGCCTCGGTCTGGTGCAACGCGGTCATGCGGTCGGAAGCGGAGCATATCCGCATCGGGCGCTTCACGAACATCCAGGACTTCGTGATGGTCCACGCCGAGCCGGGCCGCGCGGTGGAGATCGGCGATTATTGCTCGATCACGCACCACGCGACGATCCACGGCTGCAAGCTCGGCAACAACGTCCTCGTCGGCGTAAACGCCACGATCTTCAACGATGCCGTGATCGGCGACAACAGCATCGTCGGCCAGCACGCCTTCGTGCGCGACGGCACCGAGGTACCGCCGAACAGCATCGTCGTCGGTTCGCCCGCAAGGGTGATCCGCACCCAGAACAGCTGGATCGCGAACCGCGTGAACGCCCTCATCTACCACCGCAACGCGGTCGCCTACGCGAAGGGCGACCACAGGGCCTGGGACGGCCCGGACTTCGAACGCTGGCTCGGCGCGACGCTGGAACGCTTGCAGCGCGAGTTCGAGGCGCTATAGCGCACTCTCATGGACCAGACCGAAAAACAGAAATTGCACCTCGTGTTCGGCGGACGCGTGAAAGACCCGCGCGGGCTCGACTTCGAAAACCTGTCCGCGCTCGACATCGTCGGCATCTTTCCGGACTTCAAGAGCGCGGAAAACGCGTGGCGCGCCAACGCGCAGCGGACCGTGGACGACGCGGAGATGAAGTACGTCGTCGTGCACCTGCACCGGCTGCTGGAGCCGGACGCGGATCCTTCCGCCTAGCGAAACCGCCGCGCGATCGCGGCACGGGCCAGCGGCAGCGCGACGATCAGGCCCGCCACGAAGCCGCCGACATGCGCGCCGATGGCAATGCCGCCGCCGTCCGTATTGAAAACGAGGCCGGTTGCGATCTGGAGGCCGATCCAGAGCGCGGCAAGCTGCATCGCGCGCGCGAACTCGCCCTTCCCGCCCGAGCGGCCGAAGATCATGGCGTGCGCGGCGAACACGCCCGAGATCGCACCGCTCGCGCCGACGACCGGGATCGGCGAGCCGGGATCGAGCGCGACCTGCACCAGCCCGCCCGCGATCCCCGAGACGAAGAACAGCAGCAGGTAGCGCCAGCGGCCGAGCACCGCCTCGACAAACCGGCCGATCCACGCGAGGAACAGCATGTTGAAGGCGAGGTGCGCCCAGCTCGCGTGCAGGAAGATCGAGGACACGAGCGTCGCCGGGGCGGGAAGCGCGTGGTCATAGACGAGGCTGCCGCTGATCCGCGCCGGGATCAGCCCGCCGCCCATGCTGACCGCCGTCTCGAAACCCGGCCCGCCGAGCGTCACCGCGAGGTGGATCAGCACGCAGGCGATGACGATCGCGCGGGTCGCGAGATCCACGCGTTCAGTCTCCACCGCGATCAGGCCTTTCAGATGAAGCTGAGCTTGGCGATCTCGTAGTACCTGTCGCCGGACGGGGTCGAGACCTCGACCTCTTCGCCGACGCGGCGCCCGATGAGCGCGCGGCCGAGCGGCGACGTGTACGAGATGCGGCCCTGCTTGGCATCGGCCTCGTAAGGGCCGACGATCTGGTAGACGACCTTCTTGTCGTCCTCGTCGAGCAGGTCGACGGTGGCGCCGAACACGACCTTGTCGCCCGAAAGCGTCGTCGGGTCGATCACCTGCGCGCGGGCGAGCTGGTCTTCCAGCTCGATGATCTGCGCCTCGATCTGGCCCTGGCGTTCCTTCGCCGCGTGATACTCGGCGTTCTCGGAAAGGTCGCCGTGCGCGCGCGCCTCCTCGATGGCCTGCACCACCTCGGGACGGTCGACCGTCTTCAGCTTTTGCAGTTCGGCCTGCATCTTCGCATGACCGGACGGCAGGATCGGAAGCTTTTCAAGCGTCGCCATGTTCGTAACCCACTCCTCAGCCCACTCCCCCGGCAAACCGGCCCCTCGGCGGAAAATCCGCCGTCTCTTCGCCAGAACTGTCGGGGATCAGGTATCGAGGTCTGAATAGTAAGATTGCAGCGAGCGGACTGCAAGGGGTTGTTGTCGCATCGCCCGGATGGCCATGACCGCCGCCAGCGATTCCGCCGCCGTCGTATAGTAAGGAACCTTGCCGTACAGCGCCGAGGCGCGGATCGACTGCGAGTCCTTCAGGCTCTGCGCGCCCTCGGTGGTGTTGAAGATGAGGTCGATGTCGCCGTCCTTGATGCGGTCGACGATGTGCGGCCGCCCCTCCAGCACCTTGTTGACCTGCTCGACCTCCAGCCCCTCGTCCGCCAGAAAGCGTGCCGTTCCGGACGTGGCGACGATGCGGAACCCGAGCTCCACGAGCCCGCGCGCGGCCGTCAGCGCCGCGGGCTTGTCGCTGTCCTTCACCGAGACGAACACCGTGCCGCCATCGGGAAGCACCACGCCGGCGGCAAGCTGGCTCTTGGCGAAAGCAGTGGCGAAATCGGCGTCGATGCCCATCACCTCGCCCGTGGACTTCATCTCCGGCCCGAGGATCGGGTCCACGCCGGGGAAGCGCGCGAACGGGAACACGGCCTCCTTCACGGCGATATAGGGGATGTTGCGGTTGATCGGGCCGAACGAGGCCAGCGCCTCGCCCGCCATCACGCGCGCCGCGATCTTGGCGATCGGCCGCCCGATCGCCTTGGCGACGAACGGCACCGTGCGGCTGGCGCGCGGGTTCACCTCGATGAGGTACACGGTGCCGTCCTTGACGGCATATTGCACGTTCATCAGGCCCTTGACGCTGAGCGCCTTGGCGAGCGCGACCGTCTGCCGTTCGATCTCGGCGACGACCTCTTCGGAAAGGCTGTAGGGCGGCAGCGAGCAGGCGCTGTCGCCGGAATGGACGCCGGCTTCCTCGATGTGCTGGAGCACGCCCGCGACGACGACATCCGTGCCGTCCGAAAGCGCATCGACGTCGACCTCGACCGCGTCGCGCAGGTACTGGTCCACGAGAACCGGCGAACTGCCGGACACCTTCACCGCCGTCGCGATGTAGGTTTCGAGCTGCGCCTGGTTCTCCACGACCTCCATCGCGCGGCCGCCGAGCACGTAGGACGGGCGCAGCAGCACCGGGTAGCCGATGCGGTCGGCCTCGCGGATCGCTTCTTCGAGGCTGCGCGCAAGACCGTTCGAGGGCTGCCTGAGGCCGAGGTCGCCGACGAGCTTCGCGAAGCGCTCGCGGTCCTCGGCGAGGTCGATGGCGTCGGGCGAGGTGCCGAGAATCGGGATGCCCGCGTCCTCCAGCCCCTGCGCGAGCTTGAGCGGCGTCTGCCCGCCGAACTGCACGATGACGCCTACAAGCGTGCCGTTCGACATCTCGACGTTCAGGATTTCGAGCACGTCCTCGGTGGTCAGCGGCTCGAAATAGAGGCGGTCCGACGTGTCGTAGTCGGTGGAGACCGTCTCCGGGTTGCAGTTGATCATGATGGTTTCGTAGCCCGCCTCGTCGAGCGCGAAGCAGGCGTGGCAGCAGCAGTAGTCGAACTCGATGCCCTGCCCGATGCGGTTCGGGCCGCCGCCGAGAATCACGACCTTCTTCGCGTCCGTCGGGTGGCTTTCGTCCTCCGGCACGCCGAAGCTCGGCGCCTCGTAGGTCGAATACATGTAGGGCGTCTTCGCCTCGAACTCCGCGGCGCAGGTGTCGATGCGCTTGAACACCGGGCGGACGCCGAGCCCGCGGCGCTGCTCCGCGACCGCAGCCTCGTGCCAGCCGACGAGCGTCGCCAGCCGCGCATCCGAAAAGCCCATCGCCTTCAGCGCGCGGAAACCGTCCGCGTCCTTGGGGAGGCCGTTTTCGCGAACCTTTTCCTCGGCTTCCACGATCTCGCGGATACGCGCGATGAACCACGGGTCGTAGGCGGACAGGCGGTGGATGTCCGCGTCCGAAATGCCGCGCCGGACCGCCTCGGCGACGACGAGCAGCCGGTCCGGCGTCGCGAGCGCAAGCGCCGCTTCCACCTCGTCGTTGCCCGCGCCCGCCAGCGCCTCGACCTCGTCGAAGCCGGTCAGCCCGGTTTCAAGGCCGCGCAGCGCTTTCTGCATACTCTCGTGGATCGAGCGGCCGATCGCCATCACCTCGCCCACCGACTTCATCGCCGTGGTGAGTGTGTTCGGCGTGCCCTTGAACTTCTCGAACGCGAAGCGCGGGATCTTGGTGACGACGTAGTCGATCGTCGGCTCGAAGCTCGCGGGCGTCGCGCCGGTGATGTCGTTCTCGATCTCGTCGAGCGTATAGCCGACCGCGAGCTTCGCCGCGACCTTGGCGATCGGGAAGCCGGTCGCCTTCGAGGCAAGCGCCGAGGAACGCGACACGCGCGGGTTCATCTCGATGACGACGAGGCGGCCATCCTTCGGGTTGACTGCGAACTGGACGTTCGAACCACCTGTTTCCACGCCGATTTCACGCAGGACCGCGATGCTCGCGTTCCGCATGATCTGGTATTCCTTGTCGGTCAGCGTCAGCGCCGGGGCGACGGTGATGCTGTCGCCCGTGTGGACGCCCATCGGGTCAACGTTCTCGATCGAACAGATGATGATGGCGTTGTCGTTCCGGTCGCGGACGACCTCCATCTCATACTCTTTCCAGCCGAGCAGCGATTCCTCGATCAGCACCTCGGTGGTCGGGCTGGCGTCGAGCCCCTTGCGGACGATCTCCTCGAACTCCTCGCGGTTGTAGGCGACGCCGCCGCCGGTGCCGCCGAGCGTGAAGGACGGGCGGATGATCGCGGGCAGGCCCACCTTCTCCAGCCCTTCGAGCGCCTCGTCGAGCGTATGCGCGATGGCGGAGCGCGCGGATTCGAGGCCGATCTTGTCCATCGCCTCGCGGAACTTCAGCCGGTCCTCGGCCTTGTCGATGGCCTCGGCGTCGGCGCCGATCAGCTTCACGCCGTATTTTTCGAGCGTGCCGTCGCGCGCCAGCGCCAGCGCCGTGTTGAGCGCCGTCTGCCCGCCCATCGTCGGCAGCACGGCGTCGGGCCGCTCCTTCTCGATCACCTTGGCGACGATCTCGGGCGTGATCGGCTCCACGTAGGTCGCGTCGGCGAGGTCTGGATCGGTCATGATCGTCGCCGGGTTCGAGTTGACGAGAATGATCCGGTAGCCCTCTTCCTTCAGCGCCTTGCAGGCCTGCGTGCCCGAATAGTCGAACTCGCACGCCTGCCCGATGACGATGGGTCCCGCGCCGATGATGAGGATGGAGGAGATGTCCGTGCGTTTGGGCATGGTTGTTACTTCAGTCCCTTCACGAACTTCTGAAACAGGTAGAAACTGTCCTGCGGACCGGGGCTGGCCTCGGGGTGGTACTGGACGGAAAACGCCGCCTTGTCGGTGAGTTCGAGGCCGCAGTTGGAGCCGTCGAACAGCGAGACGTGCGTCGCGCGCGCGTTCGCGGGGAGCGTGGCGGCGTCCACCGCGAAGCCGTGGTTCATGCTGGTGATCTCGACGAGTCCGTCCGACAGGCGCTTCACCGGGTGGTTCGCGCCGCGGTGGCCCTGGTGCATCTTCGCGGTCTTCGCGCCCACGGCGAGGCCGAGGAGCTGGTGGCCGAGGCAGATGCCGAAGATCGGCACATTCGCGTCGAGCAGCTTCCGGATCACCGGCACGGCATACTCGCCGGTCGCGGCCGGGTCGCCGGGGCCGTTCGAGAGGAACACGCCGTCCGGGCGCAGCGCCATCACCTCCTCGAAGGTCGCCGTCGCCGGCACGACCGTGACGCTCGCGCCCGCCGCCGTGAGGTTCCTGAGGATGTTGTTCTTGGCGCCGTAGTCGATGGCGACGACGTGCGGCCTGCCCTCTCCCGTGCTTTTGCCGTAGCCCTGCCCCAGATGCCACGGCCCGCCGGACCAGTCCTCGCGGCCGCCCCGCGTCACGTCCTTCGCAAGGTCCATGCCTTCGAGGCCCGGCCATGCCTTCGCTTCGGCCAGCAGCGCGTCGAGATCGAACGTGCCGGAGGGGCTGTGCGCGATCACTGCGTTCGGCGCGCCGGCCAAGCGGATGCGGCGCGTCAGCGCGCGCGTGTCGACACCCGACAGGCCGACCCGCCCCTTGCGCTTCATCCACGCATCGAAGCCCTCGACGCTGCGGAAGTTGCTGGGCGCGGTCACGTCCTGCCGCACCACGCAGCCGACGGCGGCGGGCGTGTCGGCCTCGACGTCCTCGGCGTTGGTGCCGACATTGCCGATGTGCGGGAAGGTGAAGGTGACGATCTGCCCGGCGTAGGAGGGATCGGTCATCACCTCCTGATAGCCGGTCATCGCGGTGTTGAAGCAGACCTCGCCGACGGCATGGCCCTCGGCACCGAAACCGCGCCCCCGGATCACCGTGCCGTCCGCGAGAATCAAGACCCCCGTGGCTCCTTTGGGTGCGCGCGCGGGTTTGGCGTCGGACACGTGGTCTGGCCCCTTCGAATCTGGTTTGGTGCTTTATGGCTAAGGCGCCTAGCTATTGGGGCGGTCCCGGAGCGTCAATCTATTCTTTTGCCTTTTTGGCGGCTAGACGGACCCCTTGCTCTTAAAGGGAAGAAAAGCATGATTCGCGACGACATCAAGGCGGCGCAGGTGGCGGCCATGAAGGCAGGCGAGAAGGACCGGCTGGCTGCCGTGCGCCTGATCCTCGCGAAGCTGAAGGACCGCGACATCGAGCTTCGCACCGCGAAATCCGTGCCCGACGATGACGTCATCGTCGTCGACGTGCTCCAGAAGATGGCGAAGCAGCGCCGCGAATCCATCACCATGTTCGAGCAGGGCGGCCGCACCGAGCTTGCCGCGCAGGAAAAGGCCGAGCTTGCCGTCATCGAATCCTTCCTCCCCGCCATGATGGGCCCGGACGAGGTGAAGGCCGCCGTCGCCGCCATCGTCGGCGAGATCGGTGCAGCCGGCCCCAAGGACATGGGCCGCGTCATGGCCGAAGTGAAGGCGCGCCACGCCGGGCAGATCGACATGAGCACGGTCAGCGGAGTCGTCAAAGCCGCGCTGGCGGGATAGCCCCGCCCTCATGTCCATCCCCCCGCAATTCCTCGACGAGATCAGGAGTCGGGTGAGCCTGTCGTCCGTAGTGGGGCGGCGGGTGAAGCTGCTGCGCGCCGGGCGGGAGATGAAGGGGTGCTGCCCCTTCCACAACGAGAAGACGCCGAGCTTCTACGTCAACGACGACAAGGCCTTCTACCATTGCTTCGGCTGCGGCGCGCACGGCGACGTCATCCGCTTCGTGGTCGAGCAGGAGGGGCTGAGCTTCCGGGACGCCGTGGCGGGGCTGGCGGCGGAAGCCGGGCTGGAGATGCCCGAGGAGAACCCGGAGGCGCGCGCGAAGGCGAAGGCCGCCGCCGGACTTCATGACGTCACCGCCGCCGCGAACGACTGGTTCCGCCAGCAGCTCATGGGCCTCGGCGGCGCGGACGCGCGCGCCTATATCGAGAAGCGCGGCCTGAAACCGGCGACCGTCGAGGCGTTCGGCCTCGGCTACGCGCCCGACAGCCGCGGCGCGCTCAAGGCCGCGCTCGGCGACATCGACATCCGAAAGCTGATCGAGGTCGGCCTCGTCATCGAGGCGGAGGGGCGCGAGCCCTACGACCGTTTCCGCGGGCGGCTGATGTTCCCGATCCGCGACCCACGCGGGCGCATCGTCGGCTTCGGCGGGCGCATCATCGGCGCGGGCGAGCCCAAGTACCTGAACTCCCCCGACACGCCGCTCTTCGACAAGGGCCGCCTGCTCTACAACCTCGACAAGGCCGGTCCCGCCGCGCGCAAGTCGGGACGCATCGTGGTCGTCGAAGGCTATATGGACGTGATCGGCCTCGCGCAGGTCGGCTTCGCGGAGGCGGTGGCGCCGATGGGCACCGCGCTCACCGAGGACCAGATGAAGCTGCTCTGGCGCGTCGCGCCGGAGCCGGTGCTGTGCTTCGACGGCGACGCCGCCGGACGCCGCGCGGCGCTCAGGGCCGCGATGCGCGCCCTCCCCCTGCTGGAGCCGGGAAAGTCGCTGCGCTTCGTCACCATGCCGCAGGGGCAGGACCCCGACGATTTCGCGAAGGCGCGCGGGCTTTCTGCATTCATGGACCTCGTGAACGGCGCCGCGAGCCTCATCGACACGCTCTGGAAGGCCGAGACCGAGGGCGTGGATACGAATACGCCCGAACGCCGCGCGGCGGTGCGTCAGCGCCTGTTCGAGCACGCCCGCGCCATCGAGAACCAGACCGTCGCCTCGCTCTACCAGAGCGAGTTCCGCGACCGCTTCGACGCGATCTTCCGGGCGCGGCGGCAGGACCGGTTCATGCCCGCCATGCGCGGCGCGTCGCGGGAAGCGAAGGCGCGCGTCGTGCTCACCCCCGTCGAGCTCGAAACGCGCGCGGTTTTCGTCGGCCTGCTCACCCACCCGCAGCTTGCCGACGTCCACGGCGAGGCCGTTTCCCACCTCCACATCGCCGACCCGGACCTCGCCCGCCTGAGATCGGCGATTTTCTCCGCGATTTCGCGCAATCATGATCTTGACAAAGACGGGCTGGCACACGACCTAGCGACACAAGGGCTCGGTCAGTACGCGGACGACCTGAGGCGTATGAATCGCCTCGATTTCAGCTTCACGCGACCCCGGACGCCCGCCGCGATTGCGGATCAGGACTTGGCATGTGTTGTGGGCCACCTTATGGCGCTGCAACGCATTGACGAGGATTTGGCGGATCTGCGCGCGCGCTACGATTCCCTTGTCCAGTCGGAATTCGAGGAACAACAACGACTTCGCGCCGAAAAGGCGCGTGTCGAGCGGGAACTTATAGATCTGGCCGAGGCGCGTCGGGGCGACGAGACGCCGACGCCCATGGAGGAACGGAACCTGGATGGCGACCAAAGCACCGGCGAAGCCCAAGGGTAAAGACGAGAACGGCGAGGCCGACGGCGCGCCGCTCATCGACATGAACGACGCGTCGATCAAGAAGCTGGTCGCGAAGGCGAAGAAGCGCGGCTGGCTGACCTATGACGAGCTGAACGCGGCGCTGCCGCAGGACCAGATGTCGTCCGAGCAGATCGAGGACGTGATGTCCGCGCTGTCCGAGATGGGCATCAACCTCACCGAGAGCGAGGACGCCGGCGACGACGAGCCGGAGGCCGAGGCCGAAGCGGATGACGACGCCGACGAGCTGGACGGCGACGAGAAGCCGACGCTGCACGTCATCGAGAAGAAGAAGGAAGTGCTGGACCGCACCGACGACCCGGTGCGCATGTACCTGCGCGAGATGGGCGCGGTCGAGCTGCTCTCCCGCGAGGGCGAGATCGCCATCGCCAAGCGCATCGAGGCCGGCCGCAACACGATGATCGAGGGGCTTTGCGAAAGCCCCCTCACCTTCACCTCGATGATCGCGTGGTCCGAGGCGCTGAACGCGGGCGAGATGCAGCTTCGCGAGATCCTCGACCTCGACGCCATGCTGAACAGCGGGCCTTCGGATGAGCAGGTCGAGAACGACAGCGATTCCGACCTGCCGAGCGGCGTCGAGCTGAAGGACGACGACGAGCCGGAATCGGAGCCCGAGAAGAACGCCGACGACGAGGACGAGTACACCGAGAAGCGCGCTGCGCCGCAGCAGGAAGACGACGACGAGGAGAACACGCTCTCCCTCGCGCAGATGGAAGAGCAGCTGAAGCCGCAGGCGCTCGAGCAGTTCGCCGAGATCACCTCGCTCTACAAGCGCTTCCTGAAGCTTCAGGAAGGCCGCCTCGAAGCCCTGAACGCGGGCGAGGAGTTTCCGGCGGCGCAGGAGAAGAAGTATCACGGCCTGCGCGAGGAGCTGACCGTGAAGGTCGCGGGCGTGCACTTCCACAACGCCAAGATCGAGTTCCTCGTCGACCAGCTCTACAGCTACAACCGCCAGCTGATGACGCTGGGCGGCAACATGCTGCGCCTCGCCGAGCGCTACCGCATCAACCGCAAGGCGTTCCTCGACGAGTACATGGGCAGCGAGCTCGACGAGAGCTGGCTCGACCGTGTCGCGGCGCACGACGACAAGTGGGCGAACTTCGCCAAGAGCGAGCGTCAGACGGTGGAGAAGATCCGCTCCGAGATCGCCGACATCGCGCAGCAGACGGGCGTGGAGCTCGGCGAGTTCCGCCGCATCGTCAACATGGTGCAGAAGGGCGAGCGCGAGGCGCGCATCGCCAAGAAGGAAATGGTGGAGGCGAACCTGCGCCTCGTCATCTCCATCGCCAAGAAGTACACGAACCGCGGCCTGCAGTTCCTTGATCTTATTCAGGAAGGCAACATCGGCCTGATGAAGGCGGTGGACAAGTTCGAGTACCGGCGCGGCTACAAGTTCTCCACCTACGCGACGTGGTGGATCCGGCAGGCGATCACCCGCTCGATCGCGGATCAGGCGCGCACGATCCGCATCCCGGTGCACATGATCGAGACGATCAACAAGCTCGTCCGCACCAGCCGCCAGATCCTGCACGAGATCGGCCGCGAGCCGACGCCGGAGGAGCTCGCCGAGCGTCTCTCGATGCCGCTCGACAAGGTCCGCAAGGTCATGAAGATCGCGAAGGAGCCGATCTCCCTCGAAACGCCGATCGGCGACGAGGAAGACAGCCACCTCGGCGACTTCATCGAGGACAAGAACGCCGTGATCCCGGTGGACGCGGCGATCCACGCCAACCTCAAGGAGACGGTGACGCGCGTTCTCGCCTCGCTGACCCCGCGCGAGGAGCGCGTGCTCCGGATGCGTTTCGGCATCGGCATGAACACCGACCATACGCTCGAGGAGGTCGGCCAGCAGTTCTCGGTCACGCGCGAGCGCATCCGCCAGATCGAGGCGAAGGCATTGAGGAAGCTCAAGCACCCGACGCGCAGCCGCAAGATGCGGAGCTTCCTCGACACCTGAGCGATCGGCCCCCGCTCTGTTCGTCGCAAATCGGCCCGGATCGGCGGTCAGCGCGGTTTATGGTTCACATTTGGGTAAGCTTGTTTGGACTAGATGGCGGCACGCAGGCAGCGGGCCGCCATTTTTCCGCTGCGCAGGAACCATAAGGTCGTTGAAATCATGTCCATGTTGCTTCGTGGCGCAATGTCCGCCGTGGTTCTGCTTGCCGCTTCCGCGCCCGCCCTTGCAGGGCCGATCCAGGCGCTGAAGGATTACAATCTCATCGTGTTCAGCGATACGACCCTGCAGTCGCAGGTGGAGGGCGCCGTCTATGTGGACGGCAACTACAATGCCGGTTCCGTGCAGGTCGCGAGCAAGGGCACCAACGCGCAGGGCGCAAGCCTCGTCGTGACGGGCGACGTCACCAACAATCCCAAGGTGAAGACCGGCAACGCCTATGTGGGCGGAACGTCGCAGCGTATTGATTTTCAGGGCGGCGGCGGAACCCAGAAGGCGCTGGCCGATGTGCCCGGCGGGCTTCTGAACCACGCGGATTTCGTCAGACTCTCGTCAGACCTTTCCCTGCTCGACGCCGGCATCTCCTACGACCGCTACAGCCCGGGCGACCATATGAACGGTTTCGTCATCGCGCCGGGGCTTCCGGACGAGAACGGCGTTTCGGTGATCGCCTTGTCTGCGGACTTTTTCCCCAACACGGGCAAGATCCGTTTCGCGGCCGGTGCCGACACGCTCGACACGATCATCATCAACGTCGCCGGCGCCACCATAAATTTCCGCGGCTGGCAGGCCGCGGGCGTGGAGCTTGCCGACAATATCATCTGGAACTTCTTCGAGGCCACCGAGGTCAATTTCCTCGAACAGAGCTGGGGCACCGTCCTTGCGCCCAATGCGCGCGTGCAGACGAATTCGCAGATGAGCGGCAGCATCGTGGCCCTGTCCTCCGCCTGAGGATCAGCGTGCAATAGGCACCCCCTTCGTGGGGTGATCGGCGTGCAAAAAGGACCCCTTCATCCCGGGGATTTAGTCGGCCGACTGGTTTTGATCAGTTGGCGAGAACGGGATGTTGATCGTGGAGACAGTGGTTCGGATTCGGCGTGAGCATGCAGCGGGTAAGGCGATCAAGGCGATCGCTCGTGACCTTCGTTTGTCGCGGAAGGTCGTCCGCAAAGCGATCCGGTCGCCGGAGGCGGCGTTCAACTATCAGCGCAAAGTCCAGCCGCTGCCGCGGATCGGTCCTTATCAGGATCGTCTCGATGCGCTGCTTGAGGAGAACGAAGGTCGCGGCCGCCGCGATCGGCTACGGATGACGCGTATCCATGACCTGCTGGTGCGCGAGGGGTTCGATGGATCCTATGATGCGGTGCGCCGCTATGCGGCGCGCTGGCGTGCTGCGCGGCGGAAGGATGCTGGCGAAGGCGCACCGGCGTTCATCCCGATGACCTTCCAGCCGGGTGAGGCCTACCAGTTCGACTGGAGCCACGAGGATGTGGAGATCGCCGGCAAGCCGATGCGGGTGAAGGTGGCGCATATGCGTCTCTGCGACTCGCGCGCACCCTATGTCCGAGCCTATCCGCGCGAGGGCCAGGAGATGCTGTTCGATGCCCATGCCCGGGCGTTCGCGTTCTTCGGCGGTGTGCCGCGACGCGGTATCTACGATAATATGAAGACGGCGGTGACGGCCGTGTTCACCGGCAAGGAGCGTGTGTTCAACCGCCGCTTCCTGATCATGACCGATCATTACATGGTCGAGCCGACCGCCTGCTCGCCGGCGGCGGGATGGGAGAAGGGCCAGGTCGAGCAGCAGGTCCAGACGATCCGAGGCCGCTTCTTCCAGCCGCGACTCCGGTTCGCCAGCCTGGCCGAGCTCAACGGGTGGCTGGAGGCCGAGTGCCGGCGCTGGGCCGAGCATCATGCCCATCCCGAACGCGGGGATATTACCGTCGCCGAGGCGCTGGATATGGAGCGACCGGCCCTGCAGCCGATCCTGGCACCGTTCGACGGCTTCCATGAGAGCGAGCATGCCGTCACCGGCACCTGCCTCATCAGCTTCGATCGCAACCGCTACTCGGTCATGTCGACGGCCGCACGCCGGACCGTTCAGGTGCGCTCCTATGCCGATCGCATCGTCATACGCTGCGGCGATGCGATCGTCGGGGAGCATGAGCGCCACTTCGGTCGGAACCGCACGATATACGATCCCTGGCATTATCTGCCGGTCCTCGCGCACAAGCCCGGCGCGCTGCGTAACGGCGCACCGTTCCAGGACTGGGATCTGCCGCCCGCCCTGCACCGATTACGGCGAAGGCTCGGCACCGGGGACGAGGCCGATCGCAGGTTCGTGCGGGTCCTCTCGGCGGTGCTCACCGATGGCCTGGAGCCGGTAGAGGCTGCCGTGCGCGAAGCGTTGGCGAACGGAACGGCCAGCGACGAGCTGATCCTCAACATCCTCTCCCGGCGCCGCGAGCCGGCGACACCCCACAGCATCGTCACTTCGGAAGACCGGATGCTGCAGCATCCTCCGCTCGCCGACTGTGCCCGCTATGATCTGCTGCGAGGCTATGATGCAGCGGCATGATATGATCGACACGATGCGCGGCCTCGGACTCAAGGGCATGGCGGCGGCGTTCGACGAGGCGGTCACCACCGGCCTCCAGCGCAAGCGCACCACCATGGAGATACTGACCGACCTGCTCCGTGCTGAGGCGACCCACCGGGATGCAGCCTCCATCCGCTATCGGATGACGGCTGCGAGGCTGCCCGTGGTGAAGGACCTGGAGCGGTTCAGCTTCGAGGGCACACCGATCAATGAGGAGATGATCCGCTCCCTTCACGATGGCTCCTTCCTCCCGCCTCGCCGCAATATCGTGCTGGTCGGCGGCACGGGGACAGGCAAGACCCACCTCGCCATCGCGATCACCGCCAATGTCGTGCGAAGGGGCGCTCGCGCCCGCTACTTCAACACCGTCGATCTGGTGACACGCCTCGAAGAGGAGACCCGGATCGGCAAAGGCGGGACCCTGGCGGCGCAGCTGTCGCGGCTCGACCTGATCGTGCTCGACGAGCTCGGTTATCTGCCGTTCGCCCGCTCGGGAGGGCAGTTGCTGTTCCACCTCATCAGCAAGCTTTATGAGCGGACCAGCGTCATCATCACCACGAACCTCGCCTTCGGCGAATGGCCGACCGTGTTCGGCGATCCCAAGATGACCACGGCGCTGCTCGACCGCGTCACCCACCACTGCGATATCGTCGAGACGGGCAACGACAGCTGGCGCTTCAAAAACCGCAGCTGACAGCCACCTTCGGCGCCTTCAAAAATCTATCTTGCGCTGCGCGCGCCTCCGGTCGGGCTACGCCCGCCCTCCGCCGCACGCAGCGCAAGGCCATCTTCAACAAACCAGCATCATATTATCCGAAAAGGGGGTCCCTCTTCGACGCCGATCGGGGGTCCCTTTTGAACGCCGTTTGACACCTCCGCCATTCGCGGGCAGCTGCGCGCGCCGACCTATGCAGGCAATTTCGCCTTCCCCGAACCGGTCTTGCCTGAGCCCGGACCGGGCACCGACATTCCCGAGCCCGCGACGCTCGGCCTTGTCGCCGCGGGCCTCGTCCTCCTCGCGTGGCGCCGCCGCGCCGTGAAAAACGGCGGCGCGGATTAAGCCTCCCTTTACGTCGATCGCTCTAGGCTGCACGCCAGCGGCGAAAGCCGTGGAGCAGCGGATGCGGAGACGACGGCAAATGGCGCCAGCGGTGGTCCCCACCTTCATGGACCAGCTTCAGAAGAGCCTGCGCGCGGCAGGCGGTGCGGCCGCTTCGCGCAGCTTCGCGGCGGCGGTGATCGGCGCGCTGCGCGACGGCGGGGCCGGCGGCAGCCGCCACCTGCGCGCGCTTTCCGAAGGCTCGGTGGCGCGCCCGTTGCAAGCCGTTGCCGACGCGGCGCATTTCCTCGTCATCCTGCACGGTCAGCTTCCGAGCGTGCTCGAAATCGCGCGGCTCAATGCGGACGAACCTGCGGCCTCGTGGCTGCGCAGCGCCGGCGCGGCGTTCGATCAGGACCGCCGCTGGATGGCGGGCCTTGCCGCGATGACCGGCGGCGCGCTCGATCTCCACGGCATCAGCACGGCCGAGCAGGTGGTGCGCGACCAGCGCGACGCCATGCTGACGCTCGCCAAATCGAATCGCATCGGCTGCGCCATCGGCGCGGCGGTGACGCTGATGCTCGACTGGCAGGCCGTGCGCGCCCGCCTGCCGCGCGCCGCGCAGCACCTCGGCTACGACCGCCACGAGCGGCTTTCGGACCCGTGGCCCGTGGACGGCGCCCTAGGGGCGCTCGCCTGCCATGCGGACGACGTGCGCGTGCGCCGCGCCATCGAGTTCGGCGCGCTCCAGCTCGCCAGCCTCCACGCCCAGCTTTTCGACCTTCTCGAAGCCCGCCACGCCCAGCGCCTCGCCTGACCGGATCGCCTGAGCGGACGGCCTGATCGGGCCTATCGCAAACGGGCGGTTGCCCGTTTCGCTTTCACGCTTTAGGCCCGGACGCGAAGGGTATCAGCGGAGAAGTTCATGCGTTTCGAAGGCACCAGCGGCTATGTCGCGACCGACGACCTCAAGGTTGCCGTGAATGCGGCGGCGACGCTCCGGCGTCCGCTGCTGGTGAAGGGCGAGCCCGGCACCGGCAAGACCGTGCTGGCGGCGGAAGTCGCGGAGGCGATGGGCGCGCCGCTCATCGAGTGGCACGTCAAGTCCACCACCAAGGCGCAGCAGGGCCTCTACGAGTACGACGCCGTCAGCCGCCTGCGCGACAGCCAGCTCGGCGACGCGCGCGTCCACGACATCCGCAACTATATCCGCAAGGGCAAGCTGTGGGAGGCGTTCACCTCGCCGCGGCTGCCCGTGCTGCTGATCGACGAGATCGACAAGGCCGACATCGAGTTCCCGAACGACCTGCTTCAGGAACTCGACCGCATGGAGTTCCATGTCTACGAGACCGGCGAGACGGTGAAGGCCGCCGAGCGCCCCATCGTCATCATCACCTCCAACAACGAGAAGGAACTGCCGGACGCCTTCCTGCGCCGCTGCTTCTTCCACTACATCAAGTTCCCGGACCGCGAGACGATGCAGGCGATCGTCGACGTGCACTTCCCCGGCATCCAGAAGGAGCTGGTGCGCGAGGCGCTCACCGTCTTCTACGACATCCGCGACGTGCCCGGCCTCAAGAAGAAGCCGTCGACCTCCGAGTTGCTCGACTGGCTGAAGCTCCTCATGCACGAGGACCTGCCGCTCGACGTGCTGCGCTCACGCGACCCGAAGAAGCTGATCCCGCCGCTCCACGGCGCCCTCCTCAAGAACGAGCAGGACGTGATGCTGTTCGAACGCCTCGCCTTCATCGCGCGGCGCGACGGCAAGCCGGGATAGGACCGGCCGCGTGAACCGGCTCGCCGACAGACGCACGACCGTGCTGCTGTTCGGGCTCGTGATCCTGATGTTCGCCGTCATGCAGGCGGTATTCCCGAGGACGCTCGCCGCGCCGCTCCCGGACGCGCGCGTGCAGAGCCCGGTGCTGCTGTTCGAGTTCGCGCGAACGCCCGAGCATCTGGACCACGTCTTCGGTGCCCCCGGCGACCCTGAACGCCCGGCCCGCATCGCCGCGATGGACCGCGGCAACCGGCTCGATTTCCTGTTCATGCCGCTCTACGGCTTTTTCGTGTTCAGCGTGTTCGCGGGTATCGCGCGGGAGAGGAAACGCCGCGTCTGGCTCGCCGTCGGCGCGCTCGGGCTCGTCGCGGCGGCAAGCGACGCGGTCGAAAACGTGCTGCTTCTGGAGATCACTGCGGACCTCCCCTCCCCCGGAGACGCGCTTGCGTGCCTGCCTTGGCCGGTCTGGATCAAGTTCGGGCTGCTCGCGCTGACGTGCGGCGCTGCCGCTGTCGCGCTGTTCCGGTCGGGACGGCGAGTGCTCGGGGCGCTTTGTCTCCCGGCGCCGCTCGCGATTCTCCCCGGCATCGCGATGCCCCTCCAGTTCGGCAGCCTCGCGGTCGCGATGATCGGGCTCGGCTGGCTCGCGATGGGCCTCGATGCGGTCACGCGCCTGCGGCGGAAGACAACCGGTTAGCCATCGAAACCGCCCACCGCTGCCGGTGGCGGCAATGGCTGTCCCAGTTTACCTCAATGCCGCATCGGGCATCACGGTTTCGCTCGGCAGCAGCCACGACGCGGCCGTGCTCGCCAACCCGACCAACGGTCCGTTCGCGAACCTGAACATCACCGCGTCGCTCGCAAACGTGATCAATGCGCCCACGGCCACGTCGACGGAATTTCACGTCTCGGCATGGCGCGTCGCCGCCGCTGACCGCGCGGCATTGACTGAAACACGAACGGGAGCGGGTGCTGCGGCGCCCGTTCCTTTTTCGTCGAGGCGGGCGATACTGAAATCGCGCGAGGCCCAGCGAATGTGACAGGCTCGGTGGAACCGGGTAATGCCTCTGCGCGCGGATTGCTTTATGTATTCCGACGACCGTCAGCGCCGAAAGACCCCGTAGCGTATGTTTCTCGACTTCCTCGATGCCCTCCGCGCCGCGAAGATCCCCGCGAGTCTCAAGGAGCACCTGACGCTTCTGGAGGCGCTGAAGGCGGGCGTGATCGAGCGGAACGTCGAGAGCTTCTACTACCTGTCCCGCGCCGCCTACGTGAAGGACGAGGCGCTGCTCGACCGCTTCGATCAGGTGTTCGGCAAGGTCTTCCACGGGCTGGAGACGAGCTTCGAGGCGGAAACCGCCGAAATCCCCGAGGAATGGCTGCGGAAGCTTGCCGAGCTTTACCTCACCGAGGAGGAGAAGGCCGAGATCGAGAAGCTCGGTTCGTGGGAAGAGATCATGGAGACGCTGAAGAAGCGCCTCGAGGAGCAGAAGGAGCGCCACGAGGGCGGCAACAAGTGGATCGGAACGGCGGGCAAGTCGCCGTTCGGCGCCTACGGCTACAACCCGGAGGGCGTCCGCATCGGCCAGAAGGAAGGCCGGCAGGGCCGCGCCGTCAAGGTGTGGGACAAGCGCGAGTTCAGGAACCTCGACAACAGCGTGGAACTCGGCACGCGCAACATCAAGGTCGCGCTCCGCCGCCTGCGCCGCTTCGCGCGCACGGGCGCGGCGGACGAGCTCGACCTCGACGCCACGATCAAGGGCACCGCGCGCAAGGCCTACCTCGACATCGTGATGCGCCCCGAGCGGCACAATGCCGTGAAGGTGCTGCTGTTCCTCGACATCGGCGGCTCGATGGACCCGCACGTCAAGCTCTGCGAGGAGCTGTTCTCCGCCGCGAGCAGCGAGTTCAAGCACCTCGAGTTCTTCTATTTCCACAACTTCGTCTACGAAGGCGTGTGGAAGGACAACCGCCGCCGCTTCACCGAGCGCACGCCGACGCTCGACGTGCTCCACAAGTTCCCGGCGGACTACAAGCTGATCTTCGTCGGCGACGCCTCGATGAGCCCCTACGAGATCAACTATCCGGGCGGCTCGGTCGAGCACTGGAACGAGGAAGCCGGCGAGGTCTGGCTGCGGCGCATGACGGACGTCTACCACAGCGCCGTGTGGCTGAACCCGATCCCGGAGAAGAACTGGCAGTACGGCCAATCCATCCAGATGGTGAAGACGCTGATGGAGGGCCGCATGTTCCCGCTGACGCTGGAGGGGCTCGACGACGCGATGCGCGAGCTCACGCGAACGCATTGATCGTCCGCTACGGAAGCGAGACCGACATAGCGGCGCTGACGGTCGTCGAGCTGTCCGCCGGCACGGTGTTCGAAGGCACGCACATGGCCTGGGCGGTGGGCCAGACGTCCGCGCCGGAGTACTTCCGCGCGGCGCTCGCGCAGAAAGCGCTTTGGGTGGCCGACGACGGCGGGATGCCCGTGGGCTTCCTTCGCGCCGAACGGCTGGCGGGCAGCTTCTACATCGACGAGATGTCCGTCGCCGTCTCGCACCAGCGGCGGGGCATCGGGCGACGGCTGATGGAGGTGGCGCTCGCCGAGGCGGTGCAGCGGGGTTTCGGCGCCGCCAGCCTCATCACCGACCGCACGATCCCGTGGAATGCGCCGCTCTACGCGCAGTTCGGCTTTCAGGTGCTGTCGGCCGAGGAAACGCCGCCCGCGCTCGCAAGGCGGCTGGCCGTGCAGACGAACCCCGCCCGGCGCTGCGTGATGTGGTGCGCGCTCGACGGCTAGTGCTCCTTCGCTTCCGCCGCCGCCAGCAGGTTCGCCTTGCCCGCCACATAGGCGCGGATCGCCTCGGCGTCGTCCGCCGACATCCATTTCGCGAAGCTCACCATGCCGCGATCCTTGAGCGTGCCGCCGATGACGACCGCGTTCCAGCTGTTCTTGTCCGCAAGCACGCCGGAGCGGCGCAGGTCCGGCAGCACGCCGGACGAGATGCCTGCCGGGCCGTGGCAGACGCCGCACGTGCTCTCGTACAGCGCCGCGCCCTGCTTCACGGTCTCGGCGCTCCATGCCGCCTCGACGACCGTCGCCGACGGATTCTCGATGCGCTCGATGCTGTAGGGTGCCTTGCCGCCGAGCTTGAAGACGAGCAGGCGTCCGTTCGGCATGGGACGCGGGTTGTCGACGAACGAGGAGGACAGCGGATAGGCCCCGCCGTAGCCCGCCATCACCGCCACGTACTGCTCGCCGTTCACCGCGTAGCTGACCGGCGCGGCGATGACGCCGGTGCCCGCGTCGAAGCTCCACAGCTCCTTGCCGCTGTCCGCCGCGAACGCCGCGAACGCGCCGTGCGCGTTGCCCTGAAACACGAGATTGCCCGCAGTGGCGAGCACGCCGCCGTTCCACGGCCCGTCGTACTGGACGCGCCAGACCTCCTTCTGCTGCACGGGGTCCCACGCCACGAGCTGGCCCTTCAGCATGGCGCGGAGCGCGCGGAACTGCGCCGGGTCGTCAGGCACGGCGTTGGCGAGGAAGTCGACGGCGACATTCCAGCCGCCGTCCCGTCCCTTGAAGCCCGCGTCGGCGAGATAGGCGAAGGGCACCTCCTGCGCGGGCAGGTAGACGAGGCCGGTCTCGGGGCTGAACGCCATCGGGTGCCAGTTGTGCGCGCCGAGCGCGGAGGGCAGCGCGACGAACGTTCCCCTGGTGAAGCGGGCGTTCTCGGCCTCGATCGGGCGGCCCGTCGCCATGTCGATGCCCGTCGTCCACGTCTGCGGCACGAAGCCCTTCGCCGAGACGAGCGTCCCGTCCTTGCGGTCGATCACGTAGAAATAGCCGTTCTTCGGCGCCTGCATCATCACCTTGCGCGGCGCGCCGTCCAACGAAAGGTCGGCAAGGATGATCGGCTGCGTCTGCGTGAAGTCCCACGTCTCGCCCGGCGTGCCCTGATAGTGCCATTTGTAGGCGCCGGTGTCGGCATCGAGCGCGACGACCGACGAGACGAAGAGGTTGTCGCCCTTCCCCCCCGAGCGGACCTTGTGGTTCCACGGGCTGCCGTTGCCGACGCCGATCAGGACCTGGTTGAAGTCCCGGTCGTAGACGATGGCGTCCCACACCGTGCCGCCGCCGCCGAATTTCGACCAGTCGCCGTTCCACGTGGCGCGCATCGTCTCGATCATCGGGTCCGAAACCGCGCCGTCGGCGGGCGCGCCGGGGCCGGGCGGCACGGTGTAGAAGCGCCACGCCAGCTTGCCGGTCTTCGCATCATAGGCGGAGACGTAGCCGCGCACGCCGTATTCGGCGCCGCCGTTGCCGATCAGCACCCTGCCCTTCACGATGCGCGGCGCGCCGGTGATCGTGTAGGGCTTCGACGGGTCGACCGTGACCTCGCTCCAGACGAGCGCACCCGTCTTCGCGTCGAGCGCGATGAGGCGGCCGTCGAGCGTTCCCGAATAGACCTTGCCGTCGTAGAGCGCGACGCCGCGGTTCACGACGTCGCAGCACGCCTTGAAGCCCGTCTCGCCCGGCACCTCGGGGTCGTGTTCCCAAAGGAGCGCGCCGGTCTTCGCGTCGAACGCGTAGACCTTGGACCACGCCGAGGTCGTGTAGAGCACGCCGTCCGCCACGATCGGCGTCGCTTCCTGCCCCCGGTTGGTGTCGAACGTGTGGCTCCACGCGAGGCCGAGCTTGCCGACGTTCCCGTCGTTGATCGCGTCGAGGCGGCTGTAGCGCTGCTCCTCGTAGGTGCCGCCGTGCGTCAGCCAGCTTACCGGCTCGTCCGCCGCCGCCGCCAGCCGCGCATCGTCCACCGGCGCCGGCACCTTTTTGCCCGCACCGCCACAGGCGGCCGCCAGCAGGCAGGCCGCGATCACTCCCCATCGGCGCACGCGCGTCTCCCGTCGCTGTTGCGGCGGCAATTCTAGCCGGGGCCGCGCGCCTCGCAACTGAAGCAAAATGTCAGGGTACGGGGGCGGCGAGCAGCCAGACGTTGACGAGCGTGACGATGGCGACGCCCACCATCAGCAGGCCCTTCTTGCGCTCGCCGGGGCGCTTCAGCGCGATCCACATGCCGCCGCCGCCGATGACGAAGGCGGCGATCACCGCGAACGACAGGATGATCGCGAGCATGTTGGTCATTGCGGAAGCCCCGCCATCACCTGCCGCACCGCCGTCGCCCAGTTCGTCTTGCGCACGCTGCGCGCCTCCTCGTCCAGTGCCGGCTCGAACCTGCGCTCGGCGTGCCACATCACGCTCGCCGACTCGAGATCGGCGAACAGGCCGCACCCGACCGCCGCCAGCATGGCCGCGCCGAGCGCCGTCGTTTCCACGACCTTCGGGCGCTCGACGGTGATGCCGAGCACGTCGGCAAGGTCCTGGCACAGCCAGTCGTTCGCCACCATGCCGCCGTCGACGCGCACAAGGGAAGGTGACACGCCGTCGCGGCGCATGGCGTCGAGCAGGTCGGACGTTTGCAGGCTCATGGCTTCGAGGCAGGCGCGGACGATGTGGGCGCGCGTCGTGCCGCCGCTGATCCCGGTGATCATGCCGCGCGCCTCCGGCTCCCACCACGGCGCGCCGAGGCCGTTGAAGGCGGGCACGAAGCTGACGCCGCCGCTGTCCGGCACCGAGGCGGCAAGCCCCGCGGTTTCGGACGCGCTGGCGATGATGCCGATCTGGTCGCGCAGCCATTTGACCGCGCTGCCCGCGACGAAGATGCTGCCTTCAAGCGCATAGGCCGCCCGTCCGCCGAGCCGCCACGCCACGGTGGAAAGCAGCCGGTTCGACGACACCGGCGCGGTTCCCCCGGCGTGCGCGAGCAGGAACGCGCCCGTGCCGTAAGTCGATTTGACCGCGCCGGGGTCGAGGCACACCTGCCCGATCGCGGCCGCCTGCTGGTCCCCCGCGCACCCCGAGATCGGGATCGTGCGCCCGCCGATAAGCCGCGTCTCGCCGATGCGCCCGGCGCAGTCGACGATCTCGGGCAGCGCGTCCGGCGGCACGTCGAACAGCGCGGCGAGGCCCGCGTCCCACGCGCAGCGTTCGAGGTCCATCAGCAGCGTGCGCGCCGCATTGGTCGCGTCGGTCACGTGCAGCCCGCCGGTCAGCCGCCAGATCAGCCACGAATCGATCGTGCCGATGGCAAGCCGCTTCGCCTTCGCGGCGTCGCGCACCTCCGGCCAGTTCTCCAGCGCCCAGCGGATCTTGCTCGCCGAGAAATACGGGTCCAGCAGAAGCCCGGTGCGGCCCTGCACGTCGTCCTCCAGCCCCCGCGCCTTCAGCTCCGCGCAGATCGCCGCGCCGCGCCGGTCCTGCCAGACGATGGCGGGCGCCAGCGGATCGCCCGTCTTCCGGTCCCAGAACATGATCGTCTCGCGCTGGTTGGTGATGCCGATCGCCGCGATGGACGCCGCCCCCACGTCCTCGACGACCCGATTCGCGGCGCGCAGCGTCTTCTCCCAGATCTCGGCGGGATCGTGCTCGACCCAGCCGCTCTGCGGGAAATGCTGGACGATCTCCTCGCCGTGCGCGGCGCCGATGCGCCCTTCCGGCGTGAAGGCCACCGCGCGCGTCGAGGTCGTGCCCTCGTCGATGCTGAGGATGTGCGTCATTGCCGCTTTCCTAGCGCGCGCGGCGGCTCTAGGTAAACGCCCGTGAACAGGGGCCATTTCGATCTTCTCGTCATCGGCGCGGGCGTCAACGGCGCGGGGCTCGCGCGCGACGCCTCCGGGCGCGGCCTCAAGGTCGCGCTCGTCGATGCCGCGGACATCGGCGGCGCCACGTCCTCGGCGTCCACGAAGCTGATCCACGGCGGGCTGCGCTACCTCGAGTTCTACGAGTTCCGGCTGGTCCGCAAGGCGCTCGCCGAGCGCGAGGTGCTGCTCGACATCGCCGCGCACCTGACGCGCCCGATGCCCTTCATCCTGCCGCTGGGCCCCGATACGCGCCCCGGCTGGATGATCCGCGCCGGGCTATTCCTCTACGACAACCTCGCGCACCGCGAGCAGGTGCCCGGGTCCTCGAAGGTCGTGCTGCGCGACGACCACGCCGGCCAGCCGCTCGACAAGCGCTTTACGAAGGCGTTCCGCTACTGGGACGGCTGGGTGGACGACGCCCGCCTCGTCATCGCGAACGCGCAGGACGCCGCGGCGCGCGGCGCGCTGGTCCTGCCCCGCACGGCCGTGACAGCGGCGAGCCGGACCGCCGCGGGCTGGGAGGCCACGCTCGGCGACGGCACCAGCCTCTCCGCCGCGCACGTCGTCAACTGCGCCGGGCCGTGGGCGGGCGAGGTCGCCGCCGATGTCCTCGGCCTCCCCGACGCCCCGCGCCTGCGTCTCGTGCAGGGCGCGCACCTGATCACGCGCCGCATCGGCCGCGGGCAGGACAGCTACATCCTCCAGCAGCCGGACGGCCGCATCGTCTTCATCATCCCCTACGAGGCCGACTTCTCGCTGATCGGCACCACCGAGACGGCGATCCCCTCACCGGACACGCCGCGGATCACCGAGGGGGAAACCGACTATCTGCTCGCCGCCGCGAACTGCTACCTGTCGCGGCCGCTGGAGCGCGCCGACATCATCTCCACCTATGCCGGCATCCGCCCGCTGGTGCTGGAGGAAGGCAAGGGCGCGCGCGAGACGACGCGCGACTGGAAGCTCGTCGCGCACGAAGGCGGCGGCGCCGTCACCGTGGTCGGCGGCAAGATCACCACCTACCGCCTGCTCGCCGAGGACGTGCTCGGCCGCCTGTTCCCGGAGAGCGGGCGCTGGACGGCGGAGCAGCCGCTGCCGGGCAGCGATTTCCCGCGTCTTCCGGGCTTCACCGGCCAGCAGGCATGGACGAAGTGGCGCGAGGATCTGCGGCTGAAGCACGGCGACTACGATCCGCAGATCGTCGACCGGCTGGCGCGGCTCTACGGCACGCGCGCCGACACGATGCTGGAGCGGGGCCTCGGCGAGAACCTCGGCGGCGTGTTCACGGCGGAGCTTGAACACATGGTCGCCGAGGAGTGGGCGCAGACCGCGGACGACGCGCTCTGGCGCCGCAGCAAGCTCGGCCTGCATCTCTCCGATGACGCCAAAGCGGCGGTCGCTGAGTGGTTCGCCGCGCGGTTTACCAAGAGTTAGGAAGCCGGGCGTAGCTTCCCTTGCAACGCACAAGGAAAACGCCCGATGGTCGCACACAATCACAACTTCGCCGCCGACTACGCCACCAGCACGTCCGTCAGCCTGCTCGACGCGCTGATCGACGCCATGACGCTGGCGCGTCCCGGCAAGGACGCGAGCGTCTTCGCGACCGACATCAAGCGCCTCGGCGACGGCGCCGCGCGCGCGGCCTACGAGCTGGGGGGCCTTCTCGACGAGCCGGTCCCGGCAAAGACTCCGACCGTTCGCAAGACGGGCGTCGCCTAGGCGCCGAGACAGGCCCGGTAGGTTTCCGCGTCGACGTTGCCGCCCGACAGGGTCAGCGCGACGGTCTTGCCCCTGAGATCGAGCTTTCCGGAGAGCGCCGCCGCGAGCGCGGCCGCGCCGCCGGGTTCCACCACCAGCTTCAGCTCGCGGAACGCGAACGCGACGGCAGCCTTCACCTCGGCCTCCGAAACCGCGACGCCGCGCGCACCCCGCCCCTGCAATATGCCGAACGTCAGCGGCGCGGTGACGAGCGTCTGGAGCGCGTCGCACAGCGTCGGCCCCGGATCGCGCACCGGCTCGATGGCGCCGCCCGCGAGCGACCGCGTGACGTCGTCATAGCCCTCGGGTTCGACGACCACGATCTCGCTCTCGGGCAGCGCCAGCGCGATCCCGCTCGCCAGCCCGCCACCGCCGCAGCACACGAGCATGACGTCGGGCTGGCCGATGTCTTCGGCGATTTCGAGCCCCGCCGTCCCCTGCCCCGCGACGACGTAAGGATCGTCGAACGACGGTACGACCACGCCGCCGCGCTCTTCGGCGATCTTCGCGGCGATCACCTCGCGGCGTTCAGCCAGCCGGTCATAGCTCACGATCTCCGCGCCGTAGCCGCGCGTCGCGTCCGCCTTGATGCGCGGTGCGTCGGACGGCATCACGATCGTGGCGCGGATGCCGAGCAGTCTTGCCGCCAGCGCCACGCCCTGCGCGTGATTCCCCGACGAGAAGGCCACCACCCCCTCGCGGCGCTGCTCCGGGCTGAGCGCCGACAGGCGATTCCACGCGCCGCGGAACTTGAACGAGCCGGTGCGCTGCAGGCATTCGGCCTTCAGCCACACCTTCGCCCCGGTCGCGCTGTCGAGCGTATCCGACCGCAAGAGCGGGGTTCGGACGGTGACACCGGCGATGCGCGCGGCCGCGGCTTTCACCTCTTCGAGCGTGGGCGTGTTCATTTTCAGTTAACTCGCTGATTTCACATGGGGAAACAATAGGAACGCTTCAGCGATTTTTTCTTTACATCGCGCCGCCCCGACCCTACATAGCGCGTCCGCTGCCCCATGGGACTTCCACCGCAAGGCAGTGCATGTCAACTGTCCACTGGAGGTCCCTTGAGTTGCGAGAATTCCATAGCGCGCTGGGGGTAGCGTCGGTCCTTCGACCCGACGCGCCTGTCACCCTCATTCGTCCTCACGCTGCACACCGTGCGGCCCGGTTCTTCGTCGAGAGGTTTCCGGGGCTGTCGATGTATGCCGTGAAGGCCAATCCCTCGCCCGAGATCATCAGGACGCTTTGGGACGGCGGCATCACGCATTTCGATGTGGCCTCGATCAACGAGGTGCGTCTGGTGCGCGGCCTGCTGCCCGACGCCACCTTGTGTTTCATGCACCCGGTGAAGTCGCCCGAGGCGATCACCGAGGCGTATTTCGAGCACGGCGTCCGCACCTTCTCGCTCGACAGCCGCGAGGAGCTGGCGAAGATCGTCGAGGTGACCGGCGGCGCGAGCGACCTGACGCTCTGCGTCCGGCTGCGCGTTTCCTCGGCGCACTCGAAGCTCAGCCTCGCCTCCAAGTTCGGCGCCTCCATCGAGGAGGCTCCGGCGCTGCTGCTCGCCGCGCGGCAGGCGGCGGATGCGCTCGGCGTCTGCTTCCACGTCGGCAGCCAGGCGATGAGCCCGCAGGCCTATGTCGAGGCGATGACGCTGGTCCGCGCCGCGATCGTGCAGGCGGGCGTCACGGTCGACGTCGTCGATGTCGGCGGCGGCTTCCCGTCGATCTATCCGGGCATGGACCCGGCGCCGATGCAGATGTTCTTCGACGCGATCCACCGCGCCTTCGAGGCGATGCCGATCAGCTACTCGGCGGAGCTGTGGTGCGAGCCGGGCCGCGCGCTCTGCGCCGAGTACGCGAGCGTGCTGGTGCGCGTCGAGCAGCGCAAGGGCGACGTCATCTACATCAACGACGGCGCCTACGGCTCGCTGTTCGACGCGGCGCATGTCGCGTGGCGTTTTCCGGTGAAGCTCCTGCGCGGGGGCGTGGGCGCGGAAGAGGCGTTCAGCTTCTACGGCCCGACCTGCGACGACATGGACTACATGGCCGGCCCGTTCATGCTGCCTGCCGACGTCAAGGCGGGCGACTATATCGAGGTCGGGATGCTCGGTGCCTACGGCGCGGCCATGCGCACGGCGTTCAACGGCTTCGTGAACGGCGAGACCGTGATCGTCACCGACGAGCCGATGGCGAGCGCCTACGCTGTCACGGAGTCGACACCGCAGGGCGTTACTGCCATACGCAACTGAGAACGGCCGCCTGCAAGCGGGCGGCCGTCCCCTTCCCGCTCGGCGCCGGCATGATCCGGCCGCGGGCGGCGCTTTCCATGCGCCGAGCCAGTCCACAGCAACCACCCGACTGGAAGGAAACACCAATGACCGATGTTCGCGTAGACGCGCAGCGCAAGGCGGAACTGCTCTCCACAGAAGTGCGTCACATCGACATCAAGAGCTTCGATGCGCGCCCGATCATCGACCAGATGGACGGCATGAGCTTCACCAGCCGCGACCTCGCGCGCGCCACGAAGATCTACAACACCATGCTGGAAGACAAGGACTGCTCGATCTTCCTCGTCATCGCCGGCTCCACCTCGGCGGGCGGCTGCATGAACCTCTATGCGGACCTCGTCGAGAACAACATGGTGGACGGCATCGTCGCCACCGGCGCCTCGATCGTCGACATGGACTTCTTCGAAGGCCTTGGCCACAAGCACTACCAGGCGCTTGAAATCCCTGACGATAACGTGCTGCGCTCGCTCTACATCGACCGCATCTACGACACCTATATCGACGAGGAGCAGCTTCAGGACTGCGACCACACGATCGGCGAGATCGCGAACGGCCTCGATCCGAAGCCCTATTCGAGCCGCGCCTTCATCCGCGAGATGGGCCGCTACCTCTCGAAGCACGGCAAGAAGGAGAACAGCCTCGTTAAGCTCGCCTTCGAGCACGACGTGCCGATCTTCTGCCCGGCGTTCACGGACTCGTCGGCAGGCTTCGGCCTCGTCAAGCACCAGGTCGACGCCATGAAGGCGGGCCGCCCCTACATGACGCTCGACTCGATCGCGGACTTCCGCGAGCTGACCGACATCAAGATCAAGGCGGGCACCACCGGCCTCCTGATGATCGGCGGCGGCGTGCCGAAGAACTTCGTGCAGGACACCGTCGTCTGCGCCGAGATCCTCGGCCACGAGGACGTCGAGATGCACAAGTACGCCGTGCAGATCACGGTCGCCGACGTGCGCGACGGCGCCTGCTCGTCCTCGACGCTCAAGGAAGCCGCGAGCTGGGGCAAGGTCGACACCACGCTCGAGCAGATGGTCTATGCTGAGGCCGGTTCGGTGCTGCCGCTGCTGGCATCGGACGCCTACCACCGCGGCCACTGGCGGAACCGTCCCAAGCACGGCTGGTCGAAACTCTTCGCCTAACGAAGAAAAACGGCAGCCAGTTCCACGTGGACGGACCAGCGGAACTGGCCGACCGGCCACAGCTCGGTGAGCCGGAACCCGGCCTCGTGCAAAATCTTCGCATCCCGCGCGAACGTGTTGGGGTTGCACGAGACATGCACGACCCGCTTCAGCTTCGAGCGCGCGATCGTTTCCACCTGCGTCTTCGCCCCCGCGCGCGGCGGATCGAGGACCACGGCATCGAACTTGTCGAGTTCGGCGGGTTGCAGCGGCTGGCGGAACAGGTCGCGGTGCGCGGTCGTGACCGGACGCCCTGCACGCTTCGCGGCGGCTGACAGCGCCGCGACGGCATCGCGCGCGGCATCCGCCGCAAACACCTTCGCCCGCGCCGAGAGCGGCAGCGCGAACGTGCCCGCCCCGCAGAAAAGATCGGCCACCGTGCCCGCCCCGGCGACGCCCTCCAGCACCGCCGCCTGCAAAGCCGCCTCGCCGTCCGCGGTCGCCTGAAGGAAACCGCCGGGCGGGAGCGCCACGGCGACGCCATCGAACCTGACCGCAGGCTCGGCAAGCTGAAGCGCGATCTCGACGCCCGCGGCCGTCTCGGTCGCGATCCGCGCCAGCCCGGCCTGCGATGCGAGAGCCGCAAGCGCGCCGACGTCGGACGCGGGCAGCGCGAGATTGGTGAGCAGCACGTCGAAACCGGAGACGGTGTCGGTGAGGGTCATGCCGACGGCATGGCCTGTCCGAAGGCGCGGCGCGAGCGCGTCGCGAAGCGTTCGCGCGGCGTCCCAGAGCGCCGGGCGAACCACCGGGCATTCGGCGAGATCGACGACCGCGCTGCTGCCCTCGACGTTGAAGCCGAGGCGCACGCCGCCGCCGTCCCGAACCAGTCGGAAGCTGGCCCGCCGCCGCGCGCCGGGCGGCGACAGGTGCGCGGGATGCACCGTCTTGGGCACAATGCCGACACCGGCAAGCGCGCCGAGGATGCGGCCCGAGACGAAGTCGGCGAGCACGGCGTCGTCCGCGTGCTGCAACTGGCAGCCGCCGCAGACGCCGAAATGCGAGCAGGCCGGAGCAATATGGTACGGCCCCGGCGCGATGACGTCACCGTCCACCGTATCGCCGGGAACCGCCCCGGCGACGTAGCGGCCGCTCTCGGTGACGCCGTCACCGCGCGCTGCAAGGCGAACAATGGTTTCCATGCTCAGCGGATCAGACCGACGAGGTCTTCCGCGATCAGCCCGTCACGCCCCCGCAGCGCGGCATCGCCGTGACGCCACACGGCGGCGCAGGCAGCCTCGAACGGCGCGTCGCCGCGCGCGAGATGCGCCGCGATCATGCCCGAGAGCACGTCGCCGCTTCCGGCGGTGGCGAGGCGCGGCGAGGCGTGATCGTTGATCACCGCGCGGCCGTCCGGCGCGGCGATCACCGTGTCCGGCCCTTTCAGGACGATGACGTTGCCGGACCGCGCGGCGGCGGCGCGGGCGCGATCCGCCTTGCTGCCCGGAAGATCGCCGAACAGGCGCGCGAACTCGCCGTCATGCGGCGTCATCACCGCGCCGAGGCCGAACACCGGCGCCGGATCGTCCGCGAACAGCGAGAAGATGTCGGCGTCGAGCACCATCGTTCTTCCCGCGTCGAGCACCGCCCCGGCCCGCGCGCGCGCCGCTCCGTCGCGGCCGAGGCCCGAGCCGAGCACGACGGCATCCGCGCGGCCGAGGTCGATCGCGGAAAGCGGCTGCACGACGAGCGACGACGGCGGCAGCGCCGTTTCCGACGCCAGCGTCACATAGCCTGCCCCGGCCCGCTGCGCGGCGCGGGCGGCGAGCCACCCCGCGCCCGCCATCGCCCCCGACACGACGAGTACATGCCCGCGCCGGTACTTGTGCGTGTCCGTCGCCAGAGCCGCGGCGGACGGCGCGCCGTTTCGGAACAGCCGCGTCCCGATCTCGCCGAGACCGATGTCGGCCACCACGACCCGCCCGCAGCGCGCTGCGGCGGGATACAGCAGGTGCGACGGCTTCAGCGCGCCGAACGTGACGGTAAGGTCCGCGCGCGCCAGCGGGGACAGCGGCGCGCCGTCGTCGGTCGCCGCGCCGCTCGGCAGATCGAGCGAGACGACGACGGAAGATGCGCGTGCAAGCGCATGAAACTGCGAAAGAAGCGGCTCCTCCAGCCCGCGCGTCAGTCCGGTTCCGAACAGCGCATCGACGAGCACGAAGCGCGGCTCCGCCGCCGCGACGTCGATGACCGGAGCGTTCCAGAGCGCGGCGGCCTGCTGCGCGGCCTCGGTCGCGGGCGGCGCCAGTGCGGCAACCTCGACGGGCCAGCGGCGCGCCCTCAGCGCATGGGCCACGACATAGCCGTCGCCGCCGTTGTTGCCCGGCCCCGCCAGCACCAGAACCGGCGCGGGACCGTAGAACGCCGCGATGCCCGCCGCGGCGGCCTCGCCCGCGCGCCGCATGAGTTCGAAGCCGCTCGTCCCGGCGGCGATCGCTGCGGCTTCCGCGGCCCGCATTTCGGCGGCGGTCACCACGGGCTCGCGCGGCAGAAGCGGCGGATATTCAGCTGGCATGGAAAGACCCGACACCGATCGCGGCGGACTTGTCAACGCGCACCGTTCTTGCGACAGCATACGACGTCATGCGACTTCCCGTACTTGTCATTCTCGCCGTCACGCTCATCGTCGGCGCC
Organism: Sphingosinicella microcystinivorans; assembly: GCF_027941835.1. Lineage (NCBI taxonomy): Bacteria > Pseudomonadati > Pseudomonadota > Alphaproteobacteria > Sphingomonadales > Sphingosinicellaceae > Sphingosinicella > Sphingosinicella microcystinivorans. Next base: position 3,418,508 of record NZ_CP116005.1, read on the forward strand.
TGCGCGCCGTCTCCTTTCTATACTGGCGGCATCAGGACGACGCCCGGCGAGATTCCCCGCGATTCGCGCGGTGAGCCGGTGTGGTCGGCGATCCGCCCGCCGCAGGAGAGCAGGAGCGACCCGGCCATACCGCCGCAGCCGAAGACCATCCCCGCGCTGCCGCTGCCGACATCGCCCGTTTCCTTCTCGTCGCGGTCAGATGTCGGCGTAGACGTGGCGCTCGGCGCGGGCGCCGGGATGCGTGCAGGCGCCCTTGCTGGCCGGACCGACGTTCTGGGCGTAGCGCCACAGCGCGCCGGACTGGTAGGCGTTGACGCGGGGCTGCCAGCGCGCGCGGCGCTCGGCGAGAACATCGTCGCCGACGAGGAGGTCTATGGTGCCCTCCACGGCGTCGATGCGGATACGGTCGCCGTTCTCGATGAGCGCGATGGGTCCGCAGTCGGAAGCCTCGGGGCCGACGTGGCCGATGCAGAAGCCGCGCGTCGCGCCGGAGAAGCGGCCGTCGGTGATGAGCGCAACCTTGTCGCCCATGCCCTGCCCGTAGAGCGCGGCGGTGGTGGCGAGCATTTCGCGCATCCCGGGGCCGCCCTTGGGGCCCTCGTAGCGGATCACGAGAACCTCGCCCTCCTCGAACTGGCGGTTCTCGACGGCGGCGAAGGCATCCTCCTCGCAATCGAAGACGCGGGCCGGGCCTTCGAAGGTGAGCTTGGCGAGCCCGGCGACCTTCACGATCGCGCCGTCGGGGGCGAGCGATCCCTTGAGGCCGACGACGCCGCCCGTTGGCGTGATCGGGTTTGAAATCTCGCGGATGACCTTCTGGTCGGGTTTCCAGGTGATTTCCTCGATGTTCTCGCCCAGCGTCTTGCCAGTCACGGTCATGCAGTTGCCGTGGAGGAAGCCGCCCGCAAGCAGCGCCTTCATCACCATGTAGACGCCGCCCGCCTCGTACATGTCCTTGGCGACATAGTTGCCGCCCGGTTTCAGGTCCGCGATGTAAGGCGTTGATTTGAATATCTCGGCGACGTCGAACAGATCGAACTCGATCCCCGCTTCCGAAGCCATTGCGGGCAGGTGCAAACCGCCGTTCGTGGAGCCGCCCGTCGCCGCGACGACACGCGCCGCGTTCTCGAACGCCTCGCGCGTGCAGATGTCGCGCGGGCGGAGGTTCAGTTCGATCAGCTTCATCACCTGTCGCCCCGCGGCCTCGGCGATGTCGTCGCGCGTCTCGTAGGGTGCGGGCGCCATGTTGCTGTTCGGCAGGCTGAGGCCGATGGCCTCGGCGACGCACGCCATCGTGTTCGCCGTGTACTGCCCGCCGCAGGCCCCGTGGCCCGGGCACGCCGCCTTCTCGATCGCGGTCAGGTGTGAAAGTGGACACTTGCCGGAAGCGTACTGACCGACAACTTCGAATACATCCTGCACCGTGAGGTCCCGCCCCTCGTACCGGCCGGGCAGGATCGAGCCGCCGTAAACGAAGATCGACGGCACGTTCAAACGCAGCATCGCCATCATCATGCCCGGCAGCGACTTGTCGCAGCCCGCGAAGCCGACGATGGCGTCATAGCAATGCCCACGCACCGAAAGCTCCACCGAGTCCGCGATCACCTCGCGGCTGACGAGCGAGGCCTTCATGCCCTGATGGCCCATCGCGATGCCGTCCGTGACGGTGATGGTGTTGAAGCGGCGCGGCAGGCCGCCCGCGGCGTGCACGCCCCGGCGCGCGATGTCCGCCTGGTGGTCGAGCAGCGTGTTGCAGGGCGCGCTGTCGTTGCCCGCGGAAACGACGCCGACGAAGGGCCGCGCGATCTCCTCCTCGGTCAGGCCCATCGCGTAGTAGTACGACCGCTGCGGCGCGCGCTCCGGACCTACGGAGACATAACGACTCGGCAACTTCGATTTGTCGAATGTCGTCATGATATTACCTCCAGAAGCTCGGATTCGACGATGCCAATGACACGGGCGAGGCGCGCCGTCCATGCGGCAATCGCGCGCTCGTCCGCAAGCAGATCCTGCCGGATTTCGAAGGTGAGGTAGGGCAGCCCCCGCGCCTCCGCGTGCCGGTCGGTCGTGTAGCCGTAGACCGCGCCCGAATAGGGCTGGTTGTCGCCCACGGTGAGGCCTTCTTTGGTCAGCGCGCCAATGGCGATGCGGGCGGCGCGGCTATCCCGGTTATGGAGCAGCGCGACCTGCCACGGCCGCGTCTCCCCGGGCCGCGTCGCAAGGCCCGGCGTGAAGCTGTGGATCGAAACCAGCAGGCGCGGCGCCAGCGTATCGAGTGCTGCGGCAATCGCCGCGTGATAGGGTTCGTGCCACGCTTCAAGGCGCGCGCGCCGCGCCTCGGCACTAAGCGACACGTTGCCCGGCACGGGGATGCCGTCGCTTGCGGACGGGATCGCGCCGTCGTCCTCCGGCGCGCGGTTGCAATCCGCGACGAGACGCGAAGCCGTCGCGAGGACCGCAGGCGCGCCGAGCGCACCTGAAAGCCCCCGCGCGAGCGCGGCGGTGCCGATGTCCCACGCGATATGCCTGGCGAGGTCCGCCGCATCGACGCCGAGCGCGATCTCCGCCGGAACGGCGTTGGAGGCGTGATCGGCAATGATGAGCAGGCCGCCCGGCACGCCGGACAGATATTCGGCGGTCGTCATCTGTCGGCGAACACCGGCTTGCGGCGTGCGGCGAAGGCCGCCAGCCCTTCGGCGAAATCGGCCCCGGCGAAGGCGGCATCGAAGATGGCGGCGCTCTCCGCATCGTCGTCGCGGCTGCCGTCGAGAACGCGGCGCATCAGTCCCTTGAGCCGCATCGTGCTCGACGGAGCGTTCGCCACGATCCGCGCGATCAGCAACTCGGCCTCACGGCTCAGCGCTTCGACGGTGGTGCACATCTCGATGAGGTTGATGACCAGCGCTTCATCGGCCGACAGCAGTTCGCCCGTGTAGAGTATGCGCCGCGCCTGCCCCGGCCCCACGAGGTCGACGAGCAGCTTGATGTCGTGCAGCGGATAGACGAGTCCCAGCTTCGCCGGCGTGATGCCGAACCGCGCGCGCGAGGAGGCGATCCGCATGTCGCAGGCGAGCGCGACGCCGCACCCCGCCCCCACGCAGTCGCCGTCGACAATGGCGAGCGTCGGGATCGGCGCGCCCGTGATGGCAAGCTGGGCGCTGCGCAGCGCCTGCCGGTTTCCCGCCTGCCACGCCGGATCGCGCGCCCGCTCGGCGAACTCGCCGATATCGGCGCCTGCCGAGAACATCGCCGGGGTTGCCGATCGAATGACGAGGACGCGGACGGCACGTTCGGCGACGGCGGCTTCGACAAGACGGGGAAACGCCTCCCACATCGCCTGCGAGATGGCGTTGCGCTTGTCCGGGCGGTTGAAGGCGATGCGCGCGACCGGCCCGTCGATCTCGAGTTGCAGCGCGTCGGTCATTCCGCAGTCCTATCCGGCCTTGAACCGGGCTCCAATGTCACGCAGCCCCTTGCCCCGCAACCGCAAATGCCCTGTCCTGCATGCAAAGAAAAAGGGCTGCGGCAGGTTTGCCGCAGCCCTCTGAGGCCGCATCGGGCCTTGGGGGAGTGCTTACTTCGCGAGCTGCGCGTATTCCTCTTCGGCGACGCCGAGGGTCTTGTAGGCGCCTTCGAACTTCTTCCGCGCGGCGCGCTCGTTGCCCGCATCGCAAAGCAGTTCGCCGGTGCGAACCAGCTTCAGCGCCTTCTTCGCCGCCTCGGCGTCGCCCTTTTCGGCGACCGAGCGGATGTTGGCGGGCATCGCGGTGCAGGCCGCGTCAGCGGCATGGGCCGGCGTGACGGACGCGCTGATGAAGAACGCGGACGCGACGAACGCGAGGGGGAGAGTGACGAGAACGCGGTTCATGATCTTGCTCCTGTGCCGTGGGAGGGCGGGTACTGAGTCTTACTTAAAATCACCGGAGGCGTGTTTAAGTGTCGCTCAGTTCTGAGTCAAACGATTTTTTGAGTGCCACGCAAATTGCATCCCGCAGCGCAGCAATGCAATTGCGGAAATGCAACGGGAAACGGCTGCGGCGATGCGCCGCGGCGAAAGAAAGGATCAGTTTACGGCGACGAGTTCGGCCGCGGTGACGCCCGGGATATGTTCGGCGCTGTGGCGCATTTCCGAATCGAGCAGCAGGCCGCGCACAAGCCGGATCGAGGCGAAACCGCCCGGCAACTCGATCTCCGCGTAGATGTCGCCGCGGCCGGTCGGCCGGGCGTCGGCAAGGCGCCGCAGCGCCGCTGCATCGAAGCCGGCCGAGACCTTGAGGTTAAGCCGCCCGCGGCTGTGCTTCGACAGTTCGGCGACCGGAGTCAGCCCCCGGATCGTCACGCGCGGCGCGTCTTCACCGTCGCGCCACAGCAGCTCGGCGTTGATGAGGATGATCTCCTGCCCTGCCGCGGCCGCTTCGAGCCCGGGCATCACCTCCTCGTCGAAGCAACTCGCCACGTACTGGCCGCTCGAATCCGACAGGCCGGCGAGCAGATAGCGTGTGCTGCGCCCGTTCTGCGGCGTGCGCCAACGCACGGATTCGACGAGCCCCGCCATCGTGGCGCTGCCGCGCCCGCCGTCCCACGGCGCGCCGTCCTCGCAAATCCGCGCATAGGACCGCACGCCGTGCGTATCGAGCACGTGCTGCCACGCCGAGAGCGGATGCGCGGCAAAATAGAAGCCGAAGGCGTCGCGCTCCTTCGCCATCGTGTCGCCGAGCGACCATGCCGATACGCTGCCGGGCGCCATCAGCGTGATCGAGGCGCCGCCCGATCCGCCGCCGAACAGCGCACCCTGCTGCGTCTCGCGTGCGTCGGCCGCCGCGTTCGCCGCCGCGAGCACGGCCTCGGCCATCGCATAGGCCTTGGCGCGATTGGCCTCGACGCAATCGAAGGCGCCGCCCGAAACGAGGCTTTCGATCTGCCGCTTGTTGAGCAGCGTCGGGTCGATGCGCTCGGCGAAATCGGTCAGCGACGTGAACGGCCCGCCCGTCCTGCGGACCTCGACGATGCCCTCCATCGCCCGCTCGCCGACGCCCTTCAGCCCCGCGAGCGCATAGCGCACCTTGCCGTCCTCCACCGAGAAGTCGGCCTCGCTGTTGTTGACGCAGGGCGGCAGGCACTCGACGCCCATGCGCTTCATGTCGTCGATGAAGACGCTGAGCTTGTCGGTGAGCGCGATGTCGTAGGCCATCGAGGCGGCATAGAACTCGACCGGATGCTTCGCCTTCATCCACGCCGTCTGGTAGGCGACGAGCGCATAGGCGGCGGCGTGGCTCTTATTGAAGCCGTAGCCCGCGAACTTCGCCACCAGCTCGAAGATGTAATCGGCCTGCGCCTTGTCGACGCCCTGCGCGGTCGCGCCTTCGAGGAAACGCGCCTTCTGGGCGTCCATCTCCTCTTTCTTCTTCTTGCCCATCGCGCGGCGCAGGAGGTCGGCTTCGCCGAGCGAGTAGCCGGCGAGCACCTGCGCGATCTGCATCACCTGCTCCTGGTAGATGATGACGCCGTAGGTCTCCTTCAGGATCGGCTCGAGCTTCGGGTGCAGGCAGTCGACGGCCTCGGTGCCGTGCTTGCGGTTCGCGAAGCTCGGAATGTTGTCCATCGGGCCCGGGCGGTAGAGCGAGACGAGCGCGATGATGTCCTCGAAGCAGTCCGGCTTCACCTGCGCGAGCGTGCGGCGCATCCCTTCGGATTCGAGCTGGAACACGCCGACCGTGTCGCCCTTCGCCAGCAGCGCGTAGACATCGGGGTCGTCCCACGGGATCGTCGACAGGTCAACGCTGACGCCGCGCTTCTCCAGCAGATCGAGCGCGCGTTGGAGCACCGACAGCGTCTTGAGGCCGAGGAAGTCGAACTTCACGAGGCCCGCCTTTTCCACCCATTTCATGTCGAACTGGGTGACGGGCATGTCGGAGCGCGGATCGCGGTAGAGCGGGACAAGCTCGTCGAGCGGACGGTCGCCGATCACCACGCCCGCCGCGTGCGTCGAGGCATGACGCGGCAGGCCTTCCAGCTTCATCGCGAGATTGACGAGGTTCTCAACCGCCGGATCGCGCTTCGTCTCGGTGACGAACTCGGCGACGCCGTTCAGCGTGCGGTCGAGCGTCCACGGATCGGTGGGATGGTTGGGCACCAGCTTCGCCAGCCGATCCACCTGCCCGTAAGGCATCTGCAGCACGCGGCCGACGTCCTTCAGCACGGCGCGCGCCTTCAGCGTTCCGAAGGTGATGATCTGCGCCACCTGATCGCGGCCGTAGCGCTCCTGCACGTAGCGGATCACCTCGCCGCGCCGGGTTTCGCAGAAGTCGATGTCGAAGTCGGGCATCGACACGCGCTCGGGATTGAGGAAGCGCTCGAACAGCAAGCCGAGGCGCATGGGGTCGAGATCGGTGATGGTGAGCGCCCACGCGACGACCGAGCCCGCGCCCGAACCGCGCCCCGGCCCCACCGGAATCCCCTGCGCCTTCGCCCACTGGATGAAGTCCGCAACGATGAGGAAGTAGCCGGCGAAGCCCATCTTGTTGATGATGCCGAGTTCGTACTCCAGCCGCTCGAAGTAGGGCTCGGTATCGGTGCGCCCCTCGAGCCGCCGCGCGAGGCCGGCGCGCGCCTGCTCGATGAGCATGGCCGCCTCGCCCTCGCGGTCGCCCGCGAGGCTGGGCAGGATCGGCTTCCGCGACGGCGCCATCACCGCGCAGCGGCGCGCGACGACGAGCGTGTTGTCGATCGCCTCGGGCACGTCCTCGAACAGCCGGATCATCTCCTCCGGCGGCTTCAGCCAGCACTCCTCCGAAACGCGGCGGCGGCCCTCCGTTTCCACATAGGCGCCGTCCGCGATGCAGAGCAGCACGTCGTGCGCCGCCGCGAAGCTGCGATCCGGGAAGGCAACCGGGTTGGTCGCGACGAGCGGCAGGCCGCGATCGTGGGCGAGCGCGATCAGCGCCTGCTCGGCGCTGTCCTCGATCGGATTGTGGCTGCGCGAAAGCTCGACGTAGAGCCGGTCCGGGAACAGGCGTTGCAGCACATCGGCATAGGCGTTTGCCGCATCCGCCTGCCCCTCGGCGAGCAACCGTGCGAGCGCGCCGTCCGGCCCGGCCGTGAGCGCGATCAGCCCCTCCGTCAGCCCTTCTAGCCCGGCAAGCGGCACGTTCGGCCCGTCGACGGGATCGGAGTCGAGGTGCGCGCGGGAAACGATGCGGATGAGGTTCTTGTAACCGGTCTCGTCCTGCGCGAGCAGCGCCAGCCAATTCTGCGCGGGCTTGCTGCCGGCCTGCGGCGTGCCGGGCCGTGCGACCGCGAGCAACGTGCCGATGATCGGCTGCACACCCGCCTCCGCCAGCTTGTCCGAAAATTCCATCGCCGCGAACAGGTTGTTCCTGTCGGTGACGGCGGCGGCGGGCATCCCGTGCTTGAGGCACGCCTTGGCGATGTCCTTCGCATGAACCGCGCCTTCCAGCATCGAATAGGGCGACTGGATGCGGAGGTGGACGAAACGCGATTCGGGCATGGCCTATTGTGGCGCAGGCTCGCGATGCCGCGAAAGCAGGAAATCGAGATTCCGTTTCACGCCCGCCCATTCGCCGGTGATGATGCTGTAGCAGACGATGTCGCGCAGCCGCCCGTCCGTGGCGATCTGGTGGCTCCGCAGCACCCCGTCCCGCTTCGCGCCGAGCCGTTCGATCGCGCGCTGCGACGCCCGGTTGAACCAGTCCGTGCGGATCTGGACGACGTTGCAGCCCATCACCTCGAACGCGTGGCCGAGCAGCAGCAGCTTGCATTCGGTGTTCACGGCCGAGCGCTGCACCGACTTCGCATAGAAGGTCGCGCCGATTTCGAGCCTGCGGTACGCCGCGTTCATGCGCAGGTAGCGCGTGGCGCCGACGACACACCCGTCCATTTCGACGACATAGGGCATCGCCCGTCCCGCCGCCTTCTCGGCAAGCGCGGTTTCAAGCCATCCCTGCACGTGGTCGGGCGAAGGAACCCGCGTGTAGAACAGCTCCGACAGGCGACCGTCGCGCGAAACCTCTGCGATTCCGTCTACATCCGCCGCGTCCAGCGGACGGAGCGTGACATGGCGTCCTTCAAGCCGGACCTGATCCCGCCACGGGTTCATCGCGTCTCGACCAGCTGCCCTTCGTGCAGCGCGACGATGCGGTCCATCTGCTTCGCCAGCGCGGTGTTGTGCGTGGCGATGAGCGCCGCCGAATTGTGGCTGCGAACGACGCGCAGGAACTCGGCGAGCACGCGCTGGGCCGTCGCCTCGTCGAGGTTGCCGGTGGGCTCGTCGGCGAGCACCAGGACGGGCTCGTTGGCCAGCGCACGCGCGACCGCCACGCGCTGCTGCTCGCCGCCGGAAAGCTGCGAGGGGCGATGGTCGAGGCGCTCGCCGAGGCCGAGGTCGGTGAGCAACGCCTTCGCCTTCGCCTCCGCCGAGGCCATGTCGCGCCCTGCGATCAGCTGCGGCAGCACGACGTTCTCGAGCGCGTTGAAATCAGGGAGCAGGTGGTGGAACTGGTAGACGAAACCGAGCTTGTCGCGGCGTACATCGGTGCGTTCCTGCGCCGAGAGCTTTTCGGCCGGGCGGCCGTCGATGACGATGGAACCCTCGAAACCGCCTTCGAGGAGGCCGATCGCCTGGAGCATGGTGGACTTGCCGGAGCCGGACGGCCCCAGCAGCGCAACGATCTCGCCGGGGCCGACGGTGAGGTCGACGCCGCGCAGCACGTCGATCACCGCCCCGCCCTGCCGGAAGCTGCGCGCGAGGCCCTTCACCGCAAGCACGTCACTCATAACGCAGCACCTGCACGGGATCGGTGCTCGCCGCCTTCCACGCCGGATAGATGGTCGCAAGGAAGCTGAGCACGAGCGCGAGCGTGACGATCGCGGCGACCTCGACCGCGTCGGTCTTGGCGGGAAGCTCGGTCAGGTAGCGGATACGCGGGTCCCAGAGGTCGACGCCGGTGATCTTCGAGACGCCGAGCACGACGTTCTGCCGGTAGTGCAGGAACAGAAAGCCGAGCGCGAGGCCGAGCAATATGCCCGCCGAGCCGATGAGCGTGCCGACGGTCACAAAAATCCGCATCAGGGCGGCGCGGCTCGCGCCCATCGTGCGCAGAATGGCGATGTCGCGCGTCTTGGCGCGCACCAGCATGATGAGGCTGGTGAGGATGTTGAACACCGCGACGAGGATGATGAAGCCGACGACGACGAACATCACCGTGCGCTCCACCGAAAGCGCCTCGAACAGCACGCCGTTCATTTGCCGCCAGTCGATGATGATGCCGCGCCCGGCAAGCTCCGGCACCAGCGGCTGGAGGATGCGGTCGGCGCGGTCGGCGTTCGTGGTGGTGAGCGTGATCATGCCGATGTCGCCCCCCATGCGCAGGAACGTCTGCGCGCGGTCCAGCGGCATCAGCACGAAGGCCTTGTCGTAGTCGAAGATGCCGACCTCGAACACGGCCGCGATCTGGTAGGGGACGATGCGCGGCGTCGTGCCGAACGGCGTCACCTGCCCGTCCGGCGAGATCAGGCTGATCGTGTCCCCCACCCCGGCGCCGAGCGATTCGGAGAGGCGCGCGCCGATCGCGACGAAATTGCCTTCGAGCGCAAGGTCTTCGAGACGGCCCGCCTTGATGTTGTCGGCGACGAGCTTCAGCCCCCTGATGTCGTCCATCAACATGCCGCGCAGCAGCACGCCCTCGGCGCGGCTCTTGTGGGAGCCGATGAGCGGCTGCTCGATGATCGGCTCGGCCTGCACGACGCCGGGCATGGCCCGGGCTTTCGCGAGCAGCGGTTGCCAGTCCGGCAGACGGCCGCCGTAGCCCTGCACCACGGCGTGGCCGTTGAGGCCGAGAATCCGGTCGAAAAGCTCGGCGCGGAAGCCGTTCATCACCGACATGACCGCGATCAACGCGGCGACGCCGAGCGCGACGGCCACGAGGCTGATCGAGGCGACAAGGAAGATGAACCCCTCGCCCCGCCCCGGCAGCAGGTAGCGCCGGGCGATCATGCGCTCGTAGCGCGAGATCATCCCGCGAGCTTCTCCAGCGCGGAGTCGACGGAAAGCTCGTGGCGCTCGCCGGTCCTGCGGTGCTTGAGCTCGACCACGCCGGCGCTGACGCCCTTGGGGCCGACGACGAGCTGCCACGGGATACCGACGAGGTCCATGCCCGCAAACTTGGCGCCGCCGCGCTCGTCACGGTCGTCGTAGAGCGTTTCGATGCCCGCGCGCTGGAGCCTCGCGTAAAGCGCGTCGGCGGCCACGTCGCAGGCGGCGTCGCCGCTCCTGAGGTTGATGAGGCCGACCTTGAACGGCGCGATCGCCTCCGGCCAGATGATGCCGTCCTCGTCGTGGCACGCCTCGATCACCGCGCCGACGAGCCGCGACACGCCGATGCCGTAGCTGCCCATCTGCGGCGTGACGGGCTTGCCGTCCTGCCCCTGCACGCTGAGGCCCATCGAGGCCGAGTATTTGGTGCCGAAGAAGAAGATATGCCCGACCTCGATACCGCGGCGGCTGAGCAGGCGCTCCGCAGGCACCGGGCAGTTCGTCACCTTCTCGTGCTCCTCGGCTTCCATCGCGTAGACGGAGGAGAGCTTCGAAACGGCCTCGGGATCGGTGACGTCGACGTTTTCGAGCGCCGAATCGTAGAAAATCTCGCTCTCGCCGGTTTCGGCGAGGATGTGGAATTCGTGGCTCATGTCGCCGCCGATGGGGCCGGTCGGCGCGCGTACCGGCACCGCTTTCAGGCCCATCGCCGCGAACGTGCGCAGGTACGCCTCGAACATGGCGTTGTACGAAACCTTGCCGCCCGCCTCGTCGAGATCGAAGCTGTAGGCGTCCTTCATCAGGAACTCGCGGCCGCGCATCACGCCGAAGCGGGGGCGCACCTCGTCGCGGAACTTCCACTGGATATGATAGAGCGTGCGCGGCAGGTCGCGGTAGCTGCGCACGGAATCGCGGAACAGCGCCGTGATCATTTCCTCGTTGGTCGGCCCGTAGAGCATCTCGCGCTCGTGCCGGTCCTTGAAGCGCAGCATCTCCGGCCCGTAGGCGTCGTAGCGGCCCGACTGGCGCCAGAGGTCCGCCGACTGGATCGTCGGCATCAGCAGCTCGATGGCGCCCGCACGGTCCTGCTCGCGCCGGACGATGTCGGCGATCTTGTCGAGGACGCGCAGGCCGACCGGCAGCCAGGCGTAAATGCCGGCCGAGGTCTGGCGGACGAGACCGGCCCGCAGCATCAGCTGGTGGCTGACGATCTGCGCGTCGGTGGGGGTTTCCTTGAGGAGCGGAAGAAAATAGCGGGAAAGGCGCATAGTGCGCGCTGTCTAGCACGGGCGATCAGGCGCGCAACCGGACATTCCACCTTTTGCCGTCCGGCATCGTGCCGGAAGCGTTACGACGCGCGCAGCATATTGTTGCAACATGTCCACACCTCCCGAAATTAATGTGCAGCCGACATGACACTATCTTGTCGGGAAGGCCGCCCGCGCCGTAACACACCACTCGTCTGATCCGGTATCGCCTGTGGGAGGGCACCAGGGTTGGGGGAGGACGCGCGACGCGACAAATGACGGCGCGCTTGCAGGGTCAAGGTCTGATGGGGGAACAGCAGACCGCGACTTTGTCGGGAGTTAAATGACTCGTCACGAGAGCGCCCGGGTTCGGAAACGACCCGGGCGTTTTTCGTTTGCGCCCGGTCATTCCGCAGGATGCTGCTGTGCCCTGCGCCGCGAATCGGCTCCGTAACGACTGCACGCGGCCGGCCCGACGAGCCGCGCCCGGGATCAGACGAGACGGCTCTGCTTGACGGCGGCGGCGATGAAGCTGGCGAACAGCGGATGCGGATCGAACGGCTTGGACTTGAGTTCCGGGTGGAACTGCACGCCGATGAACCACGGGTGATCGGGCCGCTCGACGATTTCGGGAAGCTCGCCGTCCGGCGACATGCCGGAGAAGACGAGACCGCCCGCCTCGAGCGCGGCCTTGTAGTGGATGTTCACCTCGTAGCGGTGGCGGTGGCGCTCGGAGATGTCGGTGGCGCCGTAGACGCTGCCGACGACGCTGTTCGCGCCGAGCTTCGCCGGGAAGGCGCCGAGCCGCATCGTGCCGCCGAGGTCGCCGCCCGCCTCGCGCTTCTGGAGGCCTTCCTCGGACATCCATTCGGTGATGAGGCCGACGACCGGCTCGTCGGTGGGGCCGAATTCCGTGGTGGAAGCGCCCGCGATGCCCGCGAGGTTCCGCGCGCCCTCGATGCAGGCCATCTGCATCCCGAGGCAGATGCCGAAGAACGGCACGCCGCGTTCGCGCGCGAAGGCGACGCTGGCAATCTTGCCCTCGCTGCCGCGCTCGCCGAAGCCGCCGGGCACGAGGATGCCGTGCATCGGCTCCAGAAGCTGGGGCTCGGCCCCCTCGCCTTCGAACAGCTCCGCGTCGAGCCACTTGACGTTGACCTTGACGCGGTTGGCGATGCCGCCGTGCACGAGCGCCTCGTGCAGCGACTTGTAGGCGTCCTGAAGCCCGACATACTTGCCGACGACGCCGATGGTAACTTCGCCCTCGGGGTTTTCGAGGCGGTCGACGATGTCCGTCCAGCGCGAGAGGTCAGGCGACTCCTTCGCCTCGATGCCGAAGGCGCGCAGCACTTCCCGATCCAGCCCCTCGGCATGGTACTGGAGCGGCACGGCGTAGATGCTCTTCGCGTCGAGCGCCGGGATCACGGCTTCCTTGCGGACGTTGCAGAACAGCGCGATCTTGGCGCGGTCGCTGTCCGGCACCGGCTTCTCGCAGCGGCAGACGAGCACCTGCGGCTGGATGCCGAGGCTGGTGAGTTCGCGTACGCTGTGCTGCGTCGGTTTCGTCTTCAGCTCGCCCGCCGCCGCGATGAACGGAATGAGAGTGACGTGGACGAAGCAGACGTTCTCGGCGCCGATGTCGTTCCGAAGCTGGCGGATCGCCTCGATGAACGGCAGCGATTCGATGTCGCCGACCGTGCCGCCGATCTCGCAGAGCACGAAATCGAGATCCTCGGTGTCGGCGAGCGCGAACGCCTTGATGGCGTCCGTCACGTGCGGGATCACCTGCACGGTCGCGCCGAGGAAGTCGCCGCGGCGCTCCTTCGCGATGATCTGCTGGTAGATGCGGCCCGAGGTGACGTTGTCGGACTGCCGCGAGGGCACGCCCGTGAACCGCTCGTAGTGGCCGAGGTCGAGGTCGGTCTCCGCACCGTCGTCGGTGACGTAGACCTCGCCGTGCTGATAGGGCGACATGGTTCCGGGATCGACGTTCAGATACGGGTCGAACTTGCGGATGCGCACCGTGTAGCCGCGCGCCTGCAGGAGCGCGGCGAGGCTCGCCGCCATGAGACCTTTTCCGAGCGAGGAAACCACGCCGCCGGTGATGAAAATGTACCGCGCCATGGGAGGAAACCTATAGGCGAGCAAAGGGTTGGACCGCCACCCGATTCGGGGCGGCGGCAGGACTTTTTTCTGTGGATGACTTTATTGCGCGGTCGGAATGTCGTCGCTGGCGGGCGCGGGCGGCAGCGCCATCGGCAGCGCATCGTCTGCCGGCGCGTTGCTGCCGGGCAGCGCCGTCGGCAAGCCATCGGCAGGAGCAGCCGGCGCTTCGGCCTGCACCAGCGAGGTGTCGATCGAGGTCGGCGCCTTGGCGAGGCTCGCCAGCACGGCGAGCAGGATGCTGGTGCCGAGGAACAGCGCGGCGAGGATGCCGGTGGACCTCGTGAGCAGGTTGCCCGCGCCGCGCGCGGTCAGCAGTCCGCCGGGCCCGCCGCCGATGCCGAGCGCCCCGCCCTCGCTGCGCTGAAGCAGGATCACCGCGACGAGCGCGACCGCGATCAGCGAATGGACGACAAGGACGAAGTGCATCAGCGCGGTGGACATGCGGGACCGATCATTTTCCGGTGGAATAGCGAGAGGCCACATAACGACGCAGGCGCGCGAGTTCAAGCATTGGGAGGCAAGCGACCCTACCGCACGATGCCGATACCGAGGCGCAAACGGGTGTTGCGCTCGTCGTAGTCGATGAGCGCTTCGCCGTAGCCCGTGTAGAGCTGGCTGTAGAGATAGAGGTTGAGCCCGGTCCAGCGGCGCAGCGAATAGCTGGCGTCCACCTCGGCGCTGCCGCGTCCGCCTTCGAGGTTGCCTTGCACGAAGGCGCGGATGCCGAAGCCGTCGGTCTGCTTGAGATTGAGCGTCAGGCCCGTGTAGCCGCGATAGCGGGCGATGCGCTCGTTGCCTTCCTTGCTGCCGACATAGGCCCAGAGGCGCGGCGCGGCGGTGAGCGTCCAGCCGCTTCCGAGGCCGAAGCCTACGGACGGCTCGACGTAGAGCGTGTTGTAGCTGCGGGACTCCGCGCCGTCCTTGCCGTTCGACTGGTGGCGGAGCCCCGCCTGGATGCCGAGCATCGGCGCGCCGACGCTCGGGGTGCCGGGCGAAACGGCACGCAGGAACAGCTCCGGGCTGAAGGTGATGTCGTACATCGGGATCGACTCTTCGGAGAGATCCCAGAACATGCGCTGCGTGTACCCGAAATAGAGCCCCGCGCGCCACTGGCGGCTGCCGTCGCCGGTGGTGAATTCGCGCGGCTGATGGCCGAAGACACGGTAGCGGAAGCTGAGCTGGAGCTTGGCGTCCGACGGGCCCGCGCCGATCACCGCGTACATCGGCTCGTAGGTTTCGAAGCGGCCGAGGCCCGCGGACTCCGCTTCCTGCGGCGTTGCGGTGGTGGTTGCGACGGCCACCTGAGGGGCCGCTGCCGCCTGCGTCGTGCCGAGACGGTAGCTGACACGTGCGAAGCCGCCGGGCGCGATCTCCGCGGGTGCGGGACCGTCCAGCGTCGCCTCGCCTTCAGCGACCATGATCGTCGCGGGCGCATCGAGCTTTGCCGCCGCCGCGTCGTCGTTGAGGAAGATCACCTCGAACGTGCCGGTGCGCGGCGCGCTCGCCTCCGGCACAACGATCCGTACCTCCGCCGCCGCAGGCAGGGAGACCAGCAGCGCGGCGGCGAAGGCGGTGGCGCGCACCGATCAGGCCGCCGCGATGATGGGCAGGAAGTCCGCGGCCTTGAGGCTGGCGCCGCCGACGAGCGCGCCGCCCACTTCCGCCACCGCGAACAGCTCGGCCGCGTTCGACGGCTTCACCGAGCCGCCGTACAGAATGAGGATGCGGCGTCCGTCCTCGCCGTAGCGGGCGACGAGGCGCGTGCGGATGGCGCTGTGCATCTCGTCGACATCGCCCGCGAGCGGCGTGCGGCCCGTGCCGATCGCCCAGACGGGCTCGTAGGCGATGACGACGCTCGCCGGGTCTGTATCCGGCAGCGAGCCATCCAGCTGCGCGCCGACGACGTCGAGGTGGCGCCCGGCGTCGCGCTCGGCCTCCGTCTCGCCCACGCAGATGATGGCCCGCAGGCCCGCGCCGATCGCGGCGGTCGCCTTCGCCTTCACGTCCGCGTCGGTCTCGCCGTTGTCGGTGCGGCGCTCGCTGTGGCCGACGATCACGAAGTCGCAGCCGAGATCGGCAAGCATCGGCGCGGCGATGCAGCCGGTGTGCGCGCCCGAGGGGTTCGCGTGGCAATCCTGCCCGCCGATGCGGAGACGCGAGCCCGCCGCCGCGTCCTTCGCGAGCGCGGCGAGCGTGAACGGCGGCGCGACGGCAACCTCAACGCGGGACGGCGCGGCGTCAGCCGCGCGCGCGATCGCTTCCACCTCGGCAAGCGCGGCCTTCAGCCCGTTCATCTTCCAGTTGCCCGCAACCAGCATCGGCTTTTCCATCAAACTCTCCTTGTGCATTTGCCGGAGGCCTTAGCAACGCACGGACAGACAAGCCAAGGGCGCGCTTGCCGCGCCTGCCGCAGCTACCTATAAACCGGGCGCTATTTTGAATGCCGAACGCGCACGAAAGGCCAAAGGCTCCCGATGATCAGCTTTTTCCGCAAGGCCCTCTCCTCCTGGATCGTCCTTGCACTCCTCGGCCTCGTGCTCGTCGCCTTCATCATCACCGGCATCGGCGACCCGTTCGGCGGCGGCCCGGCGGCGACCACGGTCGCCGAGGTCGCGAAAGACGACATTTCCGACGCGCAGCTTTCCAGCCAGTTCGACCGGCAGCTCGCGACGGTCCGGCAGGAGCAGCCCGGCATCACCGCGGCGCAGGCCGTGCGCGGCGGGATGCTGGAAGGAGTGCTCGAACGCCTGATCGGCTCGCAGGCACTGACCGCGATGGGCGGGAAGCTGGGGCTCGGGCCGAGCAAGCGGCAGGTGGACGCCGAGATCGCCTCGATCGCCGCGTTCCGCGGGCCCGACGGGCGCTTCTCGGAAGACGTATACCGGCGGACGATCGGCGCGCAGGGACTGACCGAGGACATGGTGCGCCGCGAGATCGGCGGCGACGTCGTGCGCCGCCAGTTGCTCGGCCTCGTCGATTCGATCCCGATGACGCCGCGCAAGCTCGCCGAGCCGTTCACCGCGCTCCAACTGGAGCAGCGCACGATCGACATCGGTGCGGTTCCCGCCCAGTCGTTCCCCGCGCCCACGCTCAGCGACGCCGACATCGAGGCCTTCTACAAGAAGAACATTGCCAACTACACGGTGCCGGAGCGCCGCCGCCTCACCTACGCGCTGATCGACAGCGCCGAGATCGCCAAGACGGTGCAGGTGACGGACGCTGCGCTCGCCGACTACTACAAGCGCCACGCCGACGAATTCACCGCGAGCGAGACACGCACGCTGCGGCAGGTGGTGGTGCAGGACAAGGCGCAGGCCGACACGATCGCGAAGCGCGTGAACGCCGGCGAGGATTTCGCCGCCGTCGCACAGGAGGTCGCGGGCTACAGCGAAACCGACATGGAGCTCGGCACGCTCTCCAGGGGTACGCTTGCCGGCCAGACGGCCGAAGCCGTGGCCGATGCTGCGTTCAAGGCCGCGTCCGGCAAGGTCGCAGGGCCGGTGCAGAGCGAATTCGGCTGGCATGTCGTCCACGTCGATGCCGTCGTGGCGAAGCCCGCGCGGACCCTCGCGGAGGTGAAGGACGAGATCCGCCCGGCGGTCGAGGCCGAACTCGCCCAGAACGCCGTCGCGGACGTCGTCGAGAAGGCCGACGAGGCGCTTGCCGAAGGCGCCAGCGTCGCCGAGGTCGCGAAGGATCTCGGCCTCACCCTCGTGCGCGTGCCGCCGGTGACGAGCGAGGGCCTGACGCTCGGCGAATCCGGCCTCCAGCTCGACCAGCGCATCCGCCCGCTCATCGAGCGCGCCTTCGCGACCGAGGAGAGCGACGAGCCGACCGTCGAGGACATTTCCGACACGCTGCACGCGCTGATGGATGTCGAGGAGGTCGTGCCGCCGACGCCGGTGCCGCTTGCCGAGATCAAGCCGCAGGTGACTGCGGCGCTCACCTTCGAGCGCCGGATGGAGGCCGCGAAGGCGGTCGCCGACAAGGTTGTCGCGGGCCTGAAGGCCGGCAAGACGCTCGCCGCGCTGCTCGCCGAGAACAAGCTGCCGCCGGCGCAGAGCTTCACGGCGCGCCGCATCGAGATCGCCGCGCGCCGCGAGCCGGTGCCGCCGCCGATCAGCCTCGGCTTCGCGCTGGCGAAGGGCGATGTGCGGGCGCTCGCGCAGCCGCGGAACGCCGCGTGGTTCGTCGTTCATGTCGCCGACGTGAAGCCGGGCAACCTCGCCGAGGCCCCTGCCTTCCTCGACCAGATGCGCGGGCAGATGCAGACGGCCGCGACCAACGAGTACGCGCAGAACTTCGTCGCCGCGATCATGGCGGACGTCGGCGTTAGGCGGAACCCGAAGGCGCTCGAGCGGCTGAAGCAGCGCTATCTGGGCACCGCCGACCAGCCCCAGTGATCATCTCAGTGATCAGGCTGCAATGATCGCCCCCGAGGCCGCGGACTTCGCGCGGGTCTACGAGGCCGGGAAGCCCCAGCTCGTCTGGACGCGGCGCATCGCCGACACGGAAACGCCGGTTTCCGCGATGCTGAAGCTCGGCAAGGCGGGATCGGGCGCGTTCGTGCTCGAATCCGTCGAGGGCGGCACGGTGCGCGGGCGCTATTCGCTGCTCGGCTTCGCGCCCGACCTCGTGTTCCGCGTGCGGGGCAAGCAGGCGGAGGTCAACGACCGCTTCGCCTCTGCGCCCGGCGCGTTCACGCCCGTCGACGCCGCGCCGCTCGATGCGCTCCGCGCCCTCGTCGCCGGGTGCCGCATGGATTTGCCGCCGGACCTGCCGCCCGCCTTCGCCTGCCTCGTCGGCTACATGGGATACGAGACGATCGGGCTCGTCGAGCCGGTGCCGACGCCGGAGAGCGACCCGCTCGGCCTTCCCGACATGCTGTTCGTGCGTCCGTCGTTGCTGCTGGCGTTCGACCGGCTGAAGGACGAACTGTTCATCGCCGCGCCGGTGTTCCCGAACGACCTTCCAGCCGACAAGGCGCTTGCGGCCGCGATCGAGCGGATCGAAACCGCCGAGGCGCGTCTGGCAGGAGCGCTTCCGCAGGGTCCGCGCGAAACCGCGCTTCCCGCCTCCTCCGACGTGACCCACCACACGGACCCGGCGCGCTATGCGGAGATGGTGCGGCGCGCGCAGGACTATATCGTCGCGGGCGACATCTTTCAGGTGGTGCTGGCGCAGCGCTTCTCGATCCCGTTCGCGCTGCCGCCGTTCAGCCTCTATCGCTCGCTGCGGCGCATCAATCCGTCGCCGTTCCTCTACATGCTCGACCTGCCGGGCTTCGCACTGATCGGCTCCAGCCCCGAGATCCTCGTGCGCGTGCGCGGCGGCGAGGTGACGGTGCGCCCGATCGCGGGCACGCGGCCGCGCGGCGCGAACGCCGTCGAGGATGCCGCGAACCGCGACAGCCTGCTCGCCGATCCCAAGGAGCTTGCCGAGCATCTGATGCTGCTCGACCTCGGCCGCAACGACGTCGGCCGCGTCTCCGCCGAGGGCAGCGTTTCGGTGACGGAGCGCAACACGGTGGAGTTCTACAGCCACGTCATGCACATCGTCTCCAACGTGCGCGGCGACCTCGCGAAGGACAAGGACGCCATCGACGCGCTGATGGCGGGCTTCCCGGCGGGCACGGTCTCGGGCGCCCCCAAGGTGCGCGCCATGCAGATCATCGCCGAGCTGGAGGCCGAAAAGCGCGGCGCCTACGCGGGCGGCGTCGGCTACTTCTCGCCCGACGGCTCGATGGACAGCTGCATCGTGCTCCGCACGGCGGTGGTGAAGGACGGCACCATGCACATCCAGGCGGGCGCCGGCATCGTCGCGGACTCGACCCCCGCCTACGAGCAGCGCGAGTGCGAGGCGAAATCGGGCGCCCTCATCGCCGCCGCGCGCGACGCCATCGCCCGCGCCGGAGAGCCGGGCTACGGGCAATAACTTGCCCTCTGCCCGTCCCTTGATTAGGGCGGTCGCGCCATGATCCTCGTCATCGACAACTATGACAGCTTCACCTGGAACCTCGTCCATTACCTGATGGAGCTGGGCGCGGAGGTGGAGGTCGTGCGCAACGATGCGATCTCGGCAGGTCAGGCGCTGTCGAGCGGCGCGCGGGCGTTCCTGATCTCGCCCGGCCCCTGCACCCCCAACGAGGCGGGGATCAGCCTCGACATGGTCGCGGCGTGCGCCGACAGCGGAAAGCCGCTGCTCGGCGTCTGCCTCGGTCATCAGGCGATCGGCCAGCATTTCGGCGGCAGGGTCGTGCGCGGGCACCTGATGCACGGCAAGACCTCGCCCGTCAGCCACGACGGCACGGGCCTGTTCGCGGGGCTACCCTCGCCGTTCATCGCGACGCGCTATCATTCGCTGATCGTCGAGGACATTCCCGACGACCTCGTCGTGAACGCATGGTCCGATGACGAGGCGGTGATGGGCTTCCGCCATGTGAGCTTGCCGATCCACGGCGTGCAGTTCCACCCCGAGAGCATCGCGACCGAGCACGGCCACGACATGCTCGCCAACTTCATGCGGATCGCGGGAATGACCCCGCGTCCGCGCGATCTCGCCGCGTGAAGCATCTGCCGGGCACGGACACGCCGCTCGGCGAGGCGGAGGCGCGTGCGGCGTTCGATGCCATTCTGGACGCGGACGTCGAGGACGCGGAGATCGCGCGCTTCCTGACCGGCCTTGCCGAGCGTGGCGAGACCGTGGACGAGATCGTGGCGGCAGCGCGGGTGCTGCGAGACCGGATGCGCCCGGTCGCGGCGCCCGAAGGCGCCATCGACGTGTGCGGCACCGGCGGCGACGGCGCGCATACGCTCAACATCTCGACCGCGGTGGCCATCGTCGTCGCGTCCTGCGGCGTGCCGGTCGCCAAGCACGGCAACCGCGCCGCGTCTTCGAAATCCGGCGCGGCGGATGTGCTCTCCGCGCTCGGGCTGGATCTCGACCTTGCCTCGGACACGGTGGAGCGCTCGCTCGCCGAGATCGGCATCGGCTTCCTGTTTGCCGCGAAGCATCACCCGGTGATGGCGCGTGTCGCGGGCGTGCGGCGGGCGATCGGGCGACGCACGATCTTCAACATGATCGGCCCGCTCGCGAACCCGGCGGGCGTGAAGCGGCAACTCGTCGGCGTGCCGGGGCGGCAATGGGTGCTCCCCATCGCCGAGGCGCTTGGGCGGCTCGGCGCCGACGCGGCCATGATCGTCCACGGCAGCGACGGGCTCGACGAGTTGACGGTGACGGGGCCGACGACTTGCGCGCGCCTGACCGGGGGACGCATCGAAACCGGCGAGGTTTCGCCCGAAACAGCCGACCTCGTGCGGCACGGACCGAAGGCGATCCGCGGCGGGACGCCGGAGGAAAACGCGGCGGCGCTGCTCGGGCTGCTGAAGGGCACACGCGGCGGATACCGCGACATCGTCTGCCTGAACGCTGCGGGAGCGCTGATCGTCGCGGGCAAGGCGCAGGACTGGACCACGGGCGCGGTGCTGGCGGCGGCGGCACTCGACGACGGGCGGGCGCGGGACCTGCTCGAACGCTGGAAGGCCTTTCGATGAGCGATGTGCTGGCGGAAATCTGCGACCACAAGCGCGGCGTCGTCGCGGCGCGCAAGGCGGAGCGGTCGTTCCATGACATCGAGGCGCTCGCTAGCGTCGCGGGGCCGGTGCGCGGGTTCAAGGCTGCGCTGGACCTCGCGAAGAGCGAGGGGCGCTTCGGGCTGATCGCCGAGATCAAGAAGGCCTCGCCGAGCAAGGGCGTGATCCGCGCGGACTTCGATCCGCCTGCGCTGGCGCAGGCCTATTTCGCGGGCGGCGCCTCATGCCTGTCGGTGCTGACCGAGGAGCACTGGTTCGAGGGCAGCGACGACACGCTGATCGCGGCGCGCGGTGCCGTGCCGCTGCCGGTGCTACGCAAGGACTTCATGGTCGATCCGTACCAGGTGGCGGAAGCGCGGGCGATCGGGGCGGACACCATCCTCATCATCGTGGCGGCGATCGACATCGGGCTGGCGAAGGAGCTGGAGGCGGCGGCGTTCGGGTGGGGGATGGACGTTCTTGTCGAAGTTCACGATGTTATCGAGCGCGACCTTGCGCTCGCGCAGCTCAAGTCCCGGCTTCTGGGCGTGAACAACCGCAATCTCAAGACGTTGCATGTCGATATTGAGACATCCGTCGAGCTTTCGGGCGGCGTGCCCGACGGCTACACGCTGGTCGGCGAAAGCGGGCTTCGCACGCGCGCCGACCTCGACAGGCTGGCCGCGCACGGCATCAGCAGCTTCCTTGTCGGGGAATCGCTGATGGCGCAGGATGACGTCACCGCCGCGACAAAACGGCTGCTGGAAGGCTGAACATGGCGCTCACCCACATCGACGCGGCCGGCAAGGCCCGCATGGTCGACATCTCGGGCAAGGCCGCGACGGCGCGCACCGCGCTTGCCGAGGGCCGCATCAGCATGTCCGCGGACGCGCTCGCCGCCGTCCGCGACGCGAGCGCGGCCAAGGGCGACGTGCTCGCGGTGGCGCGCATCGCGGGCATCACCGCCGCCAAGAAGACCGCCGACCTCATCCCGCTCTGCCACCCGCTGCCGCTCACCGCCGTCGCGGTGGACTTCACGCTGGAGGACGGCGGCGTGCGCGTGGCGGCGACGGCTTCGACGACATGGGGCACGGGCGTGGAAATGGAAGCGATGACAGCCGCTTCCGTCGCGCTGCTCACGATCTACGACATGGTGAAGGCCGTCGACAAGGCGATGGTGATCTCGGGCGTGCGCCTGCTGAAGAAGAGCGGCGGCAAGTCCGGCGACTGGAGCGCGCCACATGCTGAGCTATGAGGACGCCGTGGCGCGGCTGCTGGCGGCCTCGGCGCCGGTGGCCCCCGTCGAGGTAGCGGTCGGCGACGCGGCGGGCCTGACGCTCGCCGGGGACCTCGCCGCGCGCCTGACGCAGCCGCCCTTCCCGGCTTCGGCGATGGACGGCTACGCGATCCGCTGGGCCGACATGCCGGGGCCGTGGCGCATTATCGGGGAAAGCGCCGCGGGGCGCGGCCTTGCCGGGCGCGTGGGCGCGGGCGAAGCCTCGCGGATCTTCACGGGCGCGCCGGTTCCGGAGGGCGCCGACACGGTGATCGTGCAGGAAGAGGTGCGCCGCGAGGGCGACGCGCTGACGATGACGGGCGAAGGCCCGCCGCGCGAAGGCGCGCACATCCGCACGGCGGGCAAGGATTTCCGCGCGGGCGACCGGCTGATCGCGGCGGGCACGCGGCTTTCCCCGCAGCATATCGGACTCGCGGCGGCGGGCGGGTACGGCCGCCTCGCCGTGCGGCGGCCGCGCGTGACGCTCATCGCCACGGGCGACGAACTGGTGCCGCCGGGCACCATGCCGGCAGCCGACCAGATCGTCGGTTCGAACGGCGTGATGCTCGCCGCGCTGCTGCGCGCCGCCGGGGCGGAGGTTTCCGACCTCGGCATCTTTCCGGACGATCCCGCCGCCATCGGCAAGGGGCTGGAGGCGGCGAAGGACGCGGACCTCGTCGTCACCATCGGCGGCGCGTCGGTGGGCGACCACGATCTCGTGCAGGCGGCGCTGAAGGACGCGGGCGCGGCGCTCGATTTCTGGAAGGTCGCCATCAAGCCCGGCAAGCCGCTGATCGCGGGCGCGCTCGGCGAGGCGCGCGTGCTCGGCCTGCCGGGAAACCCGGTCTCGGCGTTCATCTGCGCGGTGCTGTTCGCGCTGCCGGTGCTGAGGCGCATGGCCGGACGCCCGGAGGCCGACGCCATGACCACCGCGCGCCTCCTCACGCCGCTCCCCGCCAACGGCGGCCGCCGCGACCACCAGCGCGGGCGGCTGACGCCGGAGGGCGTCAGCGCGTTCGAATCGCAGGATTCCGCGATGCTCGGCGTGCTCGCGCGCGCGAACGCGCTCATCATCCGTCCCCCCGGCGCACCGGCCGCGCCCGCCGGCGCCGAGGTTCCCGTGCTTGCGCTTGACAGGATTCTCGGCACCCCCTAAATGTTCCCTATTCGTTCACGAAAACCGGAACATCTTGTGCCGGGACATCTGTTGGGCGAGTCGTGAAACACGGGAGGCGGAACCGGACATGCTGACGCGCAAGCAACACGAACTGCTGATGTTCATCAACGAGCGGCTGCAGGCGGGCGGCGTCTCGCCGTCGTTCGAGGAGATGAAGGACGCGCTCGACCTCAAGTCCAAGTCGGGCGTGCACCGGCTGGTGAACGCGCTCGAGGAACGCCAGTTCATCCGGCGGCTTCCGAACCGCGCGCGCGCGCTCGAAGTGCTGCGCTTCCCCGAAACGGGCGCGGCGAAGGCCACGGCGCGGCAGACGCCGGTCGTTCCGGCTGCGAACGATGACGTCATCACGCTTCCGCTCCACGGCAAGATCGCGGCGGGTATGCCGATCGAGGCGCTGGAAAGCGACCGCAGCCTCTCGGTGCCCGCGGCCCTGCTCGGCGGCGGGGCCGGCGAACATTTCGCGCTCGAGGTCTCCGGCGACTCCATGATCGAGGCGGGCATCCTCGACGGCGACTATGCGCTCGTCCAGAAGTGCGACACGGCGCGCGACGGCGAGATCGTCGTGGCGCTGGTCGACGACGACGAGGCGACGCTCAAGTACCTGCGCCGCGACAAGGGCGAAATCCGCCTCGACCCCGCGAACAGCGCCTACACGGCGCAGCGCTATGCGCCGCACCGGGTGCGCGTGCAGGGCAAGCTGGTGGGGCTGCTGCGCCGCTACAACTGAGACGCGGCGGTCACGCGGTTTCCTGTTCCGCCTTTTTCTTCGGGGTGGAGGCGCCGGGGTTCGTGCCCCTGTTCGAACGTGACATCGGGCTGAGCTGCCCCACCCCAAACCCCTCTCCTGAAGAGGCGACTATGGAGTTTGCAAACCCTCTGTTCGATGATCGTTTTCAACCACTTGCGGACATTCAACTGTCTCGTAAGATTGGACAATGATAGGTCGCCGATCAATTTTCGCCATTATCGCTATTCTGATCATCGCCATATGTGTGATCGCAGTGACAATGGTTCGCAAAGAACGAGAGCGAAGATGGCTGGATAGGATGATGCACGGGATCCCCGTGGGAGTGGTTACTTACAGGTGCAGTAGCCAATCTGAAACAGTCGATTTCAATCCGCAAAAGGCAGGCCCAATCGAGCTGAAGCTCATCGCCGAAAGGAATTCAGGGAAATCCATCATATGGAGCGTGCAAATGCCAAGCGCGCAGCCTGTTCGCGCTTCTACGTTTGAGGTAGACAGCTGTCAAACGGCGTTCAAAAGGGACCCCCGATCGGCGTCGAAGAGGGACCCCCTTTTCGGATAATATGATGCTGGTTTGTTGAAGATGGCCTTGCGCTGCGTGCGGCGGAGGGCGGGCGTAGCCCGACCGGAGGCGCGCGCAGCGCAAGATAGATTTTTGAAGGCGCCGAAGGTGGCTGTCAGCTGCGGTTTTTGAAGCGCCAGCTGTCGTTGCCCGTCTCGACGATATCGCAGTGGTGGGTGACGCGGTCGAGCAGCGCCGTGGTCATCTTGGGATCGCCGAACACGGTCGGCCATTCGCCGAAGGCGAGGTTCGTGGTGATGATGACGCTGGTCCGCTCATAAAGCTTGCTGATGAGGTGGAACAGCAACTGCCCTCCCGAGCGGGCGAACGGCAGATAACCGAGCTCGTCGAGCACGATCAGGTCGAGCCGCGACAGCTGCGCCGCCAGGGTCCCGCCTTTGCCGATCCGGGTCTCCTCTTCGAGGCGTGTCACCAGATCGACGGTGTTGAAGTAGCGGGCGCGAGCGCCCCTTCGCACGACATTGGCGGTGATCGCGATGGCGAGGTGGGTCTTGCCTGTCCCCGTGCCGCCGACCAGCACGATATTGCGGCGAGGCGGGAGGAAGGAGCCATCGTGAAGGGAGCGGATCATCTCCTCATTGATCGGTGTGCCCTCGAAGCTGAACCGCTCCAGGTCCTTCACCACGGGCAGCCTCGCAGCCGTCATCCGATAGCGGATGGAGGCTGCATCCCGGTGGGTCGCCTCAGCACGGAGCAGGTCGGTCAGTATCTCCATGGTGGTGCGCTTGCGCTGGAGGCCGGTGGTGACCGCCTCGTCGAACGCCGCCGCCATGCCCTTGAGTCCGAGGCCGCGCATCGTGTCGATCATATCATGCCGCTGCATCATAGCCTCGCAGCAGATCATAGCGGGCACAGTCGGCGAGCGGAGGATGCTGCAGCATCCGGTCTTCCGAAGTGACGATGCTGTGGGGTGTCGCCGGCTCGCGGCGCCGGGAGAGGATGTTGAGGATCAGCTCGTCGCTGGCCGTTCCGTTCGCCAACGCTTCGCGCACGGCAGCCTCTACCGGCTCCAGGCCATCGGTGAGCACCGCCGAGAGGACCCGCACGAACCTGCGATCGGCCTCGTCCCCGGTGCCGAGCCTTCGCCGTAATCGGTGCAGGGCGGGCGGCAGATCCCAGTCCTGGAACGGTGCGCCGTTACGCAGCGCGCCGGGCTTGTGCGCGAGGACCGGCAGATAATGCCAGGGATCGTATATCGTGCGGTTCCGACCGAAGTGGCGCTCATGCTCCCCGACGATCGCATCGCCGCAGCGTATGACGATGCGATCGGCATAGGAGCGCACCTGAACGGTCCGGCGTGCGGCCGTCGACATGACCGAGTAGCGGTTGCGATCGAAGCTGATGAGGCAGGTGCCGGTGACGGCATGCTCGCTCTCATGGAAGCCGTCGAACGGTGCCAGGATCGGCTGCAGGGCCGGTCGCTCCATATCCAGCGCCTCGGCGACGGTAATATCCCCGCGTTCGGGATGGGCATGATGCTCGGCCCAGCGCCGGCACTCGGCCTCCAGCCACCCGTTGAGCTCGGCCAGGCTGGCGAACCGGAGTCGCGGCTGGAAGAAGCGGCCTCGGATCGTCTGGACCTGCTGCTCGACCTGGCCCTTCTCCCATCCCGCCGCCGGCGAGCAGGCGGTCGGCTCGACCATGTAATGATCGGTCATGATCAGGAAGCGGCGGTTGAACACACGCTCCTTGCCGGTGAACACGGCCGTCACCGCCGTCTTCATATTATCGTAGATACCGCGTCGCGGCACACCGCCGAAGAACGCGAACGCCCGGGCATGGGCATCGAACAGCATCTCCTGGCCCTCGCGCGGATAGGCCCGGACATAGGGTGCGCGCGAGTCGCAGAGACGCATATGCGCCACCTTCACCCGCATCGGCTTGCCGGCGATCTCCACATCCTCGTGGCTCCAGTCGAACTGGTAGGCCTCACCCGGCTGGAAGGTCATCGGGATGAACGCCGGTGCGCCTTCGCCAGCATCCTTCCGCCGCGCAGCACGCCAGCGCGCCGCATAGCGGCGCACCGCATCATAGGATCCATCGAACCCCTCGCGCACCAGCAGGTCATGGATACGCGTCATCCGTAGCCGATCGCGGCGGCCGCGACCTTCGTTCTCCTCAAGCAGCGCATCGAGACGATCCTGATAAGGACCGATCCGCGGCAGCGGCTGGACTTTGCGCTGATAGTTGAACGCCGCCTCCGGCGACCGGATCGCTTTGCGGACGACCTTCCGCGACAAACGAAGGTCACGAGCGATCGCCTTGATCGCCTTACCCGCTGCATGCTCACGCCGAATCCGAACCACTGTCTCCACGATCAACATCCCGTTCTCGCCAACTGATCAAAACCAGTCGGCCGACTAAATCCCCGGGATGAAGGGGTCCTTTTTGCACGCCGATCACCCCACGAAGGGGGTGCCTATTGCACGCTGATCCTCATAGACAGCGAAAGTATTGGAGGCTCACAGGGCCTTCAATGGCGGACACCGAGTGGCGTTCGAGCAAAGGCAATTTTATCTTATAGCGATATTGTGGGCGAATTCGGCCCCGAAACTATTTGGGTCGATATATTTCCAACCTTAAGGACAGTCGCCTTAGATCGCGAAATGTCCAGTAAGTCGCTCACTTGCGGTCAAGATCGAGCCAAAGACATCCAACCAGAATAGATGATCGAATGACTGTTTCCCTCCCCAAAGCCGCCGACCGGTGCTTAGGTTTGCAAACTCCATAATCGCCCCTGAAGAGGAGGGGCTTTTTCCGGCTGAAACAGACGGCTCTAGCGCGCCTCGACGGTGAGGTGCGCGAGTTCGTGTACGGGGTGCAGGCGCTCGCGCGCGGTTTCCGCGGGGATGCCGGAGACGGAGACGATCGCGGCGTGAACGCCGGGGCCGACCTGCCAGACGTGGAGGTCGCGGATGCGGGCGTCGCCGGGCGCTTCCACGCAGTCCCGGATTTCATCGACGAGGTGCGGATCGGCGGTATCGAGCAGCACGGCGGCGGTGTCCCGCATCAGCATCCATGACCAGCGCGCGATGACGACCGCGCCGACGATGCCCATGACGGGATCGAGCCAGACCCAGCCGGCGTACCGCCCGGCGAGCAGCGCGGCGATGGCGAGCACGGACGTCAGCGCGTCGGCCAGCACGTGGAGATAGGCGGCGCGCAGGTTGTTGTCGTGATGATGGCCGTGATGATCGTGGTGATGGTCGTGGTCGTGGCTGCCGTGACCGTGATGGTGGCCGCCCGACAGCAGGGCCGCGCTGACGAGGTTCACGGCAAGCCCGATGACGGCGACGACGGTCGCCTCCCCGAACGCGACCTCGACCGGATACGCGAGACGCAGCGCCGATTCGACGGCGATGCCGAGCGCGATGACGCCGAGCACGAGCGCCGAGGCGAAGCCCGCGAGGTCGCCGACCTTGCCGGTGCCGAACGTATAGCGCGGGTTGCCGACGTTGCGGCGCGCATAGGCATAGGCGACGGCGGCGATGCCGAGCGCGCCCGCGTGCGTCGCCATGTGGAACCCGTCCGCGAGCAGCGCCATCGAGCCTGTCGCGTAACCGGCGACGATCTCGCCCACCATCATCAGCGCGGTGAGCAGCACCACCCAGCGCGTGCGCCGCGCGTTCGCATCGTGGCCCGCACCGAGGAAGTCGTGGGAATGGGCGCCGTCGGCGCTGCCGGGAAAGCCGCTCAACTCCGCCTCCCCGCTCAGCGCATGTGCCGCCTGAGCACGGTGGCGAGCTCGTCGGCGCCCGCCGCGCGCTCCGCGTCCGTGAGGCCCGGCGCGGCGACGTGCGCGCGCAGATGGTCCTCGACAAGCTCGTCCATCAGCCCGGCAACGGCGCCGCGCACGGCGGCGACGAGATGCAGCGTCTCGCTGCACGGTGCCTCGCCCGCCACGGCCCGCTCGACCGCGGCGACCTGCCCGGCGATGCGACGCACGCGGGCGACGAGCCGGTCCTTGTTCTGCGATGTCGTCAGATGCGCCATAGCATAGGGGGGTATCCTATACTGATGGGTTACGCAATGCGCCTTCGGTAAAGCCCCTCCCTCTTCAGGGGGGGGGGTTTGGGATGGGGCGGTGCCGTCTGCCCGGCGCCGGGCTTGTGGATGTGCCCCACCCCCGGCCCCTCCCCTGAAGAGGGAGGGGAGAAATGGGCGTCCCGAAAGACCTGATGCCGCGCCCACGGGTGCGCGCCGTCCTGCCCTGCCATCGTGCGGATGCGGGGGCGGTCCAGCCGGATCGAGACGGCGCCGGTTTCCGCGAGCCTCCGGCGGTCCAGCTTCAGCCAGCGCGGGGCGCACCAGTACGGCAGGCGGCGGTCGCTGACGATGATGTCGGCGGCGGCGCAGGCGGGCTCGAAGGCGGCGCGGTCGATGAGGAGGCCGGAGCGCGTCGCAAGCAGTGTCCATGCGCGGCCGCCCGCCACGATCCGGGCGGTGCAGGCGTCGGGCGTGCAGCGCGCCTCCGGCAGGGCGTCGAGGTCGCCGCTTGCGGCTTCGCCCGCCGCGACCGCCCACATCGAGCGCACATAGTCCCCCGCGCGCGGGCGCAGCAGCGCGACCGTTCCGTTCCGCACCACGGCGAGGTGCTTCCCCGCCCCGTCGACGATGAGATCGGGCGGCCGCGCCGCGATCATGCCCGCGGCACCGATCACGAGGGGGACGAGCGCGAGCCAGCGGCGGCGGGTCTGCCACAGGCAGAACCAGACGCCGCCGAGCATCAGCACGGCGAACGCCCAGTCCGGCGCGGCGGGGAGCCGCGAGACGGCGCCCGGCATCGCCGCCGTGACCTCCGCGATGCGGATGAGCAGGTGAAGCGCATGGCCGAGCAGCCAATCGACGGGCGCGGCGAGGCCGAACGCGCCGAGCAGCACCGACAGGCCGAGCAGCGGCAGGATCACGAAGCTGGTGAGCGGGATCGCGACGAGGTTCGCGGCGACGCCATAAAGCCCCATCCGGTTGAAATGGAAGAAGGCGATCGGCGCGAGCGCGAGCTCGGCGGCGATGCCGGTGGCGAGGAGCGCGAGGACGCCGTACCACAGGCGGGTCGCCCGGCCCGCCTCCTTCCCCGCGCTGAACCGCCGTCCGAGCGGCGACTCGTAGAGCGCGACGATCGCGGCGACGGCCGCGAAGCTGAGCTGGAAGCTCGGGCCGAGCAGGTATTCGGGGCGCACGACGAGGATGAAGAACGCGCCCGCCGCGACGAGGCGCAGCGAGATCGCCTCCCGCCCGAGCGCAAGGCCGACGAGCACGATGAGCACGGCGATGCACGAGCGCACGGTCGGCACCTCGGCGCCCGCGACGAGCGTGTAGCCGATGCCCGCGGCGGCGGCGGCGAGCGCGGCGATCAGCTTGATGTCGGCATCGAGCGCGAGGCGTTCGCTGAGCGCCAGCAGGCGGCGCGTGCCCCACAGCACGCCGCCGACCACGACCGCGATGTGCAGGCCGGAGATCGAGATCAGGTGGGCAAGGCCGCTGTCGCGCATGGCCTCGGTGACGTCATTTGGGATGCCGCCGCGGTCGCCGGTGACGAGCGCCGCGGCGAGGCCGCCTTCCCTGCCGCCGACGCCGTCCTGCAGGCGCTTCGTGAGCGCGCTGCGGAACGCCTCGAAGCGGCGGACAAGGCCGGGCCGCTCCGGTGCGGGCGCGACGACGGTAACGTCCGACAGCGCGTAGCCGACCGCGCCGATGCCGTCGAACCACGCGCGGCGCGCGAAATGGTAGCCGCCGGGGATGTTGGGTCCGGGCGGCGGCGACAGCGAGGCGCGCAGGGCGACGCGCGCACCGGGGACGACGCCTTCCGGCGCCACGCCGCGGATGCCGACGCGGGCGGCGAGGCCGGGCGGCAGGCCGGACATTTCGGTGAGGCGCAGGCGCGTGCGCCCCTCCGCCGGGCGCGCCTCGACGGCATCGACCGTGGCCTCGAGCGTGAGCACGCGCCACGCGCGTTCGACGACCGGCGCGCGCACGGCTTCCGCGCGCAGCCATGCCGCGCCGACGCCGAGCGCGAAGAGCAGGCCGAACGCGGCAAGCGCGATGCGCGGGAGGCCGCTCGCCAGCACTCCGGCGGCGGCGAGCGCGCCGCCGAGCAGCATCGCCGCTATCCAGTCACGCGGCGTCGGCAGCACGAACCATGCCGCGATGCCGAGCCCGAGCGCGACGGGAGCGAACAGCACGAGCTGGTGACGCTCCTCGGCGAGCCAGATTTCGGCCGCTTCGTGCAGGCGGGACAAGCGCGCGCGCGGCGACACTCCGGCCTCGACCGGCCCGGTTTGAACGGCTGGCAGCGTTATGTTAGAGCCCCCCGACTTTCTTCAGTTTCGGACAGGATCTTCATGGGCGCAAGCGCCAAAACCCCGGTCGTCACCCGCTTCGCGCCGAGCCCGACCGGCTTCCTCCACATCGGCGGCGCGCGCACGGCGCTGTTCAACCTGCTGTACGCGAAAGCGACCGGCGGCACGTTCAAGCTGCGGATCGAGGACACCGACAAGGCGCGCTCCACGAAGGAGGCCATCGACGCGATCATCGACGGGCTGTCGTGGCTGGACTTCGGGTGGGACGGCGAGATCGTCTACCAGTCGGAGCGGGAGGCGCGGCACGCGGAGGTCGCGCGCGGGCTGCTGGAAAGCGGCGGCGCCTACAAGTGCTTCGCGACGCCCGAGGAACTGGAGCAGATGCGCGAGACGGCGCGCGCCGAGAAGCGCCCGATGCGCTACGACGGGCGCTGGCGCGACCGCGACCCCGCCGAGGCGCCCGAGGGCGCGCCCTACGTGATCCGCCTGAAGGCGCCGCAGGAGGGCGAAGTCACCATAAACGACGCCGTGCAGGGCGCGGTGACGGTGAAGAACGCCGAGCTCGACGACTTCGTGCTGCTGCGCTCGGACGGCACGCCGACCTACATGCTCGCCGTCGTCGTCGACGACCACGACATGGGCATCACGCACGTGATCCGCGGCGACGACCACCTCAACAACGCCTTCCGCCAGCTCGCGCTGATCCGCGCGCTCGGTTGGCCGGAGCCGACCTACGCGCACGTGCCGCTGATCCACGGCTCGGACGGCGCGAAGCTCTCGAAGCGGCACGGCGCGCTCGGCGTCGACGCGTACCGCGACATGGGATTCCTGCCCGAAGCGCTGGAAAACTACCTGCTGCGGCTCGGCTGGGGGCACGGCGACCAGGAGTTCTTCACGCGGGAGGAAGCGGCAGCCGTCTTCACGCTGGAAGGCATCGGCCGCAACCCGGCGCGACTCGACTTCAAGAAGCTGGAGAACGTCAACGGCCACTACCTGAGGATCGCGGACGACGCCCGTCTCGCGGGGCTGATCGAGCGCCGGATCGCGGCCATGCTGGCCCGCGACCTGACCCGCGACGAGGAGGCGTTGCTGCTCCGCACAATGCCGCATCTGAAGGTAAGAGCGAAAGATTTGAATGAGTTGGCTGCATCCAGCGCATTTCTGTTTCGGCAGCGCCCAATAACACTCGACGAAAAGGCGGAAGGGTTGCTAGACAGCGCCGGCAGGGGGCGCCTCGCGGCGCTGCGGGAGGTCGTCGCCGGGGTCGGCGAATGGTCGGCCGCAGCCATCGAAGACGCCGTGCGGGTTTTCGCCGAGCGTGAGCAGACCGGGCTCGGCAAGTTCGCGCAGCCCCTGCGCGCGGCGCTGACGGGAACGACGACATCGCCGGGCATATTCGAGGTTCTGGAAGTGCTGGGGCGCGAGGAAAGCCTCGGCAGGATAGACGATCAGGTTGGCAAGACGGCCTAGGAAGACCGCCAACGAATAAAGAGAAGGGTGAGCGAGCCATGAGCAACACGACTGCGAAGCTGGATCTGGGCGGCAAGGCCAGCGACTACCCGGTGCTTTCGGGTTCGGTCGGGCCGGATGTCGTCGACATCCGCAAGCTCTACGGCAACACCGGCGCGTTCACCTACGACCCCGGCTTCACCTCCACCGCCTCGTGCGAATCGAAGATCACCTACATCGACGGCGACCAGGGCATCCTGCTGCACCGCGGCTACCCGATCGACCAGCTCGCCGAGAAATCGAGCTTCATGGAGGTCGCCTACCTGCTGCTGCGCGGCGAGCTGCCGAACCCGGACGAATACGACGAGTTCGTGCGCACGATCACGCGCCATACGATGGTGCACGAGCAGCTCGCGACCTTCTACCGCGGCTTCCGCCGCGATGCGCACCCGATGGCGATCATGTGCGGCGTCGTCGGCGCCCTCTCCGCCTTCTACCACGACTCGACGGACATCAACGATCCCATGCAGCGGCGCATCGCCAGCCACCGCATGATCGCCAAGATGCCGACCATCGCGGCGATGGCGTACAAGTATTCGGTCGGCCAGCCGTTCCTCTACCCGGACAACAGCCTCTCCTACACGGGCAACTTCCTGCGCATGACCTTCGGCGTGCCGGCGGAGACCTATGAGGTCGATCCCGTGATCGAGGCGGCGATGGACAAGATCTTCATCCTGCACGCCGACCACGAGCAGAACGCCTCGACCTCGACGGTGCGCCTCGCGGGCTCGTCGGGCGCCAATCCGTTCGCCTGCATCGCGGCGGGCATCGCCTGCCTGTGGGGCCCGGCGCACGGCGGCGCCAACGAGGCCGCGCTCGAGATGCTGCGCGAGATCGGCACGCCCGACAAGATCCCGGAATACATTAGGCGCGCCAAGGACAAGGACGATCCGTTCCGCCTGATGGGCTTCGGCCACCGCGTCTACAAGAACTACGATCCGCGCGCGAAGGTGATGCAGAGGACGGCGAACGAGGTGCTCGACAAGCTCGGCGTCGACGACCCGATCTTCGACGTGGCGCGCGAGTTGGAGCAGATCGCGCTCAGCGACCCGTACTTCATCGAGAAGAAGCTCTACCCGAACGTCGACTTCTACTCGGGCGTCATCCTCTCGGCGATCGGCTTCCCGACCTCGATGTTCACCGTGCTGTTCGCGCTCGCCCGCACCGTGGGCTGGATCGCGCAGTGGAACGAGATGATCGAGGACCCGGCGCAGAAGATCGGCCGCCCGCGCCAGCTCTACACCGGCGCGACGCAGCGCGACTACGTGGAGATCACGAACCGCTGAGAACGCGGCTCCTGTACCGAAACGAACGGGCGCCCTCGGGCGCCCGTTTCCGTTTCAACATCATGCCTTTGGTCAGTCCGCGGCGGGCAGCGTGAGCGTGAAGCGGGCGCCCATGTCCTTGCGGCTTTCGAGGGTGAGGCCGCCGTCCATGAGCTCGGCGAGGCGGCGGGAGATGTGGAGGCCGAGGCCGGTGCCCTCTCCGCTCGCCACGTGGGGCGGCTTCGGGAGTTGCTCGAACTTCTCGAACACGCGGGCGTGGTCTTCGGGCGCGATGCCGGGGCCGGAGTCCCACACCGTGACGGCGACGTGGCCGGGAAGCGCCGTGGCCGGCTCCGCGCCGACGAAGCCGCCCTCGGGCGTGAACTTCACCGCGTTGGTGAGCAGGTTGACGAGAATCTGGAGCGTGCGGCGGCGGTCCCCGCGCGCGCGGAGCGGCGCATCGAGCGCGACCGCCTTGATGTCGATGCTGCGCGCCGACGCCTTCATCGCGACCATCGCGCGGGCCTGCTCGACGAGCGCGGCGAGGTCGAAATCCTCGGTTTCGAGGTCGATCTCGCCCGAATCGAGGCTGGAGATGTCGAGCAGGTCCTGAATGAGGCCGAGCAGGTGACGCCCGGCGTTGGCGATGTCGCCCGCATATTCGACGTACTGCGCCTTCAGCGGGCCGTGCACCTCGTGGTTCATCGCCTCGGCGAAGCCGATGATGGCGTTGAGCGGCGTGCGCAGCTCGTGGCTCATCGAGGAGAGGAAATTGGCCTTGGCGGTGCGGCCGAGCTCCGAGCGCATCCGCTCGATGAGCCGCGCGCTGTCCGGCACCACGGCCGCGACGCCGCGATAGCCGCAGCCGCCGTCCTTGGTGGGCACCGCGACACCCGCCAGCCGATAAAGCCGCGTCGCGCCGCCCTGCGTCGTCACCGACATCAGCTGGTCGCGGAAGCTGGAGCCGCGCGCCCGCGCCGTCTCATAGGGCACTTCGCCGTTCTCGCCGCGCAGCAGCGTGCCGATGGCGGTGAGCGGACGGCCGAGCAAGGCGCCCGCCGGCTGCCCGACGAGAAGCTCCAGCGCGCGCGAGATCGAGGTCAGCGAACCGCGGCTGTCCGTCTCCCAATACCAGTCGGAATTGACGCGAACGAGCTCGTCGCCCTGCCAGCCGGCAAGGGGATCGCGCTCGCGCTGCTCGACGGTGGTAGACGATTCCCGCATGATTCCCACGAATTTCAACTCGTTGCGGGCCTGTGTCGACACGGGCACGAAACGAACGTGAAAATGACGCGGATCGCCCAAAAGCTCAAGAGTGAAGCTTGCGGAAACCGATTCCCCCGCCGGGGCCAGCGCGGCGACGAGCCGGGCCGCGAGCTCGCCGGGCGCAAGCGCGGCGGCGCGCTCCAGCTCGGCATAGGCGGTATTGGCCTCGACGAGCGCGCCCGCGGACGAGCATTCGAACACGATCGCACCGGCGAGCGCCGGATCGGCGGCCGCGAGCGCATCGAGCGTGCTGCCACGATCGGGGCGGATGTCGCGCGGCTCGAACATGGCCGCTACGCGGCGCCCTCGTTCAGATCGTCGATCGCCTGCCGAAGCCCGGCGTCGAGCTGCCAGTACTGGAGCACGCGGCGGGCGGCGGCGACATCGAGATCGTCGTGAAGCCTGAGGATTTCCGCGAGCGCCGAGGGCGGACGCGCGCGGGCGGCGTTATTGAGCTCGCCGAGCACGAGCACGAGCGACGCCGTGGCGTCGCGGCTGACGTCAACCGCCTTCGCGAGCACGATGAAGCTCTCGCCCGCCGGATCGGTGACGATCCTCCACACCGTGTTGAAGGCGATCTTTGCGCGCGCGGCAAGCGCCGCGGTGAACAGGCTGAGCCGCCCCTGACGCAGCGTGCGGAGCAGGAAGCCGTCCGTCAGCTCGCCGAGCTCGCCGAGGCGGCGCGCGAGCTGGAGCGCGCGCGACTGCACGGACTGCGTGTCGTCGTGCTCCACCATCGCGCGCTTCGCCGCGCGCTCGATCATCGGATCGAGCACGGCCTGGTCGATGACGAAGCCCTTGAGGACATGGCGGCGGAGCGCGGCCGCCACCCACCAGCAGATCTCGTGCGCGAGATCGGCGGGGAGGTCGTTCTGCGTCAGCAGCGGCTGCTGGAACTGGCCGTTGCGCTTGCTCTCGGCGACCAGAAGCTCCATCGCGCGGCGCGACAGCACGGCATCCTCGGTGCGGATCAGGCCTTCGAGCACGTCGTCCTCGCTGCCCTTGAGGCCGCGCTCGGCGAGCGCCTCGGTCAGCGGCGGCGAGACGATCTCGCGCAGCGCGATCGCCATACGGTGCTCCTCGGCGCACTGGATGACGATGTCCATCAGCGCGGGATTGCGGACCACGCCGCTGCGTTCGAGCACGGGCCGCGCCACCTCGATGCTGTCGCTCGCGAGCCGGGCTTCGAGATCGGGCTGCGACGCGGGCGAGCGGGCGAGCGCTTCGACGAGGTGCCGGCGCACCTCCATCTCGACCGTGCCAAGCAGGCGCCCGAGCACATCCGTCATCAGCGCGCGCTGCTGATCGGTGAGGCGCTGCGCGGCGGGCAGGAACAGGTCGGTGATCGCGTCCGCAAGCTGCGCCCGCGCCGCGCCGGAACGGCCGGCGGCGAGACCCAGCAGCGCCTGAACGTCGATTGGCCGATCCAGCGGCAAGGCAACCCCTCTTTGGTGCGAACCCGTGTCTTTTCTCGGAACCGAACCTAGAAGGATGCGCCTAAAATTGGATTAACCCTGACTGGTTCCTAGAAGCGGGTGCGCCAGCCGATCTCGATCGCGGTCTTCGCATCGCGGACGCCCGGCGTGTTCGGCGCGTCGGTGTCGTAGCGGGCCTCGAGGCTGATGTCGCCGAACGCGGTGGGCAGCTCGGTGCCGATCTCGAAGGCGTTGTAGGTCTCCCGGCTCAGCGAGACGTTGTTGTTGCGGAAGTTGCCGGTCTTGTTGATGTCGACGCGGCGGTAGGTGCCGTAGAAGCGGCGGTTCTTCGCGTCGGTGATCGAGAGGCCCGCGGTCCAGAGTTCGCTGTCGCCGTCGAGGCTGTGGCCGAAAGCGCGGTCGCGATAGGTGAAGCCGTCGAAGTATATGAAATTGCTGTACATCGTGCCCGGATAGCGGGCCGAACCCATGAACTTCACGGCCAGCGTGTC
This sequence comes from Sphingosinicella microcystinivorans, assembly GCF_027941835.1. Taxonomy (NCBI): domain Bacteria; kingdom Pseudomonadati; phylum Pseudomonadota; class Alphaproteobacteria; order Sphingomonadales; family Sphingosinicellaceae; genus Sphingosinicella; species Sphingosinicella microcystinivorans. Next base: position 3,455,590 of record NZ_CP116005.1, read on the forward strand.
GGACCATTCGCCAAGCACGGTCCAGCTTGCGCCGTTGCTGCCGATCGGACCCGAAAGCGTGAGGCCCGCCATGCGCGAGAACTTGTCGATGAGGACGTTGTCCTCGTCCTCGGCTTCCCATTCCGTGTAGGCCTGAACCGCCACGTTGCCGATCATGCGCGTGTAGCTGATGTCGAACCCGGCGATCTGGTTGCCGGGCTCGTTCACGGTGCCGGTGTTGTCGGCGTCGCCGATGCCGACGACGGCGTCGAAGATGGTGCCGAGCCCGCAGGGACGGTTCTTGCCGCAGAGTTGAAGCCCGCGGTTGAGGCCGATCTCCAGCCCCGGCGCAGGCTCGAAGGACAGGCGCATCCCGGCGATGGCCGGGTTGTCATAGTCCTCGCGCTTTTCGGTGGCGATGCCCGCGAAGATGTCGAGCCGCCACGGGCCGAACCAGCGCAGCACGGGGAAGTCGATCGGTTCGGGCACCAGCCGCTTGATGCCGACGCGCGGGATCGGGCGCGCGTTCGTGGAGAAAAGGAGCGCGCTGTCGTGGCCCGGCCCCCACCACGTGTCGACATAGCCGCCGTAAAGCGCCCAGTTGCCGACGGGGAGCGCCAGCGTCGCGGGCTCGAAATGGACGTCGCGGCCCTGCTGGCCGTCGCGCCAGCCGACGCCGTAGGAGACGTAGAGCTTGCCGACCTCGTGCTCGGCGCGGACGGTGACGTCGCCGTCCTCGCGGGCGGTGTCGCCGAAGTCGCGCACCACCGATGCCCGGTTGGTGGCGCGGGCGCGGACCTCGTAGCGGCTCTTCTGGTTGTCGCGCCCGGAAAGGATCGCGAGGCGGCGGACGGCGGCGCCGAGATGCGGCGGCAGCGCCTGCCCCTGCGCGCGCTCCAGCCCCTCGGCGACCTGCGCCCACGGCAGCGGCCACGCGTTGACGGGGCCGCGGATGAGCCCCGCGGCCTTCAGGAGCTCGACATCGCTGCGGACCTGACGGTCGCCGGCTTCGAGCCACGGCCCGGCGGCGGCGGGAGCCGCCGACAGCAAGACCGCAGCAACGGCAGCGCCAAGAGACCTCATGCAGCACCCTTCCCTTCCGCGCCGAGCCAGCGCTCGGCAATGCCGAGCGCCCGCGCGTCATCGACGTCGAGCCAAGCGCAATCTCCGGTTTCGACGGCGCGCGCAAGCCCCGAGGCGGCGAGCGCGGCGACGCCTTGCGACAGGCTGGGCGCGGAAAGCCCGGCGAGCGCGTCGAACAGCGGCCTTCCCACGGAAAAGACGCCGGTGTCGTAGCCGTTGAACGGGGCGAGGCCCTTGCCGATGGCGACGATGGCGTCGCCTTCGGTCCGCACGCGGGTGACGTCCTCCTCGTCGATCCAGTCGTGGCCGATGCGGCGGTCGACGCCGAGCAGCAGCGCGCCGTCATCGGCGGGAGCCTGTGCGACAGTGCGGTAGAGCACGGGATCGACGAGGTGGTCCGCCATCACCAGCAAGGCGCGCGCCTCGATGAAGGGCGCGGCCGCCAATGCCGAGACGCCGTTCGGGAGCGCGGGGTCTGCGACCGTCACGGTGCGGACGGCAAGCGGCAGGGTCCATCCGGCCAGCGCTGCGGCGACTTCTTCCGCGCGGTGCCCCAGCACGACCGTGACGTCATCGACGCCCGCCTCGGCGAGACGCAGCAGCGTGTGCAGCAGCAGCGGCCGCCCGGCGACGAGCGCGAGCGGCTTCGACGGCGCATGGCTGCTGAGCCGGCTGCCGAAACCGGCGGCAAGCACGATGGCCTGCACGGGCGCCGTGTCCTAGAGCGGGCTGCGTGATTCCGGAATCACGCAGCCCGCTCCACCTCTTCGTGGTCGCATCGTTCTTCGCGGAAAGCCGGTTCCCACTTTTCCGCACGATGCTCTAGTGCAGCTTGCCGCCGCCGGCGATGAACGCCTCCAGCGCGGCGAAGGCAAGGTCGTCGCTGGTCTGGCGCGGCGGGTGCTTGCAGAAATAGCTGGCGGCCGCGTCGATCGGCCCGGCGAGGCCGCGCTCCATCGCGAGCTTGGCGCAGCGGATCATGTCGATGGCGACGCCCGCCGAGTTGGGGCTGTCCTCGACCGACAGGCGCAGTTCGAGGTTCATCGGCACGCCGCCGAACAGTTGGCCTTCCATGCGCAGGAAACAGACCTTGTTGTCGTTCTGCCACGCCACGTAGTCGGACGGGCCGACGTGGATGTTCTCGTCGTCCATGCGGCGCTCGGCGACCGACTGCACGGCCTCCGTCTTCGACTCCTTCTTGGAGGCGAGGCGCGAGCGGTTCAGCATGTTGAGGAAGTCGGTGTTGCCGCCGGTGTTGAGCTGGTAGGTCCGGTCGAGCTTCACGCCGCGCTTCCTGAACAGGTCCGTGAGCACGCGGTGGACGATGGTGGCGCCGAACTGCGCCTTGATGTCGTCGCCGATGATCGGCAGGCCCGCATCCTTGAAGCGCTTCGCCCACACGGGATCGCTGGCGATGAACACCGGGATGTTGTTGACGAACGCGACCCCGGCTTCGAGCGCGCATTCGGCGTAGAACTCGGTGGCTTTCTGGCTGCCGACGGGCAGGTAGTTCATCAGCACGTCAGCGCGCGTCTCGCGCAGCACGCGGACGACCTCGTCCTTGTCGGTCTCCGCCGCGTCCGCCACGAGGAAGGTGCGATCCTCGGGGTAGTCGGCCATGTGCTCGCCGACGCCGTCGAGAACGCGGCCCATGCGGACGGTCGCGCCGGTTTCCGGCACGTGATCGCAGAACACCGTGGTGCAGTTCGGCTTCGCGAAGATCGCCTCGGCCATGTCGAGGCCGACCTTGCGGCTGTCAACATCCCATCCGGCGACGAAACGGATGTCCTTGGGGCGATAGCCGCCCAGATCCCAGTGAAGCAGGCCGATCTGCTCGTTCGCGCCGCCGTTCTGATAGTGGGCGACGCCCTGAACAAGCGAACTCGCACAATTGCCGACACCAACGACAGCCACTCTTACTTCATACATCGGAAAGATCCTGAGACGCGTCTACTGCGCGGTTGAAGACGATCACTTAGCGCTGCCAGCAGAATCGGGCAAGAATGTGTAGGCTGTCCTTGCGAAGTTTGCGGCGATCCGATCGCTGTTTGCGCTGCCATATTCCTGTAACCGAACGAAGAAGCGCGCCTGCATGACGAAGAAGGTGATCGTGCTGTACGCCGCGATCATCGCAAAGCCTGCATACCACGCGCCGAACGCCGCAAACGGCAAAAGGCTCCAGAAAAACGTGTTGCGGCGGCCCGCGACGAGACGGAACCGGCGCTCGAACGCGCCGGCATCGTCGATCTGCCTGCCGGTGAAGCGGCGGAAGAACTCGCCCTGCACGGCTTCCGCGAGCGCGAAACCCACGGTGATCGCGGCGAGCGGCCACGCGCCCCCGTGTCCGACCGAATTGAACCAGTATGCGAGCGCGGCGAACCAGCCGTACTCGACGACCTTGTCCGCGACATGTTCGAGATCGCCCCATTTCGAGAACTCGACGCGCGCGCGGGCGAGCTTGCCGTCGACGCCGTCGAGCGGCCCGATGACGAGCGCGAGGACGAGCCCCACCCAGAGATGGCCGAGCGCGAACGCCGCCATCGCGGCGAGCCCGAGCAGGAACACGCCCACCGAGATCATGTTCGGCGTCAGCGGCGTCGGCAGCAGCAGGCGGGTGAGCAGGTTCTCGACCGGCGGATGGATGAAGCGCGCCGGCCAGTCGAGGATGCCCTTCTGCGCCGCGGCCAGCGCCTCGGACGTCGCGGCGTCGGCGGATGCCGCATCGGCGGCGCGGCGCCATTGCAGCGGCACCTCGCGCCGCCGCGACGGGCAATAGGCCGGGATGCGCGCGACCTCGACGGGCGTGTGCGGCCCCTCCCCCAGCGCCGAGCGCACCAGCGTCGCCTGCATGTCCCAGTCGCCGAGGCGGCCCGCGACGCTGCGGACGAGGCGCCCCGGAAAGCGCGCGAGGCCCGCGAAGAACCGGTCGGAGGCGATCCGCTCCGCCGCGATCGGGCGCTCGTCCGCCTCAAGCCAGACGCCGAGCACCACGTCTCCGGATGCGCCCGCGACGGCGGCAATGGCGCGCTCGTCCGCAACCAGCCCCTCGTCGAGCGAGAGCACGTTGTCGTCGTCGCGGATCGCGCCGCGCACGCCGTCCCCGCCGTGCACGACCTCGATGCCGGGCGAGGCGCGGCGCGCGCGGTCGAGCGCGGCGGCGAGGCGCGGCGTCACGCGCTCCACCATGACGACGACGCGCTCGGCGCCCGCGCGGCGGCACTGGCGAATCTGCCGGTCCACCGAGGCGATTCCCGTGATGCCGAGCGCGGCCACGGGCTCTTCGGCCCCGGCGCTGAAGTGATGGGCATAGAGTAGCGCCACAAGCGCCATCGACGTCTCCGGATCTGACTGGATGGCGGACAATAGGGGCAAGCAAGCGGACTTGCCAACTCTCCCCGGAGAAGCGCACATCGCAGGCGATGCATTCCACGGTCGACACGGCGGGCGGCGGACGCCCGCGCGGCATAGAGGAGCCGCTGAACCTCGCGCTTGTTCACCCGGCGTCGCGGGCGCTGCTGCCGGTCGCCGTGCGGCTCCGCGTTCCGCCGAACGCCATTTCGATCGCCGGGATCGGCTTCGGCCTTGTCGCCGCGTGGGCCTATTTCCACTACGAACGCCCGGCGATGGCGCTCGCCGGATTCGCGGCGATGCTGGCGTGGCACGTCCTCGACGGGCTCGACGGCATGACGGCGCGCGCGACCGGGCGGACCAGCGATTTCGGGCGCTTCCTCGACGGCTTCTGCGACTACAGCGTGTTCATTCTCGTCTACGTGAGCCTCGCCGTCGCGGCGGGCCACGAAGCGGGGCTCGGCGTCAGCCTCGCGGCGGCGGCGCTCGCGGGCGCGGCGCACGTCGTGCAGGCCGCGTGGTACGAGCTTCAGCGCGAGGTGTTCATCCGGCGCAGCGCGGGCAAGCCCGGCTTCGCCGCCCGCGACGCCGTGGGCGGCTTCCTGGAGGTCGGCTACAACGCGCTTCAGGCGCGGCTGATGCCCGGCGCGCAGGCGCTCGACGCCGCGCTCGGCGCGGACCCGGCGCTGCGCGTCCGCTATGCCGAAACGCTGCGCCCGGTGCTGTCGGCCGCCGCGATCCTCGGCGCGACCGGGCGGACGCTCGCCATCTTCATCGCCTGCCTCGCAGGCAATCCGCTCTGGTACTGGCTGTGGGAGATCGTCGGGCTCAGCCTTGCGGCGCTCCTGATCGAGCGCGCCCGGCGGGTGCGCGAAGCGGCGCTCCTAGAAGGCTGAAAACCGCGCGATCTCGGCGTCGAGACGCGCGAGCAGCGCGCTGTCGCCCGGCGCCGAAAGCTCGGCGAGCAGCGCGATCGCGGCAATGGCTTCCGCACCGATGGCCTGCGCCGCGCCCTTCAGGCGGTGCGCCGCCGCCTTCCATCCGGCACGATCCCGCGCGGCGCGCAGATCGGCCGCATAGGCGGGGAGATTCGCGCGGAACTCCGACATCAGGTCGTCGAACAGCGCCGTGTCGCCGCCGGTGATCTCCAGCAGGCGGTGCGGCAGGAAAGCGGGGGCGGATTCGGGGTTCATGCGGCCATGTTCGGCGATCAATGTTAACAAACTGTCGACGAATCCCGATTGTCGGGCTGTCCTGTGCCCGAAGGCGATGATAGACAGAGGCGCGAGGGGTTATCACACACAGGTTTCGCGGGGGTCGTGCACCATGAATCCAGTCGGTCGGCGGTCGTTTCCGGAAAAGCTTCCGCCGGACCACGCATGGCAGCAGGCGTCCGCCGCACCCGACGCGGAGCCGGATACCGCGACGCCGATGAAGCGCCTGCGCCAGATGGACGACGAGGCCGCGGACGACCCCGTGCCGACCTTTTCGAGCCGCGTGCTGCTGGTCGCCTCGCTTGCCTCGCTCGCGTGGCTGGCGCTTGCCGCCGCGGTCGTCTGGCTGATCGCCGGTTCGGCGGGCATCGGCGCGCTGACGCTCACCGAATGGGCGGGCGTCGCGGGCGGCGTCGCCGCGCCGCTTTCGGCGATCTGGCTGATCGCGCTGGTCGCCGCGCGCGTGTGGCCGGGGCAGCAGCGGGAAATGCTGGCGCAGATCGAGGCCGCCGAGGAACGCTTCGCGCTCACCGCGCGCGAAACCCGCACGCAGCTTGAAAGCATCGACGCAGTGCTGGCGGCCGTGACCGCGCGCGTCGAGGGGCTGCGCAAGGTGTTCGCCGACGAGGTCGAGGGCTTCGTCACCGCCACCGACGCCGCCGTCCACCGCACGCGCACGCTCGCCGGAACGCTCGCCGAGGACCGCGCCGCGATCGACGCCAGCGCCGCCGCGCTCGCGGAAAGCGGCGACAAGGCCCGCGCCAGCTTCGATTCGCTCGCAAGCGCCCTCCCCGAAGCCGAGGCGCAGGTGAACCGCATCGCGGGCCTGCTCGCGACGAGCGCCACGGACGCGCGCACGCAGCTCCAGGAGACCGAGGACCTGCTCGCCGCGGTGTGGACGCGGAGCGAGGAAGCCGGGGCGCAGGCGAAGGCCGCGACCGAAAGCCTCACCGGCGTCATTTCCGCCATCGCCGCTTCCGCCGCGGACGCGGAGGGCCGTCTCGGCGCCTATGCGGCCGCGCTCGAGGCGAGCGGCGACGCCGCGCTCGCGAAGACCGGCGAGGCGCTGGAAGCGACGCGCGTCGGCGTCGAGGCGCAGACGGCGGCGCTCGCCGCCGCGATCTCGCGCACCTCGCTCGACCTCGAAGACATCGGCGGCCGCGCCATCGAGACCATCGCGGGGCGGATCACCGCCATCGCCGAGCATGTCTCCGAGCTGAGCAGGCGCATCGCCGAGCAGGACGCGGGCAGCCGCGGCTTCCTCGACACGGTGGAGCGCGGCTTCAGCGTGCTCGACGCCAAGCTCGGCAACGCCGCCAATTCGAGCGAGAGCGTGCTCGCCAGCCTCTCCGCGCGGATCGCGCAGGTGCGCGGCGAGATCGATTCGCTCGCCGCACCGCTCGGCACGACGCGCAGCGCGGCGAAGGAGATCGGCGACGCGCTCGGCGCGGTGCGCGCGGCGACCGAAGAGGCGCTCGCGTCGCTCGCCGAGGGCGTGCCGTCGGGGGCCGAAAAGGGCCTCGGCGCCATCGACGCGCTGCGCGGCTCGGTGGCGAACCTGTCGCAGGACATCGACCGCGTGTCCGAGCGCGCCGCCGCCATCAACACGCCGATCGCAGCGGGCCGCCGCGCCATCGACGAGCTGCTCGACGGGCTGGAGGACCAGCGCGAGAGCCTCGAGGCCGTGGTCGGCAAGGTGCGCGGCGAGATCGAGACGGCGCGGGGCATCCTCGCCGGCGTCGAGCAGTCGGCGGAAAGCACGGCGCTCAGCGCGACGACGCAACTGATCGACGCGCTCGGGCGCGTGCGCGAGGTCGCAGCGCAGACGGCGGGCACGGTGAAGAGCGCGCTCGAAGCGGTCGTCGACGAGGCGCGCGAGGCGCTGTCGAAAGCGTCGCGCGACGCCGTGCGCCAGAGCGCCATCGAGCCGGTGGAAACGCAGATCAAGGCGCTGGAAGCGGCGGGCGCGCGCAGCGCCGACGCCGCGCAGGCCGCCGCCGAGCGGCTGTCGCGCCAACTCGTGTCGGTCGCCGAGACGGCGGCCGCGATCGAGACGCGCGTCAACGAGGCGGACGCGCACCTCGACGCCGCGCTCAGGAAGGACATCGGCCGCCAGTCCGAGCTGCTCGTGGAAGCGCTCAACAGCGCCTCCATCGACATCGCCAAGGGGCTGTCGGCGGAAGTGACGGAAACGGCGTGGAAGCAGTACCTCGCCGGCGAGCGCGGCGTGTTCTCGCGCCGCGCCGTGCAGATCCTCGCGAACCGCGACGCCAAGGAGGTCGCGCGCCGCTACAGCGAGGACGCCGAGTTCCGCGACGGCGTGCGCCGCTACATCCACGACTTCGAGGCGATGCTCCGCCGCTTCAACGCCGACCGCGACGGCAACGCGCTCTCCATGACGTTGCTGTCGTCGGACCTCGGCAAGCTCTACGTGGCGCTGGCGCAGGCGACCGAACGCCTGCGCTGAGCCCTCAGCTGAGGCCCGGTTGCCAGGCCTTGAGCTGGTTGGTCGCGGTATGGACCTGCCAACCCTTGTAGAAAATCCAGCCGCCGAGCGCGATGAAGATCACGCCGATGAATATGGAAAGCAGCGGGATGCCGAGAAGAATCACGATGGCCGATAATATCAGCGGCATCGTGGTCGGCAGGTAATAATCCGCCCCGGTGGTGAGGTTCCTGAGCCCCACGGCTTCCAGCGTGCCGTTTTTCTCCGTACCCACGGCCGCGATGCGGTCGCCGTCGCTGATCGAAGGCAATTGCCGGGTCTTGAACGAAACGGGCTTCCCATCGAGGCGCAGGGTGAAGATCTGATTCTTGATCGCCTGCGGACCCGTCCGGCTATTGCCCCCGGTATAGGTGTAGTCCGAGCCCTGAGTGATATTGCTTGCCGTGCCCTGAATCAGTGTCGCCATATCTCACCTCCTGCCTGTCCGGAGGCTTATGGTTGCATCATTACGGACTTCAAACAACCGGTCCCGCGCGGCTATTCCGGCATGAAGTCGAGGTAGCCCGCCCGGGCGAGGAACCAGAAGCCGACCATCAGCACCGCCGAGATCAGCGTCGTCCAGAGCAGCTTCTTCGCCAGCATCGGACGCGCCGGGGCGCTGTCGGCCTGTCCCTTCACCTTGTCCTCGCCCGCCTCTTCGGCGGTGCGCACGCCGAAGGGGAGCACGGCGAACAGCGTGACCGTCCAGATCAGGAGGTAGACGGCGAGTATCGAGCCCCAGCCCATCAGCCCTTGATCCTCGTGACCGTGACCTCGGTGATCGGCTTCTTGCCCGTCCAGTCGCGCGCCTTGCGGCGGACGGCGACGCGGATCGCCTCGGCGAGCGCGTCTTCATTGCTTCCGCGCGCCTTTGCCGCTGCCTCGCTCGCGGCAGTGACGCAGTCGTCGATGAACTCGTCGCGGTCGTCCTCGACCGGAACGCCGTGCGACTGCACCTGCGGCGGCGCGAGCAGCCGGCCCTTGCCGTCGAGGACGACGAACACGGCGATGAGGCCGTTGTGCATCATGCGGCGGCGGGCGAGCATGGTGGCGCCGTCCGCGGGGAGGATGACGTCGCCGTCGAGGACGAGACGGCCGACGGGCTCGTGGCTGATGATCTGCGGCTTCCCCGGCGCGAGGCGGATGGCGCTGCCGTTCACGGGCACGACCGCCTCCGGCACGCCGACGCGGCGGGCGAGGCGCGCGTGCTCCTCCATGTGGCGGCGCTCGCCGTGGACGGGGATGGAGATTTGCGGGCAGATCCAGCCGTACATCGCTTCCAGCTCCGGGATGCCGGGGTGGCCGGAGACGTGGACGTGCGCCTGACGATCCGTGATGATCTCGACGCCCGCGGCAGCAAGCGCGTTCTGCACGCGGCCGATGGCGATCTCGTTGCCGGGAATCTGCTTCGAGGAATAGACGACGAGGTCGCCGCGTTCGAGCTTGATGTGAGAATGCTCGCCCTCGGCGATGCGGGAAAGCGCGGCGCGCGCCTCGCCCTGCGCGCCGGTGGAGACGATGAGCAGCTTGTCGCGCGGGAGGTTCATCGCCTCCTCCTGCGACACGGTGGGCGGGAAATCGGTGAGGTAGCCGACGCTTTTCGAGACTTCGAGGATGCGGTCGAGCGAACGGCCGACCACGCAGATGCGGCGGCCCGTGTCCTTCGCGACCTCGCCGAGCGTGTGCAGGCGCGCGGCGTTCGAGGCGAAGGTGGTGACGAGCACCCTGCCCTTGTGCCCGGCGATCACCTTGTCCAGCCCCTCGCGCACGCCCGTCTCGCTGCCGGACGCCTCCGGGTTGAAGACGTTGGTGGAATCGCCGACGAGCGCGAGGATGCCCTCGTCGCCGAGCGCGGTCAGCTCCTCGGCGGTGGACGGCACGCCGAGCACGGGCGCCTCGTCCAGCTTCCAGTCGCCGGTGTGGAAAATCTTGCCGTAGGGCGTTTCGATGAGGAGCGCGTTGCCTTCGGGGATCGAGTGCGCGAGCGGCACGTAGCGGCACTTGAACGGGCCGAGGTTCACCTCACCTTCCAGCGGCACGACGTTCAGCTCGACGTCGCGCTCGATGCCCTCCTCGATCAGCTTCTTGCGGATGAGGCCGGCGGTGAACGGCGTGGCGTAGAGCGGCACGTCGAAGTCGCCGACGAGATAGGGAATCGCGCCGATGTGGTCCTCGTGCCCGTGCGTGAGCACGATGCCGAGCAGGTCCTTCTGCCGGTCCTCGATGAACGACAGGTCGGGGAGCACCAGCTCGATGCCCGGCAGGTTGGGGTCGGCGAAGGTCATGCCGAGATCGACCATGATCCACTTGCCGTTGCAGCCGTAGAGATTGACGTTCATGCCGATCTCGCCGGAGCCGCCGAGCGGCAGGAAGATCAGTTCTTTTCCAGGCTTCAAAGCCTGTTCCTTTCATCAATAATCGTAAGGCCGCGCACCGTGAGATCGACGTCCACGACATCGATCACGCTAGTGTAGGGCTCGAACAGAACGGCGAGCCCGCCGGTCGCCAGAACCTTCATCGGCCCCGTGGCCTCCGCCTTGAGGCGGGCGACCAGTCCCTCGATCATCGCGAGATAACCGAAGAAGATGCCCGATTGCATCGCGGACACCGTATCGTAGCCTTTCGCCTTGCCGCCCTTCGGCGGCGCGACGGCAACGCGCGGCAATTGCGCGGCGGCGACATAGAGCGCCTCCGCCGACAGGTTGATGCCGGGCGCGATGATGCCGCCCGTATAGGCATTGCCGACGAAGATGTCGAATGTCGTCGCGGTGCCGAAGTCGATGATGATGAAATCGCCTTCGTGGCGGGCGCCCACCGCCACGCAATTGACGAGACGGTCCACGCCGACCTGCTCCGGATGCGCGACCTCGATGCCGACGCCGAGGTCGAGATCCTTGGTGACGACCAGCGGATCGATGCCGAACCCCCGCCGCGCCATGCGTTCGAGATTGAACAGCGTGGTGGGAACCACGGTGGACATCACCACGCGGTGGACCTTGCGGCGGTCGACGCCGTCGATCTCCATGAGCTGGGTGAGCCAGACCATGTATTCGTCCGAGGTCCGCGACGCCTGCGTGGAAATCCGCCAGCGGTGCACGATCTCGCCGTGGTCCACCACTGCGAACATCGTATTGGTGTTGCCGACATCAATCGCGAGCAGCATCAGGCCCGATCCCCCAATGTGAACACTTCGCCCGCGTGAATGGGGCGTAAAGCCCCGTCCGGCAAGCGCAGAAGCAGCGCGCCGTCCGCCGCCAGTCCTTCGAACGTCCCGCCGAGATCGGCGTTCCCGAGGCGCGCGACGATGGGCTTGCCGATCCCGGCGGCAGCGCCGAGCCAGTCCGCGCGCGTCGCGGCGAAGCCCTCCTCGCGCCAGCGGCGGCGGTGCGCGGCGAAAGCCTCGGCGAGCGTTTCGCACGCCTCGCGCGCGGACGGCGGCACGATGCCCGCCGCCGCAAGGCTCGTCGCCGGGCGCTCGGTGCCTTCCGGGAAATGCGCGAGGTTGAGACCGACGCCGACGATGACGCCCTCGGCGTGGCCTTCGAGCAGGATGCCCGCGAGCTTCACGCCGTCCAGCAGCAGGTCGTTCGGCCATTTGAGCGACAGGCGGTCCCGCGGCACCCAGCGGGCGACGGTGTCGAGCAGCGCGTTGGCGGCCACGAACGAGAGCTGCTGCGCCGCGCCCTCCCCCGGCTGCGGCACCGCGAAGGTGCTGGCGAAGAGGTTGCCGATCTCCGACGTCCACGCCCGCGCGCGGCGGCCTCGCCCCGCCGTCTGGCGATCGGCGCGGACCCACAGCCCGTCCTCCGGGTGCTCGGCGATCCAGTCGTTGGTGCTGCCGGTCTCGGCGAGATCGACGATGCGAACGCTCATCCGGTGACGATGATGCGCGCCGCCGCCGTCGCCCGCGCCACCAGCGGCGCGATGGCGAGCATCCCGACGGGCGAGCAGAACACCGCCGCCGCCGTCAGCACGATGCCGTTGACGCGGCTGTCACCGGGCGCGAGCGTGCCGACCGGCTCGTCGAAGTAGGCGAGCTTGACGATACGCAGGTAGTAATAGGCGCCGACCACGGACGTGACGACGCCGATCACCGCGAGCACGTACATCCCGGCGTCGATGGCGGCGTTGAACACGCTGAACTTCGGCCAGAAGCCGAGCATCGGCGGGATGCCGGCGAGGCTGAACATGAACACCGCGAGCGCGGCGGCAAGGCCGGGGCGTGTCTTCGAAAGACCGGCGAAGCGCGCGAGGTCGTCGACGGGCTTGTCGTCCTTGTCGCGGAGCGCCAGCACGACGAGGAACGAGCCGACCGTCATCGCCGCATAGATGCCCATGTAGAAGAGGACGCCCGCGACGCCCGCCTCGGTGCCCGCGGCAAGGCCGATGAGCGCGAAGCCGACGTTGTTGATCGACGAATAGGCGAGCAGGCGCTTGATGCTGGTCTGCCCGATGGCGCCGACCGCGCCGAGAATCATCGAGGCGACCGCCGCGAACGCGACGATCTGGCGCCACTCGTCGGCGAGGCCGCCGAAGCCCTCGATGGCGACGCGGACGAGGAGGCCCATCGCGGCCACTTTCGGGGCGGAGGCGAAGAAGGCGGCGACGGGCGTCGGCGCGCCCTCGTAGACGTCCGGCGTCCACATGTGGAACGGCACGGCGCTGATCTTGAAGGCGAGGCCTGCGAAGATGAAGACGAGGCCGAAGACGACGCCGATCGACGCCTGCCCTTCAAGCTGCGTGCCAAGCGCGACGAAGTTCGTGCTGCCGACGAAGCCGTAGATGAGGCTGATGCCGTAGAGCAGGATGCCGCTCGCCAGCGCGCCGAGCACGAAATACTTGAGGCCGGCCTCCGAGGACTTCGCCTCGTTGCGGTGGAAGGCGGCGAGCACGTAGGCGGCGAGGCTCTGGAGCTCGAGGCCGACGTAGAGCGACAGCAGGTCGTTCGCCGACACCATCATGCCCATGCCGAGCGCGCCGAGCATCAGCAGCACGGGGTATTCGAACTTGTCCGAATGGGCGCGGCGCAGATACGGGATCGCGATCACCGTGCAGACGGCGGCCGCGCCGTAGACGACCGTCTTCAGATAGTCCGAGAACAGGTCGGCGACGTAGAGCCCGTCGAAGGCGAAGGCGCGCGGCGCATCGTCGATCATGAACAGGCCGGCGACGGCGTAGATGGCGACGGCGAGCCACGACAAGAGGCCGAGGCTGCGGTCGCCCCGGAACGTGCCGATCATCAGCAGCGCCATCGCGCCGAGGGCGAGGACGATTTCCGGTGCGGCGATGCCGAGCGATTGCGCGAGCGGCTGCATCAGTGGGTCTCCGCCGTATGCGTTTCAGACTGGGGTGCGGCCCTGGCCGTCTTCACGGCCGCGACCGTCTGCTGGTGCGGCGCGGTCGGCTCCAGCCGGGCGACGATCGCCGCCACCGGCGCGCGCACGGGGTCGATGAACACGTTCGGCGCGACGCCCATCCACAGCACGAACACAGCGATGGGGACGAGGCAGAGCACCTCGCGGAAGGACAGGTCCGGCATCGCGCGCACCTCGTCCTTCGTCGCCGCGCCGAACATCACCTTGCGGTAGAGGTAGAGCATGTAGGCGGCGCCGAGGATGATGCCCGTGCAGATCACGGCGGTGGCGAAGGTGGACGTGCGGAACGCGCCGAGCATGACGAGGAACTCGCCGATGAAGCCGCTGGTGCCGGGAAGGCCGACCGAGGCCATCGTGAACAGCATGAACAGGATCGCGTAGCGCGGCATGACGGTGGCGACGCCGCCGTAGGCGTCGATGTCGCGCGTGTGCAGCCGGTCGTAGACGACGCCGACGCAAAGGAACAGCGCGCCCGAGACGAGGCCGTGGCTGAGCATCACGACGATCGAGCCCTCGAGCGCCTGCTGGTTGAAGCCGAACAGGCCCACGGTGACGAACGCCATGTGCGCGACCGACGAATAGGCGATCAGCTTCTTCATGTCGGCTTGCGCCAGCGCGACGAGCGAGGTGTAGACCACCGCGACCATCGAGAGCGCAAAGACGAGCCACATCAGCTCCGCCGAGGCCGCCGGGAACATCGGCAGCGAGAAGCGGATGAAGCCGTAGCCGCCCATCTTGAGGAGCACGCCGGCGAGGATCACCGAGCCCGCCGTCGGCGCCTGCACGTGCGCGTCCGGCAGCCACGTGTGCACCGGCCACATCGGCATCTTCACCGCGAAGCTCGCGAAGAAGGCGAGCCACAGCCATGTCTGCACTTGCGGATCAAAATCGTGGGTAAGCAGCGCGGGGATGTAGGTCGTGCCCGCGACGCGCGCCATGTAGAGCATGGCGAGCAGCATCAGCACCGAGCCGAGCAGCGTGTAGAGGAAGAACTTGTAGCTCGCGTAGATGCGGTCCTTGCCGCCCCAGATGCCGATGATCAGGTACATCGGGATGAGGCCGCCTTCGAAGAAGACGTAGAACAGGAACAGGTCGGTCGCCGCGAAGACGCCGATCATCAGCGATTCCATGAGCAGGAACGCCGCCATGTATTCCGGCACGCGCTTCCCGATCGAGGTCCACGAGGCGAGGATGCAGATCGGCATCAGGAACACGCTGAGCGCGATGAGCACGAGGCTGATGCCGTCGATGCCGAGCGACCACGAGAAGTACGGCTCGAACAGCGGCAGGCTCTCCGCGTACTGGAAGCTCGCCGAGCCGACATCGAAGCGTGCCCAGAGGACGATGCCGAGCACCAGCTCGGCGAGCGTGACGGCGAGCGCGCCCCAGCGCGCCGCGCGCGCCCGCGCATCCTCGTCGCCGGGGACGAACAGCAGCAGCGTCGCCGCCGCGAGCGGCAGCAGGATCATCAGGGAAAGGATCGGGAAGTCCATTATTCGCCGCCCAGCATCTTCGGGAGGAACCACGCTGCCGCGGCGGCGAGGCCGATCAGCATCACGAACGCATAGGTGTAGAGGTAGCCGGTCTGGAGCCGCCGGGCGACGCCGGAGCCGCTGACCACCAGGGCCGCGAGGCCGTTGGGGCCGAAGCGGTCGATGGTGCCCTCGTCGCCCTTCTTCCAGAGCATACGGCCGAGCCACTTCGCCGGGCGCACGAAGACCGCGTCGTACAGTTCGTCGAAGTACCACTTGTTGAACAGGAAGGCGTGGAGACCGCGGAACATCGCGACGAAGCGCGCAGGCGCGGCCGGATCGCGGATGTAGTTGTTCCACGCGACGGCGAGGCCGAGCAGCATCACCGCGGCGGGCGACAGCTTCACCCACAGCGGCACCTCGTGCGAGGCGTGCGCGAGGTGGGCGTCGAACGCCAGCGCGCCCTTCCAGAACGCCGCGCCGCCTTCCGCGTCGATGAACGCGTGGTGGAAGAGGAAGCCCGCGAACACCGCGCCGAGCGACAGGACGCCGAGCGGGATCAACATGCTCGCCGGGCTCTCGTGCGGATGATAGCCGAGCGTGCCGTCGTCGTGGGCGTGGTGATCGTCATGCGCATGGTCATGGCCGTGGTCGCCGTGCGCGGCGTGCCGGATATGCTCGCTCTCAGACCAGCGGGCCTTTCCGAAGAAGGTGAGGAACACCAGCCGCCACGAATAGAAGCTGGTGAGCAGCGCCGCGAAGACGCCGACCGCGAAGGCGACATAGCCGGACTGCGTTCCGGCAGCAAAGGCGCTCTCGATGATCGCGTCCTTCGAATAGAAGCCCGCGAAGCCGAACACGCCGATGATGCCGACGCCGGTGATGGCGAGCGTGCCGATGGTCATCGCCCAGAAGGTGAGCGGGATGTGCTTACGCAAGGCACCGTAGTAGCGCATGTCCTGCTCGTGGTGCATCGCGTGGATCACCGAACCGGCGCCGAGGAACAGCAGCGCTTTGAAGAAGGCGTGCGTGAACAGGTGGAACATCGCCGCGCCGTAGGCGCCGACTCCGGCAGCGAAGAACATGTAGCCGAGCTGCGAGCAGGTAGAATAGGCGATGACGCGCTTGATGTCGTGCTGCGTGGTGCCCACGGTCGCCGCGAACAGCGCCGTCGCCGCGCCCACGTAGGTGACGACGTTGAGCGCGATCTCGCTCGTCTCGAACAGCGGCGACAGGCGGCAGACCATGAACACACCCGCCGTCACCATCGTCGCGGCGTGGATGAGCGCGGAGACCGGCGTCGGGCCTTCCATCGCGTCCGGAAGCCACGTGTGGAGGCCGAGCTGCGCCGACTTGCCCATCGCGCCGATGAACAGCAGCAGGCAAAGCGCCGTCAGCGTATCGACCTGCGCGCCGAGGAATTCGAAGGTGGAGCCCTGATAGTCCGGCGCGGCCGCAAGGATCGCCGCGATGTCCGTGGTGCCGAACACCATGAACACGCCGAAGATGCCGAGCGAGAAGCCGAAGTCGCCCACGCGGTTCACGACGAACGCCTTGACGGCGGCCGCGTTCGCGGAGGGCTTGTGATACCAGAAGCCGATGAGCAGGTAGGACGCGAGGCCAACGCCTTCCCAGCCGAAGAACATCTGCACGAGGTTGTCCGCCGTCACCAGCATCAGCATCGCGAAGGTGAACAGCGACAGGTACGAGAAGAAGCGCGGCTGATCGGGGTCTTCCGCCATGTACCCCCACGAATAGAGGTGCACGAGCGCCGACACGGTGGTGACGACGACGAGCATGACGGCGGTGAGCGTGTCGAGCCGGAGCGACCATTCGACGACGAGGCCGCCCGAGCGGAACCATTCCATCACCGGCTGGCCCTCGACGGGCTGGCCCGACAGGACCGGGATGAAGATCGCCCACGACAACGCGCAGGCGACGAACAGGCCGCCCGTGGTGATCGCCTTGGCGGCGGTGTTGCCGATGGCGCGGTTGCCGAGGCCTGCGACGATCGCGGCCAGAAGCGGCAGGAAAACAATAGTGTGAAGCACGGCCCGCCCCTCAGCCCTTCATCATGTTGATGTCGTCGACGGCGATGGTGCCGCGGCCACGGAAATAGACGACGAGGATCGCAAGCCCGATCGCGGCCTCGCCCGCCGCGACGGTGAGCACGAACATCGCGAACACCTGCCCGACGAGATCGCCGAGGAACGCCGAGAACGCCACGAGGTTGATGTTCACCGCGAGCAGGATCAGCTCGATCGACATCAGGATGATGATGACGTTCTTGCGATTGAGGAAGATGCCGAGCACGCCGAGGACGAACAGGATCGCCGCGACGGTGAGATAGTGGGTGATGCCGATCATTTGAGTTTCACCCCCTCGCCCACCGGGACACTGACGACATCGACCGCCTCATCCGGACGGACGGCGTTCTGGCGCGCGATGCTCTGCTTCCTGACGCCGGTGCGCTGGCGGTGCGTCAGCACGATCGCGCCGATCATGGCGGTGAGCAGCACCATGCCCGCCGCCTGGAAGATGTAGACGTATTTCGTGTAGATGAGCGCGCCGAGCGCCTCGGTGTTGGTCACGTCGCCCGCAGCCGAAACCGGCGCCGCCGCAACCGCCTGCGCGCCCGCGCCGAGCTGCCACGCCGTGCCCGCGATCACCAGCTCGGCAAGCAGCACGCCCGCGAGCATCAGCCCGAACGGCATGTAGCGCGCGAAGCCGGAACGCAGCTCCGAGAAGTCGATGTCGAGCATCATCACGACGAACAGGAACAGCACCGCGACCGCGCCCACGTAGACGATGACGAGGATCATCGCGATGAACTCGGCGCCGAGCAGCAGGAACAGGCCCGCCGCGTTGAAGAACGCGAGGATCAGCCAGAGCACGCTGTGCACCGGGTTGCGGGCGAAGATCACCGCCGTTGCCGACAGGACGATAATGCCTGCGAGCATGTAGAAGATGATGGCCTCGATCACGGTTTCGCCTTGCCCCTCTTTTGCCTGCGGCCGGTTATCGCCACTGCGCGTCCGCCGCAAGGTTGGCGGCGATCGCCGCTTCCCACTGCTCGCCGTTCGCCAGCAGCTTGGCCTTGTCGTAGATCAGCTCCTCGCGCGTTTCGGTCGCGAACTCGAAGTTCGGCCCCTCGACGATGGCGTCCACCGGGCAGGCTTCCTGACAGAAGCCGCAGTAGATGCACTTCGTCATGTCGATGTCGTAGCGCGTGGTGCGGCGCGAGCCGTCCTTGCGAGGCTCGGCCTCGATGGTGATCGCCTGCGCCGGGCACACCGCCTCGCACAGTTTGCACGCGATGCAGCGTTCCTCGCCGTTCGGATAGCGGCGCAGAGCGTGCTCGCCGCGGAAGCGCGGGCTGATCGGCCCCTTCTCGAACGGGTAGTTCAGCGTCGCCTTGGGCTTGAACATGTACTTGAGCGTCAGCGCCATGCCCTGGAGCAGCTCCAGCAGCAGCAGCGACTTGGCGGCTCTGAATAGCGAGGTCATGACGCGAACCTGTCTGTGAAGAACATCAGCCAACCGGAAACGAGGGCCACCCAGAACAGCGACAGCGGCAGGAAGACCTTCCAGCCGAGGCGCATGAGCTGGTCATAGCGGTAGCGCGGCACGGTCGCCTTCACCCATGCGAAGAGGAAGAACACGAACGCCATCTTCGCGAAAAACCAGATGAAGCCGGGGATGAGGTAAAGCGGCGCCCAGTCGACCGGCGGCAGCCAGCCGCCGAGGAACAGGATCGACGTCATCGCGCACATCAGCAGGATGTTCGCGTACTCGCCGAGCCAGAACAGCGCGAAGCTCATCGACGAATATTCGGTCTGGTATCCCGCGACCAGCTCGGCTTCCGCCTCGGGAAGGTCGAACGGCGGGCGGTTCGTCTCGGCGAGCGCCGAGATGAAGAACACCACACCCATCGGCAGCAGCAGCGGATTGAAGATGTTGCCGTTCAGGAACAGGATGTTGCCCTGCTGGCTCATCACGATCTCGCTGAGGTTGAACGACGAGGCGTAGAGCACGACGCTGATGATGACGAGGCCGAGCGAAACCTCATAGGAGACCATCTGCGCCGCCGAGCGCAGGCCGCCGAGGAACGGGTATTTCGAGTTCGACGCCCAGCCCGACATGATGATGCCGTAGACGCCGAGCGAGGACACCGCGAACAGGTAGAGGATGCCGACGTTGATGTCGGCGAGCACCGCGCCCGCATCGAACGGGATCACCGCCCAGCCGATCAGCGCCAGCGTGAAGGTGATCATCGGCGCGAGCAGGAACACGCCCTTGTTGGCGCCGGACGGGATGATGGTTTCCTTGAGGAACACCTTGGCGCCGTCCGCGAAGCTCTGGAGCAGGCCCCACGGCCCCACCACGTTCGGGCCGCGCCGAAGCTGCATCGCCGCCCAGATCTTGCGGTCCGCATAGACCGCGAAGGCGACCGCGACCATCACCGGCAGGGCGATGAGCAGGATGAGGATGAGCGTCGCGACCAGATAGCCGAGGTTCGGCCCGATCAGATCCTGAAAGAACGCCGTCATTATTCCGCCGCCTCCAGAACGGGCTCGCCGTGCAGCAGCAGCGCCGAACACTCCTGCATCACGGTGGACGCGCGCGCCACGGCGTTCGTCAGGTAGAAATCGCGCGTGACGCGGCCGATCGGCGCGGCGTCGAACTCGCCAGCCCCGGAACCCACGCTGCCGAAGTCGATCTCGCCCGAAGCCGGTGCGATGCCTTCTTCCGCCAGATGCGGCCATTCGGCGGCGATGCGGGCGCGCAGCGCCGCGAAGCTGTCGTAGGGCAGCCTGCTGCCGAGCACGTCCGAAAGCGCGCGCAGGATCGCCCAGTCCTCGCGGGCGTCGCCTGGCGCGAACACGGCGCGGTAGCTGCGCTGCACGCGGCCTTCCATGTTGACGTAGGTGCCGTCCTTCTCGGCGAAGCTCGCGGACGGCAGGATCACGTCCGCCCCGTGCGCGCCGCGGTCGCCGTGGTGGCCGATGTAGACCTTGAACACGCCGCCGAGATCGGTGTCGATCTCGTCCGCGCCGTGCACGAACAATGCCTTGAGGCCGCCGCCGAGCACCTCGCCGATGCCGCCCGCGTGCGTGAAGCCGATGTCGAGGCCGCCGACGCGCGAGGCGGCGCCGTGCAGCACGTTGAAGCCCTCGGCGCCGATCTTCGCGGCCTTCGCGATCTTGCCGAGCGCGGCGAGGATCGCGGGCGCGTCGCCGCGCGTCAGCGCCGCGGCGCCGACGACGATCGCGGGTTTCGTCGCGCTCTTCAGCGCGTCCGCCGCAGCCTTCGGCAGCTTCGCGAGGACGGAGGCGCCGTCGCCGAGCTGCGTCACCGGGTAGGTGAGGTCGATCTCCGGCCCCACGTTGAAGACCTTCGCGCCCTTCTTCACCACGGCCTTGCGGATGCGCGTGTTGACGAGCGGGGCGTCCCAGCGCGGATCGGCGCCGACGAGCAGCACCACGTCCGCATCCTCGATACCCGCGATGCCGGTGTTGAAGCGGTAGGCGCCCGAACCGCCGCCCGGCAGCGCCATGCCGTCCGTGCGGCACTCGAAACGGTCCGAGCCGAGCGACTTCATGAGGTCCTTGAGCGCGACCATCGACTCGACGTCGAGAAGCTCGCCCGCCACCGCGCCGATCTGGTTGCCACCGAGATCCGACAGGCCCGTCTTGATCGCGCCAAACGCTTCCGCCCACGTCGCGGGCTCCAGCTTGCCGCCGCGGCGCACATAGGGCTTGTCGAGACGGCGCTTCGCAAGCCCGAGCGGCGCGTAGCGCGTCTTGTCCGACGCCCACTCCTCGTTCACGTCGTCGTTGACGCGCGGCAGCACGCGCAGCACGGCGGGGCCGCGCGCGTCGATGCGGATGTTGGTGCCAACCGCATCCATCACGCAGATGCCGTTCGTCTTCGTCAGCTCCCACGGCCGCGCCTCGAACGCATAGGGCTTCGAGGTGAGCGCGCCGACCGGGCAGAGGTCGATGACGTTGCCGGAAAGCTCCGACTTCACGGCCTGCTCGAGATAGGACGTGATCTGCATGTTCTCGCCGCGATAGACGGCGCCGATCTCGTCGGTGCCCGCCACCTCCTCGGCGAAGCGGATGCAGCGCGTGCAGTGGATGCAGCGGGTCATGATCGTCTTGATGATCGGACCCATGTACTTCTCGGTGACGGCGCGCTTGTTCTCCGTGAAGCGCGAGCCGCCGCGCCCGTAGGCGATGGACTGGTCCTGAAGATCGCACTCGCCGCCCTGATCGCAGATCGGGCAATCGAGCGGGTGGTTGATGAGCAGGAACTCCATCACCCCCTCGCGCGCCTTCTTCACCATGGCGCTGTCGGTGCGGACCTCCTGCCCGTCCATCGCGGGCAGCGCGCACGACGCCTGCGGCTTCGGCGGCCCCGGCTTCACCTCGACGAGGCACATGCGGCAGTTGCCGGCGATCGACAGCCGCTCATGATAGCAGAAGCGCGGCACTTCCTTGCCCACGGCCTCGCAGGCCTGAAGCACGGTGGCCCCGGCGGGAACCTCGACCTCGATGCCGTCGACGGTGAGTTTGGGCATCAGACTTTCCTACTCTGCCGCCACGGCGAGGGCCGCGCCCTTGCGTTCGTTGATGCGGCGCTCAAGCTCGGGGCGGAAGTGGCGGATGAGGCCCTGAATCGGCCACGCCGCCGCGTCGCCGAGCGCGCAGATGGTGTGCCCCTCGACCTCGGTGGTGACGTCGAGCAGCGTGTCGATCTCCGAGATGTCCGCGTCGCCGGTGCGAAGGCGCTCCATCACGCGCCACATCCAGCCGGTGCCCTCGCGGCACGGCGTGCACTGGCCGCAGCTCTCGTGCTTGTAGAAGTAGGAGATGCGGCTGATCGCGCGGACGATGTCGGTGGACTTGTCCATCACGATTACCGCCGCCGTGCCGAGGCCGGATTTCAGCTCGCGCAGGCCGTCGAAGTCCATCGGCGCGTCCATGATCTCGGCGGCGGGCACCAGCGGCACCGACGAGCCGCCGGGGATCACCGCGAGCAGGTTGTCCCAGCCGCCGCGAACGCCGCCGCCATGCTTCTCGATGAGGTCGCGGAAGCTGATGCCCATCGACTCCTCGACGACGCACGGCGTGTTCACGTGGCCGGAGATCTGGAACAGCTTGGTGCCGAGGTTGTTCGGGCGGCCGAAGCCCGCGAACCACTCCGCGCCGCGCCTGAGGATCGTCGGCGTCACGGCGATGGATTCGACGTTGTTCACCGTCGTCGGGCAGCCGTAGAGGCCCGCGCCCGCCGGGAACGGCGGCTTCAGGCGCGGCTGGCCCTTCTTGCCTTCGAGGCTTTCGAGAAGCGCGGTTTCCTCGCCGCAGATGTACGCGCCCGCGCCGCGGTGGACGTAGACGTCGAAGTCGTAGCCGGAGCCGCAGGCGTTCTTGCCGATGAAGCCCTTGTCGTAGGCCTGCTCCACGGCGGCGAACAGCGTCTCCGCCTCGCGGATGAACTCGCCGCGGATGTAGATGTAGGCGGCGCTCGCGCGCATCGCGAAGCCGGCGATCAGCGCGCCCTCGATCAGCTTGTGCGGATCGTGGCGGATGATCTCGCGGTCCTTGCACGAGCCGGGCTCGGACTCGTCGGCGTTGATGACGAGATAGGACGGGCGGTCCTCGCGCGGCTCCTTGGGCATGAACGACCACTTGAGGCCGGTGGGGAAGCCCGCGCCGCCGCGCCCGCGAAGACCGGACGCCTTCACCTGCTCGATGATCCAGTCCTGCCCCCTGGCGAGGAGGTCCTTCGTGCCGTCCCAGTCGCCGCGCTTCAGCGCGCCTTTGACGCCCCAGTCCTGCCAGCCGTAGAGGTTGGTGAAGATGCGGTCCTTGTCCTCAAGCGGCGCGATGGTCATGCCATGTAATCCTTGAGGCAGGTCTGCCCGCCGACGGGCGCGCTGTTCTGGCGGTCGATCTGCGGACCGGGCTTCGGCGTCCCGCCCGCGGCAAGCTCGTCGAGGATGCGCGTCATGCTGTCGTAGTCGAGGTCTTCGTAGTTGTCGTCGTTGATCTGCACCATCGGCGCGTTGGCGCAGGTGCCCATGCACTCGACCTCGGTGAGCGTGAAGAGGCCGTCCTCCGTGGTGTGGCCCTTCGCGAGGCCCTTGTCCTTGCAGGCGCGCATCACCTCGTCGGAGCCGCGCAACATGCAGGGCGTCGTGCCGCAGACCTGAACGTGATGGCGGCCGACGGGGGCGAGGTTGTACATGGTGTAGAAGGTCGCGACCTCGAGCACGCGGATGTAGGGCATCCCCAGCATCCTCGCGACGAACTCCATCACCGGGATCGGCAGCCAGCCTTGAGTCTTCGTCTGCGCGCCGACCTGACGCTGCGCGAGATCGAGCAGCGGCATCACGGCGGACTGCCTGCGCGCCTCCGGATAGCGCGCGAGGATCACCTTCACGCGCCGCGCGTTCTCCGGCGTCCAGTCGAAGCCGTCGAACGCGTGGTGCTGTTCGGGCGTTGCGGAATGCGCGTGACTCACCGGTCGACCTCACCGAAAACGATGTCGAGACTGCCGAGCACGGCGGGCGCGTCGGCCAGCATGTGGCCCTTCAGGAGGAACTCCATCGCCTGGAGGTGCGAGAAGCCCGTGGGGCGGATCTTGCAGCGGTACGGCTTGTTGGTGCCGTCCGCCACCAGATAGACGCCGAGCTCGCCCTTGGGGCTTTCGGTCGCGACGTAGACCTCGCCCGCCGGAACGTGGAAGCCTTCCGTGTAGAGCTTGAAGTGGTGGATGAGCGCCTCCATCGAGCGCTTCATCTCGCCGCGCTTCGGCGGAACCACCTTGCGGTCGAGGCTGGCGATCGGGCCTTCCGGCATCTCGCGCAGGCACTGCTTGATGATCCGCAGCGACTGCTTCATTTCCTCGATGCGGACCATGAAACGGTCGTAGCAGTCCCCGGCCTTGCCGACCGGCACGTCGAACTCCATGCGGTCGTAGACGTCATAGGGCTGCGACTTGCGGAGGTCCCACGGCAGGCCCGAACCGCGGATGCAGGGGCCCGAAAAGCCCCACGCCACCGCGTCCTGCTCGCTGATCACGCCGATGTCGACGTTGCGCTGCTTGAAAATGCGGTTGTCGCAGATCAGCACCTCGAAGTCGGCGAGCGCCTTCGGGAAGGCGTCGGCCCAGTCGGCGATGTCGGCGATCAGCTTCGGCGGCAGGTCCTGATGGACGCCGCCGGGCCGGAAGTAGGCCGCGTGGAAGCGCGCGCCGGAGGCCCGCTCGTAGAAGCCGAGCAGTTCCTCGCGTTCCTCGAACATCCACAGGATCGGCGTCAGCGCGCCGACGTCCATCGCGTGCGCCGTGGTGTTGAGAAGATGGTTGGCAATGCGCGTCAACTCCGCGAACAGCACGCGGATGTACTGGGCGCGAAGCGGCACCTCGATATCGAGCAGCTTTTCGATCGCGAGCACGTAGCTGTGCTCCATCGACATCGGCGACACGTAATCGAGCCGGTCCATGTAGGGCAGCGCCTGGAGATACGTCTTGTACTCCATCAGCTTCTCTGTGCCGCGGTGCAGCAGGCCCACATGGGGATCGCAGCGCTCGACGATCTCGCCGTCCAGCTCCATCACCAGACGAAGCACGCCGTGCGCCGCCGGGTGCTGCGGCCCGAAGTTGATCGTGTAGTTCTGGATCTCGACATCGCCGGTGACGGGCGACGCGGTTGCGACTTCGGCCATCAGGCGGGTTTCCCTTCCGGCTTGGTTTCGGCCTTCTCATCGCCCGGCAGCACGTAGTCGGCGCCTTCCCACGGGCTCATGAAGTCGAAGCTGCGGAAATCCTGCGCCAGCTTCACGGGCTCGTAGACGACGCGCTTGTGCTCTTCGGAGTAGCGCAGCTCGACATAGCCGGTGAGCGGGAAGTCCTTGCGGAACGGGTGCCCGGTGAAGCCGTAGTCGGTGAGGATGCGGCGGTGGTCCGGGTTGCCGTCGAAGCGGACGCCGTACATGTCCCACACCTCGCGCTCCAGCCAGCCCGCCACCGGCCAGAGATCGACGACGGAGGGAACCGGGTGCTTCTCGTCGGTGAGCGTCTTCACGCGGATGCGGCGGTTCTTCGTCAGCGACAGCAGGCAGTAGTTGACCTCGAAGCGCTCAGGGCGCTCCGGATAGTCGACGCCCGTGATCTCCATGAGCTGCTGGTATTCGAGGCCCGGCGTGTCGCGCAGCGTCTCCAGCGCCTTGTAGAGATCGCGGCGGTGGACGGTGAGCGTCACCTCGAAGGCGTGCTCGGCCGCATCGACGACGAGGTCGCCGAGCGCGGCGCGCGCGGCGTCGATGACGCCTTCATCGGAGGACGTGCGGGGCGCGGGGCTTTTCATCGCTCGAACGTCCCCACGCGGCGGATCTTCCGCTGCAATTGCAGGATGCCGTAGAGCAGCGCCTCGGCGGTCGGCGGGCAGCCGGGCACGTAGATGTCCACGGGGACGATACGGTCGCAGCCGCGCACTACCGAATAGCTGTAGTGGTAATAGCCGCCGCCGTTGGCGCAGCTTCCCATCGAGATGACGTAGCGCGGCTCCGACATCTGGTCGTAGACGCGGCGCAGCGCCGGGGCCATCTTGTTGCAAAGCGTGCCCGCGACGATCATCACGTCCGACTGCCGCGGGCTGGCGCGCGGCGCGGCGCCGAAGCGCTCGAGATCGTAGCGCGGCATACTGGAGTGCATCATCTCGACCGCGCAGCAGGCAAGGCCGAAGGTCATCCACCACAGCGAGCCGGTGCGCGCCCAGTGGAACAGCTCCTCGGTCGAGGTGACGAGGAAGCCCTTGTTGGACACCTCGCTGTTGATGTCGTCGACGAAGCCCTGATCCGGCATGACGATACCGGAGCCGGCAGGCGCCATTCGGGTCTCTACTCCCATTCCAGCGCGCCCTTCTTCCATTCGTAGATGAAGCCGATGGTGAGGATGCCGAGGAACACCATCATCGACGCCCAGCCGAACACGCCCGTCACGCCGAGGCTGACCGCCCACGGGAACAGGAACGCGACCTCCAGATCGAAGATGATGAACAGGATCGACACCAGGTAGAAGCGCACGTCGAACTGGCGGCGCGCGTCCTCGAACGCAGGGAAGCCGCATTCGTACTCGGCGAGCTTGTTCGGGTCCGGCTTGTTCACGCCGGTGAGGTTCGAGACGAGCACGGGCAGGCCCACGAAAGCGCCCGACAGCAGCACCGCGACGCCCAGAAACAAGAGGATCGGCAGATACTCCGCCGCGACCGATTGCATACGCGATTCCCTGATGTTCGCGGCGCTTTTAGGCGCGTGTCAGCGGGCTTGCAAGGCTGTAAGCCTGCCTTTTGAGCTCAGTTTGCTGCGCCGCGAAGCGCCCCGCCGATGAGTTTATGCAAACGACTCTGAATAGCACCATTGGACGCGATAACTTCGCGCCTTTCGATGGGTCTGTCGCCGCCGCGATAGTCGCTGACGAAACCCCCGGCTTCACGCACGAGAAGGATGCCGGCGCCCACGTCCCATGCGTTGAGGCCCGCCTCCCAGTAGCCGTCGTAACGGCCCGCGGCGACCCATGCGAGGTCGAGCGCCGCCGACCCGAAACGCCTTATGCCTGCGACATTTGGCGCCACCGCCTGAAGGATCGAATCGAACTGCCCGAAATCGCCGTGCCCGCGGAACGGAACGCCGGTCGCGATCAGGCAGTCGCCGAGGTCCTTGCGCGCCGAGACGCGCAGGCGCTGGTTCTGAAGCCACGCGCCCCTGCCCGCTTCCGCCCAGAAGCTCTCGTCGGTGAGCGGCTGATAGACGAGGCCCGAGACGATCTGCCCGTCCTGCTCCACCGCGATCGTGATCGCGAAGTGCGGGATGCCGTGCAGGAAGTTGGACGTGCCGTCCAAGGGATCGACGATCCAGCGCGGGCGCGAGGGATCGCCCTCGATCTCGCCGCCTTCCTCCAGCACCAGCCCCCAGTCGGGGCGGGCCTGACGGAGCACCTCGACGATGGTCTTCTCGGCGGCGCGGTCGGCGTTCGACACGAAGTCCGACGGGCCCTTGCGGGAAACCTGGAGCTGCGACACCTCATTGAAATCACGGCGCAGCCGCGGCGCGGCCTTGCGCGCGGCCTTGTCCATGATGGTGATGAGGGCGGAATGGGCGGGCATGAGGAAGCCGATCAGTCGGCGCGGCGGACGTAGGTCTGCTCGTAGACGTCGACGACGATGCGCGTGCCCGACGCGATGTGCGGCGGCACCATGATGCGCACGCCGTTGTCGAGCACGGCGGGCTTGTAGCTGGACGAGGCGGTCTGGCCCTTCACCACGGCGTCGGCCTCCACGATGGTCGCCTCGACCTGATCGGGGAGCTGCACCGAAAGCGGCCTTTCCTCATAGAGTTCCATGACGACGTCCATGCCGTCCTGCAGGAACGCGGCGGCGTCGCCGAGCAGGTCCTGCGGCAGCGAGACCTGCTCGTAGGTCTCCTTGTCCATGAAGGTCAGCATGTCGCCTTCGGCGTAGAGGAACTGGAAGTCCTTGGTGTCGAGGCGGACGCGCTCCACCGTCTCCGACGAGCGGAAGCGGACGTTCGTCTTGCGGCCGTCGACGAGGTTCTTCAGCTCGACCTGCATGTAGGCGCCGCCCTTGCCGGGCTGCGTGTGCTGGATCTTCACGGCGCGCCACAGCCCGCCTTCATATTCGATGATGTTGCCGGGACGGATGTCCACGCCGCTGATCTTCATGGGTTCAATCCTGAGAAAGAAAGGTCGCGCGGCTTCTATCAGCGCGCGGGCGCGGGCTCAAGGACGCTCTGAAACGCTTTCACGCCTGCCGCCGGCCCTTCGCGATGCGCCCAGACGGCGCTGGAAACAGCGAGAAAATCTGCGCCCGCCTCCACGAGCGGCCGCGCGTTCTCAGCCGTGATGCCGCCGATGGCGACGCAGGGGATTTCGCTGATCGTCGTCCACCACGACAGGATCGACAGGTCGGGGCGGTGCGTCGTCGCCTTGGTGGCGGTGGGATGGAAGGCGCCGAACGCCACGTAGTCCGCACCCGCCTCGCCCGCTTCCATCGCGAGGTGGCGGCTGTCGTGGCAGGTGACGCCGATCTGTGCGTCGTGGCCGAGCAGGCCGCGCGCGGCGGCGACGCTGCCGTCCGTCTGGCCGAGGTGCACGCCGTCCGCGCCGAGGTCCTTCGCGAGATCGGCGCGGTCGTTCAGGATGAAGGCGACGTCATAGGCCGCGAGGATCGGCTTCAACGCCGCGCCGGCGCGCAGGATTTCCATGTCCGGCACGTCCTTCAGCCGAAGCTGGAACGCCGCCACCGGCCCGGCGTCGAGCGCCGCCTTCAGCTTTTCCGGAAAACCCGGATCGTAACGCTCCGGCGAGATCAGGTAGAGCTGGCACGGCGGCCGTGCCTCGCGCTCGAAGCGGTCGGCAAAGCCGGGGTCGAGCACCAGATCGTCTTCACTGGTCACAGGCCATGTCCTCCCACGGGCCGCGTCATCCGGCCATTGTCCATACCCGCGATCAACGGGCGCGCCTTCCGGATCGCATCCTTCACGGCCGGAAGACCGAGCGAGGCGGTATGGCTCTCGGCGCTGTCCCAGACTTCCGTGATCCAGATCGCATCGGCGTCTTCCGGGTCTTCCGCCACGATGTAGCTGAGGCAGCCGGGCATGGCATCCACGCCTTCGAGCAGGATCGCGATGAGCGCATCTCTCTGGCCCGGCACCGCGGTCATGCGGCCGATGAGGCCGTGCATGGCGCCGCGCTCGGCCGCGCCCGACGAGCCTGCACCGAGCAGCGCCGTCATCGAGCCGGCGACAAAGGTCCGCCGCCCAACCCTGCTCATTCGCCGTCCACCACTGCGATCAGGAACCCGTCCCAGCCCTTGCTGCCGACGGTCTGGATCGCCGTTGCCGTCAGGCGGGGCTCGGCGGCGACGGCATCGAACAGCGCGCGCGTGCCGAGAACGGCGGCATCGCCGCTCGCCGCGTCCGCCACGCGGCCTTCCCGCACCACGTTGTCGACGATGACGAGGCCGCCGGGCCGCGTCAGTGCGAGCGCGGCTTTCAGGTAAGCGACATTGTTCGGCTTGTCGGCGTCGATGAACACGAGGTCGAACGGTCCCTCGCTCTCCGCTTCCATGCGCGAAAGCGTCTCCACGGCCGGGCCGACGCGGATCTCGACCTTGTCGCCGATGCCCGCCGCATCGAGGTTGGCGCGCGCGACTTCGGCATGGTGCGGGTCGATTTCCAGCGTCACGAGGACGCCGTGGCCGGGAAGCGCGCGGGCGAGCCAGATCGTCGAATAGCCGCCAAGCGTGCCGACCTCCAGAAGCCGCCACGCGCCGATCCCGCGCGCGAGGACGTGGAGCAGCTTGCCCTGCGCCGCCGACACGTCGATGGCGGGCAGTCCTTCGGCGGCGTTGCGGGCAAGGGCCGCGTCGAGCGCCGGGTCGCCGCCGATCAGACGGTCGGCGATAAAGGCGTCAACGTCGGCCCAACCCGCCGACACGGGGCCTATTCCTTGCCCTTGTAGATCGCCACCAGCTTCGCGAGCATGGCGAGCGCCTCGTCGCGCGGGCGCTGGAAGGTGTTGCGGCCGATGATCGAGCCGTTGCCGCCGCCGTCGCGGATGTCGCGCGCGTCCTGATAGACGGCGTCCGAGCCCTTCGCGGCGCCGCCCGAGAAGACGACGATGCGGCGGCCGTTGAAGCACGACTTCACGACATGCGCCACGCGCTTCGCCTGCGTGGAGGCATCCAGCTTCTCGTAGGCCTTCTGCGCGTCCTTCTGCTCGATGTGCGCGGTCGGCAGCTTCACCTTGATGATGTGCGCGCCGAGCAGCGCCGCCATGTGCGCCGCATAGGCGCCGACGTCGAGCGCAAGCTCGCCGTCCTTCGAGAGCTTGCCGCCGCGCGGATAGGACCAGATCACCGTGGCGAGGCCCACCGACTTCGCCTCGGCGGACATCTCGCGGATCTCCTCCATCATGTCGAACACGTCGTCCGCGCCCGGATAAATGGTGAAGCCGATCGCCGAGCAGCCGAGGCGCAGCGCGTCGTCCACCGTGCCGGTGACGGCCTGGTTGATCGAGGTCGCCCACGAGTTGGACGAGTTCACCTTGAGGATCGTTGGGATCTGGCCCGCGAACGTGTCGGCGCCCGCCTCGATCATGCCGAGCGGCGCGGCATAGGCGGAAAGCCCGGCGTCGATGGCGATCTGGTAATGGTAGTGCGGGTCGTAGGCTGGTTCGTTGACGGCGAAGCTGCGCGCCGGGCCGTGCTCGAAGCCCTGATCGACGGGGAGGATGATGAGCTTGCCGGTGCCGCCGAGCTGGCCCTGCATCAGGATGCGGGCGAGGTTCGCCTTGGTGCCGGGGTTGTCGCTTTCATAGTTCGAAAGGATGGCCTTCACGGCCTTCGTCATCTTCATGCGTCGTCCTCGTCGCTGGTTTGATCGGTTGCGGCGGGTGATACAGAAGAGGGCCGCGCATCGCAACGACCTCGCGCCCGATATGGGGATGTTCGGCTAGTTGAGTGCGGCGAGCGTGAACCCGGCCTCGCTGCGGCCGAGCACCATCGTCCAGAAGCGGCCCTTGGTGGGCGAGCAGGCATAGCCGATGCCGACATCGGTGACGTCGTCCAGCATCATGTTGTCGTGGTGGCCGGGGCTCTTGTCCCACGCGACGACCACCGCGTGCGAGGTCGGCAGGTTCCACGCGACGTTCTCGGCGCGCGGCACGCCGTCGAAGCGCGCGCGCTCGGCACGGTCGACGAAGCTGCTGCCGTCCGAGCCGCTGTGCGAAAGCTTGCCCCACCCGGCGAGATCGTCGGAATGGCGCTGCGCGGCGCGGGTGAGCGCCATGTTGACGCGCACCGGCGACAGGCCCTGCGCGCGGCGCAGGTCGTTGAGCGCGTCGACGGCCTCCGCAGGCTTCACGTCACCCGCCGCGCACCAGCTCTGCTTCGCGACCGCAACGGTCGAGAAGCCCGCGGCCACGGCAGGCGTGGCGATCAGGAACGCGACAGTGGCGAGACGCATAAGCATGGCACCGACCTTCGCCGGAAAGGCTTAAGGTCGGGTTTTAAGAAATGGTTAACGGGGCAGGTGCGCGGAACGTCAGAGAACAGGTGCGGCCTCCGACGGTTCGGCTTGCGTTTCAGGGGACGGCGCCTCCGCCGGTTGCCCGGAAACTGCCTCTTCCGCTTCCGCATCGGCCGGTGCCGCAGCTTCAGCCGGTGCCGCAGGCGTCGGATCGGGCAGTCTTTCGACGCCCGCCAGATCCCAGCGGGTCATCATCTGCCCGGCGCAGGCATAGGTGGCGCCGTTCCGCAGGACGGCGAGCTTCATCGCCTCCGCAAGCACGGGCTGGCTCGTCGCCAGGGTCCGGCGGGCATCGTCCGGGAAACTCGCGTGGTTGAGGCCGTCATACCTCGCGCCGCTCGAAAGCCGGGCATTGATGTAGGGAACGAAGTCCCCGACGTAGACGACCTCGCCTTTCCCGACATGGAAGGTCGGCGCGCCGAAGCAGTTGGTGGAAAACGGCAATCCCGGCTGGCCGGGCGGCGTCATGGCGTTGATCACGTAGTCGCCGGCGGTGATGCGGTGCACCTGCACCTCGTACCCGGCCTTCTTGTCGGCGCTTTTGACGTCGAGAATGTAGGTCGTGGTGTCGCCGGTCTTTTTCGCGTCGCGGGGCCGGTAGACGATGTCCCGCTTCTCCACGTCGTAGCGGTAGAACTGGACGCTGGCCGAACGCCCCAGGCTCGGCGCATCGACGCGGCGAAAGCCGAAGACGATCGCGCCCTCGCCTTCGTCGAGGGCCACCGGCGCCGCCGGATCGACCTTCTTGCCGGTCCACACGACGCCCGGACCCGCGAGCGGCGCATCCAGCTTGAGGCCCGGGTCGTCCGCCTGCGTGAAGCTGTCCCGCGCGGTGATCTTGCCCTCGACCGTTTCGGCGCCGACCATCCGGTCGAAAAAGGCGCTCCGCTCGGCGTCGGCCATCGCCGCGAGCCTTGTCGAGTCCGCGGCAGGCAGTTCGACGAGCCGCCAGCCCTTGATGAGCAGGCAGGACCGGCGATTGGCGCGGCGCTGCTCGCCTTCCACGATGGCGCTGCCGATCAGCCCGCCGAGGCCCGCCCCGATGCCCGCGGCCATCGGCGAGACGTAGGCCGGGTTGTAGACGTAGGTCGCCGTTCCCGACGGCGTGCGCGAGCCGCGCGCGATCAGGCGGCAGGTCTGCCAGTCGGCGTCGTACTCGGCGCGTGTCGCGCCCGGCTTGTTGTAGAAGCGCGTGTCCTTGAGATCGCGCGCGGCGTCCTTCGCGATCTCCTCGGGCGTGTCCTCCGGATCGGCCGGGGGCTGCTGCGCGACCGGCGGACCGCCCGTGCCCCCGATCGGCACCGGCATCACCTGATACTGCGCATATGCCGCCTGCTGCGCAGCGCCTGCGAGCAGAACCACGCCGACCGCGGCCCGTAAATGCATGAATCCCCCCAAGTTCACGACGCCCGGAACGGGCGGCGCAAACATGGTTATTATCTGCCGTTACGCACCTGTAAAGACTGGCTTATGCGCCCGGTCGGAATTACGCCCGCAGCGCCTCGACGCCCGGCAGCACCTTGCCTTCCATCCATTCGAGGAAGGCCCCGCCCGCGGTCGAGACGAAGCTGAAGCTGTCCGCCACGCCGGCGTGGTTGAGCGCCGCGACCGTGTCGCCGCCGCCTGCCACCGAGACGAGGCTTCCCGCCTCGGTGAGCGCCGCCGCCGTGCGGGCGAGCGCGACGGTCGCGGCGTCGAACGGCTCAAGCTCGAACGCACCGAGAGGGCCGTTCCACACCAATGTGCGGCAGGTCTTGAGCGCGTCCGACAGCGCCTCGACGGCGGCGGGGCCGATGTCGAGGATCATCTCGTCCGCACCGACCTCGTGGACGTTGACGGTGCGGTTCGCGGCGTTCGCCTTGAACTCCTTCGCCACCACCACGTCGTAGGGCAGATGCACGGTGCAGCGCGCCGCGTCGGCCTTCGCGAGGATGCCGAGCGCCACGTCCCTCAGGTCGTGCTCGCAGAGCGACTTGCCCACGTCCACGCCGCGCGCGGCGAGGAAGGTGTTCGCCATGCCGCCGCCGATGATGAGGTGATCGACCTTACCGACGAGGTTGTTGAGCACGTCGAGCTTCGACGACACTTTCGCACCGCCGACAACCGCCGCGACGGGACGCTCGGGATCGCCGAGCGCGGCTTCCAGATGTTCAAGCTCCGCCTGCATCGAGCGCCCCGCATAGGCCGGAAGCACGTGCGCCAGCCCCTCGGTCGAAGCGTGCGCGCGGTGCGCGGCGGAGAAGGCGTCGTTGACGTAGAGATCGCCGAGCTTCGCGATCTCGGCGACGAGCGCCGGATCGTTCTTCTCCTCGCCCGCCTCGAAACGGGTGTTTTCGAGAACGGCGATCTCGCCGGGCGCCATCAGGCCCACCGCCTGCTCGGCGGGCGGGCCCTTGCACTCGGTGACGAAGCCGACCGTGCGGCCGAGCACCTTGGCGAGCGCGCTGGAGATCGGCGACAGGCTGAACTCCGCGCTTTCGCCCTTCGGACGCCCGAAGTGCGAGAGCACCAGCACGATCGCGCCCTTGTCGGCGAGCTCGGCGATGGTCGGCTGCGCGGCGCGCAGGCGGGTGTCGTCGCTGACCTTCCCCGCCTGCATCGGCACGTTGAGATCGGCGCGGACGAGGACGCGCTTGCCGGCTACGTCCCCGATGTCGTCGAGCGTCCGGAATTTCGCCATGATCAGAGGAACGCCGCGATGGCTTTCGCGGTGTCGACCATGCGGTTCGAGAAGCCCCACTCGTTGTCGTACCAGGAAACGACGCGCACGAGCTTGCCTTCGAGCACGGCGGTTTCGAGGCTGTCGATGGTAGAAGACGCCGGCGTGTGCTGGTAGTCGATCGAAACCAGCGGCTCGTCGGAATAGCAGAGGATGCCCTTCAGCGGGCCGCTTTCGGACGCCGCCTTGAGGATGGCGTTCACCTCGTCCTTCGTCGTGTCGCGCTTCGGCGTGAAGGTGAGGTCGACGAGGCTGACGTCCGGCGTCGGCACGCGGATCGCCGAACCATCGAGCTTGCCCTTCAGTTCGGGAAGCACCTCGCCCACGGCGCGGGCGGCGCCGGTCGTCGTCGGGATCATCGACATGGCGGCGGCGCGGGCGCGGCGCAGGTCGTCGTGGATCTGGTCGAGGATCTTCTGGTCGTTGGTGTAGGCGTGAACGGTGGTCATCAGGCCGCGCTCGATGCCGAGCGCGTCGTTCAGCACCTTGGCGACCGGCGCGAGGCAGTTCGTCGTGCAGCTCGCGTTCGAGATGATCGTGTGCCCGGCCTCGATCTTGTCGTGGTTCACGCCGAAGACGACGGTGAGGTCGACGTTCTTGCCCGGCGCCGAGATCAGCACCTTCTTCGCGCCCGCCGCGATGTGCTTCTCGGCCGACGCGCGGTCCGTGAAGAAGCCGGTGCACTCGAGCGCGATGTCGACGCCGTTCGCAGCGTGCGGCAGGTTCGCCGGGTCGCGCTCGGCCGAGACCTTGATGCGCTTGCCGTCGATGATGAGATCGTTGCCGTCCACCTCGACGGTGCCCGGATAGGTGCCGTGCACGGAATCGCGCTTGAACAGCAGGGCGTTCGACTTCGCGCTCGAAAGGTCGTTGATCGAGACCAGTTCCAGCCCGCTTTCCGAGCGCTCCAGAATGGCCCGCGCCACAAGACGCCCGATGCGGCCGAATCCGTTGATCGAAACCTTCGCCATGTCTCTCGTACTCCTGTTCCTGTTTTAAGCGAGCCTTCCCCGGACCGTCTTCGCGATGGCGTCGGCGGTCAATCCGAACTTCTCGAACAAGGCTTCGGCGGGCGCGGACGCGCCGAAGCGGTCGATGCCGAGCCTGAGGCCCTTGCGGCCCGTATAGCGTTCCCAGCCGATCGTGGTCCCCGCCTCGACCGAGACGATGAGCGCGTCTTCGGGCAGGATCCCGGCCTGATAATCAGCGCCTTGCAGATCGAAGAGTTCCCAGCACGGCATAGACACGACGTCGCAGCCGATGCCGTCCGCTTCCAGCAGATCGGCGGCGGCGAGCGCGGCCTGCACCTCGGAACCGGTGGCGAGGAACACGACCTTGCGCGCGGCGGATGCGGCACGCAGGCGGTAGGCGCCCTTCGCCGAGAGGTTCTCGCTCGCCTCGCTGCGGACCTGCGGCAGGTTCTGGCGGGAGAGCGCGAGCACCGTCGGGCCGCTGTCGTTTTCGAGCGCGAGCGCCCAGCACTCCGCCGTTTCCACGACGTCCGCCGGGCGCATGACGAGCACGTTCGGCATCACGCGCAGGCTCATCACGTGCTCGATCGGCTGGTGCGTCGGGCCGTCCTCGCCGAGGCCGATGGAATCGTGCGTCATCACGTAGATCGCCTGCGCGCGCTGGAGCGCGCTGAGGCGGATCGCCGGGCGGCAATAGTCGGTGAAGACGAGGAAAGTGCCGCCATAGGGCACGATGCCGCCGTGCAGCGCCATGCCGTTCATCGCGGCGGCCATGCCGAATTCGCGGATGCCGTAATAGACGTAGCGCCCGCCGTAGTTCGCGGCGTCGAGCGTGCCGAGGCCCTTGGTGAGCGTGTTGTTGGAGCCGGTGAGGTCGGCCGAGCCGCCGATCGTGTTCGGCACGGCGGCGTTGATGGCGCCGAGCGCAAGCTCGCTCGCCTTGCGCGTCGCCACCGTCTGCGGCGCGGCGATCAGCGCGTCGATGTGCGCCTTCAGCGCCGGTCCCGCAGCCTTCAGCGCGGAGCCGTCCAGCCACGTCAGGAATTCGGCGTAACCCTCTGCTTTTGCAGCGTTCGCTTTCCAGTCGGCGCTCGTTTTCGCGCCGCGCGCGCCGGAGGCGCGCCACGCCCCCAGAATATCCGCGGGGATTTCGAACGGCGCGTGGTTCCAGCCGAGCGTCTCGCGCGCCGCCGCCACTTCCGCAGCGCCGAGCGGCGAACCGTGCGTCGCCGCCGTGCCCTGCTTGTTCGGCGCGCCGTAGCCGATGATGGTGCGGCAGGCGATCAGCGACGGGCGCGGATCGGCCTTGGCGGCGCGCAGCGCCGCGTCGATGCTCGCGGGATCGTGGCCGTCGCACGGGACGACATGCCAGCCCGCCGCCTCGTAGCGCGCCTTTACATCCTCGGACGTCGACATGGAGGTCGCGCCGTCGATGGTGATGCGGTTGTCGTCCCAGATCACGTTGAGGCGGCCGAGCTTCAGGTGCCCGGCAAGGCCGATCGCCTCGTGGTTGATGCCTTCCATCAGGCAGCCGTCGCCCGCGATCACCCACGTGTGATGATCCTGCACGGCGTCGCCGAAGCGCGCGTTGAGGTGCCGCTCCGCGATCGCCATGCCGACGGCGGTGGCGAGGCCCTGCCCGAGCGGGCCGGTCGTCGTCTCGACGCCGGGAAGCTCGAAATTCTCCGGGTGCCCCGCGCACGGGCTGCCGAGCTGGCGGAAGTTCCTGATCTGGTCGAGCGTCGGCTTCTCGTAGCCGGTCAGCCAGAGCAGCGCATAGATCAGCATCGAGCCGTGGCCGGCGGAAAGCACGAAGCGGTCGCGGTCCGGCCATTCAGGCCACTGCGGATCGTACTTCAGATGCTGCGTGAAGAGAACCGTGGCGGCATCCGCCATGCCCATCGGCATTCCGGGGTGGCCGGAATTCGCGGCCTGAACGGCATCCATCGCCAGCGCGCGGACGGCGTTGGCGAGATCGGCGTGCGTAACAGTCATCTTCGGCTTGGTTCCCCAATATTTCGGCCGGGCGGCGAATCGGCGCGCACAATGGAGAGGGGCTTATGCCGCGTCAACGCCATGTCAAGGCATGGCGGCCATGCGCGCGCGAAACGGGCGGGAATCCATCGGAATCGCGAGAAATCGGTGAACCGTCCGGCGCTTGCCTTGACCGTCATTCGGATTCGTTCTTATGTTCCTCGCCCAAACTGCTGATTTCGGGACTTTTCGGCATGGATCAGATGACCGGTTTCGCGTCGGCGCTGACTCGCCTCGAAGGCGCGCTGGACAGACTCGAGCGCGCCGCGGCGGGTATCGGCGATGCGGACGGCGCGTCCGCCGAACTGGAAGCGCTGCGCCGCAAGCACCGCCGCCTGCGGGACTCCGCCGAGCGCGCCGTCGCCGATCTCGACGTGCTGATCGCGTCGGCGCGGGGTTAGCCGGGTGGGGCAGATCAACGTCACCATCGGCGGCCGCTCCTACCCCCTCGCCTGCCGCGACGGCGAGGAAGACCGCCTGAACCGCCTCGCCGCGCATGTCGACGCCAAGGCCGCCGACCTGCAGGGCGCGCTCGGCCAGATGAGCGAGCCGCGCCTGCTGCTGATGTCGGCCATCCTCATCGCCGACGAGCTTTT
The DNA here is from genome assembly GCF_027941835.1 of Sphingosinicella microcystinivorans. Lineage (NCBI taxonomy): Bacteria > Pseudomonadati > Pseudomonadota > Alphaproteobacteria > Sphingomonadales > Sphingosinicellaceae > Sphingosinicella > Sphingosinicella microcystinivorans. Next base: position 3,492,981 of record NZ_CP116005.1, read on the forward strand.
CGACCTGAAGGAACGCGACCCGTCGCTCGGCGACACGATCGCAACGAATGCGCTCGAAAAGGCGGCCGAGCGGGTGGAAGCCATTGTCGCAGCCCTTGAGAAGCGCCGCGCCAGCGCCTAGATTGGTATACGGCGGATACTGCCTGGTGCGCGCGATGCGAACATCCCTGAGGCGATATCGACATCCAAGGGTGCTGTCCCTGTGCGGATCCTGGTCCGACCACACGGTGCCCACCTGACGTTACTGGCGTCAGAGGATATTCCGGCAAACGGCCGAGGCGGTTCCGCCACCTGAGTTCTGACCTCGTTTTTCGGATTCCCGTTTGTCCACTGCCTCCCTTTCCGACAAGGACGCCCTGCGCCGCGATGCGCGGGCGGCGCGGGCCGCGTTCGTGCGCGGCCTCTCCCCGGCAGAGCGGCAGGCGCTGGAAACGGCGCTCGCCGAACGGGTCCGCCCTTTCCTCGCCGGCGCGCGCACGATCGGCAGCTATGTGCCGATGGGTCACGAGATCGATCCCGCCGCCTGCCTCCCGCACCTGCCCGCGGGCGCGCAGGTGCTGCTGCCGTGGTTCGGGGGCCGCGACGACGCCATGCGCTTCCGCGTCGCAGGCGGCCTGCTGGAGCCCGGCCCGTTCGGCACGATGCAGCCGCTTTCCGAGGCCGCAGAGGCGGTTCCCGACACGCTTCTCGTGCCGCTCGTCGCGGCCGACACGCACGGCAACCGCATCGGCCAGGGCAAGGGCCACTTCGACCGCGCGCTCGCCGCGCTGCGGGCCGTGCGCCCCACCGTCGCCATCGGCCTCGCGTGGGACGTGCAGATCATGGATGCGCTGCCCGCGGACAGCTGGGACCAGCGGCTCGACGCGGTGGTGACGCCGACACGGACGCTCGCGGCATGACCGATCCGAAACCGAGCCTCAGGAAGCCCTTCGGCGTGCTGCTGCTGATCCTGCTGATCGCGCTCTATGCGCTCGCCGCCGTCGCGGTGGCGGAGCCGGTCACGCGCCTTCCCGCGCTCGTCCAGCTTCCCGTCTGGGTCGCGCTCGGCATCGCCTGGGTCTTCCCGGCCCGTCCCCTCGTTCGCTGGATAGAAACCGGACGCTTTCGCAAATGACCGACATCATCGCCCCGGACGACTGCACCACCATGACCGAGATCCGCGCCGCCATCGACGCGCTCGACCGCGAGATCGTCGCGCTGCTCGCAAGACGGATGCGCTACATTGAGGCGGCGGCGCGCGTGAAGACCGCGCGCGGCGCGGTGCGCGACGAGGCGCGGAAGGCGGAGGTGATCGCAAGGGCCTGCGACGCCGGGGAGGCGCACGGCCTGCCCCGCGAGCACGTGGCGGCGATCTACGACCTGCTCGTGGAGCGCTCGATCGCGCACGAGTTCAGGGTCTTCGACGGTATCGAAGGCTGATTTCGTTTCCTGCGGGAAAGCGCCATTTCCGGCTGTGAGAAATGGCGCGAGTGACGGGGCTCGAACCCGCGACCTCCGGCGTGACAGGCCGGCACTCTAACCAACTGAGCTACACCCGCGCGTTGCTTCGTATTTCGAAAGCCGGGCGTACCTATGGGCGGGACCCGGCGCTGTCAAGACGCATCTGGCGGATTCTGCCGCAAGTGACGCGGAACTGCGAAGCGCTTTGCTGAAAGCCGCCGAAACGCATAAATTTTGCCGGGCATGTCACACCCCGCGCGCCTGCCTCGTCATGTCTGCAAGCGCGCATGGTGCGCGCAAGGAGACGAGACATGACAACCCGCCTGAACAATGCCCACAGCTACGCGCCTGAAGCGATCAAGGCGATGACGGCGCTCGAGGAGAGCTTCAAGGCGAGCGGCCTTGAACAGAACCTGATGGAACTGGTGCGGCTGCGCGCCTCGCAGATCAACGGCTGCGCCTTCTGCATCCACATGCACGCCACCGACCTGCGCCGCGCGGGCGAGGACGAGATGCGGCTCTACATGCTGAACGCGTGGCGCAGATCGACGCTCTACAGCCCCCGCGAACGCGCCGCGCTCGGCTGGACGGAGGCGCTGACCCGCCTTGCGGAAACCGGCGCTCCGGACGCCGACTACGAAGCATTGAAGGCCGAGTTCAGCGAGGCCGAGCAGGTCAACCTCACGCTGCTCATCGGCGCGATCAACACGTGGAACCGCTTGCAGGTCGGCTTCCGCGCCCCGCATCCGGCCCTCCGCCGTGCCGCGGCCTGAAAACACGCCCCTGTTCGAGGCGCAGCGGCCCCGGCTGCTGCGCCTCGCCTACCGGATGCTCGGCTCGGTCGCCGAGGCCGAGGACGTGGTGCAGGACGCGTGGCTGCGCTGGTCGGAGGCCTCCGGCATCGATTCGCCGCCCGCGTGGCTGACGCGCGTGGTGACGCGGCTCTGCCTCGACCGGATGAAGTCGGCGCGGGCGCGGCGCGAGGCCTATTTCGGCACGTGGCTCCCCGAACCGCTGCTCGGCACCGAAGAACCGGAATCCATCGCCGACGACGTCACGCTGACGCTGATGCTCGCGCTCGAACGCCTCTCGCCGCTCGAACGCGCCGCGTTCCTGCTCCACGACGTGTTCGAGGTGAGCCTCGGCGACGTCGCGGCGGCGCTCGGCCGGGACGCCGCGGCTGTGCGCCAACTGGCGGTGCGCGCGCGGCGGCACGTGCAGGAGGCGAAGCCGCGCTATGCGGTGGAGGACGCCGAGGCCGAACGCATCGCGCAGGCCTTCTTCAACGCGGCACGCGACGGCGACACGGCCGCGCTGCAAGACCTGCTCGCCGAGGACGTGGTGATCCATTCCGACGGCGGCGGGCGCGTGCTTGCGTTCCGCAACCCCATCCGCGGCATCGCCCGCGTGCTCCGGCTCTACGCCGGCCTCCGCCGCAAGTTCGGCAATGTCGCCACGCTGCTCCGCCCGCTGCGGATCGACGGCCTGCCCGGCTTCGTCAGCATCGACCGCGGCGTGCTGCAAACGACCGCGCTCTCGATCGAGGACGGCCGCATCACGGCGATCTATATCGTGCGGAACCCCGACAAGCTGGGTCACGTCGTGAGCGCGCTGCCGGAAGGCGCCACGATCAACTGACGTGGTGGAAAGGCTGTGCGCCCTTGCTCAGCGCGGCTTTACCGCGAACGCCTGAATCTCGACCTTGGCGCGGTCCTCGACGAGCGCCGCCACCTGCACGAGCGCCATCGCCGGGAAGTTCTTGCCCATGACGTCGCGATAGGCGGCACCGACGCCTTTCAGGTTGGCGAGATACTCGGCCTTGTCGGTCACGTACCACGTCATCGACGCCACGTGCTCCGGCCCTGCCCCGCCCGCCGCCAGCACGGCGACGACGTTTTCGAGGCATTGCCGCGTCTGCGCGGCGAAATCGTCCGTCTCGAACTCGGCGTTCGCGTTCCAGCCGATCTGGCCGCCGACGAAGATCAGCGTGCCTTCCGCGGCGATGCCGTTCGCATAGCCGAGGGGCTTCACCCAGCCTTCGGGTTGCAGGGTTTCAAACATTGGACGCCTCCAGATGATGTTCGAGCGCGGCGCGCAGGTCGTCCGGCCACGGACGCGCGCGGTGTGTATCGGTATCGGTGGCGACGACCCGCTGCTCCGCCGACCAGAGCAGCGTGCCGCCGCAGGTGATGCGGTGCAGGAAATCGAGCGAGCTTCCGCCGACGCGCTTCACGTCGACCCGGAATTCCAGCAGGTCGCCGTGAACGCCGGGATGGCTGAAGGTGATGTCGAGGCGCACGGTGGGCACCGAAATGCGGCGTTCGCCCATCATCACCGGCCAAGGGGAGCCGATCGAGGCGAAGAACTCCTCCATCACCCCGACGAGCAGGTTGAGATAGGACGGGAAATAGGCGATCCCCGAAGGATCGCAGTCCCCGAACCTGAGGGGGCGAGCGGTCGTGAACGCCACGGCGGGCTTCAGTTCGCGAAGGCCGCGATGCCGGTGATCGCGCGGCCGATGATGAGCGCGTGGACATCGTGCGTGCCCTCGTAGGTGTTGACCACCTCGAGGTTCACGAGATGCCGCGCCACGCCGAACTCGTCGGAAATGCCGTTGCCGCCGAGCATGTCGCGCGCCGTGCGGGCGATCTCCAGCGCCTTGCCGCAGGAATTGCGCTTCAGGATCGAGGTCAGCTCCACCGGCGGATGCCCCGCCTCCTTCATGCGGCCGAGACGCAGGCAGCCCTGGAAGCCGAGCGCGATGTCCGTCGCCATGTCGGCCAGCTTCTTCTGGATGAGCTGGTTCGCGGCAAGCGGCCGCCCGAACTGCTTGCGGTCGAGCACGTACTGCCGCGCCGTCCTGTAGCACGACTCCGCCGCGCCGAGCGCACCCCACGCGATGCCGAAGCGCGCCGAGTTGAGGCAGGTGAACGGCCCCTTGAGGCCGCGCACCTCGGGGAACATCGCTTCCTCGGGCACGAACACCTCGTCCATCAGGATCTGGCCGGTGATCGAGGCGCGCAGGCCGACCTTGCCGTCGATGGCGGGCGCCGAAAGCCCCTCCATGCCCTTTTCGAGCACGAAGCCGCGGATGGCGCCGTCATCGGTCTTCGCCCACACGACGAACACGTCCGCGATCGGCGCGTTGGTGATCCACGTCTTGGCGCCCGAGAGGCTGTAGCCGCCGGGCACGCTCTTCGCGCGCGTCGCCATCGACCCCGGGTCGGAGCCGTGGTCCGGCTCGGTGAGGCCGAAGCAGCCGATCCACTCGCCGCTCGCGAGCTTCGGCAGGTATTTCCGCTTCTGCGCCTCCGAACCGAACGTCTCGATCGGCACCATGACGAGCGAGGACTGCACGCTCATCATCGAGCGGTAGCCGCTGTCGACCGCCTCCACCTCGCGCGCGATGAGGCCGTAGGCGACATAGCCGAGCCCCGCGCCGCCGTATTCCGGTGAGATCGTCGCGCCGAGCAGGCCCAGCTCGCCCATCTCGCGGAAGATCGCCGGATCGGTCTTCTCGTGCCGGAAGGCCTCGGTGACGCGCGATGCCAGCCGGTCCTCGGCATAGCGGCGCGCGGTTTCGGAGATCATCTGCTCCTCTTCGGTCAGCTGCTGCGCGAGGCCGAAGGGGTCGAAGGGATCGAAGGGGTCCAAGGTCGTGCTCCTGAAGAACTAGAGTTCGGTGCGTACTTTCCAGAGTTCGGGGAACAATTCCACCTCCAGCATCTTGCGGAGGTAGGCGACCCCGGAGGTGCCGCCGGTGCCGCGCTTGAGGCCGATGATGCGTTCCACCGTCGTCACGTGGTTGAAGCGCCAGCGCCGGAAATAATCCTCGAAATCGACGAGCTTCTCGGCAAGCTCGTAAAGTGCCCAGTGCTTCTCGGGCGCGCGGTAGACGGTCTTCCACGCCTCGACGACGTCCTGGCTTTCCGCGCGCGGCTTGCGCCAGTCGGTGCGCTCCGCATCGGCCGCCCCGATCGGGATGCCGCTGCGCTGGAGCAGCAGCAGCGCCTCGTCGTAAAGGCTCGGCTTTGCGAGAATGTCCTCGAGCTTCGCCACGATCTCGGGCCGGTGCGCGTGCGGACGCAGCATGGCCTCGTTGCGGTTCCCGGCAAGGAACTCGATGGCGCGGTACTGGTAGGACTGGAAGCCCGAGGACTGGCCGAGCGCGTCGCGGAACTCGGTGTATTCGCTCGGCGTCATCGTCCTCAGCACGTCCCACGCGCTGTTGAGCTGCTCGAAGATGCGCGCGACGCGGGTCAGCATCTTGAAGGCGTTTTCCACGCGGTCCTCGCGCACCGCGTTCATCGCGGCCCGCACCTCGTGAATGGCGAGCTTCATCCACAGCTCCGAGGTCTGGTGCTGGATGATGAACAGCATCTCGTCGTGCGCGGCCGAGAGCGGATTCTGCGCGCTCAGAATGGGATCGAGCGACAGGTAGTCGCTGTAGGACATGCGTTCCCGGAACGACATCTGCGCGCCGTCTTTGGCCGGGTCATAGGGCTGCTGGCTGGTCACGTGACAAGTCCTCTTCTGTGATATTCGGGTTTGTCCCAGCTCCTTGTCCTCAGCACGTCTTCCATGATGGAGACCGCGCCGAGTACCTCCTCCTCGCCGATATAGAGCGGCGTGAAACCGAACCTGAGCGCGTCGGGCGCGCGGAAATCGCCGATCACGCCGCGCGCGATCAGCGCCTGCATGACCGCGTAGCCCTGCGGGTGGCGGAACGACACCTGACTGCCGCGCGCGGCGCTGTCGCGCGGTGAGGCGAGCACGAGGCCGGGGCAGCGCGCCTCGACCTCGCGGATGAAGAGTTCCGACAGTTCGACCGACTTTCGGCGCACGTCGGCCATGTCGACGGCCTCCCACGCATCGAGCGCCGCGTCGAGCACGGCGAGCGCGATGATCGGCGGCGTGCCGACGCGCATCCGCTCGATGCCGGAACCGGGGCGATAGTCCTGATCGAAGGCGAAGGGCGCTTCATGCCCCATCCAGCCGGAGAGCGCCGGGCGAGCGACATCGGCGTGCTCGGCCGCGACATAGATGAACGCGGGCGCACCGGGGCCGCCGTTCAGGTACTTGTAGGTGCAGCCGACCGCGAAGTCGGCGCCCGCGCCCTTCACGTCGACGGGAATCGCGCCCGCCGAGTGCGCGAGGTCCCAGATCGTCAGCGCGCGCGCCGCGTGCGCCTTCGCCGTCAGCTTCGCCATGTCGTGCAGGCGGCCGGTGCGGTAGTCGACCTCGGTGATCATCAGCACGGCGACGCTCTCGTCGATCGCGTCTTCCACGGCTTCGGGCTCGACGACCTTCAGCTCATGCCCCTGCCCCAGCGAGCGGATCAGGCCCTGCGCCATGTAGAGGTCGGTGGGGAAATTGCCGCTGTCCGACACGATGACGCGCCGGTCGGGGCGCATTTCCAGCGCCGAGGCGAGCGCCTGGTAGACCTTGATCGACAGCGTGTCGCCCATCACGACGCTGCCCTCGGGCGCGCCGATGAGCCGGGCGACGCGGTCGCCGATCTTGCGGGGCTGCACCATCCAGCCGGCAGTGTTCCAGCCCCTGATGAGCTCGCCGCCCCATTCCTCCCCGATCACCTTCGCCGCGCGCGCCTTCGCGGCGAGCGGCAGCGGCCCGAGCGAGTTGCCGTCGAGGTAGATGACGCCTTCGGGAATATGGAACTTCGCGCGCGTCGCGCTGAAATCGGTCATGCCTGTCTTTCCGCCTTCAATCGGAACCGCTGGATCTTGCCGCTCTCGGTCTTCGGAAGCGCCGCCGTGAACCGCACGGAGCGGGGGTATTTGTAGGGCGCAATGGTCGCCTTCACGTGGTCCTGCAACACTTTGACGACGCCGTCGTCCGCCGCGACGCCCTCGACGAGCACGACATGCGCCTCGACGATCTGGCCGCGCGCCTCGTCGGCGATGCCGATCACGGCGCATTCGAGCACGTGCGGGTGCTTCAGCAGCGCCGCCTCCACCTCCGGCCCGGCGATGTTGTAGCCCGCCGAGATGATCATGTCGTCGGAACGCGCGGCGAAGTGGAAGCGGCCCTCGGCATCCTGCGTGAAGGAATCGCCGGTGAGGTTCCAGCCGCCCTTCACGTAGTTCGTCTGGCGCTTGTCGGCGAGGTAGCGGCAACCCACGGGGCCGCGCACGGCGAGCCGCCCGACCTCGCCGCGCGGCAGCTCGTTCATGTTCTCGTCGACGATCTTCGCCTCGTAGCCGGTGAGCGGCCGCCCGGTGCAGGCCGGGTGCATGTCGTCGAGGCGGTTCGAGATGAAGATGTGCAGCAGTTCGGTCGCGCCGATGCCGTCGAGGATCGGCTTGCCGGTCTTCCTCACCCAGTCCTCGAACACCGGCGCGGGCAGCGTCTCGCCCGCCGACACGGCGATGCGGAGCGAGGAGAGGTCCGCGCCCTCGTCGAACGCCGCCAGCATCATGCGGTAGGCGGTCGGCGCGGTGAAGCTGATCGTCGCCCTGTAGGTCTCGATGATCTCGATCATGCTCTGCGGCGAGGCGTGCTCCAGCAGCGTCGCCGCCGCGCCGAAGCGCAGCGGGAAGATCGCGAGACCGCCGAGGCCGAAGGTGAAGGCGAGCGGCGGCGAGCCGACGAAAATGTCGTCGGGGCGCACGCCCAGCACTTCCTTCGCATAGGCGTCCGCGATGATGAGCAGGTCGCGGTGGAAGTGCATCGTCGCCTTGGGCTCGCCCGTGGTGCCCGAGGTGAAGCCGAGCAGCGCCACGTCGTCGCGGCCCGTCTTCACCGCCTCGAACGTCACCGGCTTGTCGAGCGCGGCGCGGTCGAGCTCGGCATCGTGGTTGGCGGTGCCGTCGAAGCCGACGACAGCCTTCAGGAAGCGGCTGTCCCTCGCGCACAGCGCCATCTCGTCCATCAGCCGCATGTCGCAGAGCGCGAGGCCGATCTCCGCCTTGTCGACGATCTTCGAAAGCTCGCCCGCGCGCAGCATCGGCATGGTGTTGACGACGACCGCGCCCGCCTTCGTCGCGGCGAGCCAGCACGCGACCATCGCGGGGTTGTTCGCGGAGCGGATCAGCACGCGGTTGCCGGGCTTCACGCCGTAGTCCTCGACGAGCGCGTGCGCGATACGGTTCGACCAGTCGGCGAGTTCCTTGTAGGTGCGCCGCCGCCCGTTGCCGATGAGCGCGGTGTGGTCGCCGAAGCCCCTGGCGACCATCGCGTCGGTGAGTTCGACGCCAGCGTTCAGATAGTCGGGATATTGGAAGCCACCCAGCAGCAGGTCCGGCCATTCCTCGAACGGCGGCAGATTGTCCCGCGTGAACGTATCGACGTGTGCCGACGGCCCCAAAATCATGCCCCACCTCCCATCACCTGACGCGCGATCACCACCTTCTGCACGTCCGACGCCCCTTCGTAGATGCGGAGCGCGCGGATTTCCCGGTACAGGCTTTCGACGATGTGGCCGTGGCGCACCCCGTCCCCGCCATGAAGCTGCACCGCCTTGTCGATCACCGCTTGCGCGCGGTCGGTGGCGTAGAGCTTCGCCATCGCCGCCTCGCGCGTCACGCGCGGCGCGCCCATGTCCTTGGTCCACGCGGCGCGGTAGACGAGCAGCGCGGCGGCATCGACGTCGAGCGCCATGTCCGCGATGTGGCCCTGCACCATCTGGAGATCGAACAGCGGCGCACCGAACAACGTGCGCTCGCCCGTGCGGCGGATGCTCTCTTCGAGCGCGCGCCGCGCGAAGCCGAGCGCGGCCGCGCCCACGGTCGAACGGAACACGTCGAGCACCGACATGGCGATGCGGAAGCCCTCGCCCGGTTTCCCGACCATCGCCGAGGCGGGCACGCGCACGTCGTCGAAGCGCAGCCGCGCGAGCGGGTGCGGCGCGATCACGTCGATCCGCTCGGCGATCTCCAGCCCCAGCACGTCGGCGGGAACGACGAACGCGGAGATGCCCTTCGCGCCCGGCGCCTCGCCGGTGCGCGCGAACACCGTGTAGACGTCCGCGATACCGCCGTTCGAAATCCACGTCTTCTCGCCGGAGAGCACGTAGTCGCCGCCGTCGCGGCGCGCGCTCATGTCCATGTTGGCGACGTCCGACCCCGAGCGCGGCTCGGAGAGCGCGAAGGCGGAGAGCGCCTTTCCGGTGCGCGTCTTCCGCAGCCATTCGCGGTGGCCCTCGTCGCCGAACAGGCTGATCGTGCCTGTGCCGAGGCCCTGCATGGCGAAGGCGAAATCGGCGAGGCCGTCATGCCGCGCCAGCGTCTCGCGCGTGATGCAGAGCGTGCGCACGTCGAGCGGCGCGGGCGTGTCGGGATCGACCGTCGTCGGCAGCAGCCAGCCGCCCTCGCCGAGCATGACGACGAGGCGGCGGCAGGCGGCGTCGACGTCGCCGTGATCGACGGGCAGGTGCGCGCGGCACCACGCCTCCAGCCGCTCGGCATGGCCGCGGTGGCGGTCTTCGAAGAACGGCCAATCCAAAAAGCTGCGGTCCGCCATCAGTCGCCCTCGAACACCGGCGTCTGCTTCGCCACGAACGCGCGGTAGGCGCGCTCGAAGTCGCGCGTCTGCATACAGATCGCCTGCGCCTGCGCCTCGGACTCGATGGCCTGATCGAGGCTCATCGACCATTCCTGGTTGAGCTGCGTCTTGGTGATGCCGTGCGCGAAGGTCGGCCCGGAAACGATGCGCCGCGCGATCTCCAGCGCATCCGCCTCCAGCGCGTCGGCCGCGACCAGCCGGTTGTAGTAGCCCCAGCGCTCGCCTTCCTCGGCGCTCATCGTGCGGCCGGTGTAAAGCAGCTCCGCCGCCCTGCCCTGCCCGATGATGCGCGGCAGCACCGCGCACGCGCCCATGTCGCAGCCCGCAAGGCCGACGCGAGTGAACAGGAACGCCGTCTTTGCCCCAGGCGTCGCGATGCGGATGTCCGACGCCATCGTGATGATCGCGCCCGCGCCCACCGCGACGCCGTCCACCGCCGCGATGATCGGCTTGCCGCAATGGATCATCGCCTTCACGAGATCGCCGGTCATGCGCGTGAAGGCGAGAAGCTGCTTCATGTCCATCGCGACCAGCGGCCCGATGATGTCGTGCACGTCACCGCCCGAGCAGAAATTGCCGCCGTTCGGCAGGAACGCCACCGCGTCGACGTCATCGGCGTAGACGAGCGCGCGGAACGTGTCGCGCAGTTCGGCATAGGAGTCGAACGTCAGCGGGTTCTTGCGCTCGGGCCGGTCGAGCCGGACGCGCGCGATGCGGTCCTCGACCTCCCACAGGAAATGCGCCGGCTTCAATCCGGCCATTGTTTTTCCGGCCATCTGCGTCAATGTCCGCCCTCCCACTTGCTCTGGAATGTCCTGAGTGTGCCCGCCAGATGCGCGTCCTCGTCCGGATCGACATCGGCGAGCAGCGCGTCGATCCAGCGCTCGTGCGCCGCCGCCATCGCCTTGAACTGCGCGGCGCCCGCCTCCGTCAGCCTGACGATGAAGGCGCGGCGGTCGCCGTCCCGCGCCGCGCGCGCGACGAGGCCGTCCGACACCAGCCGGTCGACGATGCCGGTGACGTTGCCGTTGGAAACCAGCAGGAAGCGCGAAATCTCGCCCATCATCATGCCGTCCGGCGCGCGGTACAGCGCCGCCATGACGTCAAAGCGCGGCAGCGTCGTGTCGAACTCGGCCTTCAGCCGCTCGCGCAGCTCCGCCTCGATGAGCCGTGTCGCGCGGAGCAGGCGCAGCCACAGGCGCAGCCGCCCCTTGCCGTCCGCGGACGTGATCGGCGCGCTCACCACGTCTCGCCGCCCGAAACCGAGATGGCCTGCCCGGTGATCGACGCCGCGCCCTCGCTCGCGAGCCAGAGCACGGTCGCGGCGATCTCGTCCGGCGTGATGAAGCGGCCCTGCGGGTTCGTCGCGGCGAGGCTGGCGCGCGCCTCTTCATGGGTCCGCCCGGTCGTCGCCATGATGCGCGCGATCGACTCTTCGAGGAGATCGGTCTCCGTGAAGCCGGGGCACACGGCGTTGACCGTGACGCCCGACTTCGCCGTCTCGGCGGCGAGCGCGCGCATCAGTCCGACGACGCCGTGCTTCGCCGCCACGTAGGGCGCAACATAGGCATAGCCCTTGAGGCCCGCCGTCGAGGCGATGAAGATGATCCGCCCGGCGCGGCGCTTCACCATCGCTGCAAGCGCGGGCTGCACGGTGAGGAAGGCGCCGGTGAGGTTCACGGCGAGCGCCGCCTGCCAGGCCGCCGGCGTCACCTTGTGCGCGGGCGCGCTCTCGGCAGCGCCGGCATTCGCCACGACGATGTCGAACGACCCGTGCGTCTCATAAAGCGCGCACATCGCAGCCTCGTCGGTCACGTCCGCCTGCACGGCGGAAATGCGGTCGCTTTCCGCCGCCACGGCTTCCAACGGCGCGAGGCGACGGCCGCAAATGACGACGTCGACGCCTTGCCCCGCAAGCGCAAGCGCAATGGCCCGGCCCGCGCCGGTGCCGCCGCCCGTGACGAGCGCGGTGCGCCCAGCGATCATACCTTGCCCGTCATCTGCTCGGGCCCCCGCTCGGCGAGGCGGAACGCCTGATCGCGCCCGGCGAGGTAGGGATCGGGCCACGGCGTCTCCTTGTCGCCGAGCGCCGCCGCCGCGTGCAGCGTCCAGTAGGGATCGCTGAGGTGCGGACGCGCAAGGCAGACGAGATCGGCGCGGCCCGCCATCAGGATCGAGTTGGCGTGGTCGGGCTCGTAGATGTTGCCCACCGTCATCGTCGCCATGCCGGTCTCGTTGCGGATGCGGTCGGAAAACGGCGTCTGGAACATGCGGCCGTAGACGGGCCGCGCGCGGATCGAGGTCTGCCCGGCGGAGACGTCGCAAATGTCGACGCCCGCGTCCTTCAGGATTTCCGCGATGCGCACGGCCTCTTCCGGGGTCACGCCCTCGTCGCCGACCCAGTCGTTCGCCGAGATGCGCACCGAGATCGGCTTTTCATCGGGCCATGCGGCGCGAACGGCCCGGAACACTTCCAGCGGATAGCGCATCCGGTTTTCGAGGCTGCCGCCGTACTCGTCCTCGCGGGTGTTGGTGAGCGGGCTGATGAAGGACGAGAGCAGGTAGCCGTGCGCGGCATGGATCTCGATCATGTCGAAGCCCGCGCGGTTCGCCATCTCGGCCGCCGCGACGAACTGGTCGCGAACCCGGTCCATGTCGGCGCGGTCCATCGGCTTCGGCACGGCGTTCCGGTCCGACCACGGCACGGCCGACGCGGCGAGCAGCGGCCAGTTTCCGGCGGGCAGCGGCGCGTCCATTTCCTCCCAGCCGATCTGCGTCGAACCCTTGGGGCCGGAATGGCCGAGCTGCGCGCAGATTTTCGCGGGCGTTTCGGCGTGGACGAAATCGACGAGCCGCTTCCATGCCGCCTCGTGCTCCGGCGCATAGAGGCCGGGGCAGCCGGGCGTGATGCGCCCTTCGGCGCTGACGCAGGTCATCTCGATGAACACGAGGCCGGCGCCGCCCTTGGCGCGCTCGGCATAGTGCACGAAGTGCCAGTCGGTCGGGCAGCCGTCGACGGCCTTGTACTGCGCCATCGGCGAGACGACGATGCGGTTCCGGAGCGTCATGCCGCGCAGGCTCAAAGGCGCGAACATCGGCGCGCGGCGGGCCTTGCCTGCGCCCGCCTGCTCCTGGAACCAGATTTCGGCGCTGTCCAGCCACGCGCGGTCGCGCAGGCGCAGATTCTCGTGCGAGATGCGCTGCGAGCGCGTGAGCAGGGCATAGTTGAACTGCACGGGATCGAGATCGAGGTAGCGCTCCACCTCCTCGAACCATTCCATCGAGTTGCGCGCCGCCGATTGCAGGCGCAGCACCTCCACGCGGCGCGCGTCCTCATACTTCCGGAACGCGTCCGCCAGCGTCGGCTCGCTGTGGATGTAGTCGGCGAGCGCCACGGCGCTTTCCATCGCGAGCTTGCTGCCCGAACCGATCGAGAAATGCGCCGTCGCCGCCGCGTCGCCGAGCAGCGCGACGTTCTCGTAGGACCAGCGCTCGCAGAGCACGCGCGGAAAGTTGATCCACGCCGAACCGCGGATGTGCGCGGCGTTCGACATCAGGCTGTGCCCGCCGAGGTGCTTGGCGAAGATGCGCTCGCACGTCGCGATCGACTCTTCCTTGGTCATCTCGCCGAAGCCGAAAGCGGCCCACGTCTCCTCCGTGCATTCGACGATGAACGTCGCGGTGTCGGCGTCGAACTGGTAGGCGTGCGCCCACACCCAGCCGTGCTCGGTCTTCTCGAAGATGAAGGTGAAGGCGTCGTCGAACTTCTGGTGCGTGCCGAGCCAGACGAACTTGCACTTGCGCACGTCGATGTTCGGCTGGAAATGGTCTGCAAACTCCGTGCGCGTGCGGGAATTGAGCCCGTCCGCGGCAACGACGAGATCGTACTTGTCCATGTAGTGGCGCGTCGGCTCGGCCTCGGTCTCGAAGCGGATCTCGACGCCGAGCTCCAGCGCCCGCGCCTGAAGCAGCAGCAGCAGTTGCTTGCGCCCGATGCCGCAGAAGCCGTGCCCGGTGGAGACCGTCCGCACGCCGTTGTGGACGACGGCGATGTCGTCCCAATAGGCGAAGTGCTCGCGGATCGCTGCGGCGCTGACGGGATCGTTGGCGGCAAGGTTGTCGAGGGTCTCGTCGGAAAGCACCACGCCCCAGCCGAAGGTATCGTCCGGGCGGTTGCGCTCGATCACGGTGATGCAGTGCCCCGGATCGCGCAGCTTCATGCAGATGGCGAAATAGAGGCCCGCAGGCCCGCCGCCGAGTACAGCCACATCCATCGCATGACCTCCCTTGTCGATGAGTCGGAGGCTGACATGGCGGCCTTATTATTTCAAGCTTAAAGTTTCAGGGTTGAAATATTTCTGCATTGACGCATGCTGAAGGACAATGGACGGGAGCGGACATGGACCTTCGCGCGATCACGGACTGGGACGACGCCTACGCCAACGCCGCGCACATCGCGGGCGGCGACCGCTGGCCGGACGCATGGGTGGCGCCCGCCCGGCGCTGGCGCGAGGCGTGCGGCGCGCGCGCGATGCTCGACCTTCCCTACGGAGACGCCCCGCGCAACCGATACGACCTGTTTCTGCCCGAAGGCAGCCCGCGCGGTCTCGTCGTCTTCATCCACGGCGGCTACTGGCTCGCCCTCGACAAGAGCTACTGGTCGCACCTGTCGCGCGGGCCGCTCGCCCGCGGGTTCGCCGTGGCGATGCCGTCCTACACGCTCTGCCCGGAAACCCGCATCGGCGGCATCGCGCGCGAAATCGGCGCCGCGATCGCTGCCGCCGCCGCGCGCATCGACGGCCCCATCTTCATCACCGGCCACTCGGCGGGCGGGCACCTCGCCGCACGCATGGTCGCCGCGCCCTCGCCGCTGCCGCCGGAGGTCGCGGCCCGCGTCGCGCACACCGTACCGATCTCGGTACTCGCCGACCTGCGCCCGCTGATGCGCACGGCAATGAACGCCACGCTCCGCATCGACGACGCCGAGGCCGCCGCCGAAAGCCCCGCTTTGCTCGCCCCGCTGCCCGGCACGCGCGTCACCTGCTGGGTCGGTGCCGACGAACGCCCTGAGTTCCGCCGCCAGTCGGCGCTTCTCGCCAACATCTGGACCGGCCTCGGCGCCGCGACGGCGATCGTCGAAGAACAGGGACGCCATCACTTCAACGTCATCGACGGGCTCGAAGACCCCGATCACCCGCTGACGCGCGCGCTCCTCGGCGAATAGCTCAGTCGGCCTTCAGCCAGCGGTCGTACCAGTCGATGTTGGCGCGGATGCGGTGCGCGAGGTAGCTCGGCACGGTGAGGCCGTGGTTCTCGCCGGGATAGACGATCAGCTTCGTCGGCACGCCCCGCGTCTTCAGCGTCAGGTACATCTGCTCGGCGCCGACGCACGGCACGTTGTCGTCGGCGTCCGCGCACTGGAACAGCGTCGGCGCGGTGATGCGCTCGGGCTCGAGGAACGGATAGGCGAGCTTCTTCCACGTGTCGAAGCTCTCCCACGGCGTGCCGAGTTCGAGGATGTACTCGCGCTGGTACATGTCGACGCCCCACGTCGCGAGGATGTTGGAGACGCCCGCGCCCGCCACCGCCGCCCTGATGCGCTTGTCGTGGGCGATCATGTAGCCGGTGAGGATGCCGCCGTAGCTCCACCCACCGACGCCGATGCGGTCCGGATCGGCGATACCGTTCTCGATGGCGTTGGTGATCCCGGCGCTGATGTCATCGGCGTCGAGGTTGCCCCAGTCGGCATAGATCGCGCGCGAGAAATCGAAGCCGCGCCCCGACGAGCCGCGCGGGTTCACCTTCAGCACCACGTAGCCCGCCGCCGCGAGCGCGCGCGCGTCGAGATCGAACTCGTGGCTGTGCTGGTACACCGGCCCGCCGTGGATGTCCGCGACCAGCGGATAGCGCTTCGCCGGGTCATAATCCGGCGGGAACGTGTAGAAACCGTGGATTTCGGCGTCGCCGCTCCTGAAGCTGACGTCACGAACTTCGCCGAGCGTGCGGTCGTTCAGCCACGGATTATGATCGGTGAGTTGCCGCACGCCCGATTTTTCGAGCGCGAAAAGCTCTGACGGCTTTTCGTTCGTGGTTTCGAGGATGGCGATGCGCCCATCCTTCGCCACGGCATAGTCGTAGGCGAAGCGGGCGCCCTTCGTCAGATAGGTGATCTTGCCGCTCTTCGCGTCCACGCGCGCCAGCCACGTGTCGCGGTCGCCCTCGATCTGCGCGAGGATCGACCCGTCCGGCGCGAAACGCGGGTAGTAGAACCAGAGGTCGAGCTTGGCGGGCCGCGTCACCGCACCCGTCGCGACGTCCGCGACGGCGAGGTGCGGCGTGCCGTAGTAGAGCCACTTGTCCTCCATGCCTTCGAGCCAGACGATGCGCTTCGAATCCGGAGACCATGAAACGCCCGCGCCCCAGTCCGGGTCGTTGTCGGCGTTCGCGGTGGGGCTGATCTTGCGCGGCTCGCCGCCGGAGGGCGGCAGCACGTAGATTTCGGTATTGAGCGTCTTGTCGGTCTCGCCGTGGTCTTTCGCTGTGTAGGCGATGAGCTTGCCGTCCGGCGACCACACGGGCTTCCAGTGGTCGCGCGCGCCGCTCGTCAGCTGCCGCGCCGCGCCCGTCTCGAGGTCGACGATGAACAGCTGCTGCGTGCGGTCGTCGAGGTAGCCGCGCCCGTCCTGCTTGAAATAGAAGCGCTCGGTCTCGACCGGCGGCGGGGTCTTCGCCTTGCTGCCGACCGCCTTGCCGACCTCCGCGACGACGACGGCGGACCTGCCGTCCGGCGACAGGTCGTAGTCGCTGATCCCGCCGGGGATGGCAGTGATGCGCGTGCCCGCCCCACCCGCCGCAGGTATCCGCCAGAGCTGGGCGCTGTCGTCCTCCTCGTCCTCGCCGTCCTTCTTCTCGCCCGCATCGCTGAGGTACACGATGCTCTTGCCGTCCGGCGCATAGCGCGGGCTGTATTCGCTCACCTCCGGCGTACGCGTGAGCGGCGCGGGCGCGCCGCCCTTCCACGGCACGGTCCAGAGGTCGGAGGTCTTTTCATCGCGCTCCCGGTCCGGCGCGGTGACGGTGTAGACGATCGCAGCGCCGTCCGGCGAGAAGCGCGGCTCGCTGACGTCGATGAGCCGATAGTGGTCCTCCGGCACCACCGCCGAGGGCGCCGCGGAGGCAAGGCCGGACGACGCCAGCAGCATGAAACCGCCCAGAATCCGGTACATAAATCCTGCCCCCTTGTGCTGTCCTGCCCTCAGAACGAAACCGTCGCGCCCATGTAGAAATAGCGGCCCATCGCGGAGACCGGATAGGAGGTGTAGTTGAACGCCGGCTTCTCATCGAACAGGTTATTGACGCCGCCGTAGAGGCGGAAGCGCTCGCCGACATCGTAGCTCACCTGCACCTCGTGCTCCCATTTCTCCTTGATCCACAGGTATTTGGGATCGACGATGTCGGGGTCGCCGCGCACGTCCTCGATCGTGAAGCGCCGGGTCTTGTCGAACCAGCTGATGCCGTAGGCGATGGTGAGCGGTCCCTTTTCCCACACGAGATCGAGCGTCGCCGAATAGCGCGGCGCATAGGCCTCGTCGCGGTCCACGTCGATCTCGGCGCCCGGAGTCGCCACAAACTCCAGCCGGTCGAGGTAGTTGCCGGAGAGCGACAGGCTGAACGTCCCCGCCGTATCGGTCGGGATCCGGTAGGCGAGCGTCACGTCGAGGCCCGCGGTGCGGAACTGCGCCACGTTGTCGGGCCGCGACGTGAAGCCGGTGATGAAACCGGTGGCGGGGTCGCGCGTGATCGCGGGGCAGTAGGGATTGTCGATCGTCGGCTGGTCGACGCAAACCTCGGCGAGTTCCTCGGCCTGCGGCGTGTTGATCGCGTCCTTGATCTTGATGTCGTACCAGTCGGCCGTGAGGCTGAAGCCGGGCAGGAAACGGGGACGCAGCACGACGCCCGCCGTCCAGGTTTTTGCGGTTTCTTCCCGAAGGTCGGGATTTCCGCCGCTCAGCCCTTCCGTATAGAGCGATGAGCTGGGATCGCTCGACGGGCTGAAGGTTTCCGGGTCCACGCCGAGCGGCTCGAGGATCGCCGCGCAGTTCGCCGCGCGCGTCGAGGCGCCGCGGTTGAGTTCCTGCGTGTCGCACGGATCGACGATGAAGTTGAAGGACGAGCTTTCGGGCGCGAACAGCTCGGCGATGTTGGGCGCGCGCACCGCCTGCGAATAGGTCGCGCGGAACGAGACGTCGCGGACCGGCGCATAGACGCCATCCACCTTCCATGTCGTCGTCGATCCGACCGTGCTGTAGTCGGAAAGCCGGATCGCACCGCCGAACGACAGCAGGTGGGCGCCCGGCACGTCCTTCAGCAGCGGCACGTTGATCTCGGCGAACACCTCCTTCACGTCGAAGCTGCCGCGCGACGGCTGGATCGCGCCGTACCACGTGAGCCCGTCCCTGATGATCGGATCGGGATCGAACGTGCTCTTTTCCTTGCGGTATTCCGCGCCCACCGCGAAGCCGACCGGGCCGCCGGGCAGTTCGAGGAACGTGCCCGTGTCGCCGGAGATCGAGCCGGAAACGACATGCTGCGTCACCGTGGCGCGGCTGAGGCTGTCCGCGGTCACGAAGCCGATCGCGGCCGGGTCGCTCAGATACTCGCCGAAGATGTTGAAGGGCACGCAGTTCGGGAACGGATTTTCGGGGTCGAGCATCGTCCGGCAGATCGGCGCGCCCGTCTCCGGATCGCTCACCACGTCGATGGCCGCCTGCCATTCCGCCTCCAGCCGGTTGCCCTGGCTGTACGTGCGGGTCTTGGTCTGGCCGTAAACGTAGGACACCTCGTACTTCAGGTGCTCGCTGAACTTACCGCTGGCGCCGAGCACGCCGCGCAGCGTCTCGCGCCGGTTCTCCTCGAAATTGATGCCGAGGTCGAAGTTGTCGCGCGTTACCCACACGCCGTCCGGCATCTCGGAGTCCTCATAGGCCTCCGCCGCCGCGCCGGGGATGATCGCGTCGCGGATCGACTGCGGCATGAACGGGTTCTCGTCCGTCTGGAACAGGTAGAAATCGAAGGTGGGCTGCTGCTGCGTCCACGCCTTGGTGCGGACGTACTTGCCTTCCGCGAACAGCGTGAACGCCTCGCTGAATTCGTAGCGGCCGAGCACGTTGACGAGGTGCCGTTCGAGGCCGGGGAACAGGTCGCCCTGATAGCCGTCGATGGGCGTGCTCGATCCGCCCTGCGTGTAGCCGCCCGATTCCTCCAGCACGAAGCCCCGGTCGTAGACGCGGCCGTTGCCCTCGAAGTCCGCCGCGAAGTCGAAGTCGACATCCACCGCGCCCATGCGCGCGCTGTCGGCATAGCGCGCGTCGTTATAGGGCACGTAGTCGGGGATGTTGGGGTCGTCCGGAATGTCATCCTGATTGCGGAACAGCCATGTCGCACGCGGATTCGTGAGCCGGGACCGCTGCAACTCGTTCAGCCGGTCGTCCCTGTTGTACTCATAGGCGGCGGCGATGTTGCCGCGGCCTTCCGCGAAGTTCTTGCCCGCCGTGATCGCGCCGTAGCGGTTGCCGCCGTCGCCGCGCTGCGAGATGCCGATCTGGCCGCGCGCCGTGATGCCTTCGAAATCGCGCTTCAGGCGGAAATTGACGACGCCGGAGACACCGTCCGCACCGTAGATCGCCGAGGCGCCGCCGGTCAGCACGTCGACGGCCTCGATGAGGTCGGTGGGAATGGTATTGATGTCCACCGCCGCCGAGCCCGCGAGCGCGGAAACATGGCGCCGCCCGTCCACCAACACCAGCGTGCGGTCGGTACCGAGGTTCCTGAGATCGAGAAGATTGAGTCCCGCCTCGCCGAATTCCGTCTCGGAGCCGCCCGTCAGGCTGCCCGTCTGCGAGCCCAGCAGCGCCGGGCTTTGTGCGAGGAAATCGGCGATGTTGGTCTTACCGGACTGCGCGATGGCCTCCGACGACAGCGTCGTCACCGGGTTGGCGAAATCGAGTTCGGGGCGGCTGATGCGCGTGCCGGTGATGACGATGGTTTCGCCGACCTCTTCCGCGGCGACATCCGCCTGTTCGCCTGCCTGCTGCGCCAGCGCCTGCGCGGTCCATGCGGCCGTCGCCATCAGCGCTGCGAATGCGGTGATCGTCCTCATTGCTGCTGCTCCCACCCTTTTGCCGGTTTCCGGCGTTCTTTACGAACTTTCCCGGAACGGAGGATGTCGCAGCCTCAGTAGTTAGTCAATTGTCCAATCGGCAGACGCACGAGCGCCGCCCCCGGCGGGAACGGGAGCGGCGCGGGCGGACGAACGTGTGTTCAGCAGGAGCCGAGCGGATTGCGCGCGCGGTTCCAGCCGAGCGCCGCGAGCCGTTCCGAGCGTTCGAAACGGCGGCGCTCGATGATGCCGTTCAGCTTCATCGCGAGGCCGATCGCAATGAAGGCCCACACCGCCTGCATGTAGTTCTGCAGCGCGAAGCTGGCGGTGCCGACGACGGCGCAAATGATGATGATGGCGGGAAAGACGCGGGCGTACACCGCGTCGGCGAGTTCAACCTTGTCCATGGCCCCTAGACTCCCGAGCTGTACTTTCTTGACCCGAGGCCCATTAGCGGCCGGAATAGCTAACGAGGTCTTGCCGGACGCGGTTAACGCCGAAACTTTGATGGTTAACCTTACGGCCCTGTTATCAATTCCGCCCCGAAGACCCTGATCCCGGTCTATTTGCTGCCCGCGATCAGGCTTGCGGACGTGCCGCCGCCTTCCTTCGCGGAGGCGTGGACCTGCAGGCTGCGCCCGGTCGCCTCGTCCTGCGCAGTGACCATGCGCATGTCGGGCGTCGTCATTTCGCCCGCCACCTTGAGGCCGGCCTTCTGGGCTTCGGCCTTGTACCACGCGACGATCTTTTCGGGCGCGTCGCCGGTCTCGAAGTTGACCATGCCGCCCTTGCCCGTGGCGGAATCGCCGCCCGCGCCGCCGACGACCTTGGCACCCGGATAGAGCGGCGCGAAATCGGGGAGGAAGTTCGCAGCGCCTTCGCCGCTCATGAACTTGCCGGTCTGGCCGTCCGGGCCCGTGACGGTGAACGTCGTGGTGTCGCCGTCCTCGCGGACGCTGTACTGCGCCTCGCCGTCCCCGGTCTCGACGCTGCCCCTGGCGACTTCCCTGCCCTCGCCCTTCGAGGCCTCGCTGGCATCGTTGCCGCCGCACGCCGCGAGCGCGAGGAAAGCCGCGCCCGCCACAAGTCCCTGTTTCATCATGATGATGCCTCCTGTCCGGCCGCCACCCTAACAAAAGCGGATGCCGGACAGGAAGCCTTGTTATTCCGTCAGCTCAGCGGCACTTGACGCCGTCGTCGAGGCTCTTGCCGACAAGGCCGCCCGCGACCGCGCCCAGCACGGCGCCAACGGTCTTGGAGCCGCCCGGCGCGATCTCGTGGCCGAGCACGCCGCCCGCGACGCCGCCGACGATGAGGCCGGTCGTGCCGTCCTTGCGCTTGCAGTAGTAGCGCCCGTCGCGGCCGCGGTAGATCTGCTCGTCGCGGCCGAGGCGGCGTTCGCGGTAGTTGCCCTTGCGGTAGTGATCGTCCGGATACCACCGGTCATGCTTGCGATGCGGCGGGTCGGCGAGCGCCGGGGCCGAGGGCACGGCGGCAAGCGGGATGAGCGAAGCCGCGACAGCAGCAAGAACGACCTTTTTCATAAAACTCTCCACATGATTCACCGGAAGCGACGGCTTCGGCTGCCGAACGCAGGAACGCCGGAACGGCTCCCCTGCCGTCGCTTCCCCGCCAAGGTCGCGGCGGGACGCTGACTCGTTCCTGAACGGCCCGTGGCAACGCACCGGCCCGCGCGCTATGACGTGCTTCCATGCAGACGATCGTGCTTCTCACCTTCTCGAACATCCTGATGACCTTCGCGTGGTACTGGCACCTGAAAGGCAGCGTCGCCGCCGCGAAGCCGATGTTCGTGATCATCCTCATCAGCTGGGGCATCGCCTTCTTCGAATACGCGCTTGCCGTGCCCGCGAACCGCATCGGCGTCGCGGCCGGGTGGACGCCGGGGCAGCTCAAGATCGCGCAGGAGGCGATCGCGCTCACCGTGTTCGGCGTGTTCATGGTCACGTACCTCGGCGAGCCGCTGCACTGGCGGCACCTCGCCGCCTTTGCCTGCATCATGGCCGCGACCGGCTTCCTGTTCGTCGGGCGCTGAAATATGGACACCGCCCTCGCCGCGCTCGTCTCGCCCGAAGGCACGCTCGCCGTGCGCGTGACGCCGAAGGCGCGCGGCGGCGAGCGCATCCTCGTGGAGGACACGCCCGAGGGTCCGCGCGCCCGCGTCTGGGTCTCCGCCCCGCCGGAGGACGGCAAGGCGAACGCCGCCGTCTGCCGCCTCGTCGCGAAGGCGCTCGGCCTGCCGAAATCCGCCGTCAGCGTGTCGCGCGGCGACACCTCGCGCGAGAAGCTGCTGCGCGTCGTGCGCTGATCTGTGCGGTTTTGATGCATCGCAAGGCAACCCGACTCGGGACTGGTGCATAGTGCATCCGTGGCACAAGGCCCCTGCCCCTTCCGTGTGCGCCGGCGCCGACCTTCTGCCCGAATCTGTTCACAAAGGAAGCATGACATGGCATTGAAATCGCTTGCACCGTTCGGCTCCTCCGGTTCGCCCGCGCGGGGCGCCGACCCCTTCGGCAACCTGCGCCACGACATCGAGCGCCTGTTCGAGGACGTGACGCGCGGCTGGCAGCTTCCCGCCGCCTTCCGCGGCGATGGCCTGCTCAATCCGCGCGTCGACATCGCCGAGACCGATCAGGGACTCGAGCTGACGGCGGAACTCCCCGGCATCGACGAGAAGGACATCGACCTCTCGCTCGACGACGACGTGCTGACGCTGAAGGCCGAGCACAAGGCGGAGAAGGAAGAGGAGGACAAGAAGAAGCGCTACCACCTCGTCGAGCGCTCGCACGGCACCTACCTGCGCCGCTTCCAGATTCCCTTCACGCCCGCCGCCGCGAAGGTGAGCGCGAGCTTCGACAAGGGTGTGCTGAAGGTGAGCGTGCCGCGCGCCGCCGCCGAGGATTCGAAGGCACGCAAGATCGCCATCGGCAAGGCCGCCTGACCCGCCGCAAAGGCTGCCGCATCGGCCGCTGCACGGGCCCGCGGCGCGTGCGGCCCCGCACAGCAGGGCGCCTCCCCACGGAGGCGCCCTTCTTTTTTTCGCGCGGAGGGCTCAGGGAGATGCGAGTTTGACTCAGATCAAAGTGGGAACGCGCCGAGGGCTTACCACCAGAAGGGAGGTTCCGCCGGCGACTATCGTCCCACCACCCTCCGCAAGGGGCCGGCGGATCCTCCCCGCAGTAAAACACCTCCTCCTCGGGGGACAGCGCGCTCCTGCTGTCCCCCAATTTCTTTCCCCATCCTTTTGAAGACCTTGCGCCGCCGCCCGCGCCTCACCACGATCCGCGGCGAACGGGACGGATGCGAACGGGGAGGACCGACCATGACCGCTGATTTCGTGCACGCCGATTTCGTTCGGAGGGCCGCGGCCGCGCTGATGCTGCTGACGGGCGCCGGACACGCCGCATTGCTCGCCGTGCGTCCGATGAGCCTGGAACTCGCCGTCACCGCCGCGTTCGGAGTCGCCTATTTCCTGATCGGCGTCTTCCTGTGGCGCGGCACACCCACGGCAAGCCGGGCCGCCCTCTGGGCCGGCCTCATCCTCCCCGCCATCGGCGCCGCGCTCTCCTTCGCCGCAGATCCGCCCGCGAAAGGCGGCTGGACGCCGATCGGCACGGCGTTCGTCGTGATCGACATCGTCGTGGTGCTCGCCTGCCTGTGGCTGCTGATGCGGCGGAGGGGCTGAGGTCGTTCTGTAGCCTATGATCTTTGAGCAGATTCTCAAGCGAAGCGTCGACCGGGTCGGCAGCAACGTGGCGTTACAACGGGTCCGCTTCAGGCCGCTTGCGTGCGCGGCGTCAGACTCCGGTCTCCTCGGCCCGCCAGAAGGCCCGCGATCGAGATATCCTCGTCGAGGTCGTCCCAGTGAAGACCGCTGGGGCTGATCGTCACGCGGGCGCGCTCGGCCGGCGTCCCCCTGAAAAGGCGCGGGAACCAAGCGAGCGGGATGCCCAGCGTGCGCCCGTCGTCGAGTTCGACCCACATCTGATCGTCATCGAAACGAACCGCTGTCGCCCTAGGCGAAATGCTCATGCCACGCCCTTTCGATCTCTTCGCGCCGATCAGCGATGACAAGGCTCAACATGGCCAATGCGCGCGCGTTGAAGCCCGCATTGTACGCCACGTTGACATCGGATGAAGCCGGAACCTGGCGTCTGCACCGTCGCGCGTCACGTGGATGTGCACAGGTTCCCGCGGATTGCCTTCGTTCGAGAAGAAATGAAAGCGATAACCCTGATGCCGAAAGACGACGGGCACGGATGCCCTCTACTCCGCCACCCCCAACAGCCCCTGCTCGTCGCCCGCCTCGTTCGCGGCGGCGGCGAGCTTCGCCGACTTGCGCTTGTCGAAGGCGTCCCACACGTCGGTCCATGAGCCCTTGGTGGCGGCCTTCGAATATTCGGTGGCGCGGGTTTCGAAGAAGTTGGCGTGCTCGACGCCGTTGAGGAGCGGCGTCAGCCACGGCAGCGGGTGCTCGTCGATCATGTAGATCGGCTTCAGGCCAAGCTGGCCGAGCCGCCAGTCGGCGATGTAGCGCACGTATTTCTTGATGTCCTTGGGCGTCATGCCCGCCACCGGGCCCATCTCGAACACGAGGTCGATGAACGCGTCCTCGATGCGCACCGTCTTCTGGCACATGTCCATGATGTCGTCCTTGACGGACGCGGTGAGGCAGTCGCGTTCCTTCACGAAGGTGTGGAACAGCTTGATGATGCCCTCGCAGTGCAGCGACTCGTCGCGCACGCTCCACGAGACGATCTGGCCCATGCCCTTCATCTTGTTGAAGCGCGGGAAGTTCATCAGCATGGCGAAGCTGGCGAAGAGCTGAAGCCCCTCGGTGAAGCCGCCGAACATGGCGAGCGTCTTGGCGATGTCCTCGTCGGTATCGACGCCGAAGGTGGCGAGATAGTCGTGCTTGTCCTTCATCTCCTTGTACTGGAGGAAGGCCGAATATTCGCTTTCGGGCATACCGATGGTGTCGAGCAGGTGACTGTAGGCCGCGATGTGCACCGTCTCCATGTTGCTGAACGCGGTCAGCATCATCTTGATCTCGGTCGGCTTGAAGACGCGGCCGTATTTCTCGTGGTAGCAGTCCTGCACCTCCACGTCCGCCTGCGTGAAGAAGCGGAAGATCTGCGTGAGCAGGTTGCGCTCGTGGTCGGAGAGCTTCTGCGCCCAGTCGCGGCAGTCCTCGCCGAGCGGCACTTCCTCGGGCAGCCAGTGCAGCTGCTGCTGGCGCTTCCAGTAATCGTAAGCCCACGGATACTCGAAGGGCTTGTACTGCTTGGAGGCTTGCAGAAGAGGCATCGCCGTTACTTTCTTGCTCGTGTGAACCGACGAGGAACCGGTTCGAATTCTACATGATTTCCCGCGATCAAAGTACCGCTTTGATCGAAGCGATTACTGGCAGGCCAGACACTCGTCGTAGTCCTTCACCTCGACCTCGATCTGCTTGAGGTCGATGGTGTTGTCCGCCTCCACGCCGCCCGCGAAGCCAGCGCGCTGGATGGACTTCGAGCGGCAGTAGTAGAGCGACTTGATGCCCAGCTCCCACGCCCGGTAGTGCATCATCAGAAGGTCCCACTTCTCGATGTCCGCCGGCAGGAACAGGTTCAGGCTCTGCGCCTGGTCGATATAGGGCGTGCGGTCGCCGGCGAGCTCGAGCAGCCAGCGCTGGTCGATCTCGAACGCGGTGCGGAACGTCGCTTTCTCGTCCGTCGTGAGGAAATCGAGGTGCTGCACGGAGCCGCCGCGCTCGAGGATCGAGCTCCATACCTTGTCGCTGTTCTTCGCCTTCTCGTCGAGCACCCTTTCAAGGTGCGGGTTCTTCACGGTGAAGCTGCCCGACAGCGTCTTGTGCGTGTAGATGTTCGCCGGGATCGGCTCGATGCACGCGGAGGTGCCGCCGCAGATGATGCTGATCGAGGCCGTCGGCGCGATCGCCATCTTGCAGGAGAAGCGCTCCATCACGCCCATGTCCTCGGCGTCCGGGCAGGCGCCGCGCTCGGTGGCGAGCAGCATCGAGGCCTCGTCCACCTGCGCGCGGATGTGGCGGAAGATCTTGAGGTTCCACGATTTCGCCATCGCGCTTTCGAACGGGATCGAGCGCGCCTGCAGGAAGCTGTGGAAGCCCATGACGCCGAGGCCCACCGAGCGCTCGCGCATCGCCGAATACTTGGCGCGCGCCATCTCGTCCGGCGCCCGCTCGATATAGTCGCCGAGCACGTTGTCGAGGAAGCGCATCACGTCCTCGATGAACGCCTTGTCCTTCGACCACTCGTCCCACGTTTCGAGGTTGAGGCTGGAGAGGCAGCAGACGGCCGTGCGGTCGTTGCCGTGCTGGTCGACGCCGGTCGGCAGCGTGATCTCCGAGCACAGGTTCGACGTCGTGACCTTGAGGCCCACGTCGCGCTGGTGCTTCGGCATCGCGTTGTTCACGTGATCGATGAAGATGATGTACGGCTCGCCCGTCGCCAGCCGGGTCTCGACCAGCTTCTGGAACAGCGCGCGCGCATCCACCTGCCCCCGCCTGGAACCGTCCTTCGGGCTGACGAGATCGAAGGGAAGGCCATCTCGCACCGCCTCCATGAAGGCGTCGGTGACGAGGACGCCGTGATGCAGGTTCAAGGCCTTGCGGTTGAAATCGCCGGAAGGCTTGCGGATTTCGAGGAATTCCTCGATTTCCGGGTGCGAGATGTCGAGGTAGCAGGCTGCGGATCCCCGCCTCAGCGATCCCTGGCTTATCGCCAGTGTCAGTGAATCCATGACGCGCACGAACGGGACGATGCCCGACGTCTTGCCGTTGAGGCCCACGGGCTCGCCGATGCCGCGCACATGGCCCCAGTAGGTGCCGATGCCGCCGCCCTTGGAGGCGAGCCAGACGTTCTCGTTCCACGTGCCGACGATGCCCTCGAGGCTGTCGGACACGCTGTTGAGGTAGCAGGAGATGGGAAGCCCGCGCCCGGTGCCGCCGTTCGAGAGCACCGGCGTCGCCGGCATGAACCACAGGCGCGAGATATAGTCGTACAGGCGCTGCGCGTGGGCGTCGCCGTCGGCATAGGCCGCCGCGACGCGGGCGAACAGGTCCTGCGGCTTCTCGCCCGGCAGCAAATAGCGATCCTCGAGCGTCTCCCGGCCGAAATCGGTGAGGAGCGCGTCGCGGCCGTGGTCGATCTCGACGGTGTGCGCCTTCGCGCCGCGGGGGCGAACCGCCGCTGCAACGTCGTCGCCGTCAAGGGTCGCCGTATCCACGCCACTGAAATCCATCTGAGCCGACTCCCCTATGTTCCTGCTTCGTTCCAAATCCGTCAAGGGGTACTGCAGATATGGGGTAGCGGGTGTTTTCCGCAACGGATACGGGCGTTGTCGCGCCGTCCCCGATATCCTCGCAATCCACAGGCCCCGGCGATGTCTCGCCGGACCCGAGGGGACAAACCGACCCTGCCCCGGGAAGCCATCGTTTCCCGTGTGACACAAGCTGTTGTGGTGACCCCCCGGTCCCAGAACCAGACTTTGTGGTGAAGCTGCGACTAACGCAAGGGGGTTTTTACACTATTTAAGTTTTTGTGACGAGATCAGGCACTTAGCTGAATCGCTTGAAGAATCCGTGCAAGACACTGGTGGACGAAGGCGTCCGGGCTGGCTAATCACCGCCCCCAAATCGGTCTTTTCGAGAGGGCTTTTGCATGGCGGTGATCCGCGAAGAAGACGTCATCGAGTCGGTCGCCGACGCGCTCCAGTACATCAGCTACTACCACCCCATGGACTATATCCGCGCGCTCGGCCGCGCGTATGAATTGGAGCAGGGACCGGCCGCGAAGGACGCGATCGCGCAGATTCTCACCAACAGCCGCATGTGCGCCGAAGGCCACCGCCCGATCTGCCAGGACACGGGCATCGTCACCGCCTTCGTGAAGATTGGTATGAACGTCCAGTGGCAAGCTACGAGAACTGTTCAGGAAATGGTCGATGAAGGCGTGCGCCGCGCTTATCTCCACCCGGAGAACCGCCTGCGCGCCTCGATCGTTTCGGACCCGGCGTTCTCGCGCAGGAACACGAAGGACAACACGCCTGCGGTCGTCCATATCGAGATGGTGCCCGGCGACACGGTGGAGATCACCGTCGCGGCGAAGGGCGGCGGCAGCGAGAACAAGTCCAAGTTCAAGATGCTGAACCCGAGCGACTCCATCGTCGACTGGGTGCTGGAGATGGTGCCGCAGATGGGCGCCGGCTGGTGCCCGCCCGGTATGCTCGGCATCGGCATCGGCGGCACGGCGGAAAAGGCCATGACGCTCGCCAAGGAATCGCTGATGGAAGCGATCGACATGGCGGAGCTGAAGGCGCGCGGACCGCAGAATGAGCTGGAGGAACTGCGTATCGAGATCCACGACAAGGTGAACGCGCTCGGCATCGGCGCGCAGGGCCTCGGTGGGCTCGCCACCGTGCTCGACGTCAAGATCTACGACTGCCCGACGCACGCCGCCTCGAAGCCGATCGCGATGATCCCGAACTGCGCCGCGACGCGCCACGCGCACTTCGTGCTCGACGGCTCCGGCCCCGCCTATCTCGAAGCGCCGAACCTCGCCGACTGGCCGAAGGTGGAATGGGCGCCGTCCAAGGAAGCGATCCGGGTGGACCTCGACACGCTGACGCCCGGGATCGTCGCAAGCTGGAAGCCGGGCGACCGCCTGCTCCTCAATGGCAAGATGCTCACCGGCCGCGACGCCGCGCACAAGCGCATCCAGGACATGCTGGCGAAGGGCGAGCCGCTTCCGGTCGATTTCAGGGGCCGCGTGATCTACTACGTCGGCCCGGTCGATGCGGTGCGCGACGAGGCGGTCGGCCCCGCCGGCCCCACCACCGCGACGCGCATGGACAAGTTCACGCGGATGATGCTGGAGCAGGGCCTGATCGCGATGGTCGGCAAGGCCGAGCGCGGCCCCACGGCGATCGACGCGATCCGCGACCACAAGGCCGCCTACCTGATGGCGGTCGGCGGCGCGGCCTATCTCGTCTCCAAGGCGATCAAGTCCGCGAAGGTCCTCGCGTTCGAGGACCTCGGCATGGAGGCGATCTACGAGTTCGAGGTGCGCGACATGCCCGTCACCGTCGCCGTCGATGCGGCGGGCGAGAGCGTGCACCACCTCGCGCCGCTCGTCTGGCGCGAGAAGATCGCGAAGGAACGGCTGCTGGAGCCCGCCGAATAGCGCCGCGCGCACGCCGAACCGCTTTCGTATTGAGGAACCGACAAAACGCAGCGATCGTTTCGCCCGTGTCCACAAGAAGGAGACAGCCATGTTCCGGCAGATCGCCACGGGAATCGGCGCGGCAGCGCTCATCGGCATTTCCGCGCCCGCCTTTGCGGATCGGGGTGCGACCGCGACGGAAATCGAAAAGATCATCCCCGTGCTGAAAGCCGCGGGCTACGTCAGCTGGGAAGAGATCGAACTCGACGACGACGGCCCGCACTTCGAGGTCGACGACGCGCGCAAGGCGGACGGCTCGAAGTGGGATGTGAAGCTCAGCACGACCGACTTCCAGATCGTGCGGGAGAAGAAGGACTGATGCGAACCGGCCTCCGGGAAGTTTGCGTTTGAGCGGCGTATCCGTTGATCCGGGCCGCGTGAGACGGCCTGCGGGCGAACCGCTCTCGCCGCGCCTTTCCGACACGATCGCCGTCACGCGCGTGCTGTGCGTGCTCGGCATCGTCTATGTGCACGCGTGGACCGGCCTCGGCGGCGCCGAACTCGCCGCGGCGGCCGCCACCGGGCAGGGGATGCTCCGTCTCGTGCTGATGGAGGTGTTCGGCCGCAGCGCCGTGCCGCTGCTCGGCATGATCTCGGGCTATCTCGTCGCGGGCGCCGCGATCCGCTCGTGGCGCGCGTTCCTTTCGCGCAAGGCACGCACGATCCTGCTGCCGATGGCGCTCTGGAACGCGCTCGCCATCCTGCTCGTCTCGGGCACGGCATGGCTCGGCTTCCTGAAAGCGCCCGTCCCGGAAAGCCTCTGGTGGCTGATCGACGAGCTGCTCTCGATCCTGACCCCCAATCACATCAACGTGCAGACGCCATTCCTGCGCGACCTCTTCGTCTGCATGGCGATAGCGCCGCTGCTGCTCCGGCTGCGCGGACCGTGGCTGACGGGCGCGATCCTGCTCGTCGCCGCGTGGAGCGTGTCGAACTGGTTCTTTCCGCTGATGCTGCGGTCGCAGATCCTGCTGTTCTTCCTGCTCGGTATCGCCGCGCGCCGCCACGATCTCGGCGCGCGTATCGCCGGGGTGCCGTTCGCCGCGGCGCTCGCACCGTTCGTCGCCGTCGCCGCGATCAAGCTGATCGTCAGCGTGCCCGTGCCCGGCGGCACGGCGATGTCGCCGCAGATCATGCCCCTCTTCGACCTCGGACTCCGCCTCACCGCCGCGCTCGCCTTCGCGCGCGTCGCCTGGGCGCTCGCGGCGCGGCCCGCGATGTTCCGCTGGCTCGAACCCTATGCCTTCTTCCTGTTCTGCTCGCACATGGTGCTGATCTGGCTGTCGACGCCGCTGTTCCTGGCGCTGACCGGCCCGCTCGGATCGCCCGCCTACCCGCTTCTCCTCGTCGTGCATCCGCTGCTCGCGCTCGGTTTCGCACTCGGGCTCGGCCAGCTCCTCATGCTGTTCGCGCCGCGCGCGGCGGAGATTCTGAGCGGCGGGCGGCTGAAGGCGGACCCCGCCGACATGCCCGCGACCCGTTCGGTATCCTGAAGACGCCGCAATCGCGAACAATTCTTGCCGAAGTACGGTGACGAGCGAGCCCCGGCCTGTATAAGATCAGGCAAACTCATTCGAAATCGAAATGCGAGGCGCGTGCACCACGACAACCTGATCCTCATCCTCGTCGGCGGCTTCGTGCTCGCCTTTCTGTTCGGAATGCTGGCGAACCGGCTGAGACTTTCGCCGATCGTCGGCTATCTTCTTGCCGGTGTCGCCGTCGGCCCCTTCACGCCCGGCTGGGTCGCCGACCTCTCGCTCGCGCCGCAGCTCGCCGAAATCGGCGTCATCCTGCTGATGTTCGGCGTCGGGCTGCATTTCTCCCCGAAGGAACTGGTCCGCGTCCAGTCCATCGCGCTTCCCGGTGCCATCGCGCAGATCGCGGTCGCCACCGCGCTCGGCTGGGGCGTCGGGATGCTGATGGGCATGTCGGGGCCGGAAGCCGCCATCTTCGGCTTCTCGCTCTCCGTCGCATCGACCGTGGTGCTGCTGCGCGCCATCGAAAGCCGCGGCCAGCTCAAGACGAGCATCGGCCAGATCGCGGTCGGCTGGCTGCTCGTCGAGGACATGGTGATCATCGTCGCGCTCGTGCTGCTGCCCTTGCTGGTCAACATGGGCGCGCACGACAGCGGCGCGGCGATCGCGCGGGAGATCATGTGGACGTTCGCGAAGATCGCCGCGTTCCTCGCGCTGATGTTCGTCGTCGGCGTGCGCGCCATGCCGACGATTCTCGTGTGGATCGCGCACACGCGCTCGCGCGAGCTGTTCACGCTCGGCGTCCTCTCCATCGCGCTCGGCATCGCGTGGCTCGCCTACGCGGTGTTCGGCGCCTCGTTCGCGCTCGGCGCCTTCGTGGCGGGTCTCGTGCTCAACAGCACGCCGCTCGGCCACAACGCCGCGGAACGCTCGCTGCCGCTGCGCGACGCCTTCGCGGTGCTGTTCTTCGTGTCGGTCGGGATGCTGTTCGATCCGGCGACGCTGGTCCGCGAGCCTATCGGCGTCTTCGCGACGCTGGCCATCATCCTCGTCGGCAAGTCGCTCGCGGCGATCGCCGTGACCAACCTGTTCGGCCGCAACCGGCGCGAGGGCCTCACCATCGCCGCCAGCCTCGCGCAGATCGGCGAGTTCTCGTTCATCCTCGCCGGCCTCGGCGTGACGCTCGAGCTGATCTCGCACGAGACGAACAACCTGATCCTCGCCGCTGCGCTGCTCTCGATCGCGCTCAACCCGTTCATGTTCAAGCTGGCGGACCGGCTGACGCGGGACATGGAATCGCCGCCCGAACCCGCGACCTGATCATTTCGCGCGCATCAGGTGCTCGGCGAGCGCCTGGTAGGCGGGCAACGAGGTCGGGTCGAAGTTCGCGTTCGCCGCCATCGGATGCGAGGCGAACCGGGCGATGACCATTTCGGCCTTCGGGTCGATGTAGATCGCCTGCCCGTGGATGCCGCGCGCGGTGTAGGCGCCGTGCGCGTTGTGGCTCACCCACCACTGGTTGCGGTAGCTCCAGCCCGGCAGCGTCGCATAGCCGGCCTTGGCGAAGTCTTCCTTGCGGGCGCCGCGCACGATGTCCGCGATCGCCGCCGCAGGCACGATCTGCTTCCCGCCCATGCGCCCGCCGCGCCGCATCAGCTCGCCGAAGCGCGCGAGGTCGCGCAGCCGCGCGTTGAAGCCGCCGCCCGCGAACGGCGTACCGACCGGGTCGATCTGGAAATAGCCGTCGGCTTCCGCGCCCATCGGCGCCCAGATCCGCTCCGAAAGCTGTTCGGTGAAGGGCTTGCCGTCGACGCGCGAGACGATCCAGCCGAGCACGTCGGTGTTGACCGTGCGATAGGTGAACGCCTCGCCGTGGGCGCCCGCCTTCGCCACCGTGGCGAGATAGGCGTAGTCGCCGTCCGGCCCCGCGTAGTCCGCCGGGCGCGGCCCCGCGCCGAGCGCCGCGACGTAGCCCGCGAACGGGGAATCGGGATCGCCGTACTTCTCGGTGAAGTCGAGCCCCGTCGTCATGTCCATCACCTGCCGGACGGTGGCGTCGCCGAAACCGCTGTCCTTCAGTTCGGGAATGTAGGATGCGACCGTCCGCCCGGTGTCGAGCTTCCCTTCCGCGACGAGCATGGAGGCCAGCGTGCCGACGAACGACTTGGTTACGGAAAAGGCGATGTGCTCGCCCTCGGGCTTCAGTGCGCCGAAGTAGCGCTCATAGACGATCCGCCCCTTGTGGAGCACGACGATGCCGTCCGTGTAGTTGGCGGCGAGCGAGTCCGCCCACGTCATGGGCTTCGTGCCGCCCATCGGCATGAACGTCACCGCGTCGATGTCGCCGCGCTCGGCGCGCGGCAGCGCGCTCACCGGCCCCGCCCCGCGCGAAACGCCTACCGTCGGCATCAGCTCGCGCCAGTGCGAGAAGCTCCAGCGCCACTGCGGGAAGGTGAAGAAGCTGTAGTCGCCGAACGCGATGCGCCTGTCCGGCGGCGGCGGCGACCCCTGCATCCAGCCGAGCGCCGCGGGATCGCTGGCGGCGGCATCGGGAAACGCGGGCTCCGCACGCGCGGATACGGCAAGGACCGCCGCAGCAAGGGCGATGCCGGTCATGGCTTTCATGGTGTGTCCTCCCCAAGGTCGGGCGAAAGCTATGGGGCGGTGAAAGGCCCGACAAGCGATGAGCTTTGAGAGGCTTTGATGGTATCGGGCCGGCAGGACGCGCCCCGGCGTTGCTAGCAGGCGCCCGTGCGCTTGCCGCTGATCTTCGACGTCATCCGCATGTTGCCGCGCGGCCCCTCGACGACCATGACGTTGGTCGATTCATAGCTCGTCGCGCTGTAGGTGCCGAGCATCGTCATCGTCATCCTGCCCTGCGGCCCCTTGCACTGCATCGCCGCGTTGAGCTTGCCGCCAGCCATGCTGAACTTCGTGTACTCGCATTCGCCGTTGTCGCCCTTGAACATCTGGCGCGGGTCTTTCTCGGCCTGTTCCGGCGTCAGGCAATAGCTGTGGCTGATCGGGCGCTTCTTCATCATCGCCAGCGCCTCGGGCGGCATTCCGGGCATGTCGACGGACGTGACCGTGCCGGTCGACGCCCATTTGCCGGGCGTGAGGACATTTCCGGCGAAGGCGGCCAGAGGCACCGCCGCTGTCGCTGCAAGCAGGAGCCTGGACCCGGCGCGCATGAGGGAAGCCCTTTGTGCCTGAATTACGCCCGCGATTATACTGCGGGCGCAATCAGGGTAAAGATAACAGGCCGTTAACCATAAAATATCGTCAGCGCGGCTTCAGCAGTTCGAGCGCGGCCGTCACCATCGCCTCGGCACCGAGCGTCACCGAGGGTTCCGGCGCGACCTTGAACAGCGGCGAGTGGTGCGACGGCACCGGCGGCCCGCCCGCCTTCGCCGCGTCGAACGCCGCCTGCGGCGTGCCGCCGACCGCGAAGTAATAGCCGGGCACCTTGAGTTCGGGCTGAACGAAGAAGGCGAAGTCCTCCGCCCCCATCGTTTCCTGCACGAACGGCACCATCACGTCCGGCCCCAGATCGCGCGCGAACGCCGCGTTCATGCGCCGGGCGAGCGCCGTGTCGTTGATCGTCGTCGGCGTCCCCTCGCTGACCTTCACCTCGGGCAGCCTGTCCTCGGCGACGCCGTTCGCCCGCGCGACGTTCTTCGCCACGCGCTCGATCGCGGCGATGAGCTGCGCGCGCGTCGCCTCGTCGTTGGCGCGCACGGTGAGCTGGAGGTCGGCGCGGTCGGAGATGATGTTGTGCTTGTGCCCGGCATGGAACGCGCCGACCGTGATCACCGCGGGCGACAGCGGGCCGACCTCCCGGCTCACGATGGATTGCAGCGCCACGACGATGACGGAGGCGATGTAGACCGGGTCCTTGCCGGTATGCGCCGCGGCGCCGTGCGCGCCGACGCCGTGCACCGTGATGTCGACGCTGTCGGCCGACGAATATTGCAGCCCTTCGGACGCGCTGATCCTGTCCGTCGGCAGGTTCGAGGCGACGTGGAAGGCGACCGCGTAGTCGGGCTTCGGAAAGCGCGTGTAGAGCCCGTCCGCCAGCATCGCCTTGGCGCCGCCCACGCGCTCCTCGGCGGGCTGCACGACGAACAGGATCGTGCCCTTCCATTTGTCCTTCATCGCGGCAAGACGGCGCGCGGCGCCCACCATCGCCGTGATGTGCGTATCGTGGCCGCAGGCGTGCATCACCGGATAGACCTGCCCGTCGAGGCCCTTCTGCTTTGCCTTCGAGGCGTAGGCGAGCCCGGACTTCTCCTCGACCGGAAGCCCGTCCATGTCGGCGCGCAGCAGCAGCACGGGTCCGTCGCCGTTCTTCATCACGCCGACGACGCCGGTGCCGCCGACGCCGGTGGTGATCGCCGCCCCCGTCTTCTTCAGCTCGGCCGCCATGCGCTTCGCCGTCTCGGTTTCGAGATAGGAAAGCTCCGGGGTCTGGTGAAAGTGCGTGAACAGCGGGCCGAGATAGGCGTCGTAGTCGGTCTTGATCGCCGATTTCAGCGCCGGATCGGCGGCGGCGGGGCCGGCAAAGGGGGCAGCGAGGGCCACGGCCGCCGCGGCGGCGAGCAGAAAGCGCTTCATTCGGCGCCTCCGATGCGGAACGCACACAGCTTGTTGCCGTCGAGGTCGCGGAAATAGGCGCCGTAGAACGCCTGCGGCCCTTCCTCTCCGCGAATGCCGGGCGCGCCTTCGTCGGCGCCGCCGAGTGCGCGGGCTTTCGCGTAAACCTCGTCGACCTGCCCGCGGCTTCCCGCCGCGAGCGCGATCATCGTGCCGTTGCCCACGGTCGCGGCCTTGCCGTCGTAGGGCGGCGTCACGGCGAGCATCGGCGCGTCATAGCCGGTGCCGTACATGGTGAAGCCGTTGTCGAACGCCATCAGGCGCTTCGCGCCGAACGTGCCGAGCAGCGCGTCGTAGAAACCGCGCGCCTTTTCGATGTCGTTGGTGCCGACGGTTGCATAGCCGAGCATGAGTGCCTCCCGTTTCCAAAGGATTCGAGAGGCGAGGCTAGCAATGCGCGGGGCGGACCGCCAGCCGGTCCGCCCCGAAAAAGCATCAGCAGTTGCCGCTGATCTTCCCGCTGATCACCGACTTCACGTAGACTTGGCCCTTGCTCCCGGCGAAAATCGCCGAGGTCGAGCCCGAATAGGTCGTCGCGCCGCGCGAACCGAGGAAGTCCGCCGTCATCGGGCCATAGGCGCCGTTGCACTGCATCACGGCGCGGATCGTGCTCGCCGCGAGACCGAACTTCGAGAAGGTGCACGACCCGAACGTATTGCCGATCGCGGTCTGGATGTCGGCGGCCGAAGGCTCGCGCGCCATGCAGGTGCTGCCGGAAAGCTTCCGGTTCTTGATCGTCTTGATGTCGGCGGCGCTGAGGCCGGTTCCCGAAACGCTGACGACCGAACCCGTCGTCACCCAAAGCGTCTTGGCGGGCGCGGCCGTCTTCGTTGTGGTTGTCGTCGTCTTCGGCGCCGCGACCGCGGACGTCGCGATCAGCGCAATACAGGCGCCGGCCAGCACACGTTTCATCTCTTGAGACCCCTTTGTCGTTCACCAGACGGCCACCGCCACCGGTCGAGGACCCAGGGCGCCCATCTGGCATTCCGCCCCTACTCCCCCCATAGTTAAACAATGACCAACATCCGGATTCGCACCTCGCTGACCGACCCATCGGAGCAGCCGGTGTTCCAGCCGCATCGTCCCGAGCGCCCGGAGAAGTCCGAGGGCGGGCGGCGTTTCGAGCTGGCGAGCGACTATCAGCCGTCCGGCGACCAGCCGCAGGCGATCGCCGAGCTCGTTTCAGGGATAGAGGCGGGAGACCGCGACCAGGTGCTGCTCGGTGTCACCGGCTCCGGCAAGACCTTCACGATGGCGAAGATCGTGGAGGCCTTGCAGCGTCCCACGCTCGTCCTCGCCCACAACAAGATCCTCGCCGCGCAGCTTTACGGCGAGTTCAGGTCGTTCTTCCCGAACAACGCGGTCGAATATTTCGTCAGCTACTACGACTACTACCAGCCCGAGGCCTACGTCCCCCGGTCGGACACCTACATCGAGAAGGAAAGCTCGGTGAACGAGGCCATCGACCGGATGCGCCACTCGGCGACGCGCGCGCTCCTCGAACGCGACGACGTGCTGATCGTCGCCTCGGTCTCGTGCCTCTACGGTATCGGCTCGGTCGAGACCTATTCGGCGATGACCTTCAAGCTGAACAAGGGCGAGAGCGTCGACAACCGCGAGATCATCAGGAAGCTCGTGGCGCTGCAATACAAGCGCAACGACACGAACTTCGTGCGCGGCAGCTTCCGCGTGCGCGGCGACAGCCTCGAGGTCTTCCCCAGCCACCTCGAGGACATGGCGTGGCGGATCAGCTTCTTCGGCGACGAGATCGAGGAAATCGCCGAGTTCGACCCCCTGACCGGCGAGAAGGGCGCGCGGCTCGACACGGTGAAGGTCTACGCGAACTCCCACTACGTGACGCCCGGCCCGACGCTGAAGCAGGCGACGCTCGCCATCAAGGCCGAGCTTGCCGAACGCCTCAAGGAGTTCGAGGCGGAGGGCAAGCTGCTGGAGGCGCAGCGGCTGGAGCAGCGCACCAACTTCGACCTCGAAATGATCGCCGCGACCGGAAGCTGCGCCGGCATCGAGAACTATTCGCGCTTCCTCACCGGGCGCCTGCCCGGCGAGCCGCCGCCGACGCTGTTCGAATACCTCCCCGAAAACGCGCTGCTGTTCGTGGACGAAAGCCACCAGACCGTGCCGCAGATCGGCGCCATGTCGCGCGGCGACTTCCGGCGCAAGCTGACGCTCGCCGAATACGGCTTCCGCCTGCCCTCGTGCATCGACAACCGCCCGCTGAAGTTCGACGAGTGGGACGCGATGCGTCCCCAGTCGACCTTCGTGTCGGCGACCCCCGGCCCGTGGGAGATGGACCGCACGGCGGGCGTCTTCACCGAGCAGGTGATCCGCCCCACCGGCCTCGTCGATCCGCCCGTGGAGATCCGCCCGGTCGAAAGCCAGGTCGACGACCTCATCGGCGAGATCCGCGAGACGACCGCGAAGGGCTACCGCACGCTCGTCACCACGCTCACCAAGCGCATGGCCGAGGACCTCACCGAGTTCCTGCACGAGGCGGGCATCAAGGTCCGCTACATGCACTCGGACGTCGAGACGCTGGAGCGCATCGAGTTGATCCGCGACCTGCGCATGGGCGTCTACGACGTGCTCGTCGGCATCAACCTGCTGCGCGAGGGGCTGGACATCCCGGAATGCGGCCTCGTCGCCATATTGGATGCCGACAAGGAAGGTTTCCTCCGCTCCGAAACCAGCCTCGTGCAGACGATCGGCCGCGCCGCGCGCAACGTCGACGGCCGCGTCATCCTCTACGCCGACACGATCACCGGCTCCATCGAGCGCGCGCTCGCCGAGACGGACCGCCGCCGCGCCAAGCAGGTCGCCTACAACGAAGAGCACGGCATCACGCCGCAGACGATCCGCAAGACCATCGGCGACATCATCGCGCACGTCACCGACAAGGCCGACCGCGTCACCGTGGAGATCGACGAGGAAACCCCGCACCTCGTCGGCCACAACCTCAAGGCCTGGATCGCCGAGCTCGAAGAGAAGATGAAAGCCGCCGCCGCCGACCTCGAATTCGAAACCGCCGCCCGCATCCGCGACGAGATCAGGAAGCTCGAAGCCTCGGAGCTTGGACTTCCGGCGGACTTGCAGGTGGCAAGGCCCAAGGGCCGGGCGATGGAAGGCAAGCCGGGCACGCGGAAAACACGGTTCGGGAAGACGCGACCGCGGAGGATGGGTATCTAAAATTCAGGCCGTGAACTCATAAGAGTCATCTACGCTGTCAACGCTGCGACTCGTACAGAAAACTCATCATCGGTGTTTCGTACCAGCCCAAGGTGTTCGTGGTACCGAAAGCCGGATTGAGTTTTTGAGCCGCCGCCATCGCTAACGCAGCCTCAGCCTGCGCCTCCTCCTTTCGGTCAAAATAGTGAAGCAGTAAGGCCCGTGCTCCGTGTGCCCGAAAACGGTCGACGGGGAACATGGGACGCTCACTGTGGGTATTCAGGATTTCAAGCGCGCGAGCGTACAGAGACTCTCTTTTGGCTTCGAGCACTAAGCATGGAAAATCCAGGTAAGCCTGTGTTTTGATCGACGGTCGTTGGCACTCTTGCTCAAGAGCTGCCTCATATGAGGCAAAGGCACCATCGAAATCGTTGAGAGCAACAAGTGCTTGCGCTCTTTGTACATAAGCTTGCGATATATCGACGTTTTCACCCAAGCTAAAATATTGCTCAAGCAAGCCAAGTGCTACTTTGGGGTGGGTCTCCGTCAAATACCATGCCTGTATCCTCAAATATTGGAATTTTTGGCGTGCTCGGCGCAGCTTCTGCTCAAAGTTCGCCTCTATTTCCGCATTCCAGGTCGTGTTGCGGAACCAATCATTCCGAGCCATGCGCCCTCCCGCCAACAACTCTCATGGCTATCGAAAACGGCTTGGGTTGACTACTCCCCTTCCACCAGCAGCTTGAGACGCGCCAGACGCTGACGCCACGCTGCTTTCAGGCGTTCGAACTCCGCCTCCGCTGAAGCGAGTCCATCGGCGTCGAGCACCCAGACGTGCTCGCGGCCGCGGATCGTGCCCTGAACCAGCCCGGCGCCTTCCAACACCTTGAGATGCCGCGTCACGGCCTGACGCGTGACGCCCGCGCCGCTGCTGAGGTCGCTGATGGAGGCTTCGCCGCGCTCTGCCAGCGTTTCCACGAGGCGGAGGCGCTGTGGGTCGCCGAGGGCGGCGAATTGTGCGGCGCGATCGGGTGCGCGTTCAGCCTGCGCTTTCAATGTATTTCCTCAGCGATGCGGCCTGTTCGAGCCAGCCGTTGACGTTGTCGCGGAACACCGAGGGCCGCCGCGCCGCGTTGATCGCATCGAAGCCTGTTTCGGTGACGGTGAGCATCGTACCCTCCGCGTGCAGCACGAGATCGAAGGCGGTCGTCGTCTTCGGCTCCTTCGCATAATCGAGGCTGTGGTCGACCCAGCCCGGATGCCAGCGCCAGACGAGGCGGCGGGGCGGTGTCATCTCCACGATATCGACCGCGAAGCGCTCGCCGAGGCAGGTCATCGAGACCGTGCGCCCTTCCGCGAACGGCGCGTCCAGGTCGCTCGCGAACCATGCGCCGAACTCCGCCGCATCCGTCAGCGCGCGCCATACGCGTTCGGGTGTCGCGGCCAGATAGACGCGCTGTTCGATCCTGTCGGTGCCGGTCATGTCTGCCTCCTTTTCATGCAATCATTATGTTGCATTTAGCCGTTCATCACGCAACCGATTTGTTGCACGAAATCGTCAGCTGCCCATGCAGGGTGCGTTTCGATAGGATCGCACGCGGGGAGGACGGATCATGACAGAGACGGTTTTCGGGAAGCGGATACTCATCACGCGCGGAGCCATCGCCGTGACCACGCGCGACAGCAAGCCGCTGCCGGAGGTGGGCGACAGCGACGTGCTCTTCGCCGTCCACCGCATCGCGCTGACGGCGAACAACGTCACCTATGCGGCGGCGGGCGAGATGCTCGGCTACTGGCGTTTCTTTCCGGGCCCCGAGGGCAAAGGCATCCTTCCCGTTTGGGGTTTCGGCGAGGTGGTGGAGAGCCGCGCGCCGGAGTTTGCTGTGGGCGACCGCTTCTACGGATACTGGCCGCTTGCCACGCATCTTCTGGTGCGGGCTCCCGCCTCTGCTCCCGGCGGCTTTACCGATGCCGCGTCGCACCGGCAGGGCCTTGCCGACATCTATAACCGCTATCAGCGCGTAGAGCCGCGCCTTGCGGGCGAGGAAGCGCTCGATGCGCTGTTCCGGCCGCTGTTCATGACCGGGTGGCTGATCGACAGCTTTCTGGAGGGCGCGGGCGATTTCGGGGCTGAACAGGTGATCCTGTCGAGCGCCTCGTCGAAAACCGCGATGGCGGCCGCGTTCAACCTCTCGAAGCGCGGCGCGGTGCAGGTCGTCGGCCTGACGTCGGCGGTGAACCGCGCCTTCACCGAAAGCCTCGGGCAGTACGACCGCGTGCTCACCTACGACGAAGTGGGCGCGCTGGAACAGCGCCCCTCGGTCTTCGTGGACTTCGCCGGCGACCGCGCGCTCACGCACGCCGTGCACCGGCGGCTCGGCGATGCGCTCAGGCACAGCGCCATCGTCGGCATGACCCATTGGACGGAGGGCGGCGACACGCCCCTCCCCGGCCCCGCGCCGACGCTGTTCTTCGCCCCCGCCGTCGCCGAAGCCACGGTCGCCCGCCTCGGCCCCGCCGGTTTCGCGGACGTCACCGGGCGGGCATGGGCGAAGTTCGTGCCCGCCGTGCGCGACAAGCTGGCGGTCGAAACCCTGCACGGCCTCGAAGCCGCCGAAACCGCCTACCGCGACCTCGCGGCGGGCAGGATCGGCGGCGCGGCGGCGATCGTCGTGGAGCTGGATTGACCGCCTGCGGCCGGTATCGGACAGCCCGGAAAACCAACAGGCTGACAGAAAAAGGCCCGGCTCAGCATGAATGCTGAGCCGGGCCGTATGTGTAACGAAGGTTCTTTCGAACCGCCGCCGTTATGACTGGGTTACGCGGCCTTGCGGCGACGCGTCATACCGAGGCCGGCAAGGCCGAGACCGAACAGCGCGAGGGCAGCGGGTTCCGGAACCGCCGTACCGGGCGTGACCGCCGAGAACGACCAGGATGCACCACCCGGAAGGGCGCCCGGGAACGGCGCAAGCGCCGTAACTACGACCTGAAACAGATTCTCACCGCCAGCCAGAAGTACGTCGCTGAACAGGTAGGCGAAAGGAGAGCTCACACCGCCGGAAACCGAAGTCGGAGAAATCTGCGAACCGTCCAAATACAGTTCGAACTGATCTCCGATAAGGCAGCAGTCGGTCAGGGTGATCGTAACGCTGTCACCCGCGTTCGCAGTCAACGAAAAGACCGTCTCCGAGGTGCCGTTGATATTGTCGATCGGGCCAATGCCATCCGACCACCCGAAGCTTCCCGAAGCTCCGGCCGGATTCACTATAAAAGCCGCTACCGCTGGCGTAGCAGTTGCAGCAGATACCATCACCGCCGTGGCCAAGAGTTTCCAGTTCATGACATACCCCCTTCGCAGAATACCGGCAGACTTACGCAAGAATCGGACCACCTTCGCTTTTCCGATGTTTTTGAATTGTCCCTCGATACAACTGTAAAGAATCCAAGACACTATACAGCCTTGTAAGGCTACCCGCCCCACCTCTTGGATTGCAGTTTTTGCAGACCGGACCGGTTGATCCTTTATTCGCGCTCTACCCTTGAAACCGCCGCCACCTGCCGGGTCTGCTGCCAGTCCCTGAGTTCGGCCTGAAACGCCTCGATCTTGCGGAAATGGTCCTGGTAGTCCTGCTCGATGTCGGCGAGCGCGCCGAGCGACCACGCTTCCAGTTCCTTCGAGGGCAGCGCGTTCGCCGCCGCGAGGTAGCGCGCCGTCTTGGCGCAGAACGCGGCCTTGATGGGCGGATAGGCGTAGTGGTTGTAGAGCTTCGTCATCCGGGTGTCGCGGATGCGCAGGCCGTCGCTGCCGTGCTCGCGCCGGTACTTGGCGTCGATCGCCTTGTTGGCGTTCGCCAGCACCGTCTTGTGGGTCTTCAGGAACTGGTTGTAGCCGTCGCGCTGCACCGTGTTCGAGGCCGTCACGCAGCTCAGCGCCGCGACGTTGAGCGCGGAGCGGACGTTGAACATCGTCTCGAGCGGCCCGAGCCCGACGTTGGGCGTGAGGAAACGTCCCTCGCTGTCCTTCGCGGGCAGCACGTAGGCAGGGTCGACACCGGCGGGCGGCTGCGGAGGCCGCAGGACCTGCGGCGGAGGCGGCGGCGCGGGGGACGGTGGCGGCGGTGCGGGCGGCGCGGCGCAGGCCGCAACGCCGAGCGTCAGCGCGAACACCTTCCATTTGCCCCGGCGCATACGTCCCCGCCCCTTTGATCCCGCCTGTTGTGTCACAGCCCGAATCTCCGTGTCCAGCACCCGCGCGACGAATCGAGTCAAAGACACGTCATACGCACGTCACATGCCTGTAACCCCGGTCTGGTTTAGCCTCGGCGCATCGAAACCGGGGACTGAACACGATGGAACGCGGACCCTGCGCCTACAAGCTGCTGATGCTGTGGGCCTGCCGAGCCCAGAAACCGCCGCGTATCAGCTGGCGGCAACGCCTGTCCGACGCGGTGACGCTCCGCCTCGCGAGAGCGTAGTCGGGGCGTAGTTTCGGGGCGCAACCCCGGCCACGCGCTCGCCGCCGAGCAGCGCGCAGCCCATTCCGGCGCGCATCAGCGTGGAGACGAGGTGCGTGTCGCCGAGCCGGGTGAGCTTGTCGCCGATCTCGCCGATGGTCATGTCGCGCCATTCGTCGGGCGTCCGCATCGTGTCCCCGGCCACCTCGGCGATCAGCAGCCAGTCGCGCTCCCGGAGCCTGCCGCCGAGCTCGCGCGCCACGCACGCCGATTCCGGTTTGCCGAAGCCACGCGACAACAGCGCGCTCTCGATCTCCGCGCTCGACGGGTTGCACGCCGCGAGCAGGCCGAGCGCGGGCAGGATCAGCAGCGCGCGGCGTTTCATCCTATGCCCCCATCAGCGCGCAGCCGAGCCCGGCGCGCGTCACCACCTCGACGATCTCGGGATCGCCGATCGCCTGGAACCGCTTCTGGATCTCGCGCAGGCTCATGCGCTCCACCTCGCGCCGGTCGACGCCCTTGGCGAAGCGCGCGAGGCGCTTGAGCTGCGCGGTCGAGAGCCGGTCCACCATCTGGTCCGCCATGCAGCCCGCCACGGGCCGCGAAACGCCCGCGCTCGTCAGGCTGCGCTCGATACGGCTTTCATAGCTCGCACAGCCTGCAAGCAGCGCGGCGGCGGTAACGACAATCGACAACGGCTTCATGCTCGGACTCTCCGCTTCGGGACGGGCTTCATCGCTCTGCCCGCCTTAACCCAAGCTGACCCCGGTGCTATAGCACGGCGGCATGAGCCTCTGGACCGGTATCCTCGTCGCGCTCGCCGCGACGCTCGCGATGGAAGGCGTCGCCTACGCGGCGCACCGCTGGGTGATGCACGGCGTCCTCTGGTCGCTGCACAAGTCGCACCACGAGCCGCGCGCCGGGCTTTTCGAGAAGAACGACTGGTTCGCCGTCATGTTCGCCCTGCCCTCGATCGCCTGCATCTGGCTCGGCGTCGAAGCGGGCTGGCATCCGGCGTGGATGTGGGTGGGCATCGGCATCGCGGGTTACGGCGCGATCTATTTCGGCTTCCATGACGTCATCGTCCATCGCCGCATCGCGCACGGCTACGTGCCGAAAAGCGCCTACATGAAGCGCATCGTGCAGGCGCACCGGCTGCACCACGCGGTCAGCA
This sequence comes from Sphingosinicella microcystinivorans, assembly GCF_027941835.1. Classification (NCBI taxonomy): domain Bacteria; kingdom Pseudomonadati; phylum Pseudomonadota; class Alphaproteobacteria; order Sphingomonadales; family Sphingosinicellaceae; genus Sphingosinicella; species Sphingosinicella microcystinivorans. The sequence goes on from NZ_CP116005.1 coordinate 3,537,305, forward strand.
GCAAGCACGGCACCGTGTCGTTCGGCTTCCTGTGGGCGCCGCCCGTCCGCAGGCTGAAGGCCGAACTCGAGCGCGCCGGCGGCGACATCCGGATGCCGACGGGCGCGTGAGCGCCGCCATGTCGGCCACCGCTACCGCCTCGCCGACTTCGGCCTCACGCCGGAAGCAGCGGCGATGGCGGCGTCCAGTCCGGCGTGTCGCCTTTCTTCCACAGCGCCGGCCGGGGCGGCAGCGGCGATGTGAGGCGCGGCGTCAGGAAGGCGCGCGCCACGAAGCGCAGCTTTTCGGGAACCGAGGTGCTTTGCCGGTGGTCCCACGCCGCCGTTCCGCCCGCGCGCACCTTCGCGCCGATCGCGGCGTAGATGTCCGCGGCGGCGACCACCGCCCGGCCCGCGCGCCGGGGCAGGCGCCGGGCGCCTTCCCGCGCGGAGGCATAGTAGGCATCCGCGAGATCGAGCAGCCGCGCCACGATCGCAACGAGCGCGCCGCGATGCTCGGGCCGAACATGGTCGCCCGGCGGTATCCCGGCATCGGCCAGCCAGTCCTCCGGCAGATAGCAGCGCCCGAGCGCCGCGTCGTCGAACACGTCGCGCGCGATGTTGGTGAGCTGGAAGGCGATGCCGAGGTCGGCGGCGCGCAGCAGCAGGTCGCGGTCGCCCGGCGAAACGCCCATGATCGCCGCCATCATCTCCCCGACGACGCCCGCGACATGGTGGCAGTAGTCGAGCGTGTCCTCGATATGGCGGAAGCGGCGCTCGTACACGTCCATCGCGTAGCCGGCGAGGTGAGCCAGCGGACAGGCTTCCGGTATTCGCGTTTCACGCACAACCGAAGCAAGCGCCCCGAAGGCGTTGATTTTCTGTTCCTCTCCGGCAAACACCGCCCGCGTCCGCCGGGCGAGGTCAGCCAGCCGCGCCTCGGCCGACGCGTCTGTCGCCACGCGGCCCTGCCCGCCCTCCTGCCCGTCGATGGTATCGTCGCAGTGACGGCACCACGCGTAGAGCAGCCACGCGCGGCGGCGGGTCGTGGGGTCGAACAGCCGCGAGGCGAGCGCGAAGCTGCGCGACCCCCGCGCGATGCTGCGCTTCGCCCAGCGGGTCAGCTCATCCATCGGCAAGATCGTCCAGCATCAGCCGCGCCGTCGCCTTCGCAGAGCCGACGACGCCCGGAATCCCGGCGCCGGGATGCGTGCCCGCGCCGACGAAATAGAGGTTGGGGATCACGTCGTCCCGGTTGTGGACGCGGAACCACGCGCTCTGCCAGAGCACGGGTTCGAGGCTGAACGCCGAGCCGAGATGCGCCTTAAGCTCCGTTCTGAAGTCGCTTGGCGTAAACCACCGCTTCACTTCGATATTTTCGAGAAGGCCGGGAAGCAGATGCGCGTCCAGCGACCGGAGGATGCGCTCGGCGTATTCAGGCGCGACACGTTCCCAATCGCCATCGTATTTGCCGAGATGCGGCACCGGCGACAGCGCGTAGAAGCTGCTGCACCCCGGCGGCGACAGGCCGGGATCGGACGCGGTCGGGTGATGCAGGTAGAGCGAGAAATCGTCGGCGAGAACGCCGTTGCCGTAAATGTCGTCGAGGAGTGCACGGTAGCGCGGCCCGAACAGGATGTTGTGGTGCGGCACCTCGGGCCACGTCCCCCGCGCGCCGAAATGGACGACGAACAGCGAAGGCGAAAACCGCTTGCGTTCCAGCGCCTTCGCCGCCGCCTTCCCGCGCGCCGTCGCGCCCAGAAGATCGGCGTAGGTGTGCACGACGTCGCCGTTCGAGGCGACGGCATCGAAGGCGCGGCGCTCACCGCCCGCGACGAGGCCGGTCACGCGGTTTCCGGCGGTTTCGATGGCCGTCACCGGCGTGCCGAGCCGCACGGTGCCGCCAAGATCCTCGAACAGCCGCACAAGGCCCCGCACCAGCGCGTGCGTGCCGCCGCGCGGGAACCACACGCCCCATTTCTTCTCCAGCGCATGAATAAGCGCGTATATCGAACTGGTCTTGAAGGGGTTTCCGCCGACGAGGAGCGTGTGGAAGCTGAACGCCTCGCGCAGCTTCGGGTGGCGGATGTGGCGCGCCACCACCGAATGGACGGAGCGCCACGCGCCGTAGCGCATCAGCCGCGGCGAGGCCGCCAGCATCGAGCGGAAATCGAGGAACGCCTCGTGCCCGAGCGCCTCGTAGCCTTCGCGCAGCACGCCCTCGGAATAGGCGGAGAAGCGCCGGTATCCCTCCACGTCCGCGGGCGACAGCGCGGCGATCCCCGCGGAGAGCCGCGCCTCGTCGCCCGTGTAGTCGAAGGTCGTGCCGTCCGGCCAGTGCAGGCGGTAGAACGGCTCGACCGGCATCAGGTCGACATAATCGGCAAGGCGCCTGCCGGAGAGCGCGAACAGCGCCTCAAGGCAGGTCGGATCGGTGACGACCGTGGGTCCGGCGTCGAAGGTATAGCCCTTGTCCTCGTAGACGTAGGCCCGCCCGCCCGGCTTGTCGCGCGTCTCGAACAGCGTGACGTCATGCCCCGCGGATTGCAGGCGCACCGCGAGCGCGAGGCCGCCGAAGCCGCTGCCGATCACTGCGATTGCGGCCATCGCCTGCGCCTAATCGACCCCGAGCATCACCGCGAGCGCACGCCCCACGGGCACCGGCGGGCGGCCCGCGAGGATGCGCAGCTTGTCGGTGCGCGTCGAAGCGCCCGCGTAGAAGCGCGCGACGATCGCGTCCGGCAGCCGGTAGAAATGCTGGAGCACGCGGTAGCGCGCCGAGGGCGCGGCGGCGCGGAACAGCATCCGCGCCAGCGTGCGGTAGTAGCGCCGCCCGTGCCACGTGCGTGTCGCGTGCGCACGCACGGCGCTGTAGACGAGATCGGGATCGAAGCGCGGCAGGTCGGCGAGGAGATCGGCCGTGCGCACGGCGTCCGGGAAGCTGTAGCCGGTGAGCGGATGAAACAGCCCCGCGCGCATCCCGAGCCGGGCGACCCCGGGCGCGCCTGCCTCCCAGAGCGCCTCGATGTTGCCGGCAAGCGCCAGCGGCAGAACGCCGCGCTCGGCCCCGACGACGCCGTGCGGACCCAGCCCCGCGCCCAGCGCCCACGCCTCGATGCGCGCCTTCACGGCCTCGACGTCGAGGCCGGGATCGTCGCTGTAGCAGGTGTCCTCGATCAGCAGGCGCCGCTCGTCCCACGGCAGCACGTAGACGAAGCGGTAGCCGTCCGCCTGATCGACGCGCGCATCCATGATGAGCGGCATGGCGAGGCCGTGCGGCCGCAGCGTCTCGATCTCGAGGCCGACGAATTTCTGCCACGCCAGTTCGAGCGCCGTCGTCGGCGCATGGCCGCGTCCGTCGATCACCACGCGCGCGCCGAGCCGCTCGCCGGTCTCCAGCGTCACGCCCGCCGCGTCGAGGCCGCGCACCTTGCGGCCGAGCAGCAGGCGGTCCGCCGGCATCGCGGCGCGCACGGCGGCGTCGAGCAGCGCCGAGCGGGCGCTCGCATAGCCGTGCGGCAACGTGCGCGTGAAGGCGGGGAAGCGGACATCGTAGCGCGGCCAGCGCGCGGCATAGAGCGGTGCCGTCCAGTCCCGCTGCGCGGGCGTCATGTCCGTGTCGAAGGAGGACCAGATGTGGTCGCCGCCGATGCGCTCGCCGGCCTCGACGATCGCGACGCGAAGCTCCGGCCGCCGCGCGGCGAGCCTCAGCCCCGCCAGCCCCGATGCCAAACCCCCGCCCACCAGGATCAGGTCGAAATCCATGCCCGCCTAGCTGTACCAGCCCGGCGCGCAAAAGCCACCGGATTTGCATGACCGCCGCCCGCCCGCCTGTTAGAAGGCGCGCGTGGCCGAAGCCGTGTTCACCGTCGCCGCGATGGTCGTCATCGTCGCCCTCCGCTACCTCGCGGTTTCGGGCGCGTTCGCGTGGCTTTCGGCGCGCGTGCGGCCCGGCATCCACGCCGGCCGCATGGCGCGGCAGATCCGCGGCGAGATCCGCTGGTCGCTGATCGCCGCCGCCATCTATGCGGTTCCGGCGGGCCTCGTGCTCCATGCGTGGCAGGCGCACGGATGGACGCGCATCTACACCGATCCGGGCGTATACGGCTGGTGGTGGCTGCCGGGGAGCGTGCTCGCCTGCCTCCTCGTCCACGACACGTATTTCTACTGGACGCACCGCTGGATGCACGCGCCCCGCCTGTTCGCGCGCATCCACAAGGTGCATCACGACAGCCGCCCGCCCACGCCATGGGCGGCGATGAGCTTCCACCCGTGGGAATCGCTGATCGGCGCGGCGCTGATCCCGGCGCTCACCTTCGTCATCCCCGTCCATGTCGCGGCGCTCGGGCTGGTGCTGGCGCTGATGACCGTTTTCGGCGTCACCAACCACATGGGCTGGGAGCTGTTCCCGCGCGCCCTGCTTGACGGGCCGTTCGGGAAGCTGGTGATAACCGCCTCGCATCACCACCGGCATCATCAGGACTATCGCTGCAATTATGGGCTCTATTTCCGGCACTGGGACCGGCTCTGCGGAACGGACAGGGGTCTGGAAGACTGGGGCCTTGGAGACTTCGATGCTGAAACGAGCGGCCATCGCGGCGGCGTTCCTGCCGCTTCTCGGCGCGGCGCCTTCGGGCGAGGCCTCGCTGCACCTGACGTTTGAGGGGCTGCGCTCCCAGAAGGGCAGCATCCGCCTGTGCCTGTGGCGCGACTCCGACGGCTATCCGGACTGCACCCGCAGCACCTCCGCGACGAAGGAGACCGTGCCCGCCTCTAGCCCCATGCTCGACATCGCCGGGCTCCAGCCGGGCGACTACGCCGTCTCGGCGATCCACGACGAGAACGACAACAGGAAGCTCGACAAGAGCTTCATCGGCCTGCCCACGGAGGGCGTCGCCTTCTCGAACAACGCCAGAATCGCCTTCGGCCCGCCGAAGTTCGAGAAGGTCCGCTTCCATGTCGCGGGCGAAACCGCGCAAACGCTGCACATGCGCTATTTCCTTTGAAACACGAAGAGCCTAGTCCGCGCCCATGAAATTCGAACGCAGCGACAAGAACGTCGGCAGCCGTGTTTTCAAGGGGGCGCTCTTCATGACGGGCGCCCGCTTCATCCTGCGCCTGTTCAGCCTCATCAACCTGATGGTGCTCGGACGCCTGCTCGACCCTTCGGACTACGGCATCGCCTCCTACGCCATCGCCATCATCGCGTTGACGCAGGTGTTCTCCGACATCCGCGTCAACAGCGCCCTGATCTCGATACGCGAGGTGAACCAGACGCATCTGGACACCGGGTTCACGATCAACCTGCTGCGCGGCTTCATCGTTGCCGGGCTGCTGTTCGCTTTCGCCGGACCGATCGCCGACTATGCGAACGAACCCGCTCTCGTCGATGTGCTGCGCGTCCTCGCCGTGGTGCTGATCTTCGACGGGCTGAAAAACCCGGCCATGTTGATGTTCCGCCGGAACATCGACTTCTCGCGGGAATTCAAGCGCGTCGCGCTTTCGACCGTGCTCGGCTCGCTGGCCGCGATCACGGTTGCGATTCTTACCGAAAGCTATTGGGCGATCGTCGCGGGCACGCTGGTGGGGCGCTTTGCGGAAAGCGCGTTCAGCTATTGGCGCATCCCCTACATGCCGAAGCTCGGCTTTCGGGAAAGCGGCGTTTTCCTGCGTTTCGGAAGCTGGATGACGATCGACGCCATCCTGGACTACGTGACCTCCGCCGCGCCCACGATGCTGCTCGGGCGCTACGCGGGCACGCACGCGCTCGGTTTCTACACGGTCGGCAAGGATATATCGCAGCTCGCCACGCGCGAACTCACCGGCCCGCTGATGCAGGCGCTGTTCCCCGGACTTGCAGCGCTCGCGCACGATACGCCGCGCCTGCGCGTCGCCTACCGCAAGGCACAGGCGACCGTGCTCGGCATCGCGCTCCCGATCGGTTTCGGCTCCGCGCTGCTCGCGCCCGAGATGGTCGCGCTCATCGTCGGCCAGAAATGGCTGGCGGAAGCGCCGCAGGTGATACAGGTTTTCGGGCCCGTGTTCGCCATTTCGATGGTCGGCGCCTCCACGAACGGCCTCGCGATGGCGAAGCTGGCGCTTCCGCAGATGGTCATGCGGGCAGCGTTCCTCGCGGTCTTCTGCCTGCCGATCTTCTGGTATGCGGTAAGCCAGCACGGCGTGTCCGGCATGATCTATGCCGTGGCCTTCTACCACCTGCTGCGCGCCTCCGTGAACATGTTCTTCGCCAAGACCCTGCTCAAGGATTCGTTCTTCTCGGCCTTCCTGATGGGCTGGCGCAGCTTCGTGGCCGTTGCCGTCATGTCGGGCGCCGTGCTGCTGATGCCGTCCGTTTCTCCGGGGGGCATGTCCGAAATCGCCGTGTTTCTTTCGGTGCTGCCGCGCATCGCGGTTGCCGCCGTCGTCTATATCGCCGCCCACATCGTGCTGTGGCAGCTGTCGGGCAAGCCCGACGGCTTCGAAAGCAAGGTGCTCGAAATCCTCGGCAAGGCGCTCGAGCGTTTCCGGGAACGGCGGGCCCGGCACGCGGGGTAGGTTCAGGCGATCGCGCGCGCCAGTTCCGCCGCGATGCGCCGCACGTCGGCCTCGCGCAGCCTGATGTTGCCGGGCAGCTCGATCATCCGGTCCAGCTGGCTGCCGAGCATTGCCGCCGCGTCGTCCGACCAGGCGCGATAGGGTGCGCGTACCGATATGCCCGCACCGATCAGCCGCTCTTGCACGTCCTTCGTCGTCGCGCCCCCGTCCCACGTCACGATCATGCGTGTCCGATAGGCGCCGGGGGCGTACTGGGGCATACGCGCACCGTTCGGCAGCGCGTCGGCATACCAGCCGCAAATTCGGGTGCGCGCGGCGCGAATGTCCCCGAGCCGTTCGAGTTGCGCGAGCAAGGCGGCGGCGGCAGTGTCCGGAATATGCGAACGCTTGTTATTCCGCGCCTCGCACCAGCGCGCCACCGGCCTGACGAAGCGCGCGCCATAGTTCGGCAGAAAACGCGGCAAGGGATCGAGAACGAAACCGTAGGCGAACCACGCGTGATGACGCCTGCGTAAAGGCGCGTCCGGCAAAGCCTCCCATGCCGATGTCACGGCGGGCCGGAATTCCGGCGCGTTCACCAGCAGCGCGCCGCCGCCGTTGGGCATACCGCCCGTCAGCGTTTTCGACTGGTCGAAGCTGAGCAGCCCGAAGTCGCCGCGCGTTCCCATGCTGTCGCCGAGCACATGCGCCGCATCGTCCACCACGCGGATCCCGTGCGGGCGCGCGAGCCCCGCGACGGCGTCCACATCCAACCGCGCGCCGTACATGTGGACCGCGACAACGGCGAGAACGTCACGCGCCAGCCACCCCGGCAATGCAGCGAGATCGAGATTGAGATCGTCGCCGACCGGAACGGACACCGGGTCGAGACCCGCCTCCCGCACCGCGTGCGGCACGGCCGGGCAGCAATAGGCGGGCACCAGCACCTTCCTGCGCTCCGGCGCCGCCGCCTTCATCACCTGAAACGCGAGGACCAGCCCGGTCTTGCCGCGATTGACGAGCCGCACGTCGCCGTAGCCGAGCGCTGCAAGCCGCTGCGTCAAGCGCTCCGGCGCATCCGCCGCGCGGCCTGTCCAGCCGGAAAGCACCGCGCGGAATTCGGCGGCGCCCCAGTGGCAATAGCCCATACGTGCGCGCCGCAAGACCCTCTCCTTCTACCGACCGGGCAGCCCGCCGCTGCCCCCGGCGCATTCACCACCCCCTTGCCGGCCCGTCAAGCGCACGGCGAATTGACAGGCGCGGGCAAAGCCCCCAGAGTCCGCCGCAGCATTCGTTCCAAGGGGTACCCGGTGTGACGCCGGGCTGAGATCGCCGCACGAGCGGGGGAACCCTTCGAACCTGACCCGGGTCGTGCCGGCGTAGGGATCGGAACCGCAGCGTCTCCCGCTTCGAGCGCGCTGCCATTGCCATATCCCGTCGCCGGTCCGCCCCATGACGGAGCACGAGACATGGCCGACATCCCCGCCCGCACCGAAATCGGCGTCACCACCGGACCCATAAGGGGCAGCCGCAAGATCTACGTCGGCCCCCGCAGGGTCGCGATGCGCGAGATCGACCTCGAAGCCTCGTCGGGCGAGCCGCCCGTGCGCGTCTACGACACCTCCGGCCCCTACACGGACCCCGCCGCCCGCATCGACATCATGGCCGGCCTCCCCGCGCTCCGCCGCGACTGGATCATCGCGCGCGGCGACGTGGAGGCCTACGACGCCCGCGCCGTGAAGCCCGAGGACAACGGCCAGCTCGGCCCGGACCGTTCCGGCGGCGTGCAGCCCTTCCCCAATGTCGTGAAGCGGCCGCTGCGCGCGAAGCCCGGCATGAACGTCAGCCAGATGCACTATGCGCGGGCCGGCATCATCACGCCCGAGATGGAGTACGTCGCCGAGCGCGAGAACCTCGGCCGCGCCCGCCTGAAAGAGTACGTCCGCGACGGGCAGGACTTCGGCGCCGCCATCCCCGACTACGTCACCCCCGAGTTCGTCCGCGACGAGGTGGCGCGCGGCCGCGCCATCATCCCCAGCAACATCAACCACCCGGAATCGGAACCGATGGCGATCGGCCGCAACTTCCTCGTCAAGATCAATGCCAACATCGGCAACTCCGCCGTCGCCAGCAACGTCGCGAACGAGGTCGACAAGATGGTCTGGTCGATCCGCTGGGGCGCGGACACGGTGATGGACCTCTCGACGGGGCGCAACATCCACGACACGCGCGAATGGATCATCCGCAACAGCCCCGTCCCCATCGGCACCGTGCCGATCTATCAGGCGCTCGAAAAGGTCGGCGGCGTTGCCGAGGACCTGACGTGGGAGATTTTCCGCGACACGCTGATCGAGCAGGCCGAGCAGGGCGTCGACTATTTCACCATCCACGCGGGCGTGCGCCTGCCCTACATCCCGATGACCGCGAAACGCGTCACCGGCATCGTCTCGCGCGGCGGCTCGATCATGGCGAAATGGTGCCTCGCGCACCACAAGGAGAGCTTCCTCTACGAACGCTTCGAGGACATCTGCGAGATCATGAAGGCCTACGACATCGCCTTCAGCCTCGGCGACGGCTTCCGCCCCGGCAGCATCGCCGACGCGAACGACGAGGCGCAGTTCAGCGAGCTCGCCACGCTCGGCGAGCTGACGCAGGTCGCGTGGAAGCACGACGTGCAGGTGATGATCGAAGGCCCCGGCCACGTGCCGATGCACAAGATCAAGGCCAACATGGACAAGCAGCTGGAGGCCTGCGGCGAGGCCCCCTTCTACACGCTCGGGCCGCTCACCACCGACATCGCGCCCGGCTACGACCACATCACGAGCGCGATCGGCGCGGCGATGATCGGCTGGTTCGGCACCGCGATGCTCTGCTACGTGACGCCGAAGGAGCATCTCGGCCTCCCCGACCGCGACGACGTGAAGGTCGGCGTCGTCACCTACAAGCTCGCCGCCCACGCCGCCGACCTCGCCAAGGGCCACCCCGCCGCCAAGGTCCGCGACGACGCACTCAGCAGGGCAAGGTTCGAGTTCCGCTGGCGCGACCAGTTCAACCTGTCGCTCGATCCCGATACGGCCGAGGAATACCACGACCAGACCCTCCCGGCGGAAGGCGCGAAGACGGCGCACTTCTGCTCCATGTGCGGCCCGAAGTTCTGCTCGATGAAGATCACGCAGGAAGTGCGGGATTTCGCGGCGAAGCAGAACCAGAGCGCGGATACGTTTATCGCGGCGGAGGATGCCGCGAAAGGGATGGCGGAGATGAGCGAGAAGTTCAAGGAGAAGGGTGGGGAGATTTATTTGCCGGCAGCTGAGTAAAATGGCGCGAAGGCGAGCAAAGGACGAAAGTTTAAGGCGCTTCCGCACGGAGGAAGACGCATCAAGTTTTGTGCTTCCAGAACTGAGAAAGCATTTCGATGTTTATGAGGAGGTTTGCACGGTCGGGCCTCCTCCTGAGAATGAACGCTACAGATTGGACGCCGTATCGATCTGTAAAGAGAGCGGGTATGTCCTTGGCTGGGAATTCAAGCGTTCGCATTTGTACAAAAAAGATTTCGTCGACCATCTTCGGCAGGCCATCTACTATCGTATGGCCTACATTGATGATGACCGTCTTCCTCAACTCCGCGGCCAGCGGCCCAACGCATGTATAGCTTTTCCTGGGTGGGACGGCTTACATGATGATGGGAGCCACTGCTATGCAGGCGAGGCGCGTGGTATGCAATTGCTCGCCTCTCATTTCAGGGTTGGAGTCGTCACCTTTCCTGAGAAGCGAGAGGGATTTAGCATTGTTATCGGAGAAAGCGCCGTCTGGCATTCGTGGCAAGGCTGGACTGGTAACGCCGCAGGTGTCCTGAAAGAGAAACGACCTCTTGCTTCCCAGCGTAGACACGATCAGATTTTACATATGATCAAAAATACCACTCAATAATCGTGGGCAACGACAGCACCCCAGCGCTACTGTCTACCCTGCCTTCCTCGGCCTCCCGCCCTTCGCCTCATTCGCCCGCGCCGCGGCAGCCTTCGCCGCCATCCACTTCGCCGTTCCGAACACGCCGTTCACAAGACCCGGCACCGTATAGTCAAGGTCCAGCGTCTCCCAACGCAGGCCGAAGCCCCGGCCGATGACCTCCACCTCGGCGATTTCGGCGGGGCTCGCGTCGTGCAGCCCTTCCACCAGTCGGGGCGAGAAGGCGAAGGTCGCGCCGTTGGTGAGGTCCACGATCACGCGGTCCGTCTTCGCATCATAGCGCGCCGCCGCCACGTGCGGCTGCGTTTCGCGGATGATGCGTCCGCGCTCGTTCGCGGCCTTGATCGTTTCGCGCGTCAGTTCAGCCATGTTTCTCACTTCATGCCTTCAGCATATTTACCTGTCGCACCCTCACGCAATCCATAACCCATTCAGAAAGGTTCCAAGGCGCCTCGCCATCACTTGCGACCGCCTTTCGTTGACCCTCATCGTATATGCGCATATGGTTTGCGCATTCATGATAAGGAATTGGCGATGAACGCGTCTGCCCGCCGCACCGCATCGGCGTTGAAAAAGGCGACCAACATCTCCCTGAGCGTCGACCTCATCGCCGAGGCGAAAGCGCTCGGCATCAATATTTCGCAGGCTTGCGAGCGCGGCCTTGCTGCTGAACTCGCCGAGGTGCGCAGCACACGCTGGCGCGCGGAGAATGCAAAGGCCATCGGCGCGTGGAACGACTTCGTCGAGCAGGAAGGGCTGCCGCTCGCCCGCCACCGTCAATTCTGATGGCGCGCTTCGACGTCTATCGGCTTGCCGAAGGCACGCACGCACTCGACGTTCAGGCCGAACTGCTCAGCGATTTCAGGACCCGGGCCGTCGTTCCGCTGCTCCCCGCAAGAACCACGCCCCGCTCGCTCGAACGCCTGCACCCCGTGTTCGCGGTGGGCGGCGACGATCACGTCATGGCCACGCACCTGATCGCCGCCGTGCCGCTGCGCGAACTCGGTGCACCCGTTGCCTCGCTCGCGGATCGCCATGAAGCGATCATGGCGGCAATCGACATGCTGGTGACGGGATATTGAGCGGGAATGGCATAACGCCCCGCCGCGACCACGCCTTCCCGCCCGTGGCGGACGCACGGACGCGGGTGCTCATTCTCGGCAGCCTGCCGGGGCGGGCCTCGCTCGCGGCGCGGGAATATTATGCCAATCCGGGGAACGGCTTCTGGCGGCTGATGGGCGCGGTGACGGGTGTCGACCTGCCCGCCCTTCCCTATGCGGCGCGGCTGGAGGCGCTGCTGGCGCGCGACGTCGGCCTTTGGGACGTGATCGCCCATGCCGAGCGGCAGGGCAGCCTCGACAGCGCGATCCGCGCGCCCGCCGCGCGCGACCTCGCCGCGATGGCGGACACGCTCCCGGCGCTCCGCGCCATCGCCTTCAACGGCCGCACCGCCGAGCGCATCGGCCTTCGCCGGCTCGGGGAGCGCGCGGGCGAATGGCGGACGCTCACGCTCCTTTCCAGCAGCGGCGCCTGCGCCGTTCCCGCCGACGCGAAGCGGGAGAACTGGATGCGGCTTCGTGCGTTCCTGCAATGAGCGGTTGACGGAGGCTTGCGAATGTTCCTTTTTTGTTCTAAATGAACGAACAGGGAACGAAAGAGGCGTGAACCATGCAGAACGTCGTTTTCCATTGCTACTTCCTCGCGCTGCGTCCGCCCACGCTGCTCGCGACCACGCTCGCCATGATGGGCTCCGTGTACCGTCTGGCGGGCACGCGGCTTCCCGCCGACCGGCTGCACATCACGCTCGCGATGATCGGCGGCCATTACGAGGCACCGCAGCCCAAGCTTGTCGAGCGCGTCGGCGAGGTGCTGCACGACGTGCCCCTCCCCGCCCAGCGCCCGGTGTTCAACCAGCTCGTGCGCGCGAACGACCGCGCGCTGCTCACCGCCTCGGAGCCGCTGACCTTCATCGAGAGCTTCCGCCACGATCTCGTCCGCCGTCTCGGCGCGGCGGGCCTTGCAGCGGACGTGCCGCCCTCGCCGCCGCACGTCACGCTCGCGCACGGCCACCAGTGGCGCACGGGCACGGAACGCATCGACCCGATCAGCTGGCGCGCCGACGAGCTGGTGCTGGTCGAAAGCCATGTCGGCGCGGGCCGCCACACCCTGCGCGCGCACTGGCCGCTCGGTGGAGTGACGGAAACGGTGCAACTCCCGCTGCCGCTCGCCCTTCCTGAAAAGATGGCCGCATAGGTCCGTGGCGGCGGGGCGGATTCGCGTCGGGATCGGTGGTTGGACCTACGAACCGTGGCGCGGCAGCTTCTATCCGCAAGGTCTCACGCAGGCGCGGGAGCTTGAATATGCCGCCGCGCGCCTCGGCGCCATCGAGATCAACGGCACCTTCTACAGCAGCTTCAAGCCCGCGAGCTTCGCCAAGTGGGCGGCCTCCGCGCCGGAGGGCTTCGTCTTCACCGTGAAGGCCTCGCGCTTCACTACCGTGCGCAAAAAACTTGCCGAGGGCGCGGAATCGGTTGCGAAGTTCCTCGGGCAAGGCCTCGAAGCGCTCGAAGACAAGCTCGGCCCCATCCTCTGGCAGTTCCCGCACACCAAGGCGTTCGATGCGCAGGACTTCGCGGGCTTCCTGAAGCTCCTTCCCGACAGGATCGGCAGCCGTCCCCTCCGCCACGCATTGGAGGTCCGCCACGCCAGCTTCGAGGACGCCGCCTTCGTGAAGCTCGCCAAGGATGCAGGCGCGGCGATCGTCTATGCCGACAAGCCCGGCTATCCGACCATCGACGAGGCCACCGCCGATTTCGCCTACGCCCGCCTCCAGCGCGCCGAGGAGGACGTGCCCACGGGCTACGCGCCGAAGGCGCTGGACGACTGGGCCGCGAAGGCGCGCGGTTGGGCGGAAGGCGGCCGCGACGCCTTCGTTTTCATGATCAACGGCGCCAAGGTCCGCGCGCCCGCGGCAGCCGCCGCGCTGATCGAACGCCTCCCCGCGCACGCGCCGTAGCGCAGTCCGCCGCCAGCGGGCACAGGCCGCAGAGCGGTTCGGCGTCGCGGCAGAGCGTCTGCCCCAGCCGCTTCACCGCCACGTGGAACAGCGTGAACGTCTCGCCGTCCCAATCCGGCATGGATTCGGTCACGAACATGCTCACGTCGCGCGCCGCCGCGTTCGCGGGCACGACGCCCGTGCGCCGCATCACGCGCCACACGTGCGTGTCGACGATGTAGACGGGCAGCCGCAGCGTGCTCGCGTTCAGCGTCGATGCCGCCACCTTGCGCCCGACGCCCGGCAGGCGCTCCAGCCATTCGAGCCGCGCCTCCGGCGGCATCCCGGAGAGACGGCTCAGGTCGTAGTCCGGCCATGCCTGCCCCACCCGCCTCGCGGCGTCGACGACATGCGCCGCCTTCACCTCCGGAAAGGTCACGCGCGCGATCAGCCGCTCCACGTCGCCCGGCGCGGCCCCGGCAAGCGACGCGCCGGTCGGGAACCGCGCGCGCAGGCGCAGGTATGACCGGGCCGAAACGGCGTCCTTCGTGCGCCCGCTGATCATCGACTTGACGAGCTGGTCGAACGGCAGGCGGCGCGGCAGCGTCCGGGCGCCCTCGACGAGGCCGGAGAGCGCAGCGCGCCACGGCTCGAAATCGAAGCGCGCGAAATCGAAACGGAACTGCATGGCGCAAGGGTCCGGTGAAGATTGTTCTTCTTTTGTTCTAACCCGGATCCGTGCAGATTGAAAGACCGCCGCGCTTCCGCCTACCGCTTCTTCACGAACTCCGCGCGCAGCACGAGGCCCTTGATGCCCTCGAACCTGCAGTCGATCTCCTGCGGGTCGCCGGTCAGGCGGATCGACTTGATGACGGTGCCGACCTTCAGCGTCTGCCCCGCGCCCTTCACCTTCAGGTCCTTGACGAGCGTCACGCTGTCGCCGTCCGCGAGCAAGTTTCCACCTGCATCCCGGACCTCGACGACGGACCGCGTCGCCGCCTCGGCGGCGCTGATCCACTCGCCGCTGTCTACATCGTATACATAGTCGTCGTCGGCCATCGCCCGCTCCTGCTGCTGAGCCGGACCCATAAGGCGCGGACGGCAGCGGACGCAAGCGATCAGCCGTTCACGACCACCCCGCCGTTCGGGTGCAGCACCTGCCCCGACATGTAGCTCGCGTCCTCGCAGGCGAGGAACAGGAACGACGGCGCGACTTCGCTCGGCTGCCCGGGGCGGCCCATCGGCGTCGACTCGCCGAAGTGCTCCAGCTTCTCCTCGCTCGCCCCGCCGCAGGGGTTGAGCGGCGTCCAGATCGGTCCCGGCGCAACCGCGTTCACGCGGATGCCCTTCCCGGCAAGGTTCTGCGACAGGCTGCGCGTGAACGCCGTGATCGCGCCCTTCGTCGCCGAATAGTCGAGCAGCTCCTCCGATCCCTTGTACATGGTGACGCTGGTGCAGTTGATGATCGCCGCGCCCGCCTTCAGATGCGGCATCGCCGCCTGCGTCAGGTAGAACATGCCGAACACGTTGGTCTGGAACGTGCGCCGAAGCTGCTTGTCGGTGATGTCGCGGATGTCCTCGTCCGGATGCTGCTCGCCCGCATTGTTGACGAGGATGTCGATCCCGCCGAACGCCTTCACCACCTTGGTCACCGCGTCCTCGCAGAACGCCTTGTCGCCGATGTCGCCCGCGATGGTCAGGGCCTTGCTGCCTTCGTCCTTCACGATCCGCGCCGTCTCCTTCGCGTCGTCGTGCTCGCAAAGGTAGAGGATCGCGACCTTCGCCCCCTCCCGCGCATAGAGCGCCGCCACCGCCCGCCCGATGCCGCTGTCCGCGCCGGTGATGAGCGCGACCTTGCCTTTCAGATGCCCGGAGCCCGGATAGCGCGGCTCCCAATCCGGTTTCGGTTCGAGCCGACTTTCATGCCCCGGCAGATCGTCCTCCCGCAGCCTGCTAACCTTCGCAGCCATCGCCGCCTCCTTTCCAATCCTTGTCGGTAGGAGAATAGGCCGGGTTGCAACTGGTTCCCGCGACGGTGATCAGCAACCAGATAAACCGCCCACCCGCTCAGACAGGCGACGGGTTCTTGGTCTCGGCAAAGGCGAGGCGACCGATCTCTCGCCGAACATCGTCTGCAGTATGTTTGCCCATGACTTCGATGTAGCGGATGCCTGCCTTGCGTAATGCCTCCTTCTTCACGGCATCGCGAATGGAGGCGGTATTCTGATAATGACCGCTTCCCTGATATTCGATGGCCGCAAGCGGCTCGCCGGATTGCGATATCACCAGCAGATCGACGCGCTTTGAATTGATGGCGGCAAACGCGCGCCGGTTTTCGGAACGCAGGATTTCACCAAGACTGACCTGCGCCATGACGCGCCATCTCAGCCCGCTCTCGGCAACCGCCCGCTCGGCCGCATAAAGAACACGGGCTTCCTGCTTGTTGAGCAGGGCCTGTTTGGTAAACTCTGCTCCGGCCACGACGCGCAGCTGCTCTGCGGGATCGGTGATGCTGATCGGCAGTGCACCCGGTGCTGGCGTTGGCCCTTGCCCATTACGCCATGTCTTCCGTCGCTTTTGTTTGCGGCCGATTCTGGCAAGCAGTCGCTCCAGCCCAATGCCGGCGGCAACCCCACCAAGAACAAGCACGAACACAATCATGTCCAGCGAAGCAAACGTGCCAAGAGCGTCAACCATCGCATAAGTCTTGCACGCACTTCTTGCGTATTGCTTACTTCATGCAAAACACGTGCTTGGGAGACTTCTCATGACCTACGTCGATGGTTTCGTGCTCGCCGTGCCGCGGGATCGCATGGATGATTACCGGAAGCTCGCGGAGCTTGCCGGGAAGGTCTGGATGGAGCACGGCGCGCTTTCCTACGTGGAATGCGTCGCGGACGACGTGCCTTACGGCGAACGCACCTCGTTTCCGCGCGCCGTGCAGGCCGAGGACGGCGAGACGGTGGTGTTCTCGTGGATCACCTATCCGTCGCGCGAGGCGCGGGACGCGATCAACGCCAAGGTGATGACTGACGAGCGCCTGAAGCACGACCACGAGAACGCGCCGTTCGATTCGAAACGCATGATCTACGGCGGGTTCAAGGCTTTCCTGGAATTCTAGGCGTCTCAGTCCGCGCCCTTGGTCTTCGCGCCGTGCTCAGCGTGCCATTTCTTCACGGCGGCGAACGTGCCGGTGATGTGGCCCTTCGGCGCCATTTCCGAATGGACGAAGATGATCTTCCCATCGGGCGCGATCACATAGGAGGTGCGGTTCGAGCGGCTGGGGCGCAGCGGCAGCGGCACGTCGTACTCCTCGATAAGCTTTTCGTTCGCGACGCCCACCGCGAACTTGTTGCGGCATTCCTTCACCGAGAACTCGTTCAGCTTTTCGATGGGGTCGTTGGACATGCCGATCACGGTCGCGCCCATTTTCTCGAAGTCGTCCGTCGCGTCGGCGAACGCGTTGGCTTCCACCGTGCAGCCCGGCGTGAAGGCGGCAGGGAAGAAATAAAGCACGACCGGCCCTTTCTTCAGCGCCTCGGCGAGCGAGAAATCGAAGGGCTTTCCGGCGAGCGACGCCTTGGTCGTGAACGCCGGCGCCTTCGCGCCCACCGCGAGCGCGGCGAGTGCGGGGCCGGCCACGGTGACGGCGGCGGCTGCAACGGCAAGGCTGAACATGCGCATCGAACGATCCTCCTCGGGCTTTTGCCCGCAGGCTATGCTTGAATCGATTCGGCTCCAAGGCGCTTTTCAGGGCACCGTGCGTTCCTCCAGCAGAACGTGAGCGAGAACGGAGGCAGAAACATGTTCGTCGCAGCCTATTGGTGGAGGGTGAAGCCGGGCAAGGAAGAGCAGTTCCGCGCGGCCTGGCGGCGCGGCACCGAACTCATCCGGGAACGCTACGGCAGCCTCGGCTCGCGCCTGCACCGCGAACAGGACGGCCGCTTCATCGGCATGGCCGAATGGCCGGACGAGGCGAGCTGGCGCCGGGCATACGAGTCAAAGATGGTCTACAACGACCCGGAAACGCGCACCGCCTTCGTCGACGCCATAGCCGATGCGGCGGACGAGCCCCTGCTGCTGATGGACGTGACCGACGACCTGCTCGACCGCGCGGATGACAAGCCGGCGGACTCGCTGTCATAATGGCGCGAGGTATCTGAACGGGAGGGAACGAGACATGCGACTGCTGACGCTTCTGCTGGCCGGACTTGTCGCCGTGGGCTGCGACAGCGCGGACAAGGCCGCGCCGCAGGCCGATCAACCGAAGGTCGACGCCGGGGACCCGAACAGCGTGGATGCGGCGGCGGGCGGCACGACACCGGAAGCGGACACGGAAACCGCGGCAACGGCCGAGGCCGCAGCCAACGGCGTCGATCTCGCCGCCTACGCGGGCAAGTATCCGTTCGACAAGGTCGGCGATGTCACGTTCTTCGATCAGCCCGCCGTCAAGACCGCGATCGCCGCCGCCATTCCGGACAAGACCGTTCTCGGCTGGGTGATGGGCGAACGCGGCGGGCCGTCGGCGCCGATCGAGGTGAAGAACGGCAAGGTCATGTCGTGGGCGTGTGAGCAGCACAATTGCGGCGATCATCAGTGGACGGTGCTGATGGACCCGGCCGGAAAGAGCGCCGAGGTCTGCTATCAGGACGCCGCCGCCCTGCCCGGCAAGACGCGCTGGTATCGCGCCGGGTCAGCCCCCGAGACGCGCGAGGGCACCTGCCAGCTCTGATCAGCCCGGTTTCGAAACCCTCTGCACGATCACCCCGGCGGCAAGCGGCGCAAGCACGCCGGTGATCTGCATCCAGAGCGGCACGCCCGGAATCGTGAAGCCGTTGTAGGCGCACGCCGCGAGGATCAGCCCGGCGACGATCCAGCCCGAGGCCGCCCAGCGCGTGATACGCACGGCGAGCAGTCCGCCGACAAGCGCCGCAAGAAACCAGCCGCAGGCCATGACGATCTTGGCCGTAGTCGGCACGGCGGCGAAGCCCCCCGCGCCCACGGCGCCAGCTTCGGGTACCAGCATCCGGCTGACGAAATCCATCGCGGCGACCACCAGCATTGCAACGACGATGCCCGCGACCGTGCCGAGTATCCTGCGCGCCATCGGATGGCCCCTCCCGTTCGGGCCGGGATGATAGCGGAATTCCGTGTCCGCGTCAGCGCTTCAGCACGTAGTAGATCACGTAGAACCACGAGAAGAAGCCGTGGATGATCGCCCACAGGATCGACTTGTGGAGGCTCCATGAAATCGTGATGGCGAGTGCCGTGCCGAAGCCGATCCCGGCCTTCGCGGTTGAAATCGTGACTGAACGCGAATTTGCCATTGTCCGTCCCCGTTCCCGGATTGCGTTACCACGAATAGCGGCTGTCGATCTTCTTTACAGCCTTGAAAGCAGGCGATCGGTCTGCCCGCCGGAATGCGCCGTTTCCATCATCTGGCATGGTCCGTGCTTTGTCTCCGGCGACCCTGGGGCCACCCTCGGCGGCATTCGGAACACGCGCGGCACACGATAACGAGAACAACGACCATCTCACCCCGCTCCGAACGGCGATCACCCGCCGCAGATGCCGTCCGCGAACAGAACGGTGCTGGAAAAAACGGGTCACGCTGCCAACGGGCGGTCTCGGCATCACGCCGGGGCCGCCCTATAATCCCAAGATGTATTAATCGAAACAGGCGATCAGTCTGACGACTATTGTGCATTTTCCCGATTGCGCAAAACCTGCCACACGGTTCCGGTAAGCGTTCCGACAAACCAAAGAGGAAGGGAAAAGCCGATGAGCGACCAACGCCCCGTTATGACGACCACCGCCGGCGCACCGATCGCCGACAACCAGAACAGCCTGAGCGCAGGTCCGCGCGGGCCGGTGATGCTGCAGGACTGGCAACTGATCGAGAAGCTGGCGCACCAGAACCGCGAACGCATCCCGGAGCGCGTCGTCCACGCCAAGGGCTGGGGCGCGCACGGCACGTTCACGGCCACGGCGGACCTTTCCCGCTACACGCGCGCCACGGTATTCAGCGCCGTCGGCAAGGCGACGCCGATGCTGGCGCGCTTTTCCACCGTCGCCGGAGAGATGGGCGCCGCCGATCATGAGCGCGACGTGCGCGGCTTCGCACTCAAGTTCTACACGGACGAGGGCAACTGGGACCTCGTCGGCAACAACACGCCGGTGTTCTTCGTGCGCGATCCGCTGAAGTTCCCCGACTTCATCCATACGCAGAAGCGGCACCCGCGCAGCAACCTGCGCTCGGCGACCGCGATGTGGGACTTCTGGTCGCTGTCGCCGGAGTCACTGCACCAGGTGACGATCCTGATGTCCGACCGCGGCCTGCCGCAGACGCCGATGCAGATGGACGGCTTCGGCAGCCACACCTATTCGTTCGTGAACGCGGCCGGCGAGCGCTTCTGGGTGAAGTTCCACTTCAAGACGATGCAGGGCCACGCGCACTTCACCAATGCCGAGGCGGCAACGGTCGTGGGGCGGACACGCGAGGGCTATCAGGAAGCGCTGTTCGGCACGATCGAGGCGGGCAAGTTCCCGAAGTGGCGCGTCTGCGTGCAGATCATGCCGGAAACCGACGCGGACAAGACGCCGTACAACCCCTTCGACCTCACCAAGGTCTGGCCGCATGGCGACTATCCGCTGATCGAGGTCGGCATCCTCGAGCTGAACCGCAACCCGGACAATTATTTCGCGGAAATCGAGAACGCCGCCTTCTCGCCGTCGAACATCGTGCCGGGCATCGGCTTCTCGCCCGACAAGATGCTGCAGGCGCGCCTCTTCAGCTATGCCGACGCGCACCGCTACCGGCTCGGCACGCATTATGAATCGCTGCCGGTGAACGCGCCGAAATGCCCGGTCCACCACTATCACAAGGACGGGCAGATGAATTTCCACGGCCAGCGCACCGGGTCCGTGGACGCTTACTACGAGCCGAACAGCTTCGGCGGGGCGCGGCAGGCGCCCGAGTACCGCGAGCCGCCGCTGCGTATCTCCGGCGACATGGACCGGTGGGACCACCGCGAGGGCAACGACGACTACGTGCAGCCCCGCGCGCTGTTCAACCTGTTCGACGCCGGGCAGCGGGCGCGCCTGTTCTCCAACATCGCCGAGGCGATGCAGGGCGTGCCGGAGGAGATCGTCGAGCGGCAGCTCGGCCACTTCGCGCGCATCGACCCGGCCTATGCCGACGGCGTGCGCGCGGCGCGGGCGGCGCTTGCCGCCAGCGCGGCGGCGGTCGCGGCCGAGTAGCACTGGCAACAAAGGCGCCCGTCGTGCATTGTCGCGGTGGGCGCCGATCCCCCCGTAACGTCAGAGCGCCCTCACCTTCGTTCACCCGTGGAAAGAGGGAGCCATCGCCATGACAACCGACCGTTTGCCCGAAGACCGGAACTGGGTCGCTTCGAGCGGCCTCTCCCGCCGCGGCGTGCTCGTCGGCGGCACGTTCGCCGCGGGCTTCGCCGCCGCCGTCCAGCCCGTCGCCGCGAGCACGATCAAGACCGACATCGAGGGGCTCGACGAACGCACGCTCTCGATCTCCGTGCGGCAGGGTCGGATGCCCGCCTACCGCGTGAAACCCGCGGGCAGCGGCCGC
The DNA here is from genome assembly GCF_027941835.1 of Sphingosinicella microcystinivorans. NCBI lineage: Bacteria > Pseudomonadati > Pseudomonadota > Alphaproteobacteria > Sphingomonadales > Sphingosinicellaceae > Sphingosinicella > Sphingosinicella microcystinivorans. The sequence goes on from NZ_CP116005.1 coordinate 3,558,384, forward strand.
GCGCCGGTGATCCTGGTGGTGCACGAGATCTTCGGCGTCCACGAATGGATTAAGGACATCTGCCGCCGCCTCGCCCACGCGGGCTATTATGCGATCGCGCCCGATCTCTATGCGCGCTGGGGCGATGCGACGAAGGAATCCGACATCCAGACGCTGGTCTCGACCATCGTTTCGAAGGTTCCCGACCCGATCGTCATGGCCGATCTCGACGCGGCGGCGGCGTTCGCGGCAGCGGACGGCGGCGACCCGTCGAAGCTCGGCATCACCGGCTTCTGCTGGGGCGGGCGCATCACGTGGCTCTACGCCGCCTACAGCCCGCGCGTCGATGCGGGCGTGGCGTGGTACGGACGGCTCACCGGCGAGAACAAGCCGCCGATCACGACCAGCCAGCCGATCGAGATCGCCGCGCGGCTGAAGGCGCCCGTGCTCGGGCTCTACGGCGGCAAGGACAAGGGCATCCCGGTCGCGGACGTGGAAGCGATGCAGGCGGCGCTCGGCAAGGCGGACTCGCCCTCGAAGATCATCCTCTACCCGGACGCGGACCATGGCTTCCTCGCCGACTACCGCCCCAGCTACGACGAGGCGGCGGCAAAGGCGGCGTGGGACGAGGCGCTCGGCTGGTTCAAGGCGAATCTGAAATAGCTCAGCCGCCGATGTCGCGCCCGCGCGTCTCGGGCAGGTAGAAATACGTCACCAGCATCGCCACCGTGACGATGACGAACGTGTACCACAGACCGCCGAACACGGCGCCCGAGGACACGACGATATACTGCGAGACGAGCGGCAGCAGGCCGCCGAAGACGCCGGTGCCGATGTGGTACGGCACCGACATGGACGTGTAGCGGATGCGCGCCGGAAACAGCTCGACCAGCGTGGCGGCGGCGGGGCCGTAGGTCATGCCGGTGAGCAGCGTCAGCATCGCCGCCGCGAGGACGACGAGCCATCCCTGCCGCTCGCCGGGTTCCGAGACCTCCGGGTAGCCTGCGGCGCCGAGCGCCTCGCGGAAGGCCTCCGGCCGGAAACCACCGATGCGCGCGTCCGCGACGCGAACCTCGACCTCGGCCACGTCCGCCGGCGCGCGCGTATAGTCGATGCCCTTGGCTGCGAACCATTCCAGCGTCTCGGCGCAGGCGCTCTCCTGCCGCTCCGAGAACGGATCGTAGCGGCACCCTTCGGGCGTGACGATCGTCACCGGATGCGCTTCCATCGCGCGCTCGAGCGCCGGGTTCGCCGCCGCCGAGATCAGCCAGTAGATCGGGAACAGCAGCACCAGCGTCAGCGCGAAGCCGGTGAGGATCACGGGCTTGCGCCCGATCCGGTCCGACAGCCAGCCGAAGAAGACGAAGCCCGGCGCGCCGACGACCACGGCCGCGCCGACGAGGAGGCGCGCGTCGGCTTCCGCGACCCTCGCCGCGCCTTGCAGGAAATAGAGCGTGTAGAACTGGGCGTTGTACCAGATCACCGTGAATCCGGCGGCAAGCGCGAGCGCGGTCAGGATGCGGCCGACATTGCCCTTTTCGCGGAAGCTCTCCACGAACGGGTTGGCCGAGGTTTTGCCCGCCGCCTTCATGGCCCGGAACACCGGGCTTTCATTGAGCTTCAGCCGTATCCACAGCGAGATCGCAAGCAGGATCAGCGACACGAGGAACGGGATGCGCCAGCCCCACGCCTCGAAGGCGTCCTTGCCGACGATCGCGGTCGTCGAGACGACGACGATGATCGACAGCAGGAAGCCGCCGACCACGGCGATCTGTATCCAGCTCGTGTAGAAGCCGCGCCGGTGCGTGGGCGCATGTTCAGCGACGTAGATCGCTGCCCCGCCGTATTCGCCGCCGAGCGCCAGCCCCTGCGCGAAGCGAAGCGCGACGAGGATCAGCGGTGCGGCGACGCCGATCTGCGCGTAGGTCGGCAGCGCGCCGATCGCCGCCGTCGCGAGGCCCATGACGGTGATGGTGACGAGGAACGTGTATTTCCGCCCCACGCGGTCGCCGAGATACCCGAAGAGGACAGCGCCGAGCGGGCGCACGAGGAAGCCCACGGCAAAGGTCGCGAGGCTGAGCAGGAACGCCAGCGTCACACTCTCGACCTGAAAGAACATGCGGCCGAGCAGTGCGGCGAGCGTGCCGTAGATGAAGAAATCGTACCATTCGAAGACGGTGCCGAGCGACGAGGCGAGGATCACCAGCCGGTCGCGCTTGATGTCGAATTCCTGCCCAGCCGCGTTATCGTCCGTCACGATGCCTCCCCCAATGTTTCTCTCAGGCGCGCAGCGTCTCGTCGAAGCGGAAGGGTTCGCCGATCGGCGTGCCGATGAGGCCCGCATCCCACATCACGCGGCGTCCGCGGATGATCGTGCCGACCGGGCGGCCGGTGAGCGTTAGCCCCTCGAACGGCGACCAGCCGCACTTCGATTGCAGCCAATCGTTCCCGATCGTCCAGCGCGACTTCAGATCGACGATGCTGAAATCGGCGTCGAAGCCCGGTGCGATGCGGCCCTTGGCGGTGAGCCCGAACAGGCGGACGGCCCCCGCCGACGTGAGATCGACGACGCGCTCCAGCGTCACGCGCCCCGCCGCCATGTGATCGAGCAGCAGCGGCAGCAGCGTCTGCACGCCGGGCATTCCGCTCGGGCTCGCCGGATAGGGCTTGGCCTTCTCGTCCTTCGTGTGCGGCGCGTGGTCCGATCCCCAGACGTCCGGCACGCCCTGCCGGAGCCAGTGCCAGAGGCCGTCGCGATGCGCGCCGGAGCGGATCGGCGGGTTCATCTGCGCGAAGGTGCCGAGGCGCGGATAGGCCTCCTCTCCCGCCAGCGTCAGGTGCTGGGGCGTCACCTCGCAGCTCGCGATGTCCTTGTGCCCTGCCAGCAGCTCAAGCTCGGCGGGCGTGGTGACGTGGAGCACGTGAATCCGCCGCTTCGCCTCGCGCGCCAGTTTCAGCACGCGGCGCGTGGCGAGCAGCGCCGATTCGTCGTCGCGCCACACCGGATGGCTGGAGGGATCGCCCTCGACGCGCAGGTCCTTGCGCGCCTGCATCCGCGGCTCGTCCTCGGCATGGATGGCGACGCGGCGGCGGCCGGAGCGCAGCACCTTGAGCAGCGTTTCATCGTCCTCGACCAGAAGACTGCCCGTGGACGCCCCCATGAACACCTTCACGCCGCACGCGCCGGGCAGCATCTCCAGCGCGGCGAGGTCTTCCGCGTTCGCATCGGTCGCGCCCACATAGAAGGCGTGCTCGCACCACATGCGGCCCTTCGCGCGCGCCAGCTTGTCGGCGAGCGCCCCGGCGCTGTCCGTGTTGGGGTTGGTGTTCGGCATCTCGAACACGCCCGTCACGCCGCCCATCACGGCGGCGCGGCTGCCCGATTCGAGGTCTTCCTTGTGCTCCAGCCCCGGCTCGCGGAAATGCACCTGCGTGTCGATGACGCCGGGGAGCACGGTGAGCCCGGTGCAGTCGACCACCTCGCCCGCATCCGCGAAATCCCCGAGCGCCGCGATGCTGCGCCCGCGCACCCCGACATCGGTCCGGACAAGGCCCGCAGGCGTGAAGACATGGCCGCCCTTCAGGACGAGATCGAAGCTCTGGCTCTGGTTCATGGCGCCGGATGCTATACCCCCTTGCGCGCGGCGCACCAGCCCCTAGCTTTGCCCCATGATCGCATATCTCGATGATCGCAGCGTCCTCGTGGTTTCCGGCGAGGACGTGCGGGACTTCCTGAACGGCCTCGTCAGCAACGACGTCTCCGAAAAGGCGCTGACGCCGGAAACGCCGGTATGGGCCGGGCTGCTCTCCGCGCAGGGCAAGTATCTGGCCGACATGATGCTGTTCGACGGCGGCGAGGCCGGCATCTTCATCGACGTCCACAAGGACCGCGCCGCCGACCTCGCGAAGAAGCTGAAGCTCTACCGCCTGCGCCGCACCATCGAGATCGCGCCCACGGGCCTGCGCGTGTTCGCGGGCTGGAAGCTGAAAGGCCTCTCCCGCCCCCACGACCCACGCCTTCCCGCGCTCGGCCACCGCTGGCTCGCGGCGGGCGGATCGGTCGACGCGAGCGCGGCGGACTGGCACGCATACCGGATCGGCATCGGCGTGCCCGACACGCCCGATTTCGAGGTCGACAAGACCATGTGGCTGGAAACGAACGCCGCCGAGCTGAACGGCGTCAGCTTCTCGAAGGGCTGCTATGTCGGGCAGGAGAACACCGCGCGCATGAACTGGCGCGCGAAGGTGAACAAACGCCTGCTGCCGGTGATGCTGGCGGAACCCGTGGGCGCGGACCGCACGATCATGGCCGGGGACCGCGAGGCGGGAACGCTGCGCAGCTTCGAGGGCGCACACGGCATCGCCTTGCTTCGCGTCGAATATGCCGATGCGCTGCTGACGCTCGGCGGCCATCCCGTCAGCGTCGAATGGCCGGAATGGCTGCCGCGTCCGAAGGACGCAGAACAGGGGAAGGACTGAACCATGGCGAAGAAGAAACCGCAGCGGATGCGCGACGACCGCAAGCTGCTGTTCGTGCTCGGCGTCTGCGGCGTGCTTCTGCTGGCGATGTTCATCCTGATGTCGAGCTAGCAACCCTCTCCCTTCAAGGAAGAAGAAGGGCTTGCAGAATAGGAGCAGCGGCGCTGCTGTCTGCCCGACCGGTGCGCTGACGCCCGGATTCCCGGCAAAGTTGATGAAGTTGAGACATGTTCGCACGCGCGCGAGCGTGCGAGGCAGGCGTAAGCGCAGGCGAGGCCGCCCGCGATTCGCGCGCGGTGGCCGCATCATGGGGAAAATTCATGCACGCTTGCCGCGATGACGGCCCGCGCGCCTCAAAGAGCGGCGCCGAGCCTTGCATGTCTTTTCCTATTCCGGAAGGTGTGACGGCGTCGGCGAGGGTTAACCCTTCCCTGTGCTCTGTAAGCGGAGCTACCCCAGCCGTGCCAACGCGGCGCGCAGGCGCTCGGCCTCGGCGGATTTCTCGGCATGGTCGGCGCGTGCCTTCTCGACCGCTTCCGGCTTCGCCTTGTCCACGAACGCCGGGTTGCCGAGCCGGGCCGCGAGGCCGTCCCGCTCCTTCTCCGCCGCGGCCGCGTTCTTTTCGAGCCGGGCGCGCTCTGCGGCGAGGTCGATGACGCCTTCGAGGGGGAGCACATAAGTCGCCTCGTCGACGACGATCTGCGCCGCGCCGCCCGCCGGGGCGGGATCGGTGGAGATAGCCTCGATCCGCGCGAGCCGTTCGATCATCGGGCGGTTGGCGTCGATCCGCGCGACCGTGACCGGCGAACAGTCGCGCACGTGCAACGGCAGCTTCGCGCCCGGCGGCACGCCGAGTTCGGTGCGGCTGGAGCGGATTTCGGAGACGAGCCGGATCAGCCAGTCGATCTCCGCCGAGGCGCTGGCATCGACCACGCCGACGTCCACCCATTTCGCGGTGATGAGATCGTGCCCGCCGCGCTCGCCGAGCGCGTGCCACAGTTCCTCGGTGACGAACGGCATCACCGGGTGGAGCATGACCAGAATCTGGTCGAGCGCCCATCCGGCGACGGCTTTCGTTTCTTCCCTTTCGTCATTCCGGCGAAGGCCGGAATCCATGCCATCGGCCCCATGGGCCCCGGCCTCCGCCGGGGAGACGGAAGAAAGAACCGGCTTGATGAGTTCGAGATACCAGTCGCAGAAGCGGCTCCACGTGAACTGGTAGATCGCGTCCGCATAGGCGTCGAAGCGCAGCTCGGCCATCGCGGTTTCGAGCGCCTTGGCGGTCGCGGCGACCTCGGCGACGATCCAGCGGTTGACGGCGAGCGACGCCTGAGGCGCCGCGATGGTGCGCGAGGCCGCGATGCCGTTCGACTGGCAGAAGCGCGCGGCGTTCCACAGCTTGGTCGCGAAGTTGCGGTAGCCCTCGACGCGGCGTTCGTCCATCTTCACGTCGCGGCCCTGGCTCTCCATCGCCGCCATGAAGAAGCGCAGCGCATCGGCACCGTATTTGTCGATGAGGCCGAGCGGATCGACGACGTTGCCTTTCGACTTCGACATCTTCTGCCCGTCGGCGGCGCGCACCAGCCCGTGCAGGTAAAGACGCCGCCACGGCACGTCGCCCATGAAGTGCAGGCCCTGCATCGCCATGCGCGCATCCCAGAAGAACAGGATGTCGAAGCCCGAGATGCAGAGGTCGTTCGGGTAGTGTTTGTTCAGCAGCGGTGCGTCTTCATCGGGCCAGCCGAGCGTGGCGAACGGCCAGAGGGCGGATGAGAACCATGTGTCGAGGACGTCCTCGTCGCGGATCAGTTTCTTGTTGCCCGCGAGGGCCTGCGCCGCCTCTTCGGTCTCCGCGACATAGGCGTTGCCGTCCTCGTCGTACCACGCCGGAATCCGGTGCCCCCACCAGAGCTGACGGGAGACGCACCACGGCTGGATGTTCTCCATCCAGTTGAAGAAGGTCTTTTCCCACGTCTTGGGGACGATCTCGATGGCGCCGCTGCGCACCGCCTCAATCGGCTTCTTCGCCAGTTCCCCGGCGTTCACGTACCACTGGTCGGTCAGCCACGGCTCGATCACCACGCCGCCGCGGTCGCCGAACGGGGTCTGGATCGTGCGCGGCTCGGCGTCGTGTTCGTTTCCGTCCTTGTCGACGTGCGGGATCAGGAAGCCTTGCTCCTTCAGCCGCTCGACGACCAGCCCCCGGGCATCGAAACGGTCGAGGCCGAGGAATTCATCCGGGATGAGGCCGTCCGCCGTCTGCACCACCTTCGCTTCGGCGTCGAACATGTTGAGCATGTCGGCGGGCTTTATCCCGGCGCGCTTGCCGACCTCGAAGTCGTTGAAGTCGTGGCCCGGCGTGATCTTGACCGCGCCCGAGCCGAGTTCGGGGTCGGCGTGCTCGTCGGCGACCACCCTGAAACGGCGGCCGGTGATCGGCTGCACGATCGCCTTGCCGATCACGGCCTTGTAGCGCTCGTCCTCCGGGTGCACGGCCACCGCCATGTCGGCGAGCATGGTTTCGGGGCGCGTGGTGGCGACCTCGATATGGTCGCGGCCGTCGGGCAGGCGCGCGCCGTCCGCGAGCGGGTATTTGAAGCGCCAGAAATGGCCCTTCACCTCGCGCGTCTCGACCTCGAGGTCCGAGATCGCGGTCTTCAGCTTGGGGTCCCAGTTCACCAGCCGCTTGTCGCGGTAGACGAGGCCCTGATTGTAGAGGTCGACGAACACCTTCACGACCGCGCGCGTGAAGTGCGGGTCCATCGTGAACTGCTCGCGGCTCCAGTCCATCGAGCAGCCGAGGCGACGGAGCTGACGGGTGATCTGGCCGCCGCTTTCGGCCTTCCAGTCCCACACCTTCGCGACGAAATCCTCGCGGCTGTAGTTGGTGCGCTTGTCCTGCCGCTCCTCCAGCCGGCGCTCCACCACCATCTGCGTGGCGATGCCGGCGTGGTCGGTGCCGACGACCCACAGCGCGTCCTTGCCGCGCAGGCGTTCGTAGCGAACGACGATGTCCTGGAGCGTGTTGTCGAGCGCGTGGCCGATGTGCAGGCTGCCGGTGACGTTGGGCGGCGGGTTGACGATCGTGAACGGCGCCGCGTCCGGGCGCGCGGGACGGAATTTCCCGTTCTCTTCCCAGTATTTGTACCAGCGGGCCTCGATCTCGCCCGGCGCGAAGGTCTTTTCGATCGTCATGCGCGTCCCTTTGCCAGCGATGCTGCGATGCGGCAAGCGGGGGTCGCTACTTGCGCGTGATGCGGGCGATCTCGCGGGCGACCATCTGCTCGACGATCTCCGGCAGGTTGGCGTCGAGCCAGCTCTTGAGCATCGGCTGGAGCATCTCGCGGACGAGGTCCTCCAGTGTTTCCGGCCCCGTCCCGTCGCCGCGCAGGCGCAGCGAAGACAGCGCCGAAAAACTCTCCGACGCCTTCGCCTGAACATCCTGCGAAACCGCGCCCTGCGCCGCCTCCGAAAGCTCCAGAACCGCCGACGGCTCCGCCTCGAACCGCGCGCCGGTCTCGCCCGTCGGCTCGTCGATGCCGGGCTCCGGGTCCGGCGCGCGCACGCGCTCGCCGTCATCCTCCGCGATGATGCGGCGGATCGACGCGAGGATTTCCTCCATCGTGGGTTCGGGCTTGCCTGCCATGCGTGCGATTTAGCGCCAATCGCGGGGCGTTGTCACGCGGCTACTGCCGGACGCTTTCCGGAACCGGCGGACCCATCGTGCCCGGCGCCGTCACCTCAGTCGTCACCGGCTGCGCGTCGAAGCCCGGCGCCCAGTCCACCCAGTGCCGCTTGGCGCGCGCGGTGTAGTCGTCCGGCCTGTAGATCTCGACCGGCAGGTCGAGGTCGTCCGCCTCGGCGCGGCCGACCGTGGCGAGCAGCGCGTATCCGGCCACGAACGCGTCCCGCTCGGCGCGGACCAGCGTGACGCGCGCATCGAGCAGTTCCTGCTCGGCGTTCAGCACGTCGAGGATGTCGCGCGAGCCGACCTCGTTCTCGGCGCGCGTGCCTTCGAGCGCGAGTTCGTTGGCGCTCACCTGCACCTTCGCCGATTCGATGGTCGAGCGGGCGCTTTGCAGGTTTTCCCACGCCTGCCGCGCGCTCTCGATGGTGTCGCGCTCGGTCGCCAGCGTATCCTGCTCGGCCTGCGAGAAGCGCGCCTCGGCCTCGCGGATGCGCGAGCCCTGCACGCCGGCCTGGAAGATCGGCAGCGTCAGCGTGGCGCCGATGTTCTGCGTATAGTCGATGCCGCCGGTGCGCACGCCCGCGCCCGCCGCGGTCAGGCCGCGAAAGTTCGTGTAGCCGACGCCGAACGACGCATCGACGCTCGGCAGGCGCGCGCCCTTCTGCACGCGCACGTCCTGACGCGCCGCTTCCTGCTCCGACTTCGCGGCGAGCATGAACGGGCTGTCGGCGAGCGCGAGGTCGATCGCCTGCTGCTGTGTGCCGGGGATGAGCGGCGGCAGTTGCGGCTGCTCCAGGTTCTCCGGCGCATGGCCGACGACGCGCTCGTAGGTGGCGCGCGCGTTCGCGAGATTGCCGAGCGCGGCGATGTTCTGGCTGCGGGCGAGCGCGAGCCGCGCCTCGCTCTGCGCGACGTCGGTGCGCGTCAGGTCGCCGACCTCGAAGCGGTCGTTCGACGCCTGCAACTGGCGTTCGAGCACATGCACCTGATTCGTCGTCAGCTCGACCTCGGCCTGAAGGCGCAGCACGTCCATGTAGGCGACGACAGTGTCGAAGATCGTCTGGTTCTCGGCGGCGCGAAGCTGCTCGCGGCCCGCGAGTTCCCGGCTCTTCGCCGCCTTCAGCCCGGCCTGCAGGCGGCCGCCGCGATAGACCGGCTGGCTGAGCTGCACGCCGACCGTGACGAGGCGGCTCATGTCGTTGAACCGGCCCGGCCCCGAGGTTTCCTGATCGAGCGCGGCCTGCGCGCCGAGGACGGGACGGAACTGGCCGAGCTGCTGCACGACACCCTCGGAGACGGCCTGCTGGCCCGCCCGCGCGCCCGCGAGCACGGGGTTGTTGGCGTAGGCGGCGGCCATCGCGTCGCGAAGGCTTTCCGCCGCCGCCGGCGTCGCCGCAAGCGCGGCGAGCGCCGCGCCGCCCATCAGAACACTCAGCCTGAGACCCATTCGTCCGCTCCTAGAACTCGAATACCCGCGGCCGCTCGAAACCCTTGAGAACCGGGGCGCCCGCTTCGAGCAGGCGCGTCCAGCCGACATGGCCGCCCGCGACGCGGCCGACCGAGACGCTCGGCGCGGCGCCGCGGTCGGCGAGCACGGCGGCGATGCGTCCGCCGTCGCGCACCTGCGCGATCAGCGCGTCCGGCACGGCCTCGACCTCGCCGTCGATCAGCAGCACGTCATACGGCGCGCCCTCGGCGCAGCCTTCGGCGAGCGGTCCCTCGACGACGCTGACGTTGGAAACGCCGGTCTTGGAGATCGCGGACGAGGCGCGGCGCACCAGCGTCGCATCGTCCTCGACGAGCGTGACGTGCGCGCACAGCCGTGCGAGGATCGAGGCCGAATAGCCCGTCGTGCCGCCGACGATGAGCGCGCGCTCGGTCGGCGCCACCTCCAGCGCGGACATCAGCAGGCAGCCGGGGAGCGGCGCAGGCAGCCAGCGGCCCGGCACGACCTCAAGCGCCTCGTCCAGATAGGCAAGCGAGGAAAGCTCGGCGGGGACATACATCTCGCGCGGCACGTACTTGATGGCGGCGATGAGATTGGGTTCGATGATGCCGTTCGGGCGCAGCTGGCTGTCGATCATCGCGCTGCGCATCTTCCTGAAGTCCGGCAATTTCACGGGCTTCGCGTCCTCTCTGACCTGTTCGCAGTGTTATATACGGATAACACACTAAATTAGCAAGCCGCCGTCCGCTGGGGGCCGCGGCCGACTGCATCCGGCTTTAGGAGTTTCGCGCGGCAACGCCAAGGCGGAATAGTCGGCGTCCGTCCAATCCCGTGCGCCTTCCGTCGAAAGGCATCGCCGGAGAGGCGTTTACAGAAGCATTTACACTGGCCCACGCGATGGTCTAGAGAGCGCAGCCTCGCGCATCGGGGCCCGATGGCGGAGTGGTTACGCAGAGGACTGCAAATCCTTGCACGCCGGTTCGATTCCGGCTCGGGCCTCCAAAACTTTCCTTTAAATCATTGAAAATAAAGGATAAATTGGTGACACGCCTCGAAGAGGAGACCCGGATCGGCAAAGGCGGGACCCTGGCGGCGCAGCTGTCGCGGCTCGACCTGATCGTGCTCGACGAGCTCGGTTATCTGCCGTTCGCCCGCTCGGGAGGGCAGTTGCTGTTCCACCTCATCAGCAAGCTTTATGAGCGGACCAGCGTCATCATCACCACGAACCTCGCCTTCGGCGAATGGCCGACCGTGTTCGGCGATCCCAAGATGACCACGGCGCTGCTCGACCGCGTCACCCACCACTGCGATATCGTCGAGACGGGCAACGACAGCTGGCGCTTCAAAAACCGCAGCTGACAGCCACCTTCGGCGCCTTCAAAAATCTATCTTGCGCTGCGCGCGCCTCCGGTCGGGCTACGCCCGCCCTCCGCCGCACGCAGCGCAAGGCCATCTTCAACAAACCAGCATCATATTATCCGAAAAGGGGGTCCCTCTTCGACGCCGATCGGGGGTCCCTTTTGAACGCCGTTTGACAGTCTGCGCCGCGCTGTTTGGACTTTGCGCGTTCTTGTCGTCGCTCGTTCTGGTCGTTTGGGGCGTTGCCAGCGTCAGCAATCAGGACGTCGGCCAAGGGCCAGTCATCGCCTTTATGGTCCTGATGGGGATCGCGGCGCTGACGCTCGTGTACTGGCGACACTTCCAATACGGCCTGGGCATCATCGGAGCCAAGCGCCCGGGATTCTACGCCAACAGCCGTCCATCGACGGTCGAAACGCTTGAAAAGCTCTTCGATTTCCTTGGCCGCAGAACGGCGCCCGAGGCCTATTGCTATGACCGAAAAGGCATCAGACACCCTGTCAGCCGCCGCCATTTCTATGGGCGCCTGCGAGGCTTGCTGTTGTCGGAATCCGCGAGCGACCGGGCGCTCGTCGTCCCTCCAAGTGGCTTCTGGTTCAGCCGCCAGATTTATATCGATGCCGAGCCCGACGAAATCATCCGCGCCCTCAAGGTCAAACCGCAAGCGGGCGGGCGTCCGAAGGCCTATGACTATGAAGCGATGCTGCTCACGTTGATCGAGCACCCTTCCCTTCGCAATATCGACATCGACAAACATGGCGCCGAAACGCAGATCATGAACCTGATCCGGGCCCGCTGCGATCCTAGCGAAGCCCATGACAACGACATTCCCGTCCCGGAGCCCACTAAACTGCGGGAGTTTGCCAAGAGAGTTGTCGCCGCGATGAAAATCAACCGTTCCGCACGCTGAACGTGAACCCACTCTTTGGCCCGTTGCAGCTGCGGCGCAGAAGCGACGTATTGCAAATTGCAATACATTCAGACATATTGGAACACAGAGGTGAACGATGACACGACAGGCACAACGCAAGGAACACCCGCTGTCCATGAGACTGCCGGATACCGATATTGCCATTATCGACCGCGCCGCCCGCCTGCGCGGACGATCGCGAACCGATTTCGTACGCGATGCCGCCGTACGCGCTGCCGAGGACGTGCTGATGGAAACGACCCCGATCCGCATGAGTGCGGAAGGGTTCGACGCGTTCATGGCTGCCGTATCCGGCCCGGCAACGCCTGTTCCCGAAATGGTGGAACTGTTCCGCCGCGTTGCCCCATGGGAAACCGATGCAGCCTCGACCGGGAGCTGATTCTTGGCGATCTCCGCGCCTGAACCGCTCGCTGCGGCTCATGACGTTTCCGCATTTTCCTGCGGCAAACCTTCACTAGACCGCTGGTTGCAGACCCGTGCCCTGTCCAATCAAGAGAAGGGCTTTACAGCAGTGATGGTGGTGCACGCGCAAGGGCGCGTGATCGGCTATTATGGCCTCGCGCCGACTTCGGTCATCCCGGCCCACCTACCCCGCTCGATCCGCACGGGTCAGCCGCCTGATCCTGTACCCTGCCTTCTGCTGGGGCAGCTTGCCACCGATCAGGCCTGGGCAGGCAAAGGGATTGGTAGCGGCCTTTTAAAGCACGCGCTCCAACGCTGTATTACAGCGTCCCGGCTAATCGGGGGACGTGCGCTGGTGGTCAATGCCGTCGACGATGAAGCCGCACAATTCTGGACACGTTGGGGTTTCCTGGCCTCCAAGGACGACCCATTGACTCTGTTCAGGTCAATTGCAGACATCGCAAGATCGATTGCGTGAGCCAGAGCGCGAACCTTCCGGAGCCCACCAGACTGCGAGAATTTTCCAAGAAAATGTCGCCGCGATAAAAAACAATCTCTCTGCGTCCCCGAAGTGGACCGCCACATTATCGAAGGTCAGTGGAAAAGCGACGTCGTCCGTTGGGTCTGATTGCCGAAACTTGCCGGGCATCGGCAGATTTCCGCTGCTTTCCAGTTCCCGCACGACCCATCCGTAGCCTTGTGCAAGCTCAGGCGTCTCCTGCCACGCACCACCAGCCACGGAGACGTCCATGGAACCCGTTGCCATCTCTATCAACGATACCGCCAAGGTCCTCGGCGTTTGTCGATCATCGGTATACGGCCTGATCAAGTCGGGCGGACTCGACGCGATCAAGATCGGCAGGCGCACCTTGCTGACCACCGAGTCCATCAGGCGGTTGGCGCAAACCCGGTCCGCCGTCTGATCCGCAGCTGCTATGCGACCCCGACCCGTGGTTTGGCGAACTGCTCCCATCTTCCTGCCGCCATACCGCCGCTCACCGCCATCGCTATTCCACGAAAGGACGCTGTATGTCCGTTTTCTGCCGCGCTCTGGACCGGCTAACCGGTCTTCTATGGCCCAGCCGCAAGGTTACGCTGCGGGTCTCCGCCGATACCCGCGCCGCTCGCTATGCACTGCCGCTTATCAAGAAGATTCTCGCCGATAACGACGACGGCGAGACCTACCGCACCGCGCTGATCGACTGGCACCGGGCGGAGCGGCCACCCCTCGCCCTTTATCATGGAACCACGAGCTTCTGCAGGATCGATGGTCCCAGCCAATGGGTCGGGGATCATCCGTTTCCGCTGGGCGGGCTGATCCTCAGTCCCGGCGTGACCGCACACCTTGATCCGTTCGAGGCCGAGGCGTTGCATGAACATATGCAAAGCGCGATCGAACGGGCGATTCGGGCATGGCTTACCGACCGCAGTCGGCGCGCCCACCCGGCAGTCCCGGTGGAGTTCGATCGCCGCGAGGCCGACCGCGTGGCCAAGGCGATGATCGCGGCCTGGGCGGCGCTGCAGGAGCGGAACCGCCGACCCGCCGCCGAGGATGCGAAAGGACCGCATCATGTTTGAGCGGATCGCGCAGTGGGCAGCGTTGCAGGGCCGCGATGCTGCGCATCGAGCCCGCAATTTGGATACACACCTCACGCACGTGTGCATCCCGCATTTCCGCCATTTTTCAAGACAGCGATTCGACAGCGCCTTTTCCCGGTCGCGCGAAAATGTTGGATTTCCGCCACTTGTCGAGACAGCGGATCGCTGTCTCCGGGGGGGCGGGCAATGAAGCTGGTCCGACACACCATCCGCTTGCCCGAATCACTCGACAAGGCACTTCGCGTGCTGGCCGAGCGGCACGGCATCAGTGTTTACGCACTGCTCCCGCGCGCCGTGAAGGCTGGCGTCGCAGCCCTCGCCAACCCGCCCGCGCCGGGTAATGATGATCGGGAGATCGTCGCCGAACTTGCATCGCTTGGCACCCACATCGTGGGCGTCGAGCGGCTGCTGGACCGCACGCTGTTCACCGCGTGCGCCGCCTACGCCTATGCCCGCAGCGCGGCGCTCGAGGCGCGCAAGAGCGACGAGGTCATCACCGCCGAGATCAACGCCGCCTATGACCGCCAGCGGCGGCTTTCGCAGGAGCAGCGGCCGTGACCCACGACCGGCGCATCCATGCCGACGCCGTGCGGCGACAGCTTCGCGGCAACCACGCCCGGCGCTTCAAGCGGCAGGCCGGTATCATGCTTGGCGCCGTCGCGCTCGGCGCGGTGGCGGCGCCCTACGCGATGCTGGACAGGGACGCTCAGTGGGCGGCGGGCGTGTACGCCTACGCGCGGACGAGCTTGTGGGTCGCGGACGGCGCTGTCGCCGATCCCGAGATTAGCGTTACGTATAGGGGAGCGGATTACCGCGTATCCGCGCGTGCCGTCATCGCGAGCCGCTACTACCGCGAAGCGGCAGACGCAGTGCTGATCTACGCCGCTCGCGGATGCGGGCTGGGCTTTGCCGCGTGGCTCTTGGGACTCATCCTGCTCAAAGGTGCCGCTGCGCGGCGGCGCGAGCGCGCGCTTGAGGATCGCATCATCGCCGGAACCTTGGTCACCACCGAGAGGCGGCTGGCGAAACTTGTTGGCAAGGAGGCACGTACCGACGCCCTGTCGATCGGCAAGGTGCCGATCCCGGCCCGACTGGAAACCCGCCATATGGCGATGATCGGCACGACGGGCAGCGGCAAGACTACGGTGCTGCGTCAGCTACTCGACGGGATCGAGGCGCGGGGCGACGCCGCGCTTATCTATGACACCAGCGGCGAGTTCGTCGCGCATTACTACCGGCCCGAGCGCGGCGACGTGATCCTGAACCCGTTCGATGCGCGCTGCGCATTCTGGACGCCGTTCGCGGAGATCGCCCACCCCGCCGACGCCGCGCGTATCGCGCACCAGTTCATCACCGAGACGAACAGCCGGGATCACGACGTGTGGCTGGAGACCGCGCGCATCCTTGTCGCCAACATGATCCGCAAGCTCTGGGAAGAGGGAAATACCACCCTCACCGCCCTGCTCGGTGCGCTTCAGGTGAAGACCAAGGACGAACTCAAGGCCTGGCTGACGGATACCTCATCGGCGCGGACCTTCGCCGACGATGCCGACCGGGCGACGGGCAGCGTGCTCTTCATGCTCGCCAAGGCCGCCGACCTCATCCAGTTCCTGCGCGCCGAGGACAGCGGCGGCGCACCATTTGCGTTCCGCGACTTCATGAGCGGGCTCGATGCGCGCGAGGCCCCGCGCCCGTGGATCTTCGTGCCGCGCAAGGAAGACTATTTTGAAGCGTCGAAACCGCTGCTCGCCTGCTGGCTCGAATGCGCGGCGAGCGCTGTGCTGGGGCTCGCGCCCTCTCCCGAGCGGCGCATCTGGTTCGTGCTCGACGAGCTTGCCGACCTCCCCCGCGTCGACAATCTCGCGCGCCTTCTTCCCGAAGGCCGCAAGTTCGGGGCTGCCGTCGTGCTCACCTTTCAGGCCATGGGGCAGATGCGGCACCGCTACGGGCCGCAGCTTGCCGAGTCGATGCTCGGCTGCTGCAACACCAAGCTGTTCCTGCAAACCATCGATAGCGAGACCCGGCAATGGGCCAGCGAGACCATTGGCACGTGCGATGTCGAAATCCAGACCATGACCGACGCGCTCGCCGAAGGCGACGACGCAGCGCGCACCACCCTTGGCCGAATGCGCAAGACGCGCCCCGCCGTGCTCGAAAGTGAACTGCGCCTCCCCAAGCATGAAGGCTTCCTGCTGCTGCCGGACGGCTTGCCGGTGGCGCGCGTGAAGCTCACCGCCGATCATGTCGCGCGGCGCGGGCCGCCGTGCCAGCCGGGCTTTGTAGCTGGCGATCCAGGCACCACGCTTTGGCAGGCGGCGCGCGCGGTGCCCGCCCCGCAGCCTCCGTCCGAATCCCTGTCCTCGCCGCCCCCCACGAGCCAGGGACCAGTGTGATGGTCGCGTCGGTGTCCGCGCTCACCAGCTCGGCGCAGGCAAGCAGCTACTATGAGGCCGATGACTATTACGCCGAGGGCGGTCTCTCCCCTTCGGAATGGCGGGGCAAGGGCGCCGAGGCGCTGGACCTCTCCGGCGAAGTGGACCGGGACCGGTTCCGCGCGCTTCTGGACGGCAATGTCGCGGGCGCGCAGCTCGGCACCGTGCGCGGCGGCCAGCTGGAGCACCGCCCCGGCTGGGATGTGACCCTGAGCGCGCCGAAGTCGGTGTCGATCATGGCGGAGGTGGCGGGCGACCGGCGGCTGATTGCGGCGCATGGTGAGGCGGTCAGAACCGCGATGGCGCATGTCGAGGCGCACATGGCCGCAACGCGCGTCCGGGACGGCGGCGCCATTGCCCGCGAGGCCACCGGCAATCTTATCATCGCCAGCTTCCAGCACGGCACCAGCCGCGCGCAGGACCCGCAGCTTCATACCCACAACGTCATCATGAACGCGACGCAGGGTGAAGACGGCAACTGGCGCAGCCTTGAGCCGCGCGCGCTCTACCAGCTTCAGAAGCAGATCGGCGCGATCTACCGGCAGGAACTGGCGTTGAAGGTGCGCGAGCTCGGCTATGAGATTGAGGTGGGCAAGGACTCGCTGTTCGAGATCAAGGGCGTGTCCGGCGCGGCGATGGCCGCGTTCAGCACGCGAAGCGCCGAGATCGAGGCGGCCTTGGCCGCGCGCGGCACGTCGCGCGACGCTGCGAGCGCTGGGGAAAAGCAGGTCGCGGCGCTCGACACGCGGCAAGCGAAGGTCGCCGCCGATCATGCCGCACTTGTCGCGGGCTGGCGGGAGACGGCCGACAAGGCAGGGTTTGGTCCGGATACTCGGCTGGCGATGATCGAGCGAGCCGAAGCCATGGCGGCCGATCCTGCCCACCGCTTGCGCCTCCAAATGCAGGACGACGGGGCCGCAGCCCGCGCGGTCACCCAGGCCGCCGACAAGCTCGGCGAACGGCAGTCGGTGTTTTCTGTTGCCGCGTTGCATGAGGAAGCCGGACGGATCGGGCACGGCAAGGTGAGCTACGCGCAGGTGGGTGCGGCCCTCGCGGCGGCGACGAAACAGGGCGCGTTGATCGAGCGGACCTTTTTGGACCGGCGCGGCGCGGCGTTCGCCGGGTTCACCACCCGCCAGAATGTCGAGACTGAAGCCCGGATGCTGCGCACCGAGGCGGAGGGGCGCGGTACGCTTGCCCCGATTGCATCGCCTCTCGCAGCTGCCAAGGCGGTCGCCAACGCCGCCGCGCAGGCGGAACGCACCGGGTTCGGCTGGAACGCCGACCAGCGCCAAGCCACGGCGCAGCTTCTGAGCAGCCGGAACCGCGTCACCGCCTTGCAGGGCTATGCGGGCACTGCCAAGACCACCACGGTCCTCACGACGTTTGCGCGCGAGGCCGAGGCGCGCGGCGTATCCGTCATCGCGCTTGCCCCCACTGCATCGGCGGCGATGGTGCTGGGCGAGGCGCTCGGCGCGCGCGGCGACACCGTCGCGCGGCACCTTCTGTCACCCGAGCGCTCCCCTCAGGGCCAGCCTGCTGCGTGGATCGTGGACGAGGCTTCGCTCCTCTCGGCCCACGACACCGCCCGGTTGCTCGACCTCGCCGACCGGCACAATGCCCGCGTCCTCCTTGTCGGCGACGTGAAGCAGCTTGGCTCGGTCGAAGCGGGCGCGGCGTTCGCGCAGTTGCAGGGCGCTGGCATGGAAACCGCGAGGCTCGCCGAGATCGTCCGGCAGACCAACGCCGCGACAAAAGAGGCCGTGCTCGCGTCGATCGCGGGGGACGCGAAGGCGGCGCTCGACGCGCTCGATCGGGGCGGCGGGCAGATCATCGAGCGTGCCGACCGCGCCGAGCGGTTTGCTGCCATTGCCGGGACATATGCTGCGCTGGACAAGGCGGGGCGCGCCCGCACGCTTGTCATCGAACCGTCGCGCGAGGGGCGCGATGCATTGACCACCGATATCCGCGCGGCGCTGACGCGGTCGGGCGCGCTTACCGGTCCCGCCGTCACGGTGGAGAGCCTTGTCAACAAGGGACTGACCCGCGCCGAGGCGCGCGATCCCTTGAGCTATGACAAGGGCGATGTCGTCCGGTTCACCCGCGACTATGCCGACAAGGGCGTGGCGCGCGGCGAAGCTTACCGGGTGGAGAGCATCGACCCGGCGAAGTCCGCCATAACGCTCAAATCTGAGGACGGGCGCGAGGTGGATTGGCGTTTACGGCAATGGGGCGCGGGCAAGAGCCAAGCGTTTGCGCCGCAGTCGCTTGAGCTGAAAGCCGGTGACAGCATTCGGTTCACCCGCAACGATCGCGAGATGGGCCGGGTCAACGGGGGGCGCGGCATCGTGATCTCCGTGGACGAGAAATCCCGGACGGCAACGATCCAGACGTCGAAAGGCAGAACCGAAACGCTGAACCTCGACGCGGCGCACGACAGGCACATCGCCCATGCCTATGTCGAGACCACGTTCGCCGCCCAGGGCCGTACCGCCGACCACGTCATTATCCATGCCGACAGCCGGGCGACCAACCTCGTCGATCAGAAGAGCTTCTATGTGGGGATTTCTCGCGCCAAAGCTTCCGCCACCGTGTTCACCAATGATCGTGGGAAGCTGGTATCCGCGATCAGCGAACGGGCAGGACAGGTGCAAACCGCGATCGCACAGGCGGTCATGGCCTCGCCCGTCTCCGTCAAGGCCAAGGTGGCCGGACTGGGCTGACACGTTATACGAAGTCATTGACTGTATTGCGTCACTTGACACCGTACGGACATCGATATAGGAGAACTCATGAAGATCAGAAACGTGATCCACAAAGGATTGCGGCGTTTCATCGACGACGACGATGAAAGCGGCCTTCAGCCCGCCGTTGTCGCCAAGGTCCGGCGCATGGTCACTTTCCTTCAAGACATGGAACGGGAGGACGAGCTTCGCACCGTGCCGAGCTGGAAGGCCCATATGCTGACCGGCGACCGCAAAGGAACGTGGAGCCTGTTCGTCACCAAGAACTGGCGGATGACATTTCGGATCGACCGCGACGAGATCGAGATCATCGACCTCGACTATGAAGATTACCACTAGGAGGTGGCTATGGCTTCGATTGCAGGTATCCGCTTGAAGAACCCGGCCCATCCCGGCGGTTTCATCAAGCATGAGATCATCGAGCCGCTGGGCCTGTCGGTTACGGCGGCGGCGGACGTGCTGGGTGTGACCCGCGCCACGCTTTCGACCTTGCTCAACGAGCGAGCGCACCTGTCGCCGGAAATGGCGCTGCGGGTTGAAAAGGCGTTCGGCGTATCGATGGATACCCTCATGCGGATGCAGAACAGCTACGACATCGCGCAAACCCGCAAGCGCGAGGGCGAGATCAAGGTTGCGCCCTTCAAGGGCAAGCCAGTTGAGCCGCAGGCGGCGGCTTGACCAGACATGAAGCTTATCAAATCAAAAAAGCGAGTCGCCGATCATGGGGAGGTATTCACGCCACCATGGCTTGTGGAAAAAATGCTGGATCTGGTGAAGGGCGAGACGGAACGGATCGACGCGCGTTTTCTTGAACCAGCCTGCGGCAGCGGCAATTTCCTCGTGCCGATCTTGCAGCGCAAGCTGGCCGCAGTGGAGCTGAAGTTCTGCAAGTCCGATTTCGAGAAGCGGCACTATGCCCTATTGGCAGTAATGTGCGCTTATGGGGTCGAGCTGCTGCCCGATAACATCGCCGAGTGCCGGGCGAATATGCTTGAGGTTTTTGCCGACTATCTCTGTCTAGCCGAGAAGGACGAGCTATACCGCGCCGCCTCTTATGTCCTATCGCTAAATCTCGTTTATGGGTGGTGACACGCCTCGAAGAGGAGACCCGGATCGGCAAAGGCGGGACCCTGGCGGCGCAGCTGTCGCGGCTCGACCTGATCGTGCTCGACGAGCTCGGTTATCTGCCGTTCGCCCGCTCGGGAGGGCAGTTGCTGTTCCACCTCATCAGCAAGCTTTATGAGCGGACCAGCGTCATCATCACCACGAACCTCGCCTTCGGCGAATGGCCGACCGTGTTCGGCGATCCCAAGATGACCACGGCGCTGCTCGACCGCGTCACCCACCACTGCGATATCGTCGAGACGGGCAACGACAGCTGGCGCTTCAAAAACCGCAGCTGACAGCCACCTTCGGCGCCTTCAAAAATCTATCTTGCGCTGCGCGCGCCTCCGGTCGGGCTACGCCCGCCCTCCGCCGCACGCAGCGCAAGGCCATCTTCAACAAACCAGCATCATATTATCCGAAAAGGGGGTCCCTCTTCGACGCCGATCGGGGGTCCCTTTTGAACGCCGTTTGACAAAGGAGCTACGGCGGCGGCGTTGACGGGCGCGCGCTATGACCGCTGCGGTACGCCAAAGGGCACCTTCGGAGCGCTGGAGGGACGGCCCCGGAAAGCTCGCTACCATCGTCGTGTGGGAGGACGGGGCCGCGCGGCAACGCCGATGCAAATGGGGGCTGGCACCGAGGGAGTCCTACGGCGACCCCATCAGCCTCCTGCGCTCCGAAGCGCGCACCATCGTGAACCCCTGCCTCATCATCGCGTCTGACTTCGAGGTGGAAGCGGGTATGGGCTCCCGCCGCAAGCGCTACTCCGTCCGGCTGGTGACGGATGAGCCGTTCTTTTGCTTCGCGGGAATGTGGCGCCCGGCGACGGACGATTGGCCCGAGGCGTTCGCCGCGCTGACGACCGAGGCGGGGCCTGATGTGGCGCCTTATAAGGACCGACAGCTCGCCGTGGTGCGCCCGGAGGATTGGGAGGACTGGTTGAGGCAGCGGAGGGGCGTTGAGGACCTTCTCAGGCCGTTCCCGAAGGGGAGCTTCGAAATCACCGATCCGGCGAAGTGAAACTCGAAATTTAATCTCACTGTCGGGAAACTTGACAAAGTTTATTGAAAACCGTTCGCAGATGTTGTTTTTTAAAACGATTTTCGCTTGGCACGCTCCTTGCTTTGTTACGCGTGTGTACCGGGTCAGCATTTGTTTGGGCTCGGATCAGGAGACGAACATGAACAAGTATCTTTTGACCGCAGCAGCCCTTGGCACTGTCGCAGCGTTCAGCGCTCCGGCTCAAGCTGCGCTCATTACCTGCCCGGTCGCGCACATCGCGGACGGCACGTCGAAGGTTTTCAACGGCAGCGACAGCGCCGTGTCGGCCTGCCAGTACGATGATGCAACGGGCAACAGCACGGTCGCCAACCTCACCAACATCAACACGTCAGCCTTCTATGGCTTCAGCGACTGGGCGGACAACGGCCAGACGCAGATCAACCTCGCCGAAGGCGCGGGCGGTGCGGGCACGTGGACGATCAACGGCGTCGATTTCGCTGCTTACGATTACATGATCGTGTTCAAGAACGGCAACGGCACGCACCTCACCGGCTTCCTCTTCAATGAAGAGTTCTCGTCGGGCGGTTGGTCCACTCCCTTCACCGATCCGCCGTTCGACCTGCCGGGAGCGAGCAAGTCGCACGCCGTGTCGCATTATTCGATTGTGAAGCGGTACAATCCCGAAACCCCGCCGCCGGTTGATGTACCGGAGCCCGCCGCTCTGGCGCTTCTTGGCCTCGGCCTGATGGGTGTCGGCATGGCGCGCCGCCGCCGAGGCTGACGCATAAGCGATATCACGCACAAGAAGGGCGTCCGGAAACGGGCGCCCTTCTTCTTTTGATTCAGCAATGTCGAGAAGCCTTAACATTGCGGCCGTTAAGTGCTGTGGTACGTTTGCTAAATGTGCAACCTCTACACCGTCAACGTAAGTGCCAACGCCATCGCCGACGCCTTCAAGGCCCGGATGCCGACCGCCTTCAATGCCGCGCAGGGCGACGTGTACCCCGGCGCTCCCGGCATGGTGGTGCGCGAGGCGGACGGCGGGCGCGTGGTGCAGGCCATGACATGGGGCTTCCCGCTCCCGCAAAAGAGCAAGAAAACCGGTCTGCCGATCAAGCCCAAGCCGGTGAACAACATTGCCGACCTGTCCAGCTTCATGTGGCGTCATATCGCGCCCCGTCCCGAACACCGCTGCCTGATCCCGCTAACCGGCTTTGCCGAGGCCGAAGGCGAGCAAGGCGCCAAGACGCGGACGTGGTTTCGGGTGAAGCGTCAGCCGGTGTTCGCGTGGGCGGGGATGTGGAAGGACAGCCACGAGTGGGGCGCGGTCTATTCGGGGCTGATGACCGATTGCAATGCGACGGTTGAACCGGTGCATCATCGGATGCCGGTCCTATTGCTCCCGGATGAGTGGGAGCGCTGGCTGCACGGCTCGCTGGACGACGTGCAGGACTTTCAGGACCGGACCTTTCCGGCCGAACTCACCGAGATCGAGCGGACGGCAGAGCCGTGGTTACGGCGCACGTCGGCAGCATAGGGGGTTTCTGCCCAGCCTATTTCTTTTCGGTGTCCCGTTTAACGTCTCGTAGCCATGAGCAAAACGAGAGCAAGGCCACCAAGTATGCCAAAACTAGAAGGCAAATTGCCTTGGCAAAGCGGGTCGAAGCCACGTCTTGAATAACAGCCACCTGCTCCGCTCCCTTTAGCAGAGCGGCTGCACTCTCCATGCCTTGTGCATGGAAGTGCAGCGCAATCAGCACGGGGGTGAAAAGGATGAGCGAGGTAACGAGAAGCCAGCGAGAGAGCACCTTTTGAACAGCAGGCTCTTTAAGCGCGAGCGAAATCATCCCGCCCCCGACGGCTAGGGCAGCGGCAGCGGATATTCCAACAATTTGAAGCGTATCCCCCATCACGCCAACATGCCCCCGAAGTTGCCCAAGTCAATCACCTGTAGCGGCGTGCCATCCCGGCCCGCAACATCGCCTTGTTGAGGTCGACCCCGTCCGACACGCAGCGCGTCAGCGCCCGGCCGTAAGCATCCCGCCCCGTCACCGTGCAGCGCACCTCGCCGCGTGTCAGCGACCGCAGAAAGTCCCTCGACGACACCGCACGGCCCTGATGGCAATCCGAACGCGCCCTTCGGCCATCCTTGCAACGGGGACTGTCGGCCATCTCAGGTGCATCAATGCCCGCCAGCCGGACCCGTTCGCCCTGGCATCGCAGGCTGTCCCCGTCGTGAACCGAAGGGGCGATGCGAGAGAGGATGAGGGCAGCGGCGAACACGGGGGAGCTTTCAGGGGCTATCGGTGGACCTTCAGGGCCTCCACCTACTCCGCCCGTCGCGCTGCCGATAGAGGGCCGTTGCAAGAATGTTCCGCTTATGTTCTCTTTGACTCATGTCCCGAATCAATCCCTCCGAACTCGCCTCGCTGCTCCTCACCGCGCCCCTCGGTGCCCGCATCGGCCTAGCAACGCACAGTGAAGGCGCCCGGAAGGATGCCGCGAAGGCGTTGGCCGAAAGTGTCGTGCGGCGGCTCGAAGGTGCGCCCGAGGTGGACCGAAACCAACTTCGGCTCCCCATCTAGCTCACTTCCGGCGCCCATGCCGTTCACCCGCGAACAGATGATCTACAAGGCCGTCGTGGCGCTGGACGAGGCTATCGGCGAATACACCGGCGAGAAGCCCCGGCCGTCGTTCGCGCTGCGGTTCTGCCTCGCGTACCTGTTCAGCCAGAGCGACGGCAATCGGCTGCCTTATGACGAGTTCTGGAAGTATCTCAGCTACGAGGGGCATAGCGGTTACGATGAGGACGCGGCGCGCTACGTTCAGAGCACGCGGCTGCGCGGGTGCAGGAACGCCATTATGAAAAGCGTGGGCATGGGCGGGACGCCTGAAGTGTTTGAAGCGGTCGCGAGGGGGCACCGCAGAAACGGAAGGCAGGCTAGCAACAGTTAAGGAGTGTGCTACCGTGCGACATATGGGCGGCCAACCCGATCAAACTAAGGAAACACCCCTTCTCGACAGGGTTGCTGAGGCAATTTACCGAGTACAGGTGGAAAACGCTGCCGCTCTGGTAGCCCAGTACGATTTTCAACTGGACCGACTTCAACGCGTATTCAATGTAATACCCTCAGAGTCCGATAGATCATTGGCGGTTCTCGTATTTGCGCTTGCCGAAGATTTAATGCTCTGCGGCTTAGAATTTAACATGAAAGCGAACTGCCCAAAGGGCTGGGAAACTGCGACTTCCGGCAATGGGGTTTTGGCTACTGCCAGTGACCGCATTTCAATTCTAGAGCTTCTGGCGTGGATAACTCCTGCGGTGGCCTCGCAACTTCGCCTTATGAAAAACATCCGTAACCATTTCGCCCACCATGCTGACGTGAATGGTTTTGCCGATCAGAAGATTGCAGGTTGGGTCAGCTCAATGGAGCCATCCGAAAAGCCCATTATCGACTTGATCCCTGAGGACAGGCGCGGCGAAATGCCGCCGCACAGCCCTCGTGAGCAGTTTGTGATAAGAGCGACAGTGGCAATCATATCGCTGGTAACTGATATCGCGGTCCTTCCGGCTGCCAGTGCCTTTAAAGTTCTGCCAAGGGATGTCATTGGCGGGGGAGACTTCGATAAGTTGCCCGACCCACTTAAACAGCTTCGGCGCGTTGCTGCTGATGTTGCCCTAACGTGTATGCCCCGAAATCTCATATCGACGGGCTGACCAGTTCAATTTTCGCAGCGATTTCGACTGCAAAACCCCTTCGGAATACGCCAAGGACGCCCGAAACGGCGTCTCAGGAAGTCCTACCTACCCCGAGGCCTCCTCGCGTTTTCTTGGCGCATTTTGAGGGTGTTTCTGAAGCAGGCCCGAAACGCTGCGCGCCGCCTGCCCTGCCTTGCCTGTCATTGATGCCGGGGAAAAGTGCCCCAAAAAGGGGCCCAAGAAATTTTGGGCACCACCACTTAATTATCTGAAAATAAACGAAAAAAATCCGTTGGCCGGGGAGACAGGATTCTAACGGTCCTTGCCTTTACTCACTGGCTAATTTTGCATTGTTTCCCGACAGTTCCCACCAATGGCGCTTGCCAAAACATTGAGAATGGCGAAGAATCCCGCCCATGCGCACCGACATCGACCATCTGCCTGCCGCGAAGCAGCGTGAGCTTGAGCGCATCATCGAGATCATTTTCGACGAGTTTCGCGAGGCGACCGAGTACGCGGTCGGGCGGCGCAAGGGCGCGCAGATCCTTAAAATCGTCCTGTTCGGTAGCCATGCGCGCGGCGATTGGGTCGATGCGCCGCTGTCGGCGAACCAGTATAAGTCCGACTATGACATACTCATCATCGTCAGCCAGAAGGAGCTGACAGACCGCGCCGCCTATTGGGCGAAGGCTGAGGAACGGTTGATCCGGGCCTATACGATCGAGAAGACGCTGCGCACGCCGGTCAATTTCATCGTCCACTCGCTGCACGAGGTGAACGATGGACTTGCCCACGGCCGCGTTTTCTTCATGGAAGTCGCCAAGGACGGTGTCGCGCTTTACGAGGCAGACGACCGCGAACTGCGCGCACCCCGACCCAAATCACCAGGAGAAGCCCTAGCGACGGCGAAAGAGTATTTTGAGGACGGCATAGCAAGCGCGATGTCGCGTCAGAAACTGGCGAAGTACGCTATGGGAGAAGGCTTGCTAAAGGACGCGGCGTTTGATTTGCACCAAACCACGGAGCGACTTTATTCCTGCCTTTTGCTCACACTGACATACTATACGCCTTACAATCACAATATCGCCTTCCTGCGTTCACTCGCTGAAGGACTGGACCGGCGCCTGTTCGGGATATGGCCCGAGGACAATCGCCGCGAGCGCGCTATGTTTCAGAAACTGAAGGAAGCTTACACCAAGGCCCGCTACTCCAAGCACTACAAGATCACGGAAGAAGAGCTGGCATGGCTCGGCGCGCGCGTCGAGGAACTTGGCCGCGTTGTTCATCAGGTCTGTTCTGAGCGCATCGCCGAATTGGAAGCGGCCGCGAACAAATAAGCACCGCCATTGCCCGGAAACTTGCCGAACCGCCCGGATTCTGGCATATTCATCGCCACGGGATGGAATGACTGGCGGCCATCTCCGGGATAACCCTGCCAGGCATCATGGAGGCTCGGCCGCCACGGTCGGGCAGTTGCTGTAAGCCGCACAGCGGCACGCAGCGGACACCGCTTGCACCATCCGCGCATGAACGCGCGGACCGCTGGTGTGCGAGCTGCATATGACACCCCTTATCGACGTTTACGCGCGCGAGGTCGTGATGGCGCGCGTCGGCCATCTCATCCGCCGCAAGCAAAACGAGGTTGAACGGATCGCGCGGATCGTGCGCGGCTGCTTCGACCCCGAACAGGTGCAGGCGCCCGAGCCGGGCCAGATCAAGCGGATCATCCTGATCGGCCCCTATGCGCGGCGCTCCTGGTATGAAGACCGGCACACGCTTGCCTTTTCCGACTACGAACTCTGGATCGTCGTCAACCATCCGCTGTTCACCGACGACCGCTGCTGGCGCCGCGCCCGCGCGACCATCGACCGCGAACTCGGCGACCGCTGTGCGGTCGATCTTCAAATCTACGCCAAGTCGGACGTTCGCACCGCCCGGGCCGAACGGGATACGTTCATCCTCGACCGTATCGAGGCAGGCATCACGCTGTACCGCGCCTCGCGCGACGCACCGCTGAATGCGCGTGAACGCCGGAGGTCGCGGCCATGACGCGCGATTTGACCGCCGCGTTCGAGGCCTTCTATCGGGCCGAGCAAGCGCGAGTGTTGCGTTACTTCAGGACGAGGGTCGGGCGCGATGACGCGCCCGATCTTGTGCAGGAGACCTTCGCGCGCCTGCTGCGCAGCGGGGCTTTCGAGCGGATGGACAATCCACAGGCCTACCTTACCCGCTCCGCCCGCAATCTGCTGATCGACCGCGCGCGCCAGCAACAGCAGTCGCAAGCCGTCATCTTTCCCTTCGACGAAGGCTGCGACGCCCCCGTCTGCCCGGAACAGACATGGCAAATCGAGGAGGCGGACTTGCGGCGGGCTTATGGGCGGGCACTTCGTTCCCTGTCGCGCCGGACCCGGCGTGTTTTCATGATGCACCGGATGAGGCGCATGACCTACACGGAGATTGCGAAACACCTCGGCATCGGCGACAAGGGCGTCCAACACCACATGAGCCTGGCGTTGATGCGGATTCGCCGAGCATTGACAGGCTGGAGTGTGGCTGGGTAGTCACACTTTGGCAGGGGCCTTTCCGGGGGCAGTTTGGTTTTCGAACTCCTCGCAAGGCCTTGTTTTCATAGAGGAAATGAGCCGGAATGCGATTCCGGCTCGGCTCCACGTTTTCCTGCATTGCTTCCCCTGCACCGAAGGCGTGCCGTCTTGCGGCCTGCATGGGTCTTGCCGCTCCCGTTACACAAGCAGGTTGAATTTTTCCAATCGGGATTGTCATTATCCTGAATGGCGAATCGCCGATGGGATGGGAGGGCGTTGCAGATGATGAACCGGAAGATCGTTCGCTGGCTTGGACTTGCGCCCGCCGCGCTGTTGCTGGCCACCGCCGCGCCCCTGCCCGCGGCGGCCGAAAGCGCGCCGCGCATCGCGGCGAGCAAGGCCGCGACCGCGGGGATCGACAAGGTGATGGCGGACGGGATCGCCAGCGGAGAGCTCGCGGGCGGCACGGTCGGCGTGATGAAGGACGGCAGGATCGTCTTCCTCAAGGGCTACGGTTATGCCGACCTCGAGGACGGGCAACCGGTGAAGGCGGACACGATCTTCCGCATCGGCTCGATCACCAAGCAGTTCACCACCGCGATGCTGATGATGCTCGTGGAGCGCGGCCAGCTTTCGCTCGGCGACCCGATCTCCAAGTATTTCCCGGATTTCCCCAAGGCCGACGGCATCACCGTCCGACACCTGCTCGATCACACCTCGGGCATCCACAGCTACACGGACAAGAATTTCCAGTTGCGCGGGTGGCGCGAGCACGACACGAAGGAAATGATCTCCTACATCGCGGGGCAGGACAATCTCACCGATTTCGCCGTGGGCGAGGACTATCGCTACAACAATTCGGCCTATGTGCTGGCGGCCGCCATCGTCGAGAAGCTGACCGGCAAGCCTTACGGCGCGGCGCTCGAAGAGATGATCACGAAGCCGCTCGGCCTCACGGACACGGCCTATGACGACGAGCGCGCGGTCGTGCCGCGCCGCGCCAAGGGCTACGGGCTGCGCGGCGACGTGCTCGCCAATCCGCTGCCGCTGTCGGTGAGCGTCGCGCACGGCGCGGGCGCGATGCGCTCGACCGCGGCGGACATGCTGCGCTGGCAGGACGCGCTGTTCTCCGGCAAGGTCGTGAAGCCCGAAAGCCTCGCGCTGATGATCGAGCCCGCGAAGCTGAAGGACGGGCGGCTGACGAGCGCGGTGCGCAAGCCCGATCCGAGCGGACGCGCGCCGCTGGAATACGGCCTCGGCCTCGCCGTGGGCGAACGCGACGGACGCCGCGTGATCGGCCACGGCGGCGCGATCAACGGCTTCAATTCGGCGCTTTACACCTACCCGGACGACAGGACGGCGATCGTGCTTCTCGTCAACACGGAGGGCGGCGCCAACCAGCGCTACGACGACGTCGCCAAGGCATGGTTCGACGGCAACGGCGGAGCGAAGAAGTGACGGGCATCCCGAACATGCGCGCCGCGGGCGCGGCCCTGCTTCTCGCCGCGTCGGCGCTCTCAACCCCGGCGCTTGCAAGGGATGCCGCCTACGACATCGTCATCAGGGGCGGCACCATCGTCGACGGCAGCGGCCTTGCCGCCTATCGCGGCGACGTCGCCATCGCGGACGGGCACATCGTGGCGGTGGGCGATGTCGGCAAGGCGAAGGCCGCGCGGACCATCGACGCCGCCGGGCTCGTCGTCGCGCCGGGCTTCATCAACATCCACAGCCATGCCGAGCCGGACGGCGTTTCGACCGCGGTCAACATGCTGACGCAGGGCGTCACCACGGAGATCATCAACGCCGACGGCGGGGGCGGCAGCGACATCGCGAAGCAGCTTCCGGAGATGGCGGCGAACGGCCTTGCCGAGAACATCGGCGCCTACACGGGCTTCAACGCGGTGTGGCGCGACGCGATGGGCGACCGCGACCTGCGCCCGACACCCAAGCAGATCGCGTCCATGCAGGCCGCGCTCGAAAAGAACCTGAAGGCGGGCGCGTGGGGCGTCGCATCGGGGCTCGACTACCGGCCGTCCTATTACGCGAAGCCCGAGGAGGTGATCGAGATCGTCTCCGTCGCGAAGCCCTGGCGCACCAATTTCCCCAACCACGACCGGCTGCGCCCCGAGGACGATCTCAGCTCCTTCAAGGGCATGGAGGAGACCGTTACCATCGGCGAGAAGGCCGGCCTCGTTCCCGTCATTACGCACATCAAGAGCGCGGGCAAGGAGCGCGGCAACGCGCCGAAGGTGCTCGAAATGGTCTCCGCCGCCACCGCCCGCGGGGCGTGGACGGCGATCGACATCTACCCCTACCTCGCCGGGCAGACGATGCTGCAGGCCTTCCTCGTGCCCGGCTGGGCGGCGGACGGCGGACGGGACGCCATGCTCGCGCGCTTCAGGGACCCGAAGCTCCGCCCGCAGCTCGTCGAGGCGGCCGAATATGCGATGGAGACCCGCCTCGGCGGCGCCGAGGGCATCGCCCTCCCCGACCTCGGCAAGCGGCTGACCGACATCATGGCCGAGGAGAACGTCCGCGCCGGTGAAGCCGTGCTCCGCACGCTGGAGAAGGACCCCTTCACCCGCGCCAACATGACGTTCGGCGACGAGGCGGACGTGATCACCTTCCTCAAGTACCCGGACACCGCCGTCGCCTGCGATTGCGGCGCCTCGATCAAGAATCGCGGCCATCCGCGCTACTTCGGCAGCTTCCCCAAGATCCTCGGCCACTACGTGCGCGACACCGGCACGATCACGATGGAGGACGCCGTCCGCAAGATGAGCGCGCTGCCCGCCGCGATCATCGGCATGGTCGACCGCGGCCACATCGCGCCCGGGATGCGCGCCGACGTGACGCTGTTCGACCCCGTGGCCGTCCGCGACCACGCGACGTTCGACGCGCCGACGCTGCCGTCCGACGGCATCCGCCACGTGATCGTCAACGGCGTTCCGGCGCTCGCCGACGGCGCGGCGACCGGTGCGAAGGCGGGCGCGGTGCTGCTGCGCGACGCCCACATGCCGAGCCGCCCGATGAACAGCGCGGCGAAGGCGCGCGCCTTCACGGCGAGCGGGCAATCGCCGGATTACAGCGTGGCCGTCGCGGCGAAGCAGGGTGCGGGCGAACGCTTCGCCACGGGCACTGTGAAGCTCACCGATGCGAAATCGGGCACGGTGTGGACCGCCGACCGGCTCGGCGTCGTCCAGACCACGAAGGGCTGGGCGAGCGTCACGGCGGTGCTGAAGGACAAGGCCGGCAACCGGAAGGCCGCGACGCTGACGCTCGACCGGGCGGACGGCGGCGCGGAAACGCCGGTGGTTTCCGTCGCGTTCGGAAACGCGCCCGCCGCGATCGTTCCCGCACAAGGCGCGATTCAGGGCGAGTGACGCCGCCCGACCGGCAATTTGCGGGTGGAGAATCGCGCTCCAGCAGTTAGACAGGGCGCGATTTTCCAAAGTTCGGTTCGAGCCTCGGCCTCGGCACGAACATTCCGGCAGGAGCAGCCATGATCGAAGCCGAATGGTGGGATGCAGACGATTCCGCCGAACTCGCCGCATCGGCGGCGGGCGACATCCAGTTCATCATCGAGAGCGCCATCGACGCGCGCGGGCAGGCGCTGATCGCCGTCCCCGGCGGCGGTGTCGCGCTGGTCGTGCTTGCGGAGGTCGCCAAGGCGAAGCTCGACTGGAAGCGCGTCACCGTCGTGCCGACCGGCGACTGCATCGTCCCCGTCGACAGCCCGCTCTCGGCCGCCGCGGCGCTCGCCCGCATCTTCCTGCCGAAGGGCGCGCGCGTGCTGCCGATCGGCAGCGACAACGCCGACTACAAGGCGGCGGGGCGCGCCGCCGACGCGCGGCTTCAGGACCTGCAATGGCCACCCGACCTCGTGTGGCTGGACGTCGGCGCGAACGGCGAGACGGCGGGCATCTTCCGCGGCCCCGATCTCGACGAGGCGCTGAACGGCCCGAAGGCCCGCCGCGCCATCGGCGTGATGCCCGATCCGATGCCGAAGGACGCGCCGCACGCGCGCGTGACGCTCACCCGCGCGGCGATCGTTTCGGCGCGCACGCTGATCGTCGCGCTCGAAGGCGACGCGGCGAAGGCGCTGCTCGAAAAGGCGCTGGAGGACGGGCCGCTTTCCGACACGCCGATCGGCCGCGTGCTCGCCGAAGTGACCGTGCCCGTCGACATCCACTGGTGCCCCGCCTGACGGCGCGATGAGGATCGTCGCAGCCGACATCGGCGGCACGCACGCCCGCTTCGCGATCGCAGAGGTCGCAGGCGGCAGGTGCCGCGAACTCGGCGAGCCGGTGACGCTGAAAAGCGGAGACTTCGAAGGCATCGAGGCGGCATGGGCCGCCCTTCCCGCCGCGTTCGGCCACGCGCTGCCGGAGGCGGCGTCCATCGCCGTCGCAGCGCCCATCGAGGGCGAGGTGCTCGCCTTCGTCAACAACGACTGGAAAATCCGGCGCGCAGGGCTCGCCGAGCGGCTCGGCCTCCGGGCGCTGACGCTGCTCAACGATTTCGGCGCGATGGCGCACGGCGTCGCGGCGCTGGGGCACGACGCCACCGAGCACCTGTTCGGCCCCGACACGCCGCTTCCCGCCGACCATCCGGTGAGCGTGATCGGGCCGGGCACCGGCCTCGGCAGCGCCATCCTGCTCCGGCGCGGCGGCCGTATCGAGGTCGTGGAGACGGAGGCCGCGCACATCGCGTTCGCGCCGCTCGACGCGACCGAGGAAGCGATGATGCCCGCGCTGAGGCGGATGTACGGCCGCGTCTCCAGCGAGCGCCTCGTCTCCGGGCCGGGCCTCGCCGCGATCCGGGAGGCGCTCGATCCCGACGCCGCGCCGATGACGGACGCCGATCTCTGGGCCGCCGCGCTCGCGGGCGATGAGGCGGAAGCGTTCGACCGCTTCGCGATGATCTACGGCGCGGTCGCGGGCGACATCGCGCTCGCGCACGGCGCGATGGGCGTGGCGGTCGTCGGCGGGCTTTCGAACCGGGCGAAGGCCCGGCTTCGTGCCTCGGGCTTCCACGCGCGCTTCATCGACAAGGGGCGCTACGAGGGGAGGATGCTGCGGATTCCGGTACGGCTGGTGACGCACATGCACACCGGCCTCGTCGGCGCGGCGGCGGCCTTCGCGCAGGACTGCGCGGACTAGACTCGTTCCGGTTCGGACCGAACCGGAACGAGTCTGGTTTCCTTTTTGTTTTTCGTGATTTCCGAGTCGGCAGGTGAGTCCACCTGCCTCGAAATCACTCTAGCTCGCGGCGGCCATGCGCCGTTCGTGCGCTTCCGCGATCTCGTCGGTGAAGCGGACGCCGAGCTCGCCGTCGGCGAAGCGGACGACCACGGCGGGCCGCGCGCCCATGCGCACGCTCGTCAGTATGATCGGCTCGCCGATCGCGATCTGCTCGTGCGTGGCGAGGCGGGCGCCCGTCATCGAGAGGTCGATCACGCGCGCCGTCAGGTAGCCGCGGCGATACTCGATCCCGGCAAGATAGTTGGTCGCGGCCCGCGCCGCTTTCCGCTTGTTATCGGCAGCGTTCGACATGCGCGGAAGTTTCGCACGAAAATGGTTAGCAGATCGTTGCCGGCGACGTCATGACGCGCGCCGCCGCCGATGTGTCAGCCGTACACCTCGAACAGGCCCGCCGCGCCCTGCCCGCCGCCGATGCACATGGTGACGACGACATATTTCGCACCGCGCCGCCGCCCCTCGATCAGCGCATGGCCGGTGAGCCGCGCGCCCGACATGCCGTAGGGGTGCCCCACGGAGATCGCGCCGCCGTCGACGTTGAACCTCTCGGGGTCGATGCCGAGCTTGTCGCGGCAATAGAGCGCCTGCACCGCGAACGCCTCGTTCAGCTCCCACAGGCCGATGTCGTCGATCGTGAGGCCGTTCTGCTTCAGGAGCTTGGGGATCGCGAACACAGGCCCGATGCCCATCTCGTCCGGCTCGACGCCCGCCACCGCCATGCCGACATAGCGGCCGAGGGGTGTGAGGCCGCGGCGCTCGGCCTCCTTCGCTTCCATGACGAGCGAGGCCGAGGCGCCGTCCGAAAGCTGGCTGGCGTTGCCCGCCGTCACGTTGTGGCCGGGGCCGCGCACGGGTTGGAGCCCCTTCAGCCCTTCGAGCGTCGTCTCGGGGCGGTTGCCCTCGTCCTTCGTCAGCGTCACCTCGTGCTTGGTGACTTCGCCCGTCTCCTTGTTCTTCATCACCATGACGGACGGCAGCGGCACGATCTCGTCGTCGAAGCGTCCGGCGGCTTGCGCGGCGGCCGTGCGCTGCTGCGAGATGAACGCGAACTCGTCGCACACGTCGCGGCTGATGTCGTAGCGCTTGGCGACTATCTCGGCCGTGTCGATCATCGGCATGTAGGCTGCCGGGTGCATCTCGACGAGGCTCATGTCGGGCTCCACCCGCATCTTCTCGTTCTGCACCATCGAGATCGACTCGACGCCGCCGCCCACCACGATCTGCATCCCGTCGACGATCACCTGCTTCGCCGCCGTGGCGATCGCCATCAGCCCGCTCGCGCACTGGCGGTCGAGCGCCATGCCCGCCACCGTCACCGGCAGCCCGCCGCGCAGCGCCGCGAGACGCCCGATGCACGGCGACTGCACGCCCTGCAACATCGCCGAACCGAAGATGCAGTCGTCGACCTCCGCCGGGTCGATGCCCGCGCGCGCGACCGCGTGCTTCACGACATGGCCCGCGAGCGTCGGCGACGGCGTGGCGTTGAACGCGCCGCGATACGCCTTGCCGATCGGCGTGCGGGCGGTGGAAACGATAACGGCTTCGCGCATGGGAGACTCTCCTTGATCCTGCATCTCAAACGTAGGTCAGGCCGACCCATTCGGCCAGCAGGGCGGGCTTGTCCTCGCCCTCGATCTCGACGGTCGCCTCCCACGTGGACTGGAGCACGCCCGGATGGCGCTCGGCCACCTCCAGCAGCTTGAACCGTCCGCGAACGCGCTTGCCGGAGGGTACGGGCGCAAGGAAGCGCAGCTTGTTCATGCCGTAGTTGACGCCCATCCTCGTGCCCTCGATGGCCGGGAACACGTCGTAGGCCATGCCCGAGAGCAGCGACAGCGTGAGGAAGCCGTGCGCGATGGTGCCGCCGAACGGCGTCTGCGCCGCGCGCGCGGGATCGACGTGGATGAACTGGTGATCCTCGGTGCACTCGGCGAAGGTGTCGATGCGCTTCTGGTCGACCTCGATCCAGCGCGACACGCCGATCTCCTTGCCGGCCATCGCCTTGTAGTCCTGCACCGAAATCGCCGTCATGCCCGCCTCCCGCAATGATTGCGCCCCGCATTAGAATGCGCGGGCCATGCTGCCTAGATAGGCAAAACGTGAGTATTCTTGACCTCCTCCAGCACGGCATAGGTCCGCGTCTCGCGCACGCCGGGCAGGTCGACGAGCGTGTCGCCGAGGAAGGCGCGGTAGGCCGCCATGTCCTTGACGCGCGCCTTGATGAGATAATCGAACCCGCCCGCGACCATGTGGCATTCGAGCACGGCGGGCATCCGCCTGACGGCGGCGGCGAAGTCGTCGAACACGTCGGAGGTCGTGCGGTCGAGCAGCACCTCGACGAAGATCAGCAGTGCGCAATCGAGCAGCCCCGGATCGAGCACCGCGACCGTGCCGACGATATAGCCCTTCTCGCGCAGCCGCCGGACGCGCTCGTGGCAGGCGGCGGGCGAGAGGTTGCAGCGCTCGGCGAGCGCCTGGTTGGTGATGCGCCCGTCTTCCTGAAGCGTGCGCAGGATGGCGCGGTCGATGGCGTCGATCATGAATCCGAACCTTCTTCGGAAAATCTAAATCTAATCGGATATAATTCCGACAGATAACCAAAAATACAAAGCACATTTTCCTTGTTCGCTGGCATGATCGAAGGATCATCAGCGAAAGACCCGCCATGCCCATCGCCGCCATCCTTGCCGACATGCAGCGCCTGCACCGTGCGCCGGAGCCCGAGGTCATCCTGCCGCTTTGCGACGTTGCGCGCGTCGATGCCGCGGCACGGCAGCGGATCGCCGCGCGCGCGGGCAGCCTCCTCGACGAGCTGCGCGCCGCGCAGTCGAGCGGCTGGGTCAACCGCTTCCTCCAGGAATACCGGCTCAACACCGACGAAGGCATCGCCCTCCTCGCGCTCGCCGAGGCGTTCCTGCGCGTGCCCGACGCCGACACCGCCGACCTGCTGATCCGCGACAAGCTCGGCACCGCGGACTGGTCCGCGCACGCGGGCAAGTCCGACTCGACGCTCGTCAACAGCGCGACGTGGGGCCTCGTCGTCACCCGCTCGCTGGTCGGCGACAGCGGGTCGACGCTGAAGCGCCTGATCGGCCGCGTCGGCGAGCCGGTCGTGCGTACCGCCGTCGGCACCGCCATGCGCCTGATGGGACAGGTGTTCGTGATGGGCCGCACCATCGAGGAAGCGCTCGAACGCGCGGGCGGCAAGGACCACGCGGGCTTCGTCGCCAGCTTCGACATGCTCGGCGAGGCGGCGCGCACGCGGGACGACGCCGAGCGCTATTTCCGGTCCTACAGCGACGCCATCGACGCCATCGGCAAGGGCAGCAAGGGACGCGACCACAGCATTTCCGTGAAACTCTCCGCGCTGCACCCGCGCTACGAGACGGCGCACGCCGATACGTGCGTACACGAGCTGTCGGCCATGCTCGTCGCGCTTGCCGAGCGGGCCGCGAAGGCGGGCATCGGCCTCACCGTCGACGCGGAGGAATCGGAGCGGCTGGCGATGTCGCTCGACATCATCGCCGCCGCCGCCCGTGTGCCTTCGCTCTCCGGCTGGGACAAGCTCGGCATGGCGGTGCAGGCTTATTCGAAGCGCTGCCGCGCGGTCATCGCGTGGGCGGACGCGATCGGCGGCGAGACGAACCGCAGGATGGCGGTGCGCCTCGTGAAAGGCGCCTACTGGGACAGCGAGATCAAGCGCACGCAGGAAGCCGGCCTCTCCGACTACCCGCTGTTCACGCGCAAGGCGGCGACGGACGTCTCCTATCTCGCCTGCGCGCGCGACATGCTCGCCGCGAAGAACATCCACCCGGCCTTCGCCAGCCACAACGCGCTCACCGTCGCGACGCTGCTCGAATGGGCGGGAGAGCGCCGCGACTTCGAGTTCCAGCGCCTGCACGGCATGGGCGACGGGCTCTACGAAAAGCTCGTGCGCGATGAAGGCCACCACTGCCGCATCTACGCGCCGGTCGGCGGCCATCGCGACCTCCTCGCCTATCTTGTGCGCCGCCTGCTCGAAAACGG
Organism: Sphingosinicella microcystinivorans; assembly: GCF_027941835.1. Lineage (NCBI taxonomy): Bacteria > Pseudomonadati > Pseudomonadota > Alphaproteobacteria > Sphingomonadales > Sphingosinicellaceae > Sphingosinicella > Sphingosinicella microcystinivorans. Next base: position 3,595,083 of record NZ_CP116005.1, read on the forward strand.
CGCCAATTCCAGCTTCGTCCACCAGCTCGCCGACCCGAACGTCACCGAGGAAGAGCTTCTCGCCGACCCGGTGGAGAAGATCGCGAGCGTCGGCGGCACGCGCCACCCCTCCATCCCCCTTCCCGCCGACCTGTTCGGTGCCGCGCGCGGCAACAGCGAAGGCCTTGACCTGCAGGACGCCATGACCCTCGAAGACACCGCATCCGCCATCGCCGCCCGCGCCGACATCGGTCCGGCCCCCGCCGACTCGCGCGCCGAGGACGTGCGCGCCGCCATCGCCGCCGCCGACGCGGCGTTCGAAGGCTGGTCGCGCACGCCCGTGGAAACCCGCGCCGCCGTACTCGACCGGCTTGCCGACCTCCTCGAGGAACACCGCCTCGACCTGATGGCGCTCGCCGTCCACGAGGCGGGCAAGACCATCGGCGACGCGCTCGGCGAGGTCCGCGAGGCCGCCGACTTCTGCCGCTACTACGCCAATCAGGCGCGCGCGGCGTTCGCACCGGTCGCGCTGCCGGGGCCGACCGGCGAAAGCAACACGCTGCGCCTCGAAGGCCGCGGCGTGTTCGCCTGCATCGCGCCGTGGAACTTCCCGCTCGCCATCTTCCTCGGGCAGGTGACGGCCGCGCTCGTCGCCGGCAACAGCGTCGTCGCCAAGCCCGCCCCGCAGACGCCGCGCATCGCCGTGCGCGCCGTCGACCTCGCCCACGCGGCGGGCATCCCGGCGGACGTGCTGAAGCTCGTCTTCGGCGGCGCGGAGGCCGGCGACACGCTCACCGGCGATCCGCGCGTCATGGGCGTCGCCTTCACCGGCTCGACCGGCACGGCCAAGGCCATCGCGCGCAGCCTCGTCGCCGACGATGCCCGGCCGATCGTGCCGCTGATCGCCGAAACCGGCGGTCTCAACGCCATGATCGTCGATTCGACCGCACTTCCCGAGCAGGTGATCGCCGACGTCGTGACGTCAGCCTTCCGTTCGGCGGGCCAGCGCTGCTCGGCGCTGCGGCTGCTCGTCGTGCAGGAGGACGTGCTCGACCGCACGCTCGACATGCTGAAGGGCGCGATGGACACGCTCGTCGTCGGCGATCCCGCCGATCCGCGCACCGACGTCGGCCCGGTGATCGACGACGCCGCGTACCGCAAGCTCGAGAACTATCGCCAGTCGATGAAGGACCGCTGGCTGCACAGCGTCGCCGTTCCCGCCGGGCGCTTCGTCGCGCCGACCGTGATCCGGCTCGACCGCATCGAGGACCTGACGAGGGAGTGGTTCGGCCCGATCCTGCACGTCGCGACATGGAGAACCGGCACGCTCGACGAAACCATCGCGCGCATCAACCGCAGCGGCTACGGCCTCACGATGGGCCTGCACAGCCGCATCGCCGGCCGCTGCGAGCGCACGATGGCGGCCGCGCGCGTCGGCAACCTCTACGTCAACCGCTCGATGATCGGCGCCGTCGTCGGCTCGCAGCCGTTCGGCGGCGAGGGCCTGTCGGGCACCGGCCCCAAGGCGGGCGGGCCGCACTACCTGCCGCGCTTCGCCGTGGAGCGGACGGTCAGCATCGACACGACCTCGGCGGGCGGCAACGCCACGCTGCTCTCGATCGAAGACGTGACGCTCTAGGGAAGCGGCGTCATCTCGCGCGGCACGGCGAGCGGGTCCACCGCCTTGCCGTCGAGGCCGCCGACGAAGCCCATCTGCGTCGGGTAGGCGAAGTCGACGCCGAGTTCGGCGAAACGCCGCACAAGCCGGAACATGAAGGCCTGACGCGCGCCCATCATCTCCTTCGCTTCCGCCGCCTCGACGTGGAAGATGATCTCGATGTCGATGGAACTTGCCGCGAAGTTGGTGAGGAACGCCTGACCGAAGGTCACGAGCGGTATCGTTTCCGCGAGCTTTCCGATCTCGGCAGGCAGGCTTTCGAGCACATCCGGCGGCGTCTGGTAGATGACCCCGACCGTCATCACCACGCGGCGGCGGCGAATGGCGGCAAGATTATGAATCCGGTTGTCGAGCAGCTTGGCGTTGGACACGGACACGAGCTCGCCTGAGAGCGACCGGATACGCGTGGTCTTCAGCCCGATCGCCTCCACCGTGCCGGTCAGCGTGTCCACCGTCACCACGTCGCCGCGCACGAACGGCTTGTCGAACAGGATCGAAAGCGCCGCGAACAGGTCCGAGAAGATGCCCTGCGCGGCAAGGCCGATGGCGATGCCGCCGATGCCGAGGCCCGCGACCAGCGCGGTGACGTTGACGCCGAGGTTGTCGAGGATGACGATGCCGGCGATCGCGAAGATCGCGACGTTGATGATGAGGCGGATGACGCCCATCGCCGAGACGAGCGTCGAATTGTGCGGATCCTCGCCCTCGGCGCGGCGCGCGACGACCGCAAGCGCGAACTCGCGCACCCAGATGGCGCCCTGCACGACCGCCGCGATGGTGAACAGGAACCGCACGACCGGCAGGATGCCGGCAAGGCCGGGAACGCCCGCCGCCACGAGGTGCACGGCGACGGCGGCAAGAAAGAAGCTGCGCGTCCGCCGGAGCACCCGGCCGAAGATCGCCCGCCAGCTGTTCGGCTCGAGGGCCCCGGGCGAACCCACGAGACGCCACGCGACGGCGCGAACGCCGACGAGCACCAGATAGATGCCGACGGCCACGGCGCCGTAGACGAGGAGCGCGCCACTGTTGGCGGCGATCCACGTTGATGCCCCTTCGAGGGTTTCGATGTCGGACGCGGGGATTATCTGATTGTTTCGCATCTGCTTTCCAACGCAGGAGGCCGTCCGTGGTTCACCCGTGATTCAACGGGGGTTGTACAGGCAGCGGCGCGGCCTTGGAACCGCACTTCCGATCCGCGTCAGGCTTTTGCCGCAGCGGTCGTGCCGAGCCCCGCCGGAGGCCGGCGCGGGCCGACCTTCTCGTCGGCCTTGTTCGCGAGGCGCTCGCGGCGGGCGATGTGCGTGGCCGCGATCGTGATGGCGAGAAGGTCGTAGTACGGCGGCTGAAAGGCGATACTGACGAACATCGACCCGGTCATGTAGACGAGCAGCGATACCGACATCATCGTTCCGAGGTCCCGGAACCACATGTCGCTCTCGGGATCGCCGGTGCTGATGTTCTTCAGCATCCACGCAGCGCGGAGCGCGAGGACGACGATGGCGACATAGACCACCGCGCCCAGATAACCCAGTTCCCCGAGAACCTCGAAGAAGCTGTTGTGGAAGGCGCGCGCCTTGTCCGTCACCGTCGTGCTGCTGGTCGCCACGTTGTCGGCATCGCCCTGGCGGCGCTGCAGGTCCACCTCGATACGGTTGATACGGTAGACGCCGAAACCGCCGCCGAACGGATTCTCCTTCACGAAGTCGAGGGTCCACTTCCACACGGCAAGACGCGTGGAGGCCGATTCGTCCTCGTCGTAGGTCTTGATCGTCGACATGCGTTCCGTGAAGGAGGCGGGAAGCAGCGGGACGGCAATTGCCGCGGCGGCCACGACCGCGGCCCCGAAAACGAGCTTTCGGCGGCTTGTCAGCCAGAGCAGCAGCACGAGCATCGCGCCCGCGACAAGGCCGGTGCGCGCCTCCGCGCCGACCGTGACGAGCGTCATCGAGAAGATGATGCCCGCAGTCGCAAGCAGCGTCAGCAGGCTGCGCTTCATGATCGTGTTGCGGCGATAGAGCCAGAGCGTCAACGGGATGAACGACAGCGCGACCGTCGCCAGCGTGCTGCCTTCATAAAGACCGCTGTTGCTCTTCACGAGAAACGAGACCGTCCCGTAGCCCCCGCCGCCGAGGAGAGTCTTGATGCCCCCGGAAATGGTGATCGCGGACGTGCTGAGAACCATGACGAAGGCCGCGGCCTCGACGCGCCGGCGCGTCGTCAGCACCCACGGCAGGAACACGGAGAACAGCAGGCCTTTCCAGACCCAGTCCCACTTTTGCAATGCGTGATTGGTGACGATCGCCCAGCCGAATGTATTGAGCCCCGCGTAGAGGACCAGAAAGATGATGAGCGCCTGCACGACTCCGAGCCGGATGCGCTGCTTGTCTTCCATGAAAACGTAGAAGACCATCGCCCCGATTGCCATGAACAGCGCGACCGGGGCGCCGTTCAGAAAGGAATAGGTCAGCCTTTGCGGCTGCAGGAAGTCCACCCAGATGTATCCGAGCGCCATGAAGTACGGCCGCCGGAACGACGCGACGACGAACGCGAGGATCAGGATGATGAGAACGACGTCGCGCATCAGTCGGCCGATGCCGCCCGGTCATGCCTGTTGCTGCGCTCCCGGTTTTGCCGCGAGTTTCGTGCCGACAGTTTGGGCTTCGACTCCTCGCCTCCGTCTTCAGGCTGGGAATAGCAGCGCCACAGGATGATGATCAGCATCAGCTGCGACACGACCAATGCGAAATTGTCTACCATCCGGGTCTCATCCTGAATGCGCGCAAGGCGGCGCGTGCGCCGAGCCGTTAACCGCTCCTCGCTTAACATCTCGTGCATCGCAGGGCAAAGCCGTCGCCTTCGCCGAATGTTCGCGCCCGGCCTTGCGAAAGCCGGGCGCATTGGCAATAGGACGCTGACGTGAAAAGGGAAACGGATCGCGAATGACCAGGCGAGTGCACATGATCGCGGCGGCACGCCCGAACTTCATGAAGGTGGCGCCGCTCTGGCACGCGCTTGCCGCCCACGACGGGTTCGAGCCCGTCCTGATCCACACCGGGCAGCACTACGACGCGAACATGTCGGACGACATCTTCGCCGATCTCGACCTCCCCGCGCCCGACCATCACCTCGGCGTCGGCTCCGGCAGCCATGCCGAGCAGACCGGCAAGGTGATGATCGCCTACGAGAAGATCGCGATGGACGAGCGGCCGGACTGGCTCGTCGTGGTCGGCGACGTCAACTCGACCGCCGCGTGCGCGATGGTCGGCGCGAAGCTCCACATCCCCGTCGTCCACCTCGAGGCGGGCCTGCGTTCGGGCGACCGCGCCATGCCGGAGGAGATCAACCGGCTGGTGACGGACGCGATCTCCGATGTTCTCTGGACGCCCTCACCCGACGGCGACGCGCACCTGCGCGCCGAAGGCGTCCCCGAAAGCCGCATCACCCGCGTCGGCAACATCATGATGGACAGCTTCGAGCGCATCCGGCCGAAGCTCGACGCCGAGAACGCCCCCGCCCGCTTCGGCCTCACGCCGGGCAATTACGGCGTCGTCACGCTGCACCGCCCGTCGAACGTCGACGAAGCGCCGCAGCTGAAGGCGCTCGTCGAGGCGCTGGTCGAAGCCTCCGAGCGCCTGCCGCTGATGTTCCCGATGCACCCGCGCACGAAAAGCCGGGTCGAGGCGTTCGGCCTTTCGGAAGCGCTCGCGAAGGGCAACATCACGCTCGCCGAACCGCAGTCCTACAAGCCGTTCATGAGTCTGCTCAAGGATGCGCGGATCGCGATCACCGACAGCGGCGGGCTCCAGGAGGAAACCACCTACCTCGGCATCCCGTGCCTCACCCTCCGCGACAACACCGAGCGCCCGATCACCGTGACCGAGGGCACCAACCGGCTGGTGAAGGCCGACGCGCTCGTCGGCGCGCTCGACGCCGCGCTCGGAGCCGCGCCCGGCACTGCGAAGCGCCCGGAATTCTGGGATGGCAGGACCGCCGAACGCTGCGTCGCCGATCTCGTGCGGCGCGGCCAGTAATGGCCATAAAGCCGCTTCACATCCTCGATCACTCGCTGCCGCTCCACAGCGGCTACACGTTCCGCTCGCGCGCGCTCATCGAAGGCCAGCGCCGCCTCGGTTGGCAGCCGCTGATGCTGACGACGCCGCGGCACTATGCGGACGGCCCCGATCCCGAGACCGTCGACGGCCTCACCTTCCACCGCACACGCCGCGCAGGACCGCCGATCCTCGGCGAGATCGCGGCAACCTCGAAACGCCTCGACGCCTTGATCGAGGCCGAGAAGCCGGACCTGCTGCACGCCCATTCGCCCGTGCTCACCTTCGCGGCCGCGTGGGGCGCATCCCGCCGCCACAACCTGCCGCTCGTCTACGAGATCCGCGCCTTCTGGGAGGATGCGGCGGTCGGCAACGGCACCGGCCGCGAAGGCGACCTCAAGTACCGGCTGACCCGCGCCGCCGAAAGCTGGGCGTGCCGGCAGGCCGATGCCGTCGGCGCCATCTGCAAGGGCCTGCTCGGCGACCTCCGCGCGCGCGGTATCGACGAGGCGAAGCTGTTCGAGATTCCGAACGCCGTCGATCTCGCGCAGTTCGGCGACCCGCTGCCGCACGACGCCGCGCTCGCAGCGGAGCTTGGCCTCGAAGACGCGGAGGTCGTCGGCTTCCTCGGCTCCTTCTACGACTACGAGGGCCTCGACATCCTGATCGCGGCGATGCCCCGGCTCGTCGCGGCGCGGCCGAAGGCGCACCTGCTGCTCGTCGGCGGCGGGCCGATGGAAACGTCGCTGCGCGCTGCGGCAGCGGCTTCATCCGCGAGCGACCGCATCCGCTTCGTCGGCCGCGTGCCGCACAGCGAGGTCGACCGCTACTACAGCCTCGTCGACGTGCTCGCCTATCCGCGCAAGGCGATGCGCCTCACCGAGCTGGTGACGCCGCTGAAGCCGCTGGAAGCGATGGCGCAGGAAAAGCTCGTCGCCGCCAGCAACGTCGGCGGACACCGCGAGCTGATCGAGGACGGCATCACCGGCACGCTGTTCGCGGCGGACGATCCCGACGCCGCGGCCGATGCGCTGATCGGCCTCCTCGCGGACCGCGACACGTGGCCCGCGCGCCGCGCCCGCGCCAAGTTGTGGGTTTCCGCGGAGCGCAACTGGGACCGCAGCGTCGCGGCCTACGTGCCGGTCTACGAACGCCTGCTCAATCGCGCACGGTAAGCGCTTCGAAATGCAGGCGCCGCGCCTGCAAGGGGCCGTGCCGCAGACTGTCCTCGCCGATGATCACGAGGTCGGCGACGAGTTCGCCCGGCAGGTCGATCTCGCCCTCCAGCAACATGCCGCACACGCGCAGCGCCGCGCGGTCGACGCTGTCCGCGTCGCCGTCGATGCGAAGCGTGAAGGCGTGGCGCTGCCCCTCGAATGTCGCGCTCGCCCACGGCTCCGCGTCGTAAGCCTCCACGACGCCGCTCAGCCCGCCCGTGCAGGCGCTCAGGCGGCATTTCACCGTCCGCATCAGCTGGCAGGGCGTCACGCGCCGCGCTCCGCCGTGCAGAGATCGCGGATATAGGCCTCGATTCGCGCCGTCGTGCGCGGCCGGGGCTCGCGGCCGCGCCTGAGGTCGAACACCAGCCGCGGGTCCCCGAGGGCGTTCCGTCCGAAGCGCGTCGGCGTCAGGCGTGTGCGTTTCAGGCAACGCTCGATTTGAAACAACAGCGACATTGCTTTCTCCCCGTCCTGATAGGAAAAAAACAACTATGAAGCGTTTTCCTACAAGTCTGGCGTTTGTATAGATTGCAAACCCGCCAATAAGACGTATCCTTCCCGAAACGACTCGGGGGAGGATGAAAATGGCAATTTTTCTTGTCACGTACGATTTGAAGAAGCCGGGCCAGAACTATGAGCCGGTGCATGACTATCTAAAGCAATATAATTACTGCAAAGGGTTGGAGTCTGTCTGGCTATTGGACACCGAAGTTCCCGCCTCAAAAATAAGAGACGACTTATCAAAGCTAATTGATACCAACGATGAGACTTTCATCGTGCGCCTACAGAGAGATTGGGCGTCTTACGGGTATTACTGCGCCGACTGGTTAAAGGATCCGGCTCGCCGCTGGTAATGAGCCCCGTAGGGTAGACCGTCCACTTTGAAGCGGATGCGTAGCAGCTTAGCTAGGGCGGATAGCAGTTTTAGTCTCATAGCGGTATCATAGTACCACGCATACTATAATACCTCAAGCGTCGGATGGCTTCTCCGCCGCAGGCTTCTGGCAGGCCACCTTCCGCAGCCTGTCCTCCCACGCCTTCTCGTCCTCGTCGCACTCTAACTCGCGCGCCGCTTCCTTGAACTTGTCGGATTGTGGTTTATTCTTATCCATCTTCCATCTGCCGCAAGAGTTCGGGAACAGGAACCTCCTTTCCTGGCATCAGGATGCGGAGTTGATTTCCGTCATTACAGGTAAGCACTTTGTCGAGATCAAGGAGGCCCCCGTCAAACGTGTGAAAGACGGGCACGTTTGCCGTGAGTGCGGTTGCGACATGCGTGGCATCAGCGGGCTTAATATTAACCCCAGAAAGTTGAAGGCTTTGAGCCTTAAGCCCCACGGGCTTGCCTAGGTCGACCAAGAACACGAAAGGTTGATCAAAAAACGCAGCGACATTCACAGATGTGTCCAAAGCTTCGCCACGGCGTTTTACAACTTCGCATAGCGAAAACGCAGACGTAACGATTTCTATTTCTCTATTCTCTGCACGCCTCATAACGCCACGGCACCAGTCGTAACGCGGAACCTTTATTTGGTTCGCCTGCGACGGCATCTCTTTGCGGATGTAAGCGATCCAAGCGTTTGCGTCCCAGTATACTCTGGGCGGTATTTTACTCACCACGCAACTCCGAGAGATACTCTTCCGTTGTTAGGCCGCCGGTGAAATCTGCGTCTAGAACATCCTCAACCCCCGGCAACGGGTCTCTATCCATCACCTCAATATAATCAGCGTCGATATGGTCAATTTGCGTCAAAGACTTATGATGGATTGTTCCATAAACGCGGATGCGGACTCCCTCCCAAATCTCGGACAGGCGCATTTCCTCGATTTGTCGGAAAGCAGTGCCAGAGGCAATGGCTTTCACTTCCACCCCGTCCAAGCGCGCTCGGAAGCGTAGAATTGCACGCCCGTGCCCATCAAGCTCTGCGCGGGTGACAAACCCCTCGACGGAGCCAAGCGCCCGATAGGCAGAGCTTTCTGTCTTCGCAGCGAACAGGCTCTCAACCCGTCTGGCCGCGTCCGGATCAATAACAAATGGCTCTACGTTTCCGTTGAACGCCACTGTCGTGCCGGCAAGGCCGTTTCTAACCCGTGCGTGGAGCTTCCGAGCTTTCGCGAGCGTGTCGTCGGTAAAGTGTGGAGGGCGAGCATTGCCGCCATGAAGTGCAATAAGCCCTTCAATGGCGGCCGTCTCCACCGCTTCGGCTCTGGCATCCACGAAAATGGCGGGATTTGTAGCGAAAGGCGTAAGCTCAAAGCTGATCGGGTTTTCGCGCTCAGCGTCCGTCACGCGCCACACAATCTGGTTTGTATGGTCATCCGTAAGCGCTTTCTCCACGCCTTGGAGCACTTCCACGAAATCCCGAATCTGGCCAAGTAGATCGTCCACGGTTGGCGCATTTTCGCCCGCCTCCCCAGCGCCCTTGATCGTGACCCTCACGGGCTTAGCCATGATGTGTGCCTCCGATATGGATTCTAGGCCGGACGAGACTCGACGTAAAGAAGCCACTCATCGATGTGGTTTCGTGCGCCATCGGCTTCGATGCCGCGTCCCGCCTTTAGGTGCTTGCTGCGGCCCGGATACCAGCTGACCTATACGTTAGCCGCTTGCCAGCGATACCCTTTACCGCTTCGGTCGAACGATCCTTGTCATTGTAGCCGTTGGCCTCGCGGAAGCTGTAACGGAACTCGAACTCGGCCAGATAGCGGTGCAGATGCTTCTCCGCGCAGTGCTGGTACACGCCGCGCATACCGCGCTTGAAGATGCTGAAAGCGCCTTCCACGGTGTTCGTGGTGTCAAACGGCGTTCAAAAGGGACCCCCGATCGGCGTCGAAGAGGGACCCCCTTTTCGGATAATATGATGCTGGTTTGTTGAAGATGGCCTTGCGCTGCGTGCGGCGGAGGGCGGGCGTAGCCCGACCGGAGGCGCGCGCAGCGCAAGATAGATTTTTGAAGGCGCCGAAGGTGGCTGTCAGCTGCGGTTTTTGAAGCGCCAGCTGTCGTTGCCCGTCTCGACGATATCGCAGTGGTGGGTGACGCGGTCGAGCAGCGCCGTGGTCATCTTGGGATCGCCGAACACGGTCGGCCATTCGCCGAAGGCGAGGTTCGTGGTGATGATGACGCTGGTCCGCTCATAAAGCTTGCTGATGAGGTGGAACAGCAACTGCCCTCCCGAGCGGGCGAACGGCAGATAACCGAGCTCGTCGAGCACGATCAGGTCGAGCCGCGACAGCTGCGCCGCCAGGGTCCCGCCTTTGCCGATCCGGGTCTCCTCTTCGAGGCGTGTCACCAGATCGACGGTGTTGAAGTAGCGGGCGCGAGCGCCCCTTCGCACGACATTGGCGGTGATCGCGATGGCGAGGTGGGTCTTGCCTGTCCCCGTGCCGCCGACCAGCACGATATTGCGGCGAGGCGGGAGGAAGGAGCCATCGTGAAGGGAGCGGATCATCTCCTCATTGATCGGTGTGCCCTCGAAGCTGAACCGCTCCAGGTCCTTCACCACGGGCAGCCTCGCAGCCGTCATCCGATAGCGGATGGAGGCTGCATCCCGGTGGGTCGCCTCAGCACGGAGCAGGTCGGTCAGTATCTCCATGGTGGTGCGCTTGCGCTGGAGGCCGGTGGTGACCGCCTCGTCGAACGCCGCCGCCATGCCCTTGAGTCCGAGGCCGCGCATCGTGTCGATCATATCATGCCGCTGCATCATAGCCTCGCAGCAGATCATAGCGGGCACAGTCGGCGAGCGGAGGATGCTGCAGCATCCGGTCTTCCGAAGTGACGATGCTGTGGGGTGTCGCCGGCTCGCGGCGCCGGGAGTGATCTTCCTCCGGTTGTGCGGACACTAGGGTTAGCCCGTCATGCGTTGCTCGGCCTGTTCGGGGGTGAGATACCCGAGCGCCGAGTGCATGCGATGCCGATTATAATAGCCTTCGATATATCCGAACAGAGCCTGCCGGGCTTCGACGTGCGTTGCCCAGCGGCATTGATGGACCAGTTCGACCTTCAGCGTATGAAAGAAGCTCTCCATCGGCGCGTTGTCGTAACAGTTTCCGGTGCGGCTCATCGACGCGGTCGCGCCGATCGCGGTGAGTTGATCGACATAAGCCCCGGCGGCATATTGCGATCCGCGATCGGAGTGATGCACGAGTCCGCGTGCTGGTCGCTGCCGTTGGGCGGCCATCATCAACGCAGCGAGCGTCAGTTCGGTGCGCATGTGATCCCGCATCGCCCAGCCCACGATCTTGCGCGTCGCCAGATCGAGCACGGCCGCCAGATACAGCCAGCCTTCGCCGGTCGGGATATAGCTGATATCGGCCAGCCACACGCGGTTCGGCGCCGTTGCTTCGAAGCGCTGCGCTAGCAGGTTCGGCGCGATCGGCAGGTAATGGCGGCTGTCGGTCGTCGAGGGCCGAAAGCGGCGACCGGCAAGCGCACGAATGCCGTGACGGCGCATCAGCCGCTCGACACGACCGCGGCTGCAGCCGCGCCCTTCCGCGCGCAGCGCGGCATGCATCCGGGGACTGCCGTATCGCCCGGAATGCCGCGCCTGGATCCGGCGGATATCGGCGAGCAACACGGCGTTCTCCGTCATGCGCATACTCGGCGGTCGATCGCGCCAATCGTAATAGCCGCTGCGCGACACACCGAGCATGCGGCACATGACGCTGACCGGCCAGGGGCCAGCATGGGCGCGGATGAACTGGAACTTCACCGTGGCATCTCCGCGCAAATGCCGACCGCTTTTTTAGAATGTCGCGCTCCATGCGCGTGCGATCGAGCTCGCGGCGTAGCCTGGCAATCTCCGACGCCTGATCCGCCGGCGACGCCATCGACGATGATAGCGGCTTCGCCGCAGGCACTGTCCCCTTGATCTCCAGTGCCCGTTGCCAGCGCCTCAACATCGTCGGCATGATACCCAACTCACGCGCAACGTCGGCCTGCATCCGACCGCTCGTCTCCCATAGCGTCACCGCCTCGCGCTTGAACTCGTCCGTGAAATATCGCTTCCCAACCTTTGCCATCTTACACCTCCTGGCTCCAATGAGCCCTTCATCGGTGTCCGCGCAACCGGGGGAAGATCACATGGGCATCGAACAGCATCTCCTGGCCCTCGCGCGGATAGGCTCGGACATAGGGTGCGCGCGAGTCGCAGAGACGCATATGCGCCACCTTCACCCGCATCGGCTTGCCGGCGATCTCCACATCCTCGTGGCTCCAGTCGAACTGGTAGGCCTCACCCGGCTGGAAGGTCATCGGGATGAACGCCGGTGCGCCTTCGCCAGCATCCTTCCGCCGCGCAGCACGCCAGCGCGCCGCATAGCGGCGCACCGCATCATAGGATCCATCGAACCCCTCGCGCACCAGCAGGTCATGGATACGCGTCATCCGTAGCCGATCGCGGCGGCCGCGACCTTCGTTCTCCTCAAGCAGCGCATCGAGACGATCCTGATAAGGACCGATCCGCGGCAGCGGCTGGACTTTGCGCTGATAGTTGAACGCCGCCTCCGGCGACCGGATCGCTTTGCGGACGACCTTCCGCGACAAACGAAGGTCACGAGCGATCGCCTTGATCGCCTTACCCGCTGCATGCTCACGCCGAATCCGAACCACTGTCTCCACGATCAACATCCCGTTCTCGCCAACTGATCAAAACCAGTCGGCCGACTAAATCCCCGGGATGAAGGGGTCCTTTTTGCACGCCGATCACCCCACGAAGGGGGTGCCTATTGCACGCTGATCCTCATGTTCGTGGTCACGTCGCCGCGCACGTATTCCTTCTCGTAGTGATGAACGGCCTGATGGTCGGCGAACTCGCGGCCCACCTTACGGTAGATCATCGATTCGTCGGTCATTAGGCGGGCTTCGCGGGCAATGTTCGCCATGACAATCGGCTGAATGAGCTTGCCGGACGCCTTTTCGACGTGGAACAGGCGGCTACGGCCCGTCTCACGGTCCACGAGGCCGAGAACCGCCATCTTGTGATGGTACGCGCCCTTGATCGGAGCGCCAGCCTTGCGGCCAATGAACGTTTCGTCGACTTCAACCGCGCCACCGTTGCCGCCGAACGGAGCAAGGTGGCCCGAACGCATGGCCTCACGGATGCGGTGCGCCAGAAACCAAGCCGTCTTGTAGGTGACTTCCAGAACGCGGTGCAGCTGGTGGGCGCTGATGCCCTTCTTGCTGCTCGTCATCAGGTACACGGCCTGCAACATCTTGTGCAGCGGCATACGGGCATGTTCGAACACCGTGCCCACTTTCACCGTGAACTGGCCTTTGCAGTGGCCGCACTTCTTGAGGCCGATGCGGACGCGCTTCTCTGGGTTCGGCTTGATCGACGAAATACGGTCGGTTGCACCGCAGTGTGGGCACGTCGGACCCTCCGGCCAGATCACGCCCTCAAGGTATGCGAAGGCGGCTTCTTCATTGTGGAAGTAGGGCTTGCTGAGAACCGACATGTCTTTGACTCCGTTATAGGAATCTTATCCCATAAACGAAGTGGGTTTGCAAGGTATATAATCGCCACAAGTCTAGGATAAAAACGATCACCTGTTTGCCCGAAGGGGAGGCCTACCCGTGAACGCAGCCGCCGTTCGCCGGACACTCGACACGCTCATCCAGGCACGCGGAGAAGACTACGCGTCCGTGTCGCGCCTCATCGGCCGCAATCCCACCTACATCCAGCAGTTCATCCGGCGCGGCGTGCCCCGCAAGCTCGACGAGGACGACCGGCGCACGCTCGCGCGCCATTTCGATGTCCCCGAGCATGTGCTCGGCGGCCCGGCGGCGCGCGTCGGGCAGGCCGTCATCGCGCGCGCGGCCGAGGCCGCGGCGGTGGACGACTACCTCCTGATCCCCTGTCTCGACGCCGCCGGCGACGCCCCGGAAGCCGCGCTCGCCTTTCAGGCGCGCTGGGTTGCCGGGCTGTGCAGCGGCAACCCGCAGGCGCTCGCGGTCATGCGCGTCGAAGGCGACGCGATGCACCCGACGCTGTCGCACGGCGATCCCGTTCTCATCGACACCGCAGACGGCGCGGAGGCGCTGCGCGACGGCATCTACGCGCTGCGCAGCGGCGGCGTGGTCGTGAAACGGCTGACGCGAAACCCCGCGACACAGGGCATCGCGATCCGCAGCGACAATCCCGGCTGGCCGGACTGGGAGGATTGCCCGCCCGAAAGCCTCGATGTCGTGGGGCGCGTGATCTGGGTGGGGCGCGAACTGCGCTAGGGCTGAATGTCGATCTAGCGGTTCCGCCGAAGCACCGCCCAAAGGATCGCGAGCGCGATACCGGCTCCGAGCCCGATGAGCGCGCCGAGCAGGGCCTGGTGCCGGGCGATGCCGAATCCCGCGCCCGCGAAGAGCCCGAGCGCGATGAGCAGCCCCGCCGGCGAGCCCTGATTCCGCCCGCGCCGTTCAGCCTGCATTCCACATTCCTTCGCTACCTACGGGCCTGTTTTCTGCACCGACTGTCCCGCCATGACACAGGCCGGACAGGCCGTTTGGCAGGCGAAACAGGGAAAGCCTTTTGAATTCAGCTTGTTGGCAGATGGCATCAGCCTTGCTGGTGATGGTGCGGGAACAGGATAGGCGGGGGTTACCTCCAATGCAATTGCTTGCCATACATGACCGCGGCTCGCTCGAGGACGCCTCGAGCCTGATCGCGAAGTTCGGGGACGACGCCGTCGTCGAGGCCGCGACCATCGCCGATCGCTATCGCGATTCCGGCAATCTCAATCTTTTCTGCCGCTGGCGGCAGGTCGAGCGGGCGATCATGCTGCTCCAGCTCGAGGACGTCGTCGGCGAAGTGCACTGATCCATCGTCGAAACGATGGACGAACCCGCTTCGCGAACACGATTCCCCCTACCCGCACGGGCTCGGCTTCGGCTAGACCCATGCAATGTATCGGGCGCTGATCGGCACCAGCATTGCGGCTATTGCGCTCCTTCAGTCATTGCCGGTGGCTGCGCAGCAGCTTGCCCCCCCGGCGGCCGGCGACACGTCCGACCCCGATAGTCTCGACGACCAGAGAACCAGTCCGCGCGCGCCGCTCCCGGAACTCCCCGAGATCGAGGACGAGTGGCGGGACCTCTTCGCCGAGGACGCCGCCGAAGCGGACGTCGCGCTGGAAGCGCAGGACGCCCCCGTCGATCTCCGCTACGACTTCGAGCTCGGGCCAATCAGCCGCCTGAAGGTCGCGGATGCGTTCAAGTCGCTGTCCGCGCTGGTCGCCGGGCGCGGCAAGACCGTGCCGTCGCTCGCCGAGTTGCAACGCCGCGCGCGCACCGACACCGAACTGCTCGCCCGCCTGCTCCGCGCCGAGGGCTACTACGATCCCGAAATCGCGATCGAGGTCGACCCCGCCGCCCGCGACGGCCTCGTCCAGGTCACTGCGACGATCGACACGGGGCCGCGCTATGCGCTCGGAGAAATCAAGATCAATGTCGACGATGAAGCGGAGCGCGCGCTCGTCGAACAGAAGCTCAACCTCCGGGAAAAGCAGCCGCTCGTCGCGAACGACGTGAACGCGGCGCTCGACCGGCTGCGGCTCGGCCTCGGCCAAAGCGGCTTCCCGTTCGCGGACGTCGAGAACCCGGACATCGTCGTCGATCACGACACGCGCACCGCCTCCTACACGCTCGACGTGAAGCTCGGCGACAATTCCCGCTTCGGGCAGATCCGCGTCGAGGGCGACCCGCTGTTCAGCGCCAAGCACATCGGCCGCCTCGCCCGCTTCAAGCCGGGCGATCCCTACGACACGCGCGAGATCGAGGACCTGCGCCGCGCGCTCATCGCCACGGGCCTCGTCAGCACCGTCAGCATCACGCCCGAGCGCGGCGAGGCGCAGGCCGACGGCACGACGCCGGTCGACCTGCGCGTGGCGCTGACCCCCGCCCCGCAGCGCACGCTCGCCGGGCAGGTCGGCTACAGCACGACCGACGGCTTCCGCGTCGAGGCGAGCTGGCAGCACCGCAACCTCATCCGGCCGCAGGGCCAGGTCACGTTCCGCGGCGTGCTCGGCACGCAGGAGCAGCGCCTTTCCGCCGATCTCCGCCGCTCGAACTGGAAGCAGCGCGACCGCACGCTCGCCGCGCGCGCCGAGATCAGCGTCGAGGACCGCGAGGCCTATTACGCGCGCACGATCGGCGTCGGCGCCTATCTCGAACGCGAGACCAACCTCATCTGGCAGAAGGCGTGGACCTACCGGTTCGGCGCCGAGCTTCAGGCGTCCGAAGAGCGCGACCGCAGCCTGCGCATCGCGCCGGGCTTCGCGCCGCTCCGCACCTTCATCATCGCCGCCGCGCCCGTGCAGGTCAGCTACGACGGCACCGACGACCTGCTCGATCCCAAGCACGGGTTCCGCCTCACCGGCTGGGCAAGCCCGGAAGCCTCGTTCCAGAACGGCTTCTTCGGCTACACGCGCGTGCAGGTGGACGGCTCCGCCTACCTGCCGATGATGGAGGACGACCTCGTGCTCGCCGGGCGCGCGCGCATCGGCACGATCTTCGGCGCGACCCGCGCACGCATCGCGCCATCCCGCCGCTTCTACGCGGGCGGCGGCGGCTCGGTGCGCGGCTACGGCTATCAGGACGTCGGGCCGCAGGATACGGACGGCGACCCGCTCGGCGGCCGCAGCCTCATGGAGTTCAGCCTCGAGGCGCGCTACCGCTTCGGCAATTTCGGCGTCGTGCCGTTCATCGACGCGGGCCAGATCGACACCCGCCCCTACCCGCGCTTCCGCGATCTCCAGTTCGGCGCCGGCATCGGCGCGCGCTACTACACGAACTTCGGACCCATCCGGCTCGACGTGGCGACCCCGCTCAACCGGCAGCGCGGCGATGCCCGCGTCGCCATCTACGTCTCCATCGGGCAGGCGTTCTGATGACGGACCGCGACGGCATCATCGAGGAGATCGAGGACGAGGTGCTCAGCCGCCCGTTCTGGACCTATGCGATGCGCGGCTTCCTCTGGCTCAGCGCGATCGCGGTCGGGATCGCGCTGCTCATCGCCGCCGCGCTCACCGTGCTCGATACCGAGCGGGGCCGCGTCTGGCTCGTCGCGCGCGTCATGGGCCTCGAGCCCGAATCGGGGCTGCGCATCGGCATCGACCGCATCGACGGCTCGCTCTACGGCGCCGCCGTCGTCCACGGCCTCACGCTGTCGGACCCGGAGGGCCGCTTCCTCGAAGCCCCGCGCGTCGAGCTGGACTGGCGGCCGCAGGCCGTGTTCAGCCGCCGCCTGCACATCATGAAGCTCGCCGTGCCGGAGGCGCGGCTGCTCAAGGTGCCCAAGCTGATCCCCAGCGAGGAGGAAAAGCCGATCCTCCCGAACTACGACATCTATGTCGGACGGTTCGAGGTCGGCGACCTGACGCTGGAACCGCCCGTGCTCGGCAAGCGGCACCAACTTTCCGCGGACGGCGGCGTCGACATCGCCCGCGGGCACCTGCTCGCCGCGCTGCGCGCCAGCTCCCGCACCGGCGGCGACGCCCTCGTCGCGCGCGTCGATGCCCGTCCCGACGACAAGGTGTTCGACGTCGAAGGCAAGCTCCTCGCCCCGGCGGGCGGTGTCGTCGGCGGCATCCTCGGCCTCGACCAGCCGCTCGTCGCCACCATCGAGGGTGAAGGAAGCTGGGAGAAGTGGCGCGGCACGGCCGTCGGCACGCTCGGCGACAGCCCGCTGATGGACCTCGCGCTCAGCGCCGACGCCGGGCGCTTCGCGCTGAAGGGCACCGCCTCCCCCGGCCTCGCCGTCGGCGGCATCGTCCGCAAGTTCGGATCGCCCTCGATCGAGGTCGATGCCGCGGCGACCATCGCCGAGCGCGTCGTCGACGGCCGCGCCTCCATCATCTCGCCCTCGGTCGGGCTTGAGCTCGACGGCGCCGTCGATCTCGCAAAGTCGCGCTTCAGGACCGTGTCGGTGGGGGCCTCCGTGCGCGAGCCGAAGGCGCTGATCTCGACGATGACGGCGGAGGACATGCGCCTCGCCATGACGCTCGACGGCCCCCTCTCGCGGCCGCTCGTCGACTACAGGCTGTCCGCCGACTGGCTCGCCATCGGCACCACGCGGCTCGACCGCGTCGAGGTGACGGGCAAGGGCGAGCTGCCGAAGGACGGGCTCGCCGTTCCGGTCGAGGCGCGTGCGCTCCGCGTCACCGGCCTCGGCGAACTGGTCGAGGACCTCGCCACCAACCCGCGCATCACCGGCGTCATCGCGCTCGACGGCCCCTATATCACGGGCAAGGGCCTCAAGGTCGCCAGCGACCGCGTCACCGCGACCGCGGACCTCAGCATCGAGACGCGGACGGGCCGCTACAGCGTGAACGCCGACGGGTCCCTGCCGCGCTACGTCATTCCGGGCCTCGGCATGGCCGACATCAAGGCGAAGCTGCTGTTCGAGCCGGATGCACGGGCCGGCAACCGCCTGCGGATCAGCGGCAGGGCCGACGCGGCGATGACGCGGCTCGACAACGGGCTGCTGACCTTCCTCTTCGAGGGCAATCCCCGCGTCGTCGCCAACATCGACCGCGCGCCGGACGGCCTCGTCACCTTCACGAACGCCATGCTCACCTCGCCCGACATGCGCGTCACCGGGCGCGGCACCTACGCGATGGACCAGCGCATCCGCTTCGACGGCGAGGCCGTGTCCAAGCGCTACGGCCGGATGGACGTCGAACTCGGCGGCCTCGTGACCCGGCCGGAAGCGACGATCAAGGTCGACAGCTACGCGGCGGGCATCGAGCTGCGCGACATCCGCGCGACGTTCACGCCGCAGGGCGACAACTACGCCTTCACCGCGCTCGCCGACACGGTCGCGGGCCCCGCGCGTGCGCGCGGCCGTATCCTCACGGGCGGGCCGCAGACCGTGTACGACATCGAAGCCGCCGAGATCGCCGGGCTGACCGCGACCGGCCCGCTCCGCGCCGTCGAGGGCGCACCGGCGGTCTCGGGCGTGCTCGACGTGCGCGGCGCCGGCATTTCCGGCAAGATCCGCCTGTCGCCGGAAGACGGCGTGCAGCGCATCGACGCCAATCTCGGCGCGCGCGCCGCGCGGCTCGATTTCGGCGGCGGCACCGCCATCCGGCGCGGCTGGGTGGACGGCAACATCGTGCTGCGCGAGGAAGGCGCGGAAATCTCCGGCCGCTTCGACATCGAGGGGCTGAAGCAGTCGGCGCTGCTGCTGAAGACCCTGAAGGGCACGCTCGAAATGCAGCGCGGCGAAGGCACCGCCGCGCTGATCGCGACCGGCGAGCGCGGCACGCCCTTCACCTTCGACCTCGCCGCGAGCTTCGACCCCGAAAGCATCATCGTCACCAGCCAGGGCACGATCGCGCGGCAGGCGTTCGCGCTCGCCGCCCCTGCCCGCCTCAACCGCACGGAGGACGGCTGGCACCTCGCGCCCGTCGTGCTGAACCTGCCCTCCGGCACGGCGCGGATCAGCGGCACGTTCGGCGAGTCGATCAGCCTCACCACCGATCTGAACGCCGCCGGGCTCGGCCTCCTTCAGCTCGCGCTGCCGGGCATGAACTTCTCGGGCACCGCGAGCGGGCGCATCGACATGATCTTCCCGGCGGGCGGCCTGCCGCGCGGCACCGCGAAGCTACGCGTCGCCGATTTCACGCGGGCGACCGAGGCCTTCTCGAAGCCCGTCGACCTCGCCGTGGTCGCGCAGCTCGAAGCGAACAAGGCGGTGATGCGCGCCGCCTTCCTGGATGGCGGCCAGCGCCTCGGCGTCCTGCAAGGCCGCCTGCTGTCGATTCCGGGCAGCGTCGACGACCCGTGGCTCGACCGCCTGATGAACGCGCCAATCTCGGGCCAGCTCCGCTGGCGCGGCCCCGCCGAGATGCTGTGGCCGCTCACCGGCGTCGGCGCGCTCAGCGTGCGCGGCAACATCGCCGTGGCGCTGGAGATCACGGGCGAGCTCGGCGACCCGGCGCTCACGGGGATCGTGCGCTCGCGCACGTCGCGCATCGAAAGCGCGATCACCGGCACGGTCGTCGACAACATCCGCCTCGACGGGCGGTTCACCGGCTCGCGCCTCGAACTCACCGAGTTCTCGGGAACCGCGGGCGGCGGCAGCATCTCCGGCAGCGGCGGCATCGACCTGTCCTTCGCGCGCGGCTTCCCGATCGAGATCGCGATGGTGCTGAAATCGGCGCTGATCCTCAACCGCGACGACCTGCGCGCCACCGCGAGCGGCCCCCTGCGCATCCGCAACGGGCCGGACGGCGCGGTCATCTCGGGCGACGTCAACATCGACCGGGCCCGCTTCAACATCGGGCAGACCGCGCAGACCGAGGTGCCCGTGCTCCGCGTGCGCGAGCGGAACACCGAGCTGCTGCGCGCCGAGCCGGTGGTCGCGGAAGGCGCGGCGGAGCCCACCGTCTGGCAGTTCGACGTGAAGGCGCGCGGCAACAACGAGATCATGGTCCGCGGCATGGGCCTCGATTCGGAATGGTCGGCGGACCTCGACATCAAGGGATCGGCGACCGCGCCCCGCATCGGCGGCGTCGCCGAGCTGGTGCGCGGCGACTACGAGTTTGCGGGCAAGACCTTCCGGCTGACGCGCGGCGAGCTGCGCTTCACCGGCACCTATCCGCCCGATCCGGTCGTGGACATCGCGGCCGAGGCGCGCGTCGAGGGCCTCACCGCCACCATCACCATCCGCGGCACCGGGCAGCGCCCCGAGATCGCCTTCTCGTCGGTGCCCGCGCTGCCGCAGGACGAGGTGCTCTCGCGCGTGCTGTTCGGCACCTCGATCGCCAACCTCTCCGCGCCCGAAGCGCTCCAGCTCGCGGGCGCGGTCGCGTCGCTTCAGGGCGGCAACGGCGGCATCAACCCGATCAACGCCGTGCGCCGCGCGGTCGGGCTCGACCGGCTGCGCATCATGGAGGCGAACCAGGCGACCGGTCAGAAGACCGCCGTCGCGGCGGGCGAGTACCTCACCGACCGGGTCTACGTGGAAGTCGCCACCGACGCGCAAGGCTACACCGCGACGCAGCTCGAGATCGAGCTGACCCGCGCGCTTTCGATCCTCTCGTCGGTCGCGACGCTCGGCGGCACCAGCGTCAACCTGCGCTGGTCGAAGGACTACTGAGTTCATCTGGAAAAGCGCGGAAAAGCGTGAAAACTGGGGCGACTGACGGGGATCGAACCCGCAACCTCTGGTACCACAAACCAGCGCTCTAACCGATTGAGCTACAGTCGCCGCGCGCGATGAGGATGCGCACATACGGGCGCCCCGCCCTGCCGTCAAGCGAGCCGCGGACCCGTGCTGAATTTTTAGGCAAGATGCCCGGAAGTCGTGCAGCCTTCGGGGCGCCCCTGCCCGGAATCTGCGCTTTGCCGCGCTGCGGCATCTGGCACGGATCATGCGTTACGCGGACCAGTACCCATCCGGGGCAGATCGAATTCGTTCAAGGGGTAAGGCCAAGTGAAAAAGATCGAGGCCATCATCAAGCCCTTCAAGCTTGATGAGGTGAAGGAAGCGCTGCACGAGGTCGGCGTGTCGGGCATCACCGTCGTGGAAGCCAAGGGCTTCGGGCGCCAGAAGGGCCACACCGAGCTCTACCGCGGCGCCGAGTACATCGTCGACTTTCTCCCGAAGGTGAAGCTCGAGGTCGTCGTCGACGACGCCATCGTCGAGCGCACCGTCGAGGCCATCGCGGGCGCCGCCAAGACGGGCCGCATCGGCGACGGCAAGATCTTCGTGTCGACGATCGAGTCGGCCTACCGCATCCGCACCGGCGAGCGCGACAGCGAAGCCATCTGAACCATCATACCGGACAACAACTCCACAACAGCAGGGTTAAAGAGGAAAGGCGAGTAATGGCGAACAAACCGGCCGATATTCTGAAGCTGATCAAGGACAAGGAGATCGAGTGGCTCGATGTCCGTTTCACCGATCTTCGGGGCAAGTGGCACCACATGGCGATGTGCGCCGGGGTCGTCGACGAGGACATGCTGACCGACGGCATCATGTTCGACGGCTCCTCGATCGACGGCTGGAAGGCCATCAACGAGTCCGACATGATCCTGAAGCCGGACCTCGACTCGGTCTATGTCGATCCGTTCTCGGCGACGCCGATGCTGATCGTGTTCTGCGACATCATCGAGCCGTCGACGGGCGAGATGTACGGCTCCGACCCGCGCTCGGTCGCGAAGCGCGCCGAGGCGTTCCTCGGCAACAGCGGTATCGGCGACACCGCCTACGTCGGCCCGGAGGCCGAGTTCTTCGTCTTCGACGACGTCCGCTTCGAGAACGGCTACAACGGCTCCGGCTTCAAGATCGACGACATCGAGCTGCCGACCAACACGGGCCGCGAGTACGACGAAGGCAACATGGGGCACCGTCCGCGCGCCAAGGGCGGCTATTTCCCGGTCGCACCGGTCGATCCGTGCCACGACCTGCGTTCGGAAATGGTCTCCGTGATGCTCGAAATGGGCCTGCCCATGGACAAGCATCATCACGAGGTTGCTGCGGCGCAGCACGAGCTCGGCCTCACCTTCGGCACGCTCGTCCAGACCGCCGACCGTATGCAGATCTACAAGTACGTCGTGCACAATGTCGCGCACGCCTATGGTAAAACGGCAACATTCATGCCGAAGCCGATCAAGGACGACAACGGCTCGGGGATGCACACCCACATCTCGATCTGGAAGAAGAGCAAGCCGCTGTTCTCGGGCGACGGCTACGCCGGCCTTTCCGAAACCGCGCTGTTCTTCATCGGCGGCGTCATCAAGCACGCCAAGGCGCTGAACGCGTTCACGAACCCCTCGACGAACAGCTACAAGCGCCTCGTCCCGGGCTTCGAGGCGCCGGTGCTGCTGGCCTACTCCAGCCGCAACCGTTCGGCCTCCTGCCGCATCCCCTACGGCACGGGCCCCAAGAGCCGCCGCGTCGAGTTCCGCTTCCCGGACGCCACGGCGAACCCGTACCTCTGCTACGCCGCGCTGCTGATGGCGGGCCTCGACGGCATCGAGAACCGCATCCATCCGGGCGGGCCGATGGACAAGAACCTCTACGACCTTCCGCCGAAGGAGCTGAAGAAGGTTCCGACCGTGTGCGGCTCGCTGCGCGAGGCGCTCGTCAACCTCGACAAGAACCGCAAGGTCTTCACCCGCGGCGGCGTCTTCACCAACGAGCTGATCGACAGCTTCATCGAGCTGAAGATGCAGGAAGTGCTGCGCTGGGAAATGGCACCCTCGCCTGTCGAGTTCGACATGTACTATTCGGCCTGATCGGGGGATTCGGGTCGTTCAGGGGCTCGCGCGAAAGCGCGGGCCCCTTTCGTTTGCGACGACCGTACCGCCTGCAAACACGCACGGCGGCCCTTACCCACACACGTCATACCGGCCTGCGCCGGTATGACGATACTGAACGCGGGAAACGCGACTGGCTGCAGTCACGCCCTCCAAATAAAGAAGCCCCGGAAGTCATAGGACTTCCGGGGCTTTCCTTGTGGTCGGGGACTTCGGATCAGAACGCCGCGGTCAGCGAAATTATGATCGCCGAGTCCGTGATCTTGCGGATCGACGGATCGCCGCTCTTCACGTCCGTATCAACATAGGAGATGCCGAGCGTCAGCTTGTCGTAGGAAACCGACGCGCCGAGCGACCAGTCGAGATAGTCGCCGTCCGTGGAGAACGGTGCATCCACCGACAAGGAACCGTCAGTGTAGCCGAGATGCGCGTTCAGCGAGATCGGCGTGTTCGGAATGGCCGCCGACCAGTCCGTGTAGATATAGAAGCTGTCGTCGTTGCCGAGCGAGTCCTGGCTCGGCGCATAGGCGACGCCGACGGTGGCGCCGACCGGGCCGAGTTCCTTGCTCAGCGCGGCCGTGATTTCCACCACGTCCGTACCGCTGGTGCCCGGATAGAGATACCAGATCGCGCCGATGTCGTAGCCGAAGCCGCCGACTTCGCCGGCGTAGCCCGCATAGACGTCGATCTCGGTGTTGGCGCCGCCGTATGAGCCCCAGCCCGCGAGGCTCGAGCCCCACGTGCCGACATAGAAGCCGCTGGAATGGTTGACGTCGATGCCGCCCTGGATGGCCACTTCCTCATCCGAAAGCGAAACGCCGCGCCAGCGGTACTGCGAGAAAATCCCGGCATTTCCCGAGATTTCCCAATCGCTGGTCGCCTCTTCCTGCGCAAAAGCCGGAGCGGCCGTTGCGAGGCCGCCGACAAGCGCGGCAGCCGCAAGCACGGTCTTCGAGACCGCGCGGCTGCTAGTTCCCTTTTTCATCATTCCTCCACCTTCATTTCAGCTGTGATCGCTGCCCGCCCTGGGAGGTTTCGTTCCGAAGCTTGCGCTTCAGCGAGGATAGTTGATCACACTGCGGCGACGCACAAGCGATTTCGCTGCGGTGGTCGCCAAGTTGCAACGCAAATGATGTTTTCGCGCAACAGTCTGAATCCAGACAGAAAGAAGGGCCGGCGTCGCCGCCGGCCCTCTAGTCAAATCCTTGGGGAGGATCGCCATATAGGCATATGTATACTGCACCGCAGCACGTCATGTTGCAACGCAAAAATGCAGCGGCGGCAAAAAAATCCGCGCTTAAGGCGTTTTTCATGCCTGCCGCCTAAGACAGGTCGGATGATCGACGCAGACGCAGGCGGCTGGAGAATGAGCGAACCCTACCGGAACGCCGCCGCGCTCCCGCCGGACATGACGGCAGACACCGCGTCCCGCATCGCGGACATCGCCGCCGAGGCCATCACTGGCATCGACCCGCATACCGGCCTCGCCAGCGATTTCCTCAATCAATTCAATGAAGTGCTCATGCTCCTCGAAGTCACCGGCAGCGACAGCGACCTCGGCCGCGATCTCCACGGCTGGCGGCCGCGCGGATATGTCGAGCATTTCGAGACGAGCCACCTGCGCGATTCGGCGCTGGTGATCGAGGCCTATGCGCTCTGCCCGGTCTCCGTCCGGCGGCGCTTCGACCGGCTGAGCGCCGACCTGTCCGCGTTCATCCTGAACGGCCTTGCCGACCTGCGCCTCATCGACGGCGAGGCGGCACAGGACGCGCGCCGGATGCTCGCGGAGCGGATTCGCCGGCGCGTCGAATCGCTGTCCGCGATCATCCACCCTGCCGAGCGCAGGTTCGACAACGACACGATTTCCGCGCTGTTCGGCCACGTCCGCTAGACGGGCGGCAGCCCCTTCACCGTTGCCCCGGCGCCCCCTATAAGGCCGCTATGAGTGACCTTTTCACCGGCGCCGCCAACCCGACCGACTACACCGCAGACCAGATCGAAGTGCTCGAAGGGCTGGAGCCGGTTCGCCGCCGCCCCGGCATGTATATCGGCGGCACCGACGAGCGCGCGCTGCATCACCTCGCCGCCGAGGTGCTCGACAACAGCATGGACGAGGCGGTCGCCGGGCACGCGAACCGCATCGAGGTCTCGCTCGCCTCCGACGGTACGCTGACGATCGCCGACAACGGTCGCGGCATCCCGGTCGACGCGCACCCCAAGTATCCGGGCAAGTCGGCGCTCGAAGTGATCTTCACCATGCTGCACTCGGGCGGCAAATTCTCCAGCAAGGCCTACGCGACCTCGGGCGGCCTGCACGGCGTCGGCATCTCCGTGGTGAACGCGCTCTCCGACGAGCTCGTCGTCGAGGTGGCGCGAAACCGCGAGCTTTACCGCCAGCGCTATTCGCGCGGCCATACGGCATCCGGGCTGGAAAAGGTCGGCGCGGCGCCGAACCGGCGCGGCACGACGATCGCGTTCCACCCGGACCCGGAAATCTTCGGCGACAAGGCGACGTTCCGCCCTGCCCGCCTCTACCGGCTCGCACGCTCCAAGGCCTATCTGTTCCGGGGCGTCGAAATCCGCTGGTCGTGCGACCCTGAACTCATCAGCGACGACACGCCCGCGGCCGCGGTGTTCCAGTTCCCCGGCGGCCTTGCCGACCATCTCGCCGAACAGCTCGGCGACCGGGACTGCGCGACCAACGAGTTCTTCTCCGGACGCGCCGAATTCCCGGATTCGCAGGGCTCGGCCGAGTGGGCGGTGGCGTGGCCGCTCTACGGCGAAGGCTCGGCGAGCTACTACTGCAACACCATCCCGACGCCTGCGGGCGGCACGCACGAGGCGGGCCTGCGCGCCGCGCTCGTCAAGGGCATCCGCGCCTTCGCGGGCCTCGTCGGGCAGAAGAAGGGCGAAGGCCTCACCGCCGAGGACGTGCTTTCGGGCGCGGAGATCATGCTCTCCGTGTTCATCCGCGAGCCGCAGTTCCAGAGCCAGACCAAGGACCGGCTGACGAGCCCGGAGGCCGCGAAGTTCGTGGAGGCCGCGGTCAAGGACCATTTCGACCATTTCCTCGCCGACAACATGGAGCGCGGCCGCGCGCTCCTCGGCTTCGCGCTCGAACGCATGGACGAGCGGCTGAAACGCCGCGCCGAGAAGGAGATCAAGCGCAAGACCGCGACGAGCGCGCGCCGCCTGCGCCTGCCCGGCAAGCTCACCGACTGCGCGTCCGACGCGCCCGAGGGCACCGAGATCTTCATCGTCGAGGGCGATTCGGCGGGCGGCTCGGCCAAGCAGGCGCGCGACCGCAAGACGCAGGCGATCCTGCCCATCCGCGGCAAGATCCTGAACGTCGCCTCGGCGAACAGCCAGAAGATCGGCGCCAACCAGGAGATCGCCGATCTCATCCAGGCGCTCGGCTGCGGCACGCGCGACCGCTTCGATCCGGATGCGCTGCGCTACGACCGCGTCGTCATCATGACCGACGCCGACGTCGACGGCGCCCACATCGCGACGCTGCTGATGACCTTCTTCTTCCAGGAGATGGCGGGCCTCGTGAAGAACGGCCACCTCTACCTCGCGCAGCCGCCGCTCTACCGCCTGTCGCAGGGCGGCAAGGTCGCCTACGCGCGCGACGACGCGCACAAGGACGAGCTGCTCGCGGGCGATTTCGCCGGGCGCGGCAAGGTGGAGATCGGCCGCTTCAAGGGCCTCGGCGAGATGTCGCCCATGCAGCTCCGCGAGACCACGATGGACCCGGAGAAGCGCACGCTGATCCGCGTGACGCTGCCCGACACCTACGAGGAGCGCGCGCCCGTCGTCGATCTCGTCGACCGGCTGATGGGCCGCAACCCGGAGCACCGCTTCAATTTCATTCAGGAGCGCGCCGCCAGCGTTTCGGAGGACGCGATCGACGTTTAGTCGGAAAGCGCCGCCACCAGATCGCGCACCTTCTTCTGCCGCCACTGCGCGCTCGGGGCGATCAGCCAGTAGGCCTCGTCGGAAGACTTCGGCTCCATGACGACGGCGAGCCGCCCGGCGGCGATGTCGGCCTCGGCGAGCACCAGCGGCACGCGCGCGATGCCGTAGCCGGAAACCGCGCTGTCGATGGCGAGCCCGGCGTCGGCGACGCCGAGGCTGGCGTTGCGGTCGGCCATGTGGAGGCCGTGCGCCTCGAACCAGCCGCGCCAGTCCGCGGATGGGTGCTCGATGAGCGGCTGCGCGGCGACTTCCGAGACGATCTTCACGTTCGCGGCGATCTCCGGCGCCGCCACCAGCGCGACCGTGCCCGGCGCGATCAGCTTGCCGCTCAGTTCCTCCTCGGCGGGCATCGCGCCGAAGAAGACCGCCGCGTCGAGATTGGCGGCGTTGAAATCGACCGGCCCCTCCGAGGGGAGGATCGTCACCTGCCGCGCGGGCGTCGACGCCTTGATGAGGCCGAGCCGCGGCGCCAGCCACTTGCCGATGAAGTCGCGCGGCGCGGCGATGGTCAGGCGCTCCTCGCCCTGCCCGGCCTGCATGATCGCGACCGCTTCCTCCAGCTTCGCGAAGCCTTCGCGCAGCGCAGGCAGGCTGCGCACCGCCTCGTCGGTGAGTTCGAGGTTGCGCGTCATGCGCCGGAACAGCACGGTGCCGAGCACGTCCTCGAGCGTGCGGATCTGCTGGCCCACGGCGGCGGGCGTCACCGCAAGCTCGTCCGCCGCCTTGGTGAACGACAGATGCCGCGCCGCCGCGTCGAAGACGCGCAGGGCATTCAGGGGCAGCAAGGTCCGCTTCATGGCCGCGACGATTACAGGGCGCGCGCCGGGCGATCAAACGCGAAACTCACGGTTAACCCGAATTTTACCATAAGCGCGCTAAACGGGCCCCGTGCCTAGCGGCACACCTTACCTCCCCTAGCTGGATTTCCAGCCGACTGATTTTTCAAGGGCCGCCCGGTCGTATCCGGCGGCCTTTTTCTTTTCGGCGCCGCTGCCGTTTCGAGGCCGCGCTTGTTCCCGCATCACGGAGCGGGTATCGCGCCGAAGATGTCCGAAAACGCCGCCATCGTTCTCCTGTCCGGAGGGCTCGATTCCGTCACGTGCGCCGCCATCGCGCACGCGGGCGGATATGCCGTGCACGCGCTCACCATCGACTACAACCAACGCCACCGCGTGGAGCTGGACGCGGCGCGGCGGGCGGCGGCGCGCTATGCCGCGCGGCACATCGTGCTGCCGCTCGACCTGCGGGCGTTCGGCGGCTCGGCGCTCACGGGCGACATCGCCGTGCCGAAGGGCGACGGCCCCGTGGACAGCGGCGTGATACCGCCGACCTACGTGCCGGCGCGCAACACGGTGTTCCTGTCGGTGGCGCTCGCGTGGGCCGAGGCGATCGGCGCGCGCGACATCTTCATCGGGGTGAATGCGCTCGACTATTCGGGCTATCCGGATTGCCGCCCCGCCTTCATCACCGCGTTCGAGGCGCTCGCCGCCACCGCCACGAAGGCGGGCGCCGAGGGCGGGCGCTTCAAGGTGCATACGCCGCTCATCGCGCTCGACAAGGCGGGCATCGCGCGCGAGGCTGCGCGCCTCGGCGTCGACATCGCCGGAACGTGGACCTGCTACGATCCCGCGACGGGCGCGGACGGAGCGTCGCTCCACTGCGGCCGCTGCGACGCCTGCCGCCTCAGGCACAAGGGCTTCGAGGAGGCGGGCCTCCCCGACCCCACCGCCTACGCGGCGCCATGACCTACGCGGTCAAGGAAATCTATGCGACATTGCAGGGCGAAGGCGCGCAGACCGGCCGCCGCGCCGTGTTCCTGCGCTTCGCCGGCTGCAACCTCTGGTCCGGGCTGGAGCGCGACCGCGCAAACGCGGTCTGCACCTTCTGCGACACGGATTTCGTCGGCACCGACGGTCCGGGCGGCGGCAAGTTCGTGGACGCCGGGGCGCTCGCCGGGGCGGTCGCGGCGGCATGGGGCGATGCCCCGGATCACCGCCTCGTCGTCTGCACCGGCGGCGAGCCTCTGCTGCAACTGGACCGCCCGCTGATCGACGCGCTGCACGCCCGCGGCTTCTCGGTCGCCATCGAGACCAACGGCACGCTCGCCGCGCCCGAAGGGATCGACTGGATCTGCGTCAGCCCCAAGGCGGATGCCGAGCTGGTGCAGCGCTATGGCGACGAGTTGAAGCTCGTCTATCCGCAGCCGAACAACAGCCCGGAGATGTTCGAGCATCTCGACTTCCGGAATTTCTTCCTGCAACCGATGGACGGCCCCGCGCAGGCTGAGAATATCGCCGCCGCGACGGAATACTGCCTCGCGCATCCGAAGTGGCGCCTGTCGCTCCAGACGCACAAGCTGATCGGGATTCCCTAACCCCGCCCCCGATACGGCGCAACGCCCTGATCCGGCACCCACACGTCCGCCGGTTGGGGTCCGGATTGCCAGAACACGTCGATGGGAATGCCGCCGCGCGGATACCAGTAGCCGCCAATGCGCAGCCAGTGCGGCGCCATTTCACGCAGCAGCCGCTCGCCGATGCCAACCGTGCAATCCTCGTGGAACGCCGCGTGGTTGCGGAAGGAACCGAGGAACAGCTTCAGCGACTTCGATTCGACGATGGCCGCGGCGGGCACGTAGTCGATGACGAGGTGCGCGAAATCGGGCTGGCCTGTCACCGGGCAGAGCGAGGTGAACTCCGGCGCGGCGAAGCGCACGAGGTAGCGGCTTTGGGGCCGCGGATTGGGCACGTAGTCGAGCTTCGCGTCCTCCGGCGACGCCGGAAGCGCGCTCGGCTTGCCGAGATGCGTCGTTTCCATGGGTTTCGGGTTAAGCCCGCGACTTGCCATTGGCAATATCGGGGCGTCCGACTATTCAGGATGTCGGTTCAGACACAGGTTCGAGGAGCAAGGCATGGATTCGCTGGTGACGACGGAATGGCTCGCAAAAGAGCTTGGCGCAAACGACCTGCGCATCGTCGATGCCTCCTACTTCCTTGACGCGCGCGACGCCCGCGCCGAGTTCGAGGCCGGACACATTCCGGGCACGGTGTTCATGGACCTCGGCGAGCTTTCCGACACCGGCTCCAGCCTTCCCAACATGGTGCCGAGCGCCGAGAAGTTCGCCAGCCGGATGCAGGCGATCGGCCTCGGCGACGGCAGCCGCATCGTCGTCTACGACAACTCGCCGCTGCGTTCGTCCGCGCGCGCATGGTGGCTGCTGACCCTGTTCGGCGCGCACGAAGTCGCGATTCTCGACGGCGGGCTCCAGAAGTGGAAGGCGGAAGGCCGCGCGATGGAATCGGGCAAGCCGGTCGTGCGCCATCGTCACTTCACCGTCTGGAAGGACAAGGCGCAGGTCCGCGACCTCGCGCAGATGAAGGAAAACCTGAAGACGAAGGCCGAGCAGGTCGTCGACGCGCGCGGCGCGGCGCGCTTCCGCGGCGAGGAGCCGGAAACCCGCCCCGGCGTGCGCCCCGGCCATATCCCGGGCTCGTTCAACCTGCCCCATTCGGAACTGTTCGACGAAGACGGCACCTGGAAGCAGGGCGACGCGCTGCGCGCCGCGTTCCGCGATGTCGGCATTGACCCGGAGAAGCCCGTCGTCACCACCTGCGGCTCGGGCGTCACCGCCGCCGTGCTCTCCTTCGGCCTGCACCTGATCGGCGCGAAGAAAACGGCGCTTTACGACGGCTCGTGGTCGGAATGGGGCGGCGAGGCGGATACGCCGGTCGTGACCGGAGCGGCGTGAGCGGGGACGAGCCCGGCGGTGACGCCCCCGCCACCAGACTCGTCCATGCCGGGCGCCGCCCGGAATGGACGCATGGCGTGGTCAATCCGCCGGTCTACCGCGCCTCGACATGCCTCTTCGAGACGCTGGACGCCTATGAGGCTGCCTCCCGAAACCCCGACGCCGGGCTCTACTACGGCCGCCGCGGCACGCCGACGCAGTGGGCGCTCGCCGAGGCGCTGACCGAAATGGAACCGGGCGCGGCGGGCACGCACCTGTTCCCGTCGGGCGTCGCCGCCATCGCCGCCGCGCTGATGGCGGCAACGTCTTCGGGCGGTCATCTCCTGATGGCCGACAACGTCTACGAGCCGACGCGCGTGATGGCGAAATCGGTTCTGGCGCGGACCGGCGTCGAGACCGAGTTCTACGACCCGGCGCTCGGCGACGGCATCGCGCCGCTGATCCGCGCGAACACGCAGGCGATCTACATGGAAAGCCCCGGCTCGCTGACCTTCGAGGTGCAGGACGTGCCCGCCGTCGCGGCGCTCGCCCGCGAGCGCGGCCTCGTCAGCATCCTCGACAACACGTGGGCGACGCCCCTGCTCTTTCCGGCGATCGGGCACGGCGTCGACCTCTCGGTGCAGTCGCTCACCAAATATGTCGTCGGCCACAGCGACGCGCTGATGGGCTCGGTGACGGCAGCGCCCGATGCGTGGCAGCATTTCCGGAGCACCGCGCTCCGGCTCGGCCAGACGGCAGCGCCCGACGACTGCGCGCTCGCGCTGCGC
This sequence comes from Sphingosinicella microcystinivorans, assembly GCF_027941835.1. Classification (NCBI taxonomy): domain Bacteria; kingdom Pseudomonadati; phylum Pseudomonadota; class Alphaproteobacteria; order Sphingomonadales; family Sphingosinicellaceae; genus Sphingosinicella; species Sphingosinicella microcystinivorans. The sequence continues at coordinate 3,626,757 of NZ_CP116005.1, forward strand.
GGCCTGCGCACGCTCGCCGTCCGCATGGAGCGCCACGGCAAGACGGCGCTCGCGCTCGCCGAGGCGCTTGCAACGCATCCCGCCGTCGAGCGCGTGATCTGTCCGGGCCTTGCCGATGACCCCGGCCACGCGCTCTGGACGCGCGATTTCAGCGGCTACGCCAGCCTGTTCGCTATTGCGCTGAAGCCCGGCGACCGTGAGGCGCTGGCGGCGTGCGTGGACGGCCTCCGCCACTTCGGCATGGGCTTCTCGTTCGGCGGCTACGAAAGCCTCGTGCTACCCATCAATCCCCGGCCGCTACGCACCGCGACGCGCTGGAAGACGGACGGCCCGATGCTCCGCATCCACTGCGGGCTCGAAGACGCAGGAGACCTGATCGCCGACATGACCGCGGGGCTGGACCGTTATCTCGCCTGACGCCCGTCAGTCGTCGTCGGAAACGTCCACCTTCTCGCCCGTCACGCGCTGCGCGAGCGCCGCCGCCATGAACGCGTCGAGGTCGCCGTCGAGCACGTCGCTCGGGCTCGTGTTGACGATGCCGGTCCGCAGGTCCTTCACCTGCTGGTAGGGCTGGAGCACGTAGCTTCGGATCTGGTGGCCCCAGCCGATGTCGGTCTTGGTGGCGTTCACCGCGTTCGCCTCCGCCTCACGCTTCTGGAGCTCCGCCTCGTAGAGGCGCGCCTTCAGCTGCTTCATCGCCTCGGCGCGGTTCTTGTGCTGGCTGCGCTGGTTCTGGCAGGCGACGATGATGCCGGTGGGCACATGCGTGATGCGCACGGCGCTGTCCGTCGTGTTGACGTGCTGGCCGCCCGCGCCCGACGAGCGATAGGTGTCGATCTTGAGATCGCTCTCATTGATCTCGACCTCGATGTCGTCGTCGACGACCGGATAGACCCAGACGCTCGCGAAGCTCGTGTGCCGCCGCGCCGCGCTGTCGTAGGGGCTGATGCGCACCAGCCGGTGCACGCCGCTCTCGGTCTTGGCGTAGCCGTAGGCGTTCTCGCCCTTCACCATCAGCGTCGCGGACTTGATGCCCGCCTGCTCGCCGCCGTGATAGTCCACCAGCTCGACCTTGTAGCCGCGCCGCTCCCCCCAGCGCTGGTACATGCGCTGGAGCATCGAGGCCCAGTCCTGGCTCTCGGTGCCGCCCGCACCCGCGTTGATCTCGATATAGGTGTCGTTGGCGTCCGCCTCGCCCGAAAGCAGCGCGGCGACCTTGTCCGTGTCAGCCCGGTTCGCGAGTACCTCCAGCGCAGCGATGGCGTCGTTCACGAGGCCTTCGTCGCCTTCCGCCTCGGCCATTTCCGCCAGCTCGACGGTATCGTCCAGCTCCGTCTGGATGCTGCGCGTCGCCTGAATCGCCTCGTCGAGGCGGCGGCGCTCCTGCATCAGCTTCTGCGCGGCCTTGGGGTCGTTCCAGAGCTCGGGGTTCTCGGCCTCGGCGTTCAGTTCGTCGAGGCGTTTGAGGGCGACATCCCAGTCAAAGAAACCTCCTCAGCAGGGCCAGCGCCTGCTTGATCCGGTCGACATGATTGAGCGCTTCGGCGCGCATGATACTCGTCCCTCGTGATGGAAGCTGCGGCTTCTAGTAAATGCCGCCGGTGGATTGCAAGAAGTCGCTGTCGGAGCGCACGATCTCGCGCTTCTCGAACGGGTCGTAGGCGGCGGCGAGGCGGCGCGGCTCGCTTTCGGGCTTGAACGCCTCCCAGATCACCGCCGCGCGCGGATCGGTATCGACCTGCCAGCCGCCGTAGACGCGCTTGCCGGAGCGCCGGTCGATGCGGACCATGCGGACGCCCGGCGCGATCTCGAACGGGCGCTTCGGCGCATCCTTGAGCGCGGCGATGGCGAACTGCTTGAACACGGGCGCGGCGAGCGTGCCGCCCTGCGCGTAGCCGCCCATGTTCTGCGGCTCGTCGAAGCCGAGATAGAGCCCGGCGACGACGTCCGCCGTGCCGCCCACGAACCACACGTTGGTCGGGCCGTTGGTCGTGCCGGTCTTGCCGAACATGGGCCGATCGAGATCACGCAGCACGACCGCCGTCCCCCGCTGCACCACGCCTTCCAGCATGTGGATGACCTGATAGGCGGTCTTCGCGTCGATCGCCTGCGGCCGCGCGTCGGCCGGGCGCGGCATCGCGTCGCCGTCCCAGTCCGGCGCGCTGCAACCCGCGCAGTCGCGTGCGTCGGCGCGGTAGATGGTGCGGCCGTGCCGGTCCTGGATGAGGTCGTAAAGCACCGGCGACTGCCGCTTGCCGCCGTTCGCGAGCATCGCATAGGCGTTCGTCAGCCTCAGCACCGTCGTCTCGCCCGCGCCGAGCGACATGGAAAGCACCGGCGCCAGCTTGGCGATGCCCATCTGGTCGATGGTCTCGACGACCTTGTCCATGCCCGTGTTGTAGGCGAGACGCACCGTCATCAGGTTGCGCGACTGCTCGAGGCCCCAGCGCATCGTCTGCGGACCCGCGTAGCCGCCCGAGAAGTTGCGGAAGCACTTGGTGCCGAGCGAGCGCGTCTGGAACACGCAGTAAGGGCCGTCGACGATCACCGACGCGGGCGTGTAGCCGTTGTCGAGCGCCGCCGCATAGACGAACGGCTTGATCGCCGAGCCCGGCTGCCGCATCGCCTGCGTCGCGCGGTTATACTGCGAGCGGCGCGCGTCGAAGCCGCCGACCATCGCCAGCACGCGGCCCGTCGACACCTCCATCACCACCATGCCGCCGCCGACGTCCGGGATCTGGCGCAGCGTGTAGTCGTCGCCCGCCACGCGTTTCACCGGGATCACATCGCCGGGCGCGAGGCGCTGGAACGCGGGCACGCCGACCCCGCGCACGGGCAGCGAGGCGTTCTGCGCGGACATGCGGCCCCTCGTGCCGTCCTCGAAGCCGAGCGAGATCGTGCCGCCGGCCTTTTCGAGCACGACGGCGGCGCGCCAGTCGTCATAGCCGACCGGCAGGTTCACCGCGCGCAGCCGCTGCGGCCAGCCATCGCCGAGGTCGATCTTGTCGGTGGCACCGCGCCAGCCGCGCGGCCGGTCGTACTTCACCAGCCCGTCGCGCAGCGCCGTCTCGGCGGCGCGCTGCATCACCGGGTCGATCGTGGAGCGAATCCAGAGCCCGCCCGTGTAGATGCCGTGCTCACCCTCCTCGCCGTATTTCTCGACGAGTTCGCGGCGGATGTCCTCGATGAAATAGTCGCCGGTGCGGTCGCGCGGGATTTCGGCGCGGTTGACGACGGCGATCGGCTCGGCGGCGGCGGCGCGCGCCTCGGCCCGCGTCACGTAGCCGTTCTCCGCCATTTGCTCGAGCACCCAGTTGCGGCGCGCGAGCGCGCGGGCGCGGCCCGTCTCGGTCGAGGGATTGTAGTTGGCGGGCGCCTTCGGCAGCACGGCGAGGAACGCCGCCTCAGCCAGCGAAAGCTCGTCGACCGGCTTGTTGAAATAGGCGAACGACGCCGCCTGCACGCCGTAGGCGCTGCGGCCGAGGAAGATCTGGTTCAGGTAAAGCTCGATGATCTCGGGCTTGGTGAGCGCCTGCTCGATGCGCCGGGCGAGGAATATCTCCTTCACCTTGCGCACGTAGCTGACCTCGTTCGTGAGCAGGAGGTTCTTCGCCACCTGCTGCGTGATCGTGGAGGCGCCGACGGGCCGCTTGCCCGTGCCCATCGCCTTGAAGTTGGTGATCGCCGCCTGGAAGATGCCGGGCAGGTCGATGCCGGGATGCGTGAAGAACGTCTTGTCCTCGGCGGACACGAACGCGCCGACGAGCTGCTTCGGCGTCTGCTCGTAGTCGAGGAAGATGCGCCGCTCGCGCGCGAAGCTCGTGAACGGCGTCCCGTCCACGGCGCGCACATGGCTGGGCAGCGGCGGCTCGTACTCGGCGAGCTGCGCCGCATCGGGGAGCCCGCGCGCGAAAATCAGCCAGGCGGCGAACACCGCGAGGAAGCCGAGCGCCGCCAGACCGCCCGCGACATAGGAGAGCACCCGCACCCAGCGCGGCAGGGCACGGAAACGGCTTTTGAGTTCGCCGGGAAGCTGGGCAAGACGTGCCATCGACGCTGCCTATAGCAGGCGGGCAGCGAGTCTCAAGCCGAACGCGCCGAACCGCGCGTGTCCCTCAGGCTTCACGGTTTCGCAACAGGACTGGCATCGAACCGTCGCGGAGCCTTGCTAAGCGGCCCGCATGGATACGGAATTCCTCCACGAACACTGCCTCCAGATTCCCGCGCATCTGAAGGCTTCGCTCCGAATCATGCTGCTCGCGAAGCACGCCCGCGGCGACGGCAGCCACGACCCGGTGGACGGCAACCATGCCGTCTATCACCACGAGCTTCGCCAGACGCTCGGGAAGATCGGCCTCGATGTCGTCGCGGCGGACAGCTTCGAGGCGCTGTTCGCGGCGCCCGACGTCGATTTCGTGTTCCCGCTCCTGAACCGCGCCGGGTTCCTCAACAGCGAGATGCTGGCGCCGCTGCTGCTCCAGCGGCTCGGCATCCCCTATCTCGGCGCCTCGCCGATCCTGCGCGGCCTTTCGGACGACAAGCACCTGATGAAGCTGGCCGCGCGCCAGCACGGCGTGCCGACCTCGGACTGGCGGATCATCCGCCGCGGCACGGACCTCGCCGCCGCCGAGCCGCTGAACGCGGCGCGCTACATCGTCAAGCCGAACGCCTCCTCGGCGTCGTGGGGCATCGGCGTCGCCGAAAGCTGGGCGGGCGCGCTCGCGCACGCCGCGCACCTCCACGCCGCGGGCCACGACGCGATCATCGAGCCGTGGCTGCCGCTGCTCGACGTCGCGGTGCCGGTGGTCGGCGGCCGCGCGCCGGAGCCGTGGCTGCTGCCCGCGATGGCCTACATCCCCGCCGACCCCGACACGCTGCGCAGCTACGAGGAGAAGCGCGCGCTCACCGAGCAGCGCGACGATCCGCTGGAAGTGCTGGCGAACGCCCGCGTCGCGGAGCGGCTGTCCGCGATGACGCGCACGCTCTGCCGCGAGCTCTGGCCGTTCGACTACGGGCGCTTCGAGTTCCGCTACGATCCGGCGACCGAAAGCGTGTGGTTCATGGAAGTGAACCTGTCGTGCAATCTCTGGTCGAGGAAGAGCATTTCCCGCTCCGCCGCGACGCTCGGCATCGCGCATCACGAACTCGTCGAGTCCATCGTCGCGCACAGCCTCTGGCGGCAGGGCCTGATGACCGCCATGCCGGACAGGCTCGTCGCCTGAAATGAGCGCCGGTTTCTCTGCCATCGTGCTTGCGGGCAGGCGCGACGGGCGGCTCGATCCGCTCGCCGCGAACGCGGGCGTTTCGCACAAGTGCCTCGTCCCCGTCGCCGGAAAGCCGATGCTCCTCCACGTGCTGGAAGCGCTCGACGCATCGCCGGGGATCACCCGGATCGTCGTTTCGATCGACGCGCCGGACGTGATCGCGCCGCTGATCCGGCGGCTCGGCAGCGGCCGCATCAGCGTGGAGCCGTCCGCGCCCAATCTCGTCGACAGCGTGTTCGGCGCCGCGAACGCCTCCGCGCCGCCCTTCCTCGTCACCACCGCCGACAACGTGAACCTCACGCCCGCGAGCGTCGCCGAGATTCTCGCCGCGGCGCAGGGCGCGGACGCCGCCGCCGCGTTCGCGCGCCGCGAGCGCGTGGTCGCCGCCCACCCGGACGGGCAGCGGCGCTTCTACCGCTTCCGCTGCGGCGACTATTCGAACTGCAACGCCTATGTGCTCGGCTCGCGCGAGGCGCTGAAAGCCGCCGAGGTCTTCCGGGGCGGCGGCCAGTTCGCCAAGTTCCCGATGCGGATCGTGAAGGCGTTCGGCCTCCTGAACCTCATCCGCTTCCGCTACGGCCTCGCCACGCTCGACGGCGCGTTCCGCGGCTTTTCACGGCGGTTCGGCCTCGCCATCCGCCCCATCCGCGTCAGCGACGGCGCGCTCGCCATCGACGTCGACAACGAGCGCACGCTGCACATCGCCGAAACCATCCTCGGCGAACGCGGATCAGCGCTGGGCGAGCCGCCGCAGGAAGTGCGCCTCGACCGCGCGGCGCACCGCCTTGGCGATCCGCTGCTGGCCTGAGGCGGAGAAGAGGAACTTCGAGTCCTCCTCGTTCGAGAGATAGCCGGTCTCGAGCAGCACCGAGGGTACGTCCGGCGCCTTCAGCACCAGGAACCCGGCGAAGCGGTGGAACTGGCTGCGCACCTTGATGTCCTGCCGCATCTCGCGCTGGAGGATGGCGGCGAACTCGGCGGACGTGTTCATCGTCTCGCGCTGCGCGAGGTCGATGAGGATGTCCGACACCTCGTTGGTCTCCACCGCGAGGTCGACGCCCGCGATGATGTCCGACCGGTTCTCCTTGGCGGCGAGGCGCGCGGCTTCGGCGTCCGACGCGGTTTCCGAGAGCGTGTAGACCGTCGCGCCGCTCGCATTCGGCACCGGCGCGCTGTCGGCGTGCACGGAGATGAACAGCGAGGCGTTGTTCTGCCGGGCGACGCCGAAGCGGTCGCGGTGGCGCAGGTAGGTGTCGTCGTCGCGCGTCAGGATCGCCTTCACGCGGCCCGAGGCATCGAGCTCCTTCTTGATCGCCTTGGCGATCGCGAGAACCACGTCCTTCTCGTATTTCTTCTCGCCGAGCACGCTGATCGTGCCGACGTCCTTGCCACCGTGACCGGCGTCGATCACCACGACCGGCAGCCGCCCGGCGACACGTGGGCGCTGCGGAGGCGGCGCGGCAGCGGGCGCCGGGGACGGTGCAGCCGCCGCGACCTTGACCGGCGCCGCGGGTGCCGGCTTCACGACCGGCTTCGACGGCGCCGGAGCTGGCGTGATCTGAGCCGATGCGACGACCGGCTTCTCCACCTTCTCCGGCGCGGGCACCGTCGCGGCGACCAGCGTCGTGCGGCCCGCCGCGACGAGCTTCGCGAACACGTCTTCGGTCGCGGGCGCCAGCGTCAGCCGCAGTTTTCCCCCGGAAAGCGAACTCGCGGTGATGCGCGCGGGCGATGCGAGGTCGAGAACGACGCGCGCGGTATCGGCATCGAACTGCGCCGTCCGCACCCGCGTGACGAGCCCGTTTCCGGCCGTCGATCCGCCTTGCGCGGTCATGCCGTCGAGGTCGATGGCGAGCCGCGACGGGCCGGAAAGCGCGAAGGCCGAAACGCGCCCGGCGCCGTCCGCGCCGATGGTGATCGTGGCGCCCTCGCCGCTGACGGTCACGGCGGCGTCGCCGAGCCGCGCGGCCGTCGCGGGCGCCGACAGCGCGAGGCACGCCGCGAGCAGCGGTGCGCAAAGCGCCTTTCCTCCCCGCCTCAGCCAGCGCGACATGTCCGATCCCCCGCAAGTAGCGTGCCCATCCGCCCCACATCCCCCCGGAAATGGCGAACTTCCGCCGAATCCTATGGTTAAGAGTCGCGGTGTTCAAGTGATTTGCACATTTCCGTAACGCTTTGTGTTGTTCACACAACGCTTAGCTGCTAGCAGACCGGAAGCGGCAAAGGTCGGTCCGGCCCGCCGTCAGCGTCCATACCGTCTGCTCCCTTACCGGGTCGATGGTTTCACGCCGTTCTTGCGTGAAGGGGTGCTGGCAATCCGCCGGACGGGGAGATGCTGCCGCTAAGATCGAGGTTTTGACGCATGTCGGCAACGCGATGCCATGAGGTGACGATGAAGGCGATGGCCTTCCCCTCTGCGCGCGATATGCGGCTCGCCACAGTTCCAAACCATCGGAGCGCGGGCTTGCCCGACGCTCCCGTAACACGTGCCCCATCGTCCGCGGCTACGGCCGCAGCGGTGCCGAGGCCCCGGAGAATATTCAATGTCAATGCGCATGCTCATCGACGCGCGCCACCCGGAGGAGACCCGGGTCGCCGTCATAGAAGGCAACCGGATCGAGGAATTTGACTTCGAATCCGCCCAGAAGGAACAGCTGAAGGGCAATATCTACCTCGCCAAGGTCACACGCGTCGAACCCTCGTTGCAGGCGGCGTTCGTGGAATACGGCGGCAACCGGCACGGCTTCCTCGCCTTCTCGGAAATCCATCCGGACTACTACCAGATCCCCAAGGAGGATCGCGACGCGCTGCTCCGCGAGGAGCGCGAGGCCGCCGAGGCGCATCGCGCCGAGATGGAGGCCGAGCACGACGACGATGACGACGAGGATGCGGACGCCTCCGACGAGCCGTCCGACGACGGTTCGGAGGACGGCGAGGACGGCGAGCCCCGCGCGCCCACGACGGTCGGCAGCGATCATCACGACGACCACGACAACGCCATGCGGGCGAAGCGCCAGAACCTGCGCCGCCGCTACAAGATCCAGGAGGTCATCAAGCGCCGTCAGGTGCTGCTGGTGCAGGTCGTCAAGGAGGAGCGCGGCAACAAGGGTGCGGCCCTCACGACGTACCTCAGCCTCGCCGGCCGCTACTGCGTGTTCATGCCGAACACCAACCACGGCGGCGGCATCAGCCGCAAGATTTCGAACCAGAGCGACCGCAAGCGGCTGAAATCCATCGTCTCGGAGCTTCAGCTTCCGCAGGGCATGGGCTGCATCATCCGCACCGCGGGCCTGTCGCGCACGCGCGCCGAAATCCGCCGCGACTTCGACTATCTGACGCGCCTGTGGGACGAGATCCGCGAAAAGACGCTGGCGTCGAGCGCGCCCGCGCTGATCCACGAGGACTCCGACCTCATCAAGCGCGCCATCCGCGACATCTACAACCGCGACATCGGCGAAGTGCTGGTGGACGGCGAGGAGGGCTACAAGGCGGCCCGGAACTTCATGAAGCTCCTGATGCCGAGCCATGCGAAGAAGGTTCAGCAATACGTTGATCCCGTTCCGCTTTTCCAGCGCTATCAGGTCGAGCAGCAGCTTGCCGCCATGTACCATCCGGTGGTGCAGCTGAAGTCGGGCGGCTACATGGTCATCAACCCGACCGAGGCGCTCGTCTCCATCGACATCAACTCGGGCAAGTCGACGCGCGAGCACAATATCGAGGAAACCGCGCTCAAGACGAACACGGAGGCGGCGCGCGAGATCGCCCGCCAGCTTCGCCTGCGCGACATGGCCGGCCTCGTCGTCATCGACTTCATCGACATGGACGTGCACTCGAACAACCGCAAGGTCGAGAAGGCGCTGAAGGAAGCGCTGAAGAACGACCGCGCGCGCATCCAGGTCGGCCGCATCTCATCGTTCGGCCTGCTCGAGATGAGCCGCCAGCGGCTGCGCACGGGCGTTCTCGAAGCCTCGACGCACGTCTGCCCGGTGTGCGACGGCGCGGGCATCGTCCGCACCGTGCAGTCCGCCGCGCTCGGCGCGCTGCGCGTGCTGGAGGCGGAGGCGCTGCGCGGCAAGCACAGCCACATCACGCTGCGCCTGCCCTTCGAGGTGGCGATCTACATGCTGAACGTGAAGCGCAGCCAGGTCTCCCGCATCGAGGAGCTTTACGGCGTCACGGTCGAGATCGCGCCGAACGGCGACCTCCATGTCGGCGATCAGGAGATCGACGGCAGCGGCCCGCCGCCCCTGCCCCGCGTCAGCCTGCAGGTTCCCGCCGCCCCCGCCCCCGAGGATGACGACGACGATGTCGTCGAGGAGGAAGAGGACGAGGACGAGGAGGCCGAAGCCGAAGTCTCCGACCGCCGCGAGCGCAGCGACGAACGCCGCGAGGACGGCGGCCGTCCGCGCCGCCGCCGCCGCGGACGCAGCCGCCGGGACCGCGAGCGCGACGAGGAGCGCCGCCCCGCGCCGCAGGACGCGGCCGCCGGGAACGAGGACAGCAGCGACGAAGCCGCCGAGGGCGCCGACGCGCAGGAGCAATCGCGGGACGACCGGGACGAGGACGGCGGCAAGCGCCGCCGCCGCCGCCGGGGTCGCCGCGGCGGCCGTCGCCGGAACGGCGATGAGGCCGCAGGCGAAGCGGCTCAGGAGGCCGAAGCCGCGCCGGAGATCGAACCGGCTGCCGAAGAGGCTCCCGCTGAAGACGAGGCTCCCGCCGAACCTGCGGAGGCTGAGGCTGAGGCCCCTGCCCGCAAGCCGCGCGGCCGCCGCAAGGCCGTGAAGACGGAAACCGTGGAGACTGCGGAACCGGAAACGGTCGAGGCTCCCGCTGTCGAAGCGACCGCAGCCGAAGCGGCCCCGGAGGTCGAAGCCAAGCCGAAGCGGACCCGCCGCAAGAAGGCGGAAACCGTGGACGCCGCGCCCGAACCTGCGCCGGAACCCGCCGCACCGGCCGAAGACACGTCGGCCGAAGACGTTGCGGCCGAGGCTCCCGAAAAGCCGAAGCGCGCGCCGCGCCGCAAGGCGGCCGCCAAGAGCGCCCCTGCCGCGGAGACCGTCTCCGAGGCCGTGGAGATCACGGAGACCGCGGACACCGCCACGAACGACGCCGCCAACGATGCTGGGGACGCCGCCGCGCCGCCACGCAAGGGCTGGTGGCAGCGGACGTTCGGCGACTGAGACGCCGGCTTTCAGGACTTGGCGGCGGCGGGCTTGCAATCGCCCGCCGCCGCCCTAGTTTCACTCAGCGGGGGTTCAGTCGCGAAGGGTGATATGGCGGCGATGACATCCCGGAAGTCTCTTTCGACCGCCCTGCGCCTCTTTCTTGCCGCGGCCCTCGCCGTCACGGCCTCGGTCCGCCCGGCGCTTGCCCAGAGCATCCTCCGCGACGCCGAGACCGAAGCCTTCTTCCACGAGATTTCAGCGCCGCTCGCCGAGGCCGCCGGGCTCAATCCGCGCGCGCTCGACGTGGTGCTGATCGGCGATTCCTCGATCAATGCCTTCGTCGCGGGCGGTCAGGCCGTCTACATCCACAGCGGCCTCATCATGGCGGCGGACGACGTGAACGAAGTGCAGGGCGTCATCGCCCACGAAATCGGCCACATCACCGGCGGCCATATCGTGCGCTTCAGCGAGGGCGCGAAGGCCGCGACCTCAATCACGCTGCTCTCCATGCTGCTCGGCGCGGCGGCGATGGCGGCGGGCGCGGGCGAAGCGGGCATGGCGATCTTCGCGGGCGGCCAGCAGGCCGCGCTCGGCAAGTTCCTCGCCTATTCGCGCACGCAGGAATCCGCCGCCGATCAGGCGGGCGCCACTTTCCTCCACAAGGCCGGGCTTTCGGGCCGGGGATCCATCGCCTTCTTCAAGAAGCTGCAAAATCAGGAATTCCGTCTCGCGATCCCGCAGGACAACGGCTACGCCCGCACCCACCCGCTCACCGGCGACCGCATCGCTTCGCTCGAAAACACCTACAAGAACGACCCGGCGTGGGAAAAATCCACCGACCCCGCGTTGCAGGCCAAGTTCCTGCGCATCAAGGCGAAGCTCTCCGGCTACATCGACGAGCCGTCCCGCACGTTCCAGAAGTTCCCGGAAACCGATACCTCCGTGCCCGCCCACTACGCCCGCGCCTACGCGTGGCACAAGAACGCCTACCCGGACCGCGCGGCGACGGAGATCGACTGGCTGCTGCGGGATGCGCCCGACGATCCTTACTTCCTCGAGCTCAAGGGACAGGTGCTGCTCGAATCCGGCAAGGTCGAGGACGCGATCGGCCCGCTGCGGCGCGCCGTCGCGCTGGCGCCCGACCAGCCGCTCATCGCCGGGATGCTCGGCCACGCGCTGATCGCGACCGAGAAGCCCGAGAACACGGAGGAAGCCAAGCGCGTGCTGCGCGCCGCTGTCGCGCGCGACAACCGCAACCCCTTCGCGTGGTACCAGCTCGGCATCGCCTACGCGCGCGGCGGCGACGAGGCGCGCGCCGCGCTCGCGACCGCAGAGCAGAACAATCTCACCGGCAACGCACAGCTTGCGCTCGCCAGTTCGCGCATGGCGATGGCGGGCCTCACGCCCGGCACTCCGGACTGGATCTGCGCGCAGGATATCTACATGGTGAGCCAGCACGCCGTCGAGGACGAGAACGGCAAGCGGAAACGGCGTTAGGGGCTTTATGATCGACATGTACAGACGCCTGCGGGCGCGCTGGCCGCTCGCGGCCAACATCGCGGGCGCGTTCGCGCTGCTGCTGCTCGCGGGCGGGCTCTTGATGCTGCTCACCGGCCGCCAGCCCTCGATCGCGAACGGCGGCGCGCTCACCAAGGCGCAGCGCGAGGAGGTGGAAAAGATCGTCCACGACTATATCCTCGCGCACCCGGAGATCATTCCCGAGGCGATCAATCGCCTGCAGGCGCGCGAGGTTTCCAGCCTCATCTCGCAGAACCGCAAGGAGATCGAGACGCCGTTCGGCAGCGCGTGGGCGGGCGCGAAGGACGGCGACGTCGTGCTCGTCGAGTTCTTCGACTACAATTGCCCCTACTGCCGCCTCTCGCACCCGGACGTCGAGCGGCTGCTCAAGGAGGACAAGAAGCTCAAGGTCGTCTACCGCGACCTCCCCGTGCTCGGCGAAGCCTCGCGCGAGGCGGCGCTCGCCAGCCTCTCCGCTGCCGAACAGGGCAAGTACCGCGCCTTCTACAACTGGATGTTCACGGACAAGGCGCGCGTCTCCACGCAGAAGACCATACAGGGCGTCCGCAAGGCCGGGCTCAATGAAACGCGCACGGCGACCGACATGAAGAGCGAGCGCCTGAAGCGCGAGATCGACAAGAACCTCCGCCTCGGCAACGCCCTCGGCCTCACCGGCACGCCGAGCTACGTCGTCGGCAACCGCATCCTTTCGGGCGCGGTGGGGTATGACGAGCTCAAGAAGGCGATCAAAGAGGCGCGGTCAAGCTAGGGCAGCGCGTATCCGACGGTCGCCTGCGCGACGAGACGGTCCTCCGAGGACTGCCACAGCCGGACATCAATGGTCGCGAGCCTGCGCCCCAGCTTCAGCAGCCGGGCATCCGCAAACAGCGCCTCGCACCGGCACGGCCGCAGGAAGGTCACGGACAGGCTATTCGTCACGGCCATCGCAACCGGCCCGATATGCGCCAGCACGACCACATAGGCGGCCACGTCGATCAGGCCCATCTGGACCGGGCCGGAGACGATCCCGCCCGGTCGAAGCATCGAAACCTGCGGATCGAGCCGCATCTGCGCATGGTCCTGCCCGACGTGAAGCACCGTACCGTAGGATTGCGCTTCCGCCGGAAACGCCTCTTTCAGAAACGCCGTGAGTTCATCGGCCGAGAGCCGGACCTGCCGGGCGTAATTCGTGGCCATGCTACTTCACCCGCGTCCACACCTGCGCCTTGCAGCCGATGCCGCCGAGCAGGCAGCCCTTCCCCTCCAGCGTATCGGCATCAATGATCGTGACCGTGCCGTGGAAGGTGCGGTTGATGTCGGGGACGTAGACCTTGCCTTTCCAGCGACCTTCCTGCTGTTCCTCGAAATCCTGAAAGAGCTGGCGTCCGATCAGCACGTCCGTGCCGCCGCGCCGGGCGTCGGCCTTGGCCTTGTCGTTCGCCCAGACGACGACGCCGCACATCTTGTCCTCGCACTCGCGCGCCTCGACATGCACGCTGTTCTTCGGGTTCTTCCAGACGCCGTAGGTGCGCTCCGGAAGCGTCGCGTCCTGCGCAACTGCCGGCGCCGAAAGCAGCATCATGGACACCAGCACCGATCGCGTCATGCCTACCGCCTCCCGAACAGCTTCTCGATATCCCCGCGCGCGAGCTTCACGTAGGTCGGACGCCCGTGGTTACACTGACCCGAATGGGGCGTCGCCTCCATTTCGCGCAGCAGCGCGTTCATTTCCGTGACGCTGAGCGACCGCCCCGCCCGCACCGAGCCGTGGCAGGCCATGGTGGCAAACACTTCGTCGAGCCGTTCCTTGAGGCTGTGCGCCGCGCCGAGGCTCGCGATGTCGTCGGCGAGATCGCGGACGAGCGCCTTCGCGTCGGCGCTCCCGAGGATGGCGGGCGTCGCGCGGACAAGGATAGCGCCCGCGCCGAAACGCTCGATCTCCAGCCCCATCTCCGCCAGTTCGGCGGCATGGGCTTCGAGCCCGTCGCACTCCGCCTCGTCGAGTTCCACGACCTCCGGCAGCAGCAGCGTCTGCGCGCGCACGCCGCCGCCTTCCATCGCGCGCTTCATCTTCTCGAGCGTCAGCCGCTCGTGCGCGGCGTGCTGGTCGACGATGACGAGCAGATCCGCCGTTTCCGCGACGATCCAGCTCCCGTGCACCTGCCCGCGCGCCGCACCGAGCGGGAACGCCGTGAGGTCGGCGTCGCGGCTTTCCGCGTAGACGGGGGACGGCGCTTCGGCACGGGCCTGCGGCGGCGCGCTGAAACGGAAGCTGTGCTCGCCGAACATGGCGGGACGCGGGGACGGCGCGGGCGCGGCAGGCATGATCGGTTCCGGGCGGAACGCCGCGAGCGCCGCTTCCGAGACCGTGGTCGCGGCATGGCCGCTGCCGCTGTCGAGCGCATGGCGCAGGCCCGAGACGATGAGGCCGCGCACCAGCGCCGGATCGCGGAAGCGCACCTCCGTCTTCGCCGGGTGCACGTTCACGTCGACGAAATCGGACGGCACGTCGAGGAACAGCGCCAGCACCGGATGCCGGTCGCGCGCGAGCAGGTCGCGGTAGGCGCCGCGCACCGCGCCGAGCAGCAGCCGGTCCTTCACCGGCCGCCCACCGACGAACAGGTACTGGTGGTCCGCCGCGCCCCGGCTGTAGGTCGGCACCGCCGCGAGCCCGCCGAGGCGGAGCCCGTCGCGCACCAGATCGACCGCCACGGCGTTGTCGGTGAACTCCTGCCCCAATATGGCCGCAAGCCGCGCCACCCGCGCGCTTTCGAGGAGGTCCGCCGAGGGCTGGGCATCGAGCAGACGGCGGCCTTCGTGGGCGACGCTGAACCCGACGTCGGCGCGCGCCATCGCGAGGCGGCGCACGGCATCGAGGCACGCGGCAAGCTCCGCGCGGGCCGATTTCATAAACTTGCGGCGCGCCGGCACCTTGCCGAACAGGTCCGCGACCGAAACGCGCGTGCCGGGCGGCAGCGAGGCGGGGCCGTCGCGCTGGACGGCGCCGTGGTCGACCTCGATCTCCCACCCCTCCCCGCTCGCCGTCCGGCTGGCGATGCGGAAGCGGCTGACGCTGGCGATGGAGGGCAGCGCCTCGCCGCGGAAGCCCATCGTCGCGATGGCTTCGAGATCGCCGGTCGGGAGCTTCGAGGTGGCGTGGCGTTCGAGCGACAGGCGCAGGTCGTCCGCGTCCATACCGCAGCCGTCGTCCGTGATCGCGATGAGGTCGAGGCCGCCGCCCGCAAGCTCGACCGCGATTCGCCTAGCGCCCGCATCGAGCGCGTTTTCCACGAGTTCCTTCACCGCGCTCGCGGGCCGCTCGACGACCTCGCCGGCGGCGATGCGGTTGACGAGGTCTTCGGGCAGACGGCGGATCGACATGGCCGCATCTTCCTAGCAACGATCGCAAGGCTTTGTTAGCGGTTCGTCGCGTATGGCGTGGTGAAAGCCGCGTTAACCACGGAAGCCACGCCAATGCGCCCCTTGCACTTCCCTGCGACAACACTGCATATGCAGGCCAACGCGCGACCCTTCGCATAAAAGAGAAGAACTCCATGCTCAGCCGCATTTTCGGTTTTCTTGCCCAGGACATGGCCATTGATCTCGGCACGGCCAACACGCTCGTCTACGTGCGCGGCCGGGGCATCGTGCTCAACGAGCCGTCGGTGGTCGCCATCGAGACGATCAACGGCCGCAAGGTCGTGAAGGCGGTCGGCAACGACGCCAAGATGATGATGGGCAAGACGCCCGGCAACGTGGAAGCCATCCGCCCGCTGCGCGACGGCGTGATCGCCGACATCTATGTCGCCGAGCAGATGATCAACCACTTCATCAAGAAGGTGCACACGCGCAAGTTCGGCAATTATCCCGAGATCGTGATCTGCGTGCCTTCGGGTTCGACCAGCGTCGAGCGCCGCGCCATCCGCGACGCCGCCAACAACGCGGGCGCGAGCCAGGTTTATCTGATCGAGGAGCCGATGGCGGCCGCGATCGGCGCAGGGATGCCGGTAACGGAGCCGATCGGCTCGATGGTCGTCGACATCGGCGGCGGCACCACCGAGGTCGCCGTGCTCAGCTTGCGCGGCCTCGCCTACACGACCTCCGTGCGCGTCGGCGGCGACAAGATGGACGACGCCATCGTCAGCTACGTGCGCCGCAACCACAACCTCCTGATCGGCGAGGCGACCGCCGAGCGCATCAAGAAGGAGATCGGCACGGCGAAGCCGCCGCTCGACGGCGTCGGCGTGACGCTGGAGATCAAGGGCCGCGACCTGATGAACGGCGTGCCCAAGGAAATCACCATCAACCAGGCGCAGATCGCCGAGGCGCTTTCGGAGCCGGTTTCGGCGATCGTCGAAGGCGTGCGTCAGGCGCTCGAGAACACCGCGCCCGAGCTTGCCGCCGACATCGTCGATCAGGGCATCGTGCTGACGGGCGGCGGCGCGCTGCTCGGCCAGCTCGACGAGGTGCTGCGCGATGCGACGGGACTTCCCGTCACCGTCGCCGACGATCCGCTGACCTGCGTCGCGCTCGGCACCGGCCGCGCGCTCGAAGAGCCGATCTTTCGCGGCGTCCTGACCACCGCACTCTAGGGAGTCCCTGCGGATGGCGTGGCCACCCCGCAGAACCAGCGGGCGGAGTTCGCGCCGGCAGCGCAACATCGCGCTTCTGGGACGCGCGGCGACCATCGCCGCCGTCGCCGTCGCCGCGATGCTGCTGGTGCTGAGCCGCGCCAGCCCGGAACGCTACTCGGCCCTCAGGAGCGCCGCCGCCGATCTCGTCGCGCCGCTCTGGGCGGCCGTGCTCGTGCCGCTCGGCGAGGTTCAGGCCGCCGCCGGCTCGGTCGCCGACTATTTCAAGGCGGTCGAGAAGGTGCGCCGTCTCGAAGGCCGCGAGCGCATGTACCAGATCGAGCGCGAGCGGCACGAGCAGGCGCTGCACGAGAACCGCGAACTCAAGAAACTCCTCGAGGTCTCCGAACCGGAACGCGAGCGCATCGGCGTGTTCGCGATCTCCGGGTCCAGCACCGGCGCCTATGTCCGCTATGCGCTCATCAGCGGCGGCGCGCGGCACGGCATCGCGCCCGGCCAGCCCGTGCTCGCGGCGGCGGGCCTCGTCGGGCGCACGGTCGATGTCGGCAACCGGGCGACGCGCGTCATGCTGCTCACCGACGTCTCCAGCCGGGTGCCCGTGCGCGTCGTGCGCACCGGCCTCCCCGCGCTCCTCATCGGCAAGAACCTGCCGCTTCTCGACGTCGATCTCTCCGGCCCCTCCAATGCCGAAGTGCGCGTCGGGGACCGGCTCGTCACGTCGGGCGACGGCGGCCTGTTCCCGCCCGGCCTTCCCGTCGCGACGGTGGTGCGCGTCTCGGGGGACATGCCGCAGGCGCGCCCCGCAGCCGTGGCCGACGGCCTCGACTACGTGATCGTCGAGCGCCCCTACATGCCCGTCATGCCGCTTCCCGAAGAGAAGCCGCAGGGGCGCGAGGCGCATCCCGAGGCCGTCATCCAGCAGCAGGTAGCGCAGTGATCACGACGCCGTGGCACCAGATGACGGCGCGCGAGCGGGCGCGCTGGATCTTCGATCACTGGAAGCTGGCGATCCCGATGATCGTCGTCGTCATCGCCTATGTCGTGATGACGCTGCCGGTGTTCGCGCCGCTCCCCGTGATGCCCAACCTCGCACTGCTGCTGGTGCTGCTCTGGACGCTCTACCGGCCGCAGCAGATGCCGGAGTGGACGGGCCTGCCGATGGGGCTGGCCGGCGACATATTGCTGGGAACGCCGATCGGCGCGAACGGCCTGCTGCTGCCGCTGTTCATGATGCTCGTGCGCTATGCCGACGGGCAGGTCCGCCGCACGAGCTGGATCGGGGACTGGGTGTTCAGCATCCCCATGCTGTTCGTGTACCATCTGGTGCTGTGGAAACTGTGCGCCATCGTCGCGGACCCGATCCCCTTCCTGCCGCTTGCGACGCAAACCGCGGCCACGGTCGCCGTGTACCCGCTCGCCGCCCACATCTTCGCGCGGGCGCAGCGTAGGTGGGCGCCATGAAGCTCACCTCCGAAGCCGCGCGCGAGCAGATGTTCACGCGCCGCACGCTGTTCGTCGGCGCGGCGACCGGCGGCCTCGGCCTCGTGCTCGCCGGGCGCATGGCGTACCTGTCGATCTTCGAGCAGGAGAAGTACAAGCTCCTCGCCGAGGACAACCGCGTCTCGGTGCGCCTGATCCCGCCCCGGCGCGGCTGGATCGTCGACAGGAACGGCAAGCCGCTCGCCGTCAACCAGCCCGATTACCGGCTGGAGCTGATCCCCGAGCAGATCGCCGACCTCGAACAGACGCTCGCCGACCTCACGCGCCTGCTGCGGCTGCCACCCGAGGAGATCGCCCGCATCCGCGAGGCGGCAGCGACGCAGCCGAAATATCTTCCCATCCAGGTCGCATCCGGCATCAGCTGGAACGATTTCGCCGCGATCAACGTGCGCCTGCCCGACTATGACGGCGTGCAGCCGGTGCGCGGCTTCACGCGCTACTACCCGGACGGGCAGGCGGTCGGCCACCTGCTCGGCTATGTCGGCGCGCCGACGCGCGAGCAGTATCTGGCGGCGGACCGCGACCCGCTCTACCTGCACCCGGCCTTCCGGCTCGGCAAGGACGGCATCGAGAAGGTGCTCGACGTGCCCCTGCGCGGCAAGGCGGGCGCGCGCCGCGTGGAGGTGAACGCGCGCGGCCGCGTGATCCGCGAGCTTTCCACCGTCAACGACACGCCCGGCAAGACGGTGAAGCTCACCATCGACCGCGACCTCCAGTCCTTCGCGGCGCGCCGGCTCGGGCCGGAATCGGGCAGCGTCGTCGTGATCGACGTGTGGACGGGCGACGTGCTGACGCTCGTCTCCATGCCCGCGTTCGATCCCAACGCCTTTTCCGACGGCATCAGCCACAAGGAATGGAACACGCTGATGGCGGACGATCACAATCCGCTCATCAACAAGACCGTGCAGGGCCTCTATCCGCCGGGGTCGACGTTCAAGCCGGTCACGGCGCTCGCCGCGCTCGAATACGGCATCAGCCCGGATGCGACCGTGCACTGCCCCGGCGCCTACTACCTCGGCAGCCACCGCTTCGCCTGCTGGCGGCGCGGCGGGCATGGTTCGGTCGGGCTCGACAAGAGCATCTTCCAGAGCTGCAACGTCTATTATTACACGCGCGGCCGCGAGATCGGCATCGAGCGCATCGCCTCGATGGCGAAGCGCCTCGGGCTCGGCCATGCGTATGAGGGTCTGTCGCTGCCCGCGCAGCGCGAGGGCCTCGTCCCTACGCCCGAATGGAAGCGCCGCCGCTACGACAAGGAGTGGCTGACCGGCGAGACGCTGAACACCGCGATCGGCCAGGGCTACATGCTCACCTCGCCGCTCCAGCTCGCGGTGATGTCCGCGCGCATCGCTTCCGGCCGCAGCGTCGTGCCGCGCCTCGTCTCGGGCGGCAGCACGCCCGGCACCATAGACGTCGATCCCGAGCATCTCGCGCGCGTCCGCTACGCGATGGGCCTCACCGTCAACGGACCGCAGGGCACCGCGGGGCGCTCGCGCCTTCCCATCCCCATCCAGATGGCGGGCAAGACCGGCACCGCGCAGGTGCGCGCGCTGACCAGCGCGACGCGCGGCGCCAACTACCGCTCCATCCCGTGGAAATACCGCGATCACGGCCATTTCATCGCCTTCGCGCCGGTGGAGGAGCCGCGCTACGCCGTGAGCGTCGTCGTCGAGCACGGCGGCGGCGGCAGCATCGCCGCCGCGCCCATCGCCAAGGACGTCATGACCTTCCTGTTCGCGCCCGAGATCGCAACGGCGGCGCTCGAAAAGCTGGAGGAAGGCTGGGGCCGGGAGGCCGCGCAGCGCGAGGCCGTGGCCGCCGCCGCAGCGCGTGCGGCGGCATCCGCGCCCGCCGACTCCGAACCGATCCCCGATGCTTAACAGCGCGATCCCGGAACGGCTGCAGGCGCTGCCCTGGCTGATGCTGCTGACGCTGCTTGCGCTCGGCGGCTTCGGGCTCGCCGTGCTCTATTCCGCCGCCGGCGGCCACATGCGGCCCTGGGCGTTCAACCAGGGCATCCGTTTCGCGATTTTCTTCGTGATGGCATTGGCGATGAGCCAGGTGCCGCTGTCGTGGTGGCTGCGCGCCGCCTACCCGGCCTACGGCGCCGTGCTGCTGATGCTGCTCGGCGTCGAGATTCTCGGTGCGGTCGGCGGCGGCAGCCAGCGCTGGCTCGATCTCGGCATCATCCGGCTGCAACCGTCGGAACTGATGAAGATCGCCATCGTCCTCGCGCTCGCGCGCTACTTCCACTACCTGCCGCGCGTCGAAACGCAGCGCTGGGGCAGCCTTATCGCGCCCGCCATCCTCATCGGCCTGCCGATGGCGCTCGTCATGCTGCAACCGGACCTCGGCACGGCGCTTTCCATCGCCTTCGGGGGCGTCGTGATCGTCTTTCTGGCGGGCGCACGCATGTCTCTGTTCGTGGGCGGCAGCGCGGCGCTTGTCGCGGCGGTCCCCATCGCCATCAACTTCCTGCACGATTACCAGCGGCGCCGTATCCTCATCTTCCTCGATCCGGATGCCGATCCGCTCGGCGCGGGCTACCACATCACCCAGTCGAAGATCGCGATCGGCTCGGGCGGCCTCTCCGGCAAGGGCTTCCTGTCGGGCACGCAAAGCCACCTCCAGTACCTCCCCGAACTGCACACCGACTTCATCTTCGCGACGATGGCGGAGGAATGGGGCCTGCTCGGCATGTTTTTCGTGCTGGCCTGCTACGCGATCCTTCTCGGCTGGGGCTTCTCGGTGGCGCTGCGCGCCCGCAACCCGTTCGCGCGGCTGACCGCGGCGGGCCTCACCTGCACGCTGTTCTTCTTCGTGTTCGTCAATCTCGCGATGGTCATGGGCTTCGCGCCCGTCGTCGGCATCCCGCTGCCGCTGATGTCCTACGGCGGATCGGCGATGATGACCGCGATGATCCTCATCGGCATCCTGCTTTCGATCGACCGCCAGCGCGAGGAAACCACGATCGGCGAAGGCCCGTCGTCATTCTAGGGCGGCAGGGATCAATTCCGGTCTTGCAACCCCGGATACCCCGCGCTATAGCCCCCGCCTCGCGGTTGAAAGCGGCGCCCCGGCGCCCTATCTCAAGCCCGGCGTGGATGCATAGCTCAGTTGGTAGAGCAGCTGACTCTTAATCAGCGGGTCCTAGGTTCGAGCCCTAGTGCATCCACCATTTCTCCCTCCCGAAACCGGAAATCACGCGCCCGGCGCGAAGTCGGCGACGAGGTCGTGGCGGTCGCCGGGGAAGAGCTGCGAGACGCTCGTCACGGGGTCGCCGCCGCGCCAAGTCCAGCGCTCGATGCGCAGGCACGCCGTGCGCGGGATGCCGAGCAGGCGCGCTTCGGCGGCGGTGGGCATCACGGCGCTGATCCGGTGCCGCGCCTCGCTCCACGGCACGCGCTTCAGCAGCCATGTGCCGGGGGCCTCTTCCGCGAACGTCTCGGCTTCGGCCTCGGGCACGGCGGCGAGCGAAATCTCGCGCTGCTCGATGCAATAGGGCTCATCGCCCGCGTGGTGGAGCCCGGTCACGACGACATTGCCGTCCTGCACCTCGCGTTTCAGCCGCTGCCAGCGATAGGCAAGGCCGCGTTCGGCGACGACCTTCGCGAGGTCCGGCACCTCCAGAACCGCGGAATGCACGCGCGGGTGCGCGACGAACGACCCCGCCTTGCGCCGCCGCTCGATGAGGCCGGCCCGCGCGAGCATCTCCAGCGCCTTGCTCACCGTGGCGCGCGAGCAGCCGTAGGCGCGGACGAGTTCGTGCTCGAAAGGGATGCGGTCGCCCGGCTTCCATTCGCCCGAACGGATTCGCCCTTCGATGTCGGCGCGGATGCGCTCGCCGGGCTTCACGCGGCGAGACGCTCCAGCGCGGCGGCATAACGTGCCGCGATCGCTTCCCGCGCGACATGGCGGCCGCCCTCGACCTGCCGCACGCCGCCGGCCCAGACCGCGTCCACGCAGCCCGCGCCGCCCGCGAAGATCCAGCTGTCGAGAATCATGTCGCTTTTTCTTGCGGCGAGCGCCGGATGGCAAGCGTCGAGCGCGACGATGTCGGCGGGCATTCCGGCTGCGAGACCGTGCTTCACGCCCAGCGCCTGCGCGCCGCCTTCGAGCGCCGCGCCGAACAGCCGCTCACCGACGGACGCCGTCTCCTCGCAGCCGAGGATGTTGCGGCGGCGATGGTGAAGCCGCTGGCTGTACTCGATCATGCGAAGCTCGCCCGCCGCGTCCACGAGGATGTTGGAGTCGGTGCCGGTGCCGATCCGGCCATCGAGCGCCAGATACGCCGCCGCCGGGAACACCCCGTCGCCGAGGTTCGCTTCCGTCACCGGACACAGTCCGGCAACCGCGCCCGACGCGGCAAGCCCCATCACCTCCGCGTCGTCGATATGCGTCGCGTGGATCAGACACCAACGCTCGTCCACGCCCGCGTTGTCGAGCAGCCACTCGACCGGCCGCGCGCCGGACCATGCGAGGCAGGCCTTCACCTCCTTCGTCTGCTCGGCGGCATGGATGTGCACCGGCCCTCCCCCCGCCAGCGGCAGGATCGCGGCAAGCTGCTCGGGCGTCACCGCGCGCAGCGAATGCGGCGCGATGCCGATCACGTCGCCCTCGCGCAGCTTCGTTCGACTCGCTTCCATCAGCCGGGCGAAGCCGTCGATGTCGCTGATGAACCGCCGCTGCCCCGGCGCAGGCGTGGTGCCGCCGAAATCGGCGTGGGCGTAGAACACCGGAAGCAGCGTCAGGCCGATCCCCGTCTCGGCCGCGGCCGAGACGATGCTGCCCGCCGTCTCCGCCGGGTCGGCGTAGCGGACGCCGCCGATGTCGTTGTGCAGGTAGTGGAACTCGCCGACGCGCGTGTAGCCGCCCTCCAGCATCTCGGCATAGGCGAGCGCGGTGATCGCGGCGATGTCGTCGGGCGTCATGCGGCCGAGGAAGCGGTACATCACCTCGCGCCACGACCAGAAATCGTCGTCGGGTCGTCCGCGCCGCTCCGATAGCCCGGCCATGCCGCGCTGGAAGCCGTGGCTGTGCACGTTGCAGAGCCCCGGGATCGCGATGCCGTGGCGCGCGTCACCGGCCTCTGCCGCAACGCCCGTCTCGATGCTTTCGATCAGCCCGTTCGCCAGCGTGAGCCGTACGTCCTTCGCCCAGCCATCGTTCAGCCTTGCGTGCGAAAACCAGAGCCTTTGCATCGTCACCTCGATATTATGTCTAGACATAATAGCCGATCATGCGGAGAATGGCACGCATGAATCGCCTCTGGCACAACGCTCGTCTGATGACGCTCGAAGGGCGCGGCCTCGGCATCGTCGAGGACGGCGCCGTGGCGTGCGAAGGCGGCGTCATCACCTATGCCGGGCCGCGTGCCGGAGCGCCGAAAGTCGCCGAGACCATTGATTGCGAAGGCCGCTGGATCTCGCCCGGCCTCGTGGATTGCCACACGCACCTCGTGTACGCCGGAAACCGCGCGCGCGAGTTCGAGCTCAGGCTCGAAGGCGCATCCTATGAGGAGATCGCCCGCGCGGGCGGCGGCATCGTCGCGACGATGAAGGCCACACGCGCGGCGAGCGAGGACGAACTTGTCGCAGCGTCCCTTCCCCGCCTCGACGCGCTGATCGCCGAGGGCGTCACCACTGTGGAGATCAAGTCCGGCTACGGCCTGTCGCTGGAGGGCGAGCGCAAGCAGCTCCGCACCGCCCGCCGTCTCGCCGGCCTGCGTCCCGTCACCGTCGCCACCACTTTCCTCGGCGCGCACGCGCTGCCGCCCGAATTCACCGACCACGACGCCTATGTGGCGCACGTCTGCGACGGGATGCTGCCCGCGCTCGCCGCCGAAGGTCTCGTCGATGCCGTCGACGCCTTCTGCGAGGGTATCGGCTTCGCGACCGATCAGGTCGCACGCGTGTTCGAAGCCGCCCGCACGCTCGGCCTTCCCGTGAAGCTCCACGCCGAGCAGCTTTCCGACCTCGGCAGCGCGGCCCTTGCGGCGCGCCACGGCGCACTGTCCGCCGACCACCTCGAATATCTGGACGAGGCAGGCGTCGCCGCGATGGCCGCCTCCGGCACCGTCGCCGTACTGCTCCCCGGCGCCTTCTATTTCACGCGCGAGGAGAAGCGCCCGCCCGTCGCCGCGCTCCGCGCGCACGGCGTGCCCATCGCCCTCGCCACGGACTGCAACCCCGGCACCTCGCCGCTCACCTCGCCGCTGCTCGCGATGAACATGGCGGCGACGCTGTTCCGCCTGACGGTGGACGAGTGCATCGCCGGTTTCACCCGCGAGGCCGCCCGCGCGCTCGGCCGCAGCGACATCGGCACGCTCGCGCCCGGCAAGGCCTGCGACCTCGCGATCTGGGACATCGGAGAGCCCGCCGAACTCGTTTACGGCATGGGCTTCAATCCGCTCCATGCGCGCATCCGGAGAGGACAGTGACGATCACGCTCACCCCCGGCGCCATCGGCTTTTCAGAGCTGCGCGCCATTTATCGCGGCGAGGATGCCGTGCTCGATCCAGCCGCCTTCACGGCGATCGAGGCGAGCGCCGCCGCCGTCGCGCGCATCGTCGCGCACGGCGATCCTGTGTACGGCATCAACACCGGCTTCGGGAAACTCGCCTCGGTGCGCATCGACGAGGCCGATCTCGCCACGCTCCAGCGCAACATCGTGCTCAGCCACGCCGCCGGTGTCGGCGAGCCGATGCCGCGGGCCGTCGTGCGGCTGATGATGGCGCTGAAGCTCGCGAGCTTCGGCCACGGCGCATCGGGCGTCTCCACGGCGACCGTGCGCCTCATCGAAGCCATGCTGGCGAAGGACCTGATGCCGACGGTCCCCTCGCAGGGCTCCGTCGGCGCCAGCGGCGACCTCGCACCGCTCGCGCACATGGCCGCGACGATGATCGGTGTCGGCGAGATCGACGGCGCGCCTGCTGCCGAAGCGCTGGCAAAGGTGAATCTCGCTCCACTCACCCTCGGTGCGAAAGAGGGCCTTGCGCTGCTCAACGGTACGCAATTTTCCACGGCGTATGCGCTCGCGGGCCTGTTCGAGGCGGAAAGCCTGTTCCGCACGGCGCTCATCACCGGCGCGCTCTCCACGGAAGCCGCGAAAGGTTCCGACACACCGTTCGATCCGCGCATCCACGCACTCCGCCGACACCGCGGCCAGATCGACGTCGCCGACGCGCTACGCACGCTGATGCACGGCTCCGCAATCCGCGCCTCGCATCTCGAAGGCGACGCGCGCGTGCAGGACCCCTATTGCCTGCGCTGTCAGCCGCAGGTGATGGGCGCGGCGCTCGGCATCCTGCGGCAGGCCGCCGAAACGCTGGTCGACGAGGCGAACGGCGTTTCCGACAACCCCCTCATCTTCGCCGACACCGACGAGGCGCTGTCGGGCGGCAATTTCCATGCCGAGCCCGTCGCCTTCGCAGCGGACATGATCGCGCTCGCGCTTTGCGAGATCGGCTCCATCGCCGAGCGCCGCATCGCCATGCTCGTCGATCCCGCGCTTTCGGGCCTTCCCGCCTTCCTCACGCCGCGACCCGGTCTCAACTCCGGTTTCATGATCCCGCAAGTGACGGCGGCGGCGCTCGTTTCCGAAAACAAGCAGCGCGCCTATCCCGCGAGCGTCGATTCGATCCCCACTTCGGCCAATCAGGAGGATCACGTCTCGATGGCCGCCCACGGCGCGCGCCGCCTGCTGCCGATGGCCGCCAACCTCGCCTCCGTGCTCGCCATCGAATATCTCGCCGCCGCGCAAGGCTGCGACTTCCACGCGCCGCTGGCGTCGAGCCCCGCGCTCGAACAGGCCCGCGCCGCCCTCCGCGCGGAAGTGCCGACACTGGACCACGACCGCCATTTCCACCCCGATATCGTCGCGGCGACCCGCCTCGTGAACGCCGGCACGCTCGCCGCCCTCGCAGAGCTTGCCCTGTGACCTGGCTGATGGTGCACCAGGGCGACGCGCCGCTCGTCGTCGCCTTCCCCCACACCGGTACCACGATCCCGCCGGAGATCGAGGACACGCTGCGTTCGCCGTGGCTCGCGCTCAAGGACACCGACTGGTGGGTGGACGCGCTCTACGCCTTCGCGCGCGACCTCGGCGCCACGACGATCCGCACCGGCATGTCGCGCACGGTGATCGACGTGAACCGCGACCCCTCCGGCGTCTCGCTCTATCCCGGCCGGATCACCACGAGCCTCTGCCCCACCGAGACCTTCGACGGCGAGCCCTTCTACCGTCCCGGCGAGGAACCCGACGAGGCCGAGATCGTCCGCCGCCGCGAGACATGGTTCGATCCCTATCACCGCGCGCTCGCCGGGGAGATCGCCCGCCTGCGGAAAACCCACCCGCATGTCGTGCTCTACGACGCGCACTCCATTCGCGGCCACGTACCGCGCCTGTTCCCCGGCGATCTCCCCGACCTCAACGTCGGCACCAACGGCGGCACGACTTGCACGCCCGCGCTTGCCGAAGCGGTGATGGCCGCCTGCGAACGCTCGCCCTACACCCACGTCCTCGACGGGCGCTTCAAGGGCGGCTGGACGACGCGCCGCTACGGCGACCCCGGAGACGGCGTGCACGCGATCCAGATGGAACTCGCGATGCGCACCTACCTCGCCGAGCCGCCCGTCACCGCCTGGGGCAACTGGCCCGCCGACTACGACCCCGCCCGCGCCGCGCCGCTTCAGCGCGTGCTGCGCGAAATCCTCGAAGCCGCCATCGCTTTCGCAAGGAACCAATGACCCGAACCGACACCACCCGCGTCATCCGCCCCGCCACCGGCACCACGCTCAGCGCGAAAAGCTGGCTCACCGAGGCCCCCTTGCGGATGCTGATGAACAACCTCCACCCGGACGTCGCCGAACGCCCCGAGGAGCTCGTCGTCTACGGCGGCATCGGCCGCGCCGCGCGCGACTGGGAAAGCTACGACAGGATCGTCGAGACGCTACGCCGCCTGAACGACGACGAGACGCTGCTCATCCAGTCCGGCAAGCCGGTCGGCGTGTTCCGCACGCACGCCGACGCGCCGCGCGTGCTGATCGCCAACTCGAACCTCGTGCCGCACTGGGCGACGTGGGAGCATTTTGGCGACCTCGACCGCAAGGGCCTCGCCATGTACGGCCAGATGACGGCGGGCTCGTGGATCTACATCGGCACGCAGGGCATCGTGCAGGGCACCTACGAGACGTTCGTCGAGATGGGCCGCCAGCACTACGGCGGCGACCTCTCGGGCAAGTGGCTGCTGACGGCGGGCCTCGGCGGCATGGGCGGCGCGCAGCCGCTCGCGGCGGTGATGGCGGGCGCGTCGTGCCTCGCCATCGAATGCCAGCCGAGCCGGATCGAGATGCGCCTGCGCACCGGCTATCTTGATCATTCGACGGAGAGTCTCGACGAAGCCCTGAACATCGTCACCACCGCGGCGAAACCCGTCTCGGTCGGCCTCCTCGGCAACGCCGCCGAGCTGCTCCCCGAAATCCACCGGCGCGGCATCCGCCCTGACCTCCTCACCGACCAGACCTCCGCGCACGATCCCGTCAACGGCTATCTCCCGGCCGGCTGGAGCCTCGAACGCTGGTTCGGGATGCGCGAGCAGAACCCGGAGATCGTTGCCGAGGCCGCGAAGGCCTCGATGGCCGCGCACGTCCGCGCCATGCTCGATTTCCAGAAGGCGGGCGTCCCCACCGTCGATTACGGCAACAACATCCGGCAGGTCGCGAAGGACGAAGGCGTCGAGGATGCGTTCGCCTTCCCCGGCTTCGTCCCCGCCTACATCCGGCCTTTGTTCTGCCGGGGCATCGGCCCGTTCCGCTGGGTGGCGCTCTCGGGCGATCCGGAGGACATCTACAGGACCGACGCCAAGGTGAAGGAGCTGATCCCGGACAATCCGCACCTCCACAACTGGCTCGACATGGCGCGCGCGCGCATCCGCTTTCAGGGCCTGCCCGCGCGCATCTGCTGGGTCGGCCTCGGCGACCGCCACCGCCTCGGCCTCGCCTTCAACGCGATGGTCGCCTCGGGTGAGCTGAAAGCCCCGGTCGTCATCGGCCGCGACCACCTCGATTCCGGCTCGGTCGCCAGCCCCAACCGCGAGACGGAGGCGATGCGCGACGGCTCCGATGCCGTCTCGGACTGGCCCCTCCTCAACGCGCTCCTCAACATAGCCTCCGGTGCGACATGGGTCTCGCTCCACCACGGCGGCGGCGTCGGCATGGGCTATTCGCAGCATTCGGGCATGGTCATCGTCTGCGACGGCACCGAGGCCGCCGCACGCCGCATCGAGCGCGTGCTCTGGAACGACCCCGCGACGGGCGTGATGCGCCACGCCGACGCGGGCTACGACATCGCGCTCGATTGCGCCCGCGAGCAGGGCCTCGATTTGCCGGCCATACTTTGAGGTCGTGCGTCCCGCACCACACCGACTTGGCTTCCCGCATCCTCCTGTGCCATAGGCTCCGGCAAAAGCGGGACCGGGAGAAGCGGATTGGGTGAAATGGATCTCGTCGGCGCGACCAAGCAGGCGCTGCGCCGCCTCGCCACCACGGTCTGCGTCATCAGCAGCCGTCACGAGGGCGAGCGCTTCCTGATGGCGGCGACCGCGGTGGAAGCGATGTCGATGGACCCGCCCTCGATGCTCGTCTGCGTCAACCGCTCGGCCTCGATCCACGCGCCGCTCGCCGCGGGCGCGGACTTCGCGATCAACATCCTCTCCGCCGATCAGGAGGATATTTCCCGCCTGTGCGGCGGCGGCGCCAAGGGCGAGGAGCGCTTCGCCTGTGGCGACTGGCATGACGGCCCCGGCGGCCTGCCGCTGCTCGGCGGCGCGCAGGCGAACGTCGTCTGCAAGCAGGACGGCCTCTTCGCCTACGGCACGCACACCATCGTCATCGGCCTCGTGCAGTCCGTGACAGTCGGCGACGTCGTCGATCCGCTGCTCTACGTGGACGGCCGCTACACGCGCGTCCCCGCCTAGGGAACGATCACGGCCGCGCCCGAAAGCCGGCCCGTCCGCAGCCGTTCGAGCGCCACGTTCGCCTCTTCGAGGCTGAACGTCTCCGTCACCGTCCTCAGCCCCGACTGCTCCACCACCGCGAAGAACGAGGTGCCGTCCTCGCGCGTCAGGTTCGCGACCGACCGGATCACCCGCTCGCCCCACAGGTCCGCGTAGGGGAACGCCGGGATGTCGCTCATGTGGATACCCGCGCAGATCACGCGCCCGCCCTTGCGCACGGCCCTGAGCGCCGCGGGCACCAGCGCCCCCACCGGCGCGAAGATCAGCGCCGCGTCGAGCGCTTCCGGCGGCATCTCCTCCGAAGATCCCGCCCACACGCAGCCGAGCGAGCGCGCGAACGCCTGCGCCTCCACGTCCCCCGCCTTGGTGAAGGCGAACACCTCCCGCCCCTGCCACGCCGCGACCTGCGCCAACACATGCGCCGCCGCGCCGAACCCGTAGAGCCCGATGCGCCGCCCCTCGCCCGCCATGCGCAGCGCGCGCCAGCCGATCAGCCCCGCGCAGAGCAGCGGCGCGGCCTCCACGTCGGAGAAGCGCTCGGGGATCGGGAAGCAGTAGCGCGCGTCCGCAACTACGTGGCTGGCATAGCCGCCGTCGCGCGTGCAGCCGGTGAATTCCGGATGATCGCAGAGATTCTCCTGCCCCGCGTCGCAATAGGGGCAATGCCCGCACGTATGCCCCAGCCACGGCACGCCGACGCGCTGCCCGGCCGCGAAGCCCGTCACGCCCGCGCCCATGCCGATCACGCGCCCGACGATCTCGTGCCCCGGCACGATCGGGTAGCGCGCGGGAATCTCGCCGTCCATCACGTGAAGGTCGGTGCGGCACACGCCGCACGCAGACACCGCGATCAGCAGCTCGTCCGCGCCCGGCACAGGCATCGGCCGCTCCACGATCCGCAGGGCCTGTCCCGGCCCTGCAAGTTCGGCGGCGCGCATCGTGGTCATGGCTCGGCTCCTCTTGCCGCCAGGGTGACGCGCCATCCGGAGTCGCGCAATGCGGCACGCTGCACTACCATCGCTCCGGGCCGGCTGCCCGGGGGAAGCACATGACGGGGCGTATCGAGGAACTGGCGCACGAGATCGTCCGCCTTCAGCAGGAGCTGGACCGCGAGATCGAGCGCCGCCGCACGGCGCTCGGCTGGTCCCTGAAGGCCCGGCTCGTCGAGTTCGAGCAGGGCATCGTCGCCGAGCACCGGCGCCTGCGTATGGGTCTCGCGCAGTTCATCGCCCAGTCGTCCTTCAGGACCCTCGCGACCGCACCCGTGATCTATTCGCTGATCGTGCCGTTCGTCCTCATCGACCTGTGGACGAGCCTCTATCAGGCGATCTGCTTCCGCGCCTACGGCATCCCGCGCGTGCGGCGCAGCGACCATATCGCCTTCGATCGCGGCCGCCTCGCCTACCTCAACGGGATCGAGGCGCTCAATTGCGCCTATTGCAGCTACGGCAACGGCGTCGTCAGCTACGTGCGCGAGGTCGCCGCGCGCACCGAGCAATACTGGTGTCCGATCAAGCACGCCATCAAGGTCAGCGGGTCGCACCAGCGCTACCACGCGTTCCTCGAATACGGCGACGCCGAAGGCTACCGCGCCCGCCTCGACGCCTTCCGCGAGGCGCTGCGCAGCGAAAAGGCCGATCCGTCCTAACGGACGAGCCGCTCATGGTGCCAGCGCAGGTGCGGCTCCATGAACGTCGAGATGAAGTAATAGCTGTGGTCGTAGCCCTCACGCATCCCGAGCGTCAGCGGAATGCCCGCCTTCGCGCACGCGGCTTCCAGCAGTTCGGGTTTCAGCTGTTCCTTCAGGAACGCATCCGCGTCGCCCTGATCCACCAGCAGCTCCGGCACGCGCGCGCCGTCCTCGATCAGCGCGCAGGCGTCGTACTCGCGCCACGCCGCGCGGTCCGGCCCCAGATAGCCGCCGAGCGCCTTCTCGCCCCACGGGCAGCTCATCGGGCTGACGATCGGCGCGAACGCCGAGGTCGATCGGAATCGACCCGGATTGCGAAGGCTGATGGTGAGCGCGCCGTGCCCGCCCATCGAATGGCCCATGATCCCCTGCCGCGCCATGTCCGCCGGGAAATGCGCGCCGATGACCTCGGGAAGCTCGCTCTCGATATAGCTGCGCATCCGGAAGTTCGCGGCCCACGGCGCCCGCGCCGCGTCCACGTAGAAGCCCGCGCCCTTGCCGAAGTCGTAGGCCTCGTCGTCGGGCACGTCGTCGCCGCGCGGGCTCGTGTCGGGCGCCACGAAGACGAGGCCGAGCTCGGCGCACACGCGCCGGAATTCGCCCTTCTCGGTGACGTTGGCGTGCGTGCAGGTCAGCCCGGAGAGATACCACACCACCGGCAGCTTCGCGCCCGGCGCATGATCGGGCACGAACACGCTGAACACCATCGGCGTGCCGGTTTCCCGCGACGCGTGCCTGTAGACGCCCTGTGTGCCGCCGAAGCTGCGGTTCGTCGAAACGGTCTCGATGGTCATTTGTCCTCCAGCACGGGGATGTGGGCGATGATCGGCGCGTGCCCCCATGCTTCGAGCGCACGCACGAGGTCCGCGCCCGACATGCCGACCGTGGCCGTGTTGCGCAAGGGGTGGACGTTGACGACCGCCGCCGCCGCGAGCGCGGCATCCAGCGCCACCGTCACCACGCGGCCCGTGTCGTTGAACGCGGCCAGCGGCGTCACCGAGCCCGGCGTGATGCCGAGCAGCCGTGCCATGTCGTCCGCCTTGCCGAAGCTCAGCCGCCGCGAGCCGAGCACCGCGGGCAGCGCCTTCAGGTTCGCCCGCGCCTCGGCGGGCAGGGTGACGAGGAAGAACGCGCCCGCCTCGTCCTTCAGGAACAGGTTCTTGGTGTGCGCGCCGGCGATCTCAGCGTGCAGCGCCTCGCTCTCGCCCACGGTGAACACCGCGTCGTGCTCATGCTTCGTGAAGACGATGCCGAGCGCGGCGAGCGCGGCCTCCAGTTTCGTTTCCGCCTGTGTCACGCGGGTCCCCTTTCTCGGCCACGGCGCATACAGCGCATTAACCCTCGCGTGCCAGTATGTTCTCGTATCGTGCTGCGTTGGGACGAGCCGTGGACCGAGAAACCGATCATCCTGCGGGCTTTTCGCCCGGCGCCGAGGAGCTGGACTTCGCGCGCCGGGCCATCGACCACGTCCGCGTCCGGTCGGAAGCCGCGCTTGCGCGCAAGGAGAGCGAGCTTCGCCGCCTTCGCGCCGAGGTCGAGTGTATGCAGATCATCAAGCAGCGCTTCGAATCGATCGTCGACATGGTTCCCTGCATCATCTTCGCCTGTAATTCGAAGGGCGACGTCACCTACATCAACGGCAGCTTCACGCGCCTCACCGGCTGCCCCGCGGAAGACGCGCTCGGAGACGGCTGGCAGGGCTTCACCCATCCCGACGACGTCGAGACCGTCAAGCAGGCGCTCGCGCTCGCGATCCGCAGCGGCGTTCCGCGCGGCGCCGTCATGCGGATGCGGCCGCCCGGCGGCGACTATGTGACGTTCAGCGCCACCGGCACCGCCGTGCGCGACGGCAACGGCAAGTTCCTCGAATGGTACGGTATGCTCATCCCGCAGCCCGGCGAGGTCCACCTGCTGGGCATCTAGCCCGGAAAATCAATACGTTGCGCCATCGTATCGACCTGCAGGCCTGTTCCATTACGGCACAGGCGGGTCGGAAAACCTTACATCGCCGTTGCCGTCGGTCCCCGGAACGCTGCAATTTCCGCGACATGGGGAACTGGCACCCTCCTTGCGTGTTGCATCGACAAGGCGCCCTTATTCGGCGCCGGGTTGAAAGGACGAGGACCATGCTCGACACGCGCGCCTATGACGGCTCGAAGCAGGGCTACCGGCTTGTGTACCGCCCCTCGAAGGTGAATTGCTGCCCCGGATGCGGCCACACCAACTGGTACATCGGCCGTAGTTCCGCCGAATGCGCGTTCTGCGCCACCGCGCTGCCGCTCCAGCAGACGGGCGGCGCCGACTATCTCACCGATCTCGGGGTGCTGGTCGCGGCCTGACGGACGACGTGCCGGATAACCTGCGGTTATAGCGCGCTGCCGAGATACGCTCTTGCAGCGCCGGGCCGGATGCCCTTCCCTCTCCGCTCGCCGAGCCGAAGGGGGTATTCATGAAACGGTCTTGTGTTCTTGTCGCGCTTGCCGCCGCGCTGGCCTCGCCTGCTGCCGCGGCGGCCGATCCCGAAGCCGTGCGCGCGCTCGTCTCCGATCCCGGCGTGGCCGCTGCGCCGGGCTGCGCGGTCGGCGCGTTCAAGGCCGGCAAGCCGCTTTTCATCACCGCCGCCGGCATGGCCGACATCGCCGCCGGGCAGGCGCTGGACGGCGACACGCGCATCTATGCCGCGTCGGTCTCCAAGCAGTTCACCGTGCTCGCCGCCGCGACGCTGATCACGAAGGGCAAGCTCGGGCTCGACGACGATATCCGGATATATCTCCCCGAGCTGCCCGCCTATGATGCACCGGTCACGGTGCAGATGCTGATCCACCACACCTCGGGCGTCAGGGACTGGCTGGCGCTGGCGCGCTGGTCGGGCAGCGACGATGCGGCGCAGTTCACGAAGGCGAAGGCGCTCGACCTGCTGCTGCGCCAGAAGCAGACCAATTTCACGCCCGGCACCGATTTCACTTACTCGAACGGCGGCTACCTGCTGCTCGCGGAAATCGTCGAGCGCGTCTCCGGTATGCCGTTCGGCGATTATGCCGCAAAGGCCGTGCTGAAGCCGCTCGGCATGAAGAACAGCGTGTTCATGAACGGGGCGCGGCCCGGGGGCAAGGTCGCGCACGGCTACACGCCGAAGGACGGCGGCTACGAGATCCGCGACACCTATCCGCTGATCAGCGGTTCGGGCGGCCTCATGACGACGATCAACGACCTCGCGCGCTACGAGTACGACATCGAGGTTGGCCGCAAGGTCTGGACCCCCGCCGTCAAGGCGATCATGCTCGAGCCCGGCCGCCTCGCGAACGGCGAACCCGCCACCCGCAAGCCCAGCCGGCAGGCCTATGCGGGCGGTCTGATGGTCGGCGAGCGGCGCGGGCAGCACTTCGTCCAGCACAGCGGCGGCGCGGAGGCCTTCCGCAACCAGTACATACGCCTGCCGGACCGCCGCCTCGGCGTCGCGGTCTTCTGCAACCGCAGCGACTGGGACCCCGGCGAGAAAGCCGACGCCGTCCTCGAACTCATCGAAGGCAAGATCCTGGAGCCCAATGTCGCGCCGCCCGGCGGCCGCTATTATTCGGACGAGCTTCAGGCGACTTACGAGATCAGCACGAAAGGCCCCGCCCTGACGGCGGCGATCACCTCGCCCTACGCCGCGACGGGCGCGCCGCTGACCTTCACGCTCGCCCCGGACGGCATTTACCGCGGCGACGGCATGACGCTCAAATTCTCCGACGACCGCAGCAGCTTCACGCTCGGCACGGACCGGGTGCGCGGCATCACCTTCACGCGGCAGGCGGACACGGCAGCATCCGTCGCCCGCTAGACCGCGATCGGTTCAGGTTGATTCAACCTGAACCGTGAATCGCTGTCTAAACTATTGATGAGAGCCTCAGGCCGCCGCCTTGCGCGCCTCGCGCTTGCGCTCGTGCGGATCGAGGTAGCGCTTGCGGATACGGATCGACTTCGGCGTCACCTCGACGAGTTCATCGTCGTCGATGTAGGCGATGGCCTGCTCCAGCGTCATGCGCTTCGGCGGCGTCAGGCGGATGGCGTCGTCCTTGCCCGAGGCGCGGAAGTTGGTGAGCTGCTTCGATTTCAGCGGGTTGACCTCGAGGTCCTGCGGCTTCGCGTTCTCGCCGATCACCATGCCCTGATAGAGCGGCTCGCCCGGCGAGATGAACAGGATGCCCCGGTCCTCCAGCGCGTTCAGCGCATAGGCGACCGCCTCGCCCTGCTCCATCGACACCAGCACGCCGTTCTGGCGCCCGGCGATCTGGCCCTTGTGGGGTCCGTAGCTGTCGAACACGCGGTTCATGATGCCCGTGCCGCGCGTGTCGGACAGGAACTCGCCGTGATAGCCGATGAGCCCGCGCGACGGCGCGATGAACGTCAGGCGCGTCTTGCCGCCGCCCGACGGGCGCATGTCGGTGAGTTCGCCCTTCCGCAGCGCCATCTTCTCGACAACCGTGCCCGAGTGCTCGTCGTCGACGTCGATGACAACGTTCTCATAGGGTTCCTCGCGGCCGTTCTCACCGTCCCTGAAGAGCACGCGCGGGCGCGAGATGCCGAGCTCGAAGCCTTCGCGGCGCATCGTCTCGATGAGCACGCCGAGCTGAAGCTCGCCGCGCCCAGCCACCTCGAAGCTGTCCTTGTCGGCGCTTTCGGTGACGCGGATGGCGACGTTGCCCTCGGCCTCGCGCAGCAGGCGGTCGCGGATCATGCGGCTCGTCACCTTGCTGCCCTCGCGGCCCGCGAACGGGCTGTCGTTGACGGCGAAGGTCATCGCGAGCGTCGGCGGATCAATCGGCTGCGCCGGAAGCGCCTCCGTCACCGAAGGCTCGGCGATCGTGTTGGCAACGGTGGCGTTCGAGAGGCCCGCGATGGCGACGATGTCGCCCGCTTCCGCGGTCTCCACCGGCACGCGCTCCAGCCCCCGGAAGGCGAACACCTTGCTGGCGCGGCCTTCCTCGACGACCTTGCCCTCGGGATCGAGCGCGCGGATCGGCATGTTGGCGGAAAGCTTGCCGCTGGTGATGCGGCCGGTGAGGATACGGCCGAGGAAGTTGTCGCGGTCGAGCAGCGTCGCCAGCATCGTGAACGGCCCTGCGGGGTCGGCGTCGGGTGCGGGCACATGCTCGACGATCTTCTGGAACAGCGGCGTCAGGTCGCCCGAACGCACATCCGCCGAAAGCCCCGCATAGCCGCCGCGCCCGCTCGCGAACAGCGCCGGGAAGTCGAGCTGTTCGTCGCTGGCGTCGAGCGCCATGAACAGCTCGAACACCTCGTCCAGCACCTCGTCGGCGCGCGCGTCGGCGCGGTCCACCTTGTTGACGACAACGATGGGCCTGAGGCCGAGCGCCAGCGCCTTGCCGGTCACGAACTTCGTCTGCGGCATCGGCCCCTCGGCGGCGTCGACGAGCAGGATCACGCCGTCCACCATCGAGAGGATGCGCTCCACCTCGCCGCCGAAGTCGGCGTGGCCGGGCGTGTCGACGATGTTGATGCGCGTGCCGTTCCAGTCCACCGACGTGCACTTCGCGAGGATGGTGATGCCGCGCTCTTTTTCGAGGTCGTTCGAGTCCATCGCGCGCTCTTCCACGCGCTGGTTTTCGCGGAACGTGCCCGACTGGCGGAAAAGCTGGTCGACAAGAGTCGTCTTGCCGTGATCGACGTGGGCGATGATAGCCACGTTACGAAGGCCCATGGCAGGGGGTGTCTTTCGGATTCGAGAAATGCGTTGCGCGCGCCCATACAGCACCTGCTGCATCGCAGCAAGCGTGTCGCCTCTTGGCGAAGTGCTGCTTACCCGACTAGAGCTTCCAAAACCGACAAGGAGGATCGACCGTGACCAACAGCCTGCATCCCGAAACGCTGGCCCTTCACGCGGGCTGGCGCGCGGACCCGACAACGGGCGCGGTGGCACCCCCCATCTACCAGACGACCTCGTACCAGTTCAAAAACACCGAGCACGCGGCGAACCTGTTCGCACTCTCCGAGCTCGGCAACATCTACACGCGCATCATGAACCCGACGACCGACATCCTCGAGCAGCGCATCGCCGCGCTCGAAGGCGGCGTCGCGGCGCTTGCCGTCGCCTCGGGTCAGGCGGCGTCGGCGTTCGCGGTCCAGAACC
The DNA here is from genome assembly GCF_027941835.1 of Sphingosinicella microcystinivorans. Classification (NCBI taxonomy): domain Bacteria; kingdom Pseudomonadati; phylum Pseudomonadota; class Alphaproteobacteria; order Sphingomonadales; family Sphingosinicellaceae; genus Sphingosinicella; species Sphingosinicella microcystinivorans. Next base: position 3,663,633 of record NZ_CP116005.1, read on the forward strand.
TCGCCCGTGCGGGCGACAATATCGTCAGCTCCACGGACCTTTACGGCGGGACGTGGAACCTGTTCGCGAACACGCTGAAGGATCAGGGCATCGAGGTCCGCTTCGTCGATCCCGCAGACCCGGAGGCTTTCGTGCGCGCCAGCGACGACCGCACCCGCGCGTGGTACGCGGAGACGCTGCCCAACCCGAAGCTCCGCGTGTTCCCGATCGGCGAGGTCGCCGCGCTCGGCCGCGCGCTCGGCATCCCGCTCATCGTCGACAACACCGCCGCGCCGCTGCTCGCGCGTCCGTTCGATCACGGCGCCGCCATCGTCGTCTATTCGGCCACGAAATACATCGGCGGCCACGGCACCTCGATCGGCGGCCTCATCGTCGATGGCGGCAATTTCGACTGGGAAGCGAAGCCCGAGCGTCACCCCACGCTCAACACGCCCGATGCGAGCTACCACGGCGCGGTCTGGACGCAGGCGGTGAAGCCGCTCGGCCCCATCGCCTACATCCTGCGCGCCCGCACCGTGCTGCTGCGCGACCTCGGCGCGGCGCTGTCGCCGATGAACGCCTTCCAGATCCTGCAAGGCCTCGAAACCCTGCCGCTCCGGATGCCGCGCCATTCGAGCAACACGCAGGCGGTCGTCGACTATCTCAAGAAGCGCAAGGGGATAACGAAGGTCATTCACCCGTCCGCTCAGGACGGCGAAGCCCGCGCCCGCGCCGACAAGTACCTGAAAGGCGGCTACGGCGGCCTGCTCGGCTTCGAGCTTGAGGGCGGCCGCGACGCCGGCCGCGCCTTCATCGACAATCTCAAGCTGCTCTACCACGTCGCCAACATCGGCGACGCCCGCAGCCTTGCGATCCACCCGGCCTCGACGACGCACTCGCAGCTTTCGGAAGCCGACCAGATCGCCACCGGCGTCTCGCCCGGCTACGTCCGCCTGTCGATCGGTCTCGAACACATCGACGACATCATCGCCGACATCGAACAGGCCCTCGCAGCGTCAGGCGCCTGACTCCCCTATCCTCTCCCGCCCGCGGGAGAGGATACGAAGCCTTGGCCGGAGGCCATAGGCGAAGTTGGTGAGGGGCGCCCCCGCCGGGCGTTTACACTCTTACCAACCCGCCTCGGTCATGCCGCCGCGTTGTCGGCGTCGTGCGTCCCTCGACTTCGCTCGGGATGATGAATGTTGAGTATAAAGGCCTTCATCCCGAGCGAAGTCGAGGGACGCACGGCCTTACAACAGCCGCGCCAGCAAGGCCCGGCTCGAAGCATCGAAATCCGCGCCCGCGTCGCCGTCCAGCGCCGCGCGCGCCATCTCCTTGCCCAGTTCGACCCCCCACTGGTCGAACGGGTTGATGCCGAGCAGCACCGCCGCCGTGAACGTGCGGTGCTCGTAGAACGCGATCAGCGCGCCGAGCGTGTGCGGATCGAGCGTGTCGAGAACGATCGCGCTCGAAGGCCGGTTGCCCGGAAACGTCTTCGCCGCCGCGAGCGCGGCATCGCCGCCCGAAAGCGCCAGCGCCTCCGCCTCGCTGCGCCCGCGCATCAGCGCCGCGCCCTGCGCGACAGCGTTCGCGAGGAGCTGCCGGTGATGCGCCGCGCCGAGCCCATGCCCCGGCGTCTTCACCATCACGAACTCGATCGGCACCAGATGCGTGCCCTGATGCAGGAGCTGGAACACCGCGTGCTGCGCGTCCGTGCCCGTGCCGCCCCATGTGATCGCGGCGCTCGGGTGTGTCAGCAGCTTGCCGTCCCGGTCCACGCGCTTGCCGTTGCTCTCCATCTCCAGCTGCTGGAGGAACGGCGGCAGCAGCCGCAGCCGTTCGTCGTAGGCGAACACCGCGCGCGTCTCCGCGCCGAGGAAGGCGGCATAGAGCACGTCCGTCATCGCCGCGAGCACCGGCGCGTTCTCCGTCACGGGCGCGCTTTCGAAATGCGCGTCCATCGCGTGCCCGCCCGCCAGCAGCGCCTCGAACGCCGTCCAGCCGAGCGCCAATGCCGCCGTCACGCCCACCGCCGACCACAGCGAATAGCGCCCGCCGACGCTCTCCGCGAAGCCGAGCACGTTTTCGGGCGCGATGCCCCAATCCGCCGCCCGCTCCGGCGCTGCCGTCACTGCGACGAAGCGCTCCGCGCCGCCGATCCAGTCGCGCGCGCTCTCCGCGTTGGTCATGGTCTCGACGGTCGTGAACGTCTTGGAGACGACCACCACCAGCGTCCGCGCGGGATCACAGGCGCGCATCGCCCGTTCGAGCGCGATACCGTCGATGTTGGAGATGACGTGCGTGTCGTAGCGCCCCCTGCCCCCGTCCAGCGCGTCGACGAGCAGCGCCGGGCCGAGCGCCGAGCCGCCGATGCCGATGTGAAGGATGTGCCGGATCTCGCCGAACGCCCCGGTCTCCACCCGCGCCACCAGCCGCCGCGTCGCCGCGCGCGCCTCCGCCGCCGCCGCGACCGCCGGCCCGCTGCCGGAGCCGCGCTCCGCCGCGTGCGTCGCCGCGCGCGCCTCGCTCGGGTTCACGACGGCGCCCGAAAACAGCGCCGCGCGCGCCGACTCGAAGTCCGATGCGGCGAGCAACTCCGCGAGCGCGGCTTCCACCTCCGGCGACAGGTGCGTCTTCGAGAAATCGAAATGGAGCCCCGCCGCTTCGACCGACAGCCGCGCCGTCCGCCCGGCGTCAGCGCCGAACAGCGCCGCCAGCGTCGGAACCCCGCGCGCCGCCTCTGCGACTGCCGCCCATGCGGCGCTGTGCCTGCTCATCCGCCACCCGCTCCTTGCTTGACACCCCGGACCGGGGCCAATAGTGCCGCCCTGTGAGCGATCCCGAAACCGTCGACCCTTCTACCGAAGCCGCCCGCGCAGTCCATCAGGCGCGCGGCGAACAGATGCTCGGCTCCCTCAAGGAGGGCCTCAGGACCATCGTCGGCGCGGTGCTGATCGCGCTGTTCCTGCGCTCGTTCGGCTACGAACCCTTCAACATCCCGTCCGAATCGATGCTGCCGCGCCTGCTCGTCGGCGATTACCTGTTCGTCGCCAAGTGGCCCTACGGCTACAGCCGCTACTCGTTCCCGATGGGCCCGCCGATCTTCGACGGCCGCATCGGCGGCAGCGCGCCGGAGCGCGGCGACATCGCCGTGTTCAAGACGCCGAGCGACAACCGCACGGACTTCATCAAGCGCGTCATCGGCCTGCCCGGCGACATCATCCAGATGCGCGGCGGCGTGCTCTACATCAACGGCGATGCCGTGCCGAAGCGCCGCGTCGCCGATTTCGTCGTGCCGCAGAGCCCCAACATGGCCTGCCTCAAGGGCGAGGTCTTCGTCGATGCGGGCGGCGGGCGCATGTGCCGCTACATGCGCTACGAGGAGACCCTGCCCGGCGGCCGCAGCTATTACGTGCTCGACAGCGATCCGATGAGCAACGGCGACGACACCGCGCCGTTCGTCGTCCCCGAAGGCCACTACTTCTTCCTCGGCGACAACCGCGACAACAGCTCCGACAGCCGCTTCAGCTTCGCCGAGGGCGGCATCAGCTTCGTGCCCGCGGAAAACCTCGTCGGCCGCGCCGAGATCATGTTCTTCTCCACCGACGGCTCGGCAAGCTGGCTCTTGCCGTGGACGTGGTTCACGGCCGCGCGTTGGGAGCGCATCGGGCGCCTCTTCTGATGGAGAGCGCAGCGTGGGCACGGGAAGCGCTCGGCCACGATTTCACCGATTCGAAGCTGCTTGAAACCGCGCTCACGCACGGCGGCGGGCGCAAGCGCAACTACGAGCGGCTGGAATTCCTCGGCGACCGCGTGCTCGGCTGCGTCATCGCCGCGTGGCTCTACGCGCGCTTCGACGAGACGGAGGGCGAGCTTGCCCGCCGCTTCGCCGCGCTCGTCGACAAGGCCACCTGCGCGGAGGTCGCGCGCGCCGCGGGCGTGCCGGCGATGATCCGCATGGAAACCGCCGCGCGGCTGGCGGGCGTCCACCGCTCGGACAACGTGCTCGGCGACATCTGCGAGGCGCTGATCGGCGCGCTCTACGTCGACGGCGGCCTCGCCGCCGCCGAGGGCTTCATCCGCACGGCATGGGCGACGCACCTCGACCGGCGCGGGGGTGCGCCGCGCGATCCCAAGTCCGCGCTTCAGGAGTGGGCGCAGGCGAAGCGGCTCCCGATTCCCGCCTACGATGTCGTCGGCCGCTCCGGCCCGGATCATGCGCCGAGTTTCCGCGTTCGTGTCACCGTCAGGGGCTATGCGCCGGAAGAGGCGGAAGGTTCCAGCAAGCAGGAAGCGGAGAAGCAGGCGGCGATCGCGCTGCTCGCGCGGGAGACGGGTGAATGAGCGAGAAGACCTGTTGCGGCGTCGTCGCGGTGGTGGGCGCGCCGAACGCGGGCAAGTCGAGCCTCGTCAACGCGCTCGTCGGCCAGAAGGTCGCCATCGTCAGCCCCAAGGTGCAGACGACGCGCACGCGCCTGATGGGCCTCGCCATCGAGGGCGAGACGCAGATCCTACTCGTCGACACGCCCGGCATCTTCCAGCCGAAACGCCGCCTCGACCGCGCGATGGTGCACGCGGCATGGGAAGGCACGGCGGGCGCCGACATCGTGCTCCTCGTCATCGACGGCAAGCGCGCCATCTCCGAGGAGACGAACGCGATCCTCGAAGTGCTCGCGAACCGGCCCGAGCCGAAGATGCTCGCCATCACCAAGACCGACATCGCGGCGAAGGAGCGCCTGCTCCCCATCGCGGCGGAGGCGAACCGCCGCGTCGACTTCGCCGAGACGCTGATGGTCTCCTCCGTCACCGGCGACGGCATCGACGACCTCCGCCGCACGCTCGCCGCCGCGCTCCCCGAAGGCCCGTGGCACTTCCCCGAAGATCAGGTCTCCAACATCACCACGCGGCTCCTCGCCGCCGAGATCACCCGCGAGCAGCTCTACCGCCAGCTCCACGAGGAGCTGCCCTACGCCTCCACCGTGGAAACCGAGCTGTGGGAGGAGCAGAAGAACGGCTCCGTGAAGATCCACCAGCAGATCCTCGTCCAGCGCGACACGCAGAAAGCCATCGTCCTCGGCAAGGGCGGCACCCGCATCCGCGCCATCGGCTCCGCCGCCCGCGCCGAGCTGGAGACGCTGCTCGACAGGCGCGTGCACCTGTTCCTGAACGTGAAGGTGAAGCCCGACTGGGCCGACGACCGGGAGACGTACCGGGATATGGGGCTCGGCTGGGTGGATTGAGGGCGAAGGAGGCGAGTGTCGGCTGCTTTGCGCCTTGCTTCCCGCTGTTCTGAGGCATCGACGATGCCGCTGGAGCCGGACTTTCCTCAATCCAACGCCCGAAAATGACTGATACGCTTCCAAATTTTGGAAGCCACAGTAGTTTCATAGTTTCTTGAGCAAGTTGGTTGGGGGGACCGATGGTCATCGGTACGCAAGTCTGGCGTTCACAGGCTTTTCGTATTGCCGGATTGTTTGCGGCGTTGACGATGCTGACCGCCGGACGTCCAGTCTTGCAAGGCGCGCGTCAGGTTCTGCTTCCGATGGAAACCAATGCTCCGGTCGGCACCGAATTCAAGGTCAAGGCCGGTGAAACCATTCTGGCCAGCAGATTCATGAACTGGAACCTGGCCCGTCTTGACGCATCTGTTTCGGTTGCGGTGGACAGGTTTTCGCAAGTGATCGGTCCCGACGTTGATCTGGAGGGTTTCGGCGCTACGCCGAATTCACGTGAACGGATGGGATTGAATGCACAGCGTTACTACTGTGCTGACAAGGTCAAGGCGCACGACAGTCTCTCGTACCAGTTGATCGGCAGCATCACTTCGAATGTCGAACAGTTCATTCGGTTCTGCTTTGCGGACGAAAATAGTGACGGACGATTTGATCACGTCTTCCTGCTCGGAGCGAAATCTCGTGAACTGCAATCCGCTCGCGAGATCGACCCCGTGGCCTTCCATGCGTTGGATCTTCAGCCGGACAAGAAGGGCACAGAGTTTCACCTCATTCTCAAACGCATAGAACCCGGCAGGAACAATATCCTGCTTTACCAGCGGCCACGACGAAACGGTAAGGAACCTTGGATGGGACCAGTCACACTCTGGAACGTGGCGACTGGAGAGAAGTACTCACAGAACGACAAGGTGAATGTTCGGTATTCACCGAACGGTCCGGTCAAACTTCCCAACATCATGGGATATGACCTGACAGTGAAAGAATTCGATCCCATGACCGGCGAAGTAACGTTCATTTGCGATCGGATCAGCGAACCTATGTACCACGACGGTGAAATATCGGAATACGCAACGGTATATACATATAGCCCTTGGTGACTTGCGGAAGGTGGACCTTCAGCCATCCAATTTCGTCATTCCGCTGACCGACAACGAGGGGCGTTCCAACAGCGAAGTCGGTTTCTCCGAAGCGTACAGGCTGCAGCCAGCCCCAGAGATGACGCTAAGCGCCGCCCCCTACTCGAACTCCCCCTTCGGCAGCGTCTCCACCTTCGCCCACACCGCCGCCACGTCCGGCACCTCCAGTCCGAACACGCCGCCGAGCGCCGCGGCGAGATCGTCCGGCCCGCTCATCGCCTCCGTCGTCATGCCGCCTGCCGTCACCGTGCGCCGCGTGCGGTTGACGATGGATTCGATGCGGCCCTCGAAGTGGCGCATCACCACGAGGTTGCTCCGGAACGGCGAGCCGTCGTCGCTCATCAGCCACGCCTGCTGCGCGGCGAGCTGCGGCTCGTCCGTGTAGTCCGCCCTGAAGTCGAAGCTTGGCGCCGCGCCGAAGCGCTGGTTGCGGTAGCGCAGCCAGTCCGCGTCCGCCGCCTCGATGCCGAAGTCGTGGAAATCCTCGCGGTGGTCGCCGACGGCGAGCGGGATCGGCCGCGCGGGCGCGTCGCCGAGGCCGCCGTCCACCAGCCACGGCTCTCGCAAGTCCACGCGCAGCGTCAGGTGGTTGCCCACCACCGCGTCGCCGAGATCGGCGCGGCGCACGCCGCTGCACAGGCGCGTGACCTGAAAGCCCGCCGCCGCAAGCGCCGCGCCCAGGAGCCCGTTCATCTCGTAGCACCAGCCGCCGCGCGTGCCGCCGATCATCTTGTCGAACGCCGCCGCCGGGTCGATGGCATTCGGCCAGCCCATGAAGGCGTCGAGCACTTCCCACGTGAAGGCGTGCACGTGTCCGCGCTGGATCGCCGCGAGGCGTTCGAGGTCGGGCGCGCCCGCGCGCGGCACGCCGATGCGCGCGCAGTACCGGTCCATCTGCTCCGGCGTCAGTTCAGTCAGCATGAGTCATGCCCCCGCATATCGTTTGACGCGCGTCTAGCGCCTCGGCGATGATCCGCCAATGCACCTCGATGCTGAAGCCCTCGTCTGCGCCGCGATTCCCCACGGCGAGAACGGCGCGGTCGTGCGCTTCCTCACGGCGGAGGCAGGCCTCGTCGCCGGCTACGTGCCGGGCGGGCGGTCGCAGCGGCTGCGCCCCGCGCTCGCGCCCGGCACGTGCGTGCGCCTGCGGCTCGACGGCCGCTCGGAGACGCAGCTTGCCCGCGCGGGCGTGGAGATCGTGCGCTCGCGCGCCGCGCTCGCCTTCGATCCGCTGGCGCTGGCGCTCGTCGAGTGGCTGGCGGGTCTCGCCGCGACGCTGCTCCCCGAAGGCCACCCCTATCCGCGTATCCATGAAACGCTGGAATCGGTGCTCGACCTCGCCGAGCTTCAGGACGATCCGCTCGTCACGCTCGCCGCACTCGCGCGCTTCGAGCTGCTGCTGCTTGCGGAGCTGGGTTTCGGGCTCGACCTTTCCGCCTGCGCCGCGACGGGGCAGACGCACGACCTCGCCTTCGTTTCCCCGAAAACCGGCCGCGCGGTGAGCGCGGGCGCGGGCGCGCCCTATGCGGACCGCCTGTTCCGCCTGCCGGCGTTCGTTGCGAACGGCGGCGCGGCGAGCGCGGAGGACGTCGCCGAGGCGCTGCGCATCGCCCGCCATTTCATCGCGCGTGACCTCCTCGCCGGCCGCCGCGCCGCAAGCCTCACCGCCGCACGCGACCGGATCGAGGCGCGGCTGAAGCGTTGAGGGGCTGAAGCGCTGAGGCATCAGCGGCAGCGCGTCTCCTGCTCGCGCCACGGCGCGCGCCACTGGATCGCGCGCAGGTGGCACATGGTGTCGACCACCGAAACGACGATGCCTTCCACGAAGCCGTAGAGCGCAGACCGGTGCTCGGTCATCAGCCGCATATCAAATTCATCCCGCATGGCATTTCTCCGTGTCTGTCTGATGCGTGGAGTCTGCCTGTGCGGCACGCGCAAAACCAACAAAACGGTGGACGCACATCATAAGCCAGCCTTATGCTATGCCGATGCGACACCTTCCGCCCCTCGCCGCGGTCCGCGCCTTCGAGGCGGCGGCACGACACGGCCATTTCACGCGCGCATCCGAAGAGCTCGGCATGACGCAGGCGGCGGTGAGCTATCAGGTCCGGCTGCTCGAGGAGCGTATCGGCCATAAGCTGTTCTTCCGAACCGGCGGCGGCGTGAAGCTGACGAACGTGGGCGCGCGCATCGCCCCGCTGCTGTCGGGCGCCTTCGACACGATGGAGGAGGCGTTCCGCGCCGTGCGGCAGGAGACGGAGAGCGTCCTCACGATCAGTTGCACCGTCTCCTTCGCGTCGAACTGGCTCGCGCCGCGCCTCGGCGCGTTTCAGGTGACGCGGCCGTCGCTCGCCGTGCGCCTGCAAAGCCAGAACCATCTCGTCGATTTCGCGCGCGAGGATGTCGACGTCGCCGTGCGCGTCGGCCTTGGCGAATGGCCGGGCCTCGCCTCGCATTTCATCATGCGCGACGCGCTCCGCGCCTATGCGAGCCCGGCGTTCCTCGCTGCGCATCCACCGATCCGCAGCGTCGACGACGTGCTCCGGCTTCCCCGCATCAGCGCCGGAGACGAATGGTGGTCGATCTGGCGCAGCCGGTTCGATGCCGCGCACATCGACGATCGCCCCGCCCCCGGCCTCCGGCTCGATTCCCAGGTCATGGAGGTGCAGGCGGTCATGGCGGGGCATGGCATCGGCCTGCTCAATCCGCTGTTCTGGGCGCAGGACATCGCTGCCGGGCGGCTCGTCCCCGCCTTCGGCAAGGCCGTGTTCGATCCCCGCAGCTACTGGCTCGTCCATCCCGCGCACACGGCCGCGCGGCCGAAGGTGAAGGCGTTCCGGGAATGGCTGCTCGCCGAGGCCGCCCGCGAGGCCGCGAGCGATCCGTTCGGGAACTACGAGCGCCCCGTCGCGCACGCCTGACGGAAGGCTCGCATCGCTCCCGCCGGCCTGCTATCGCCCTTCCCCATGACCGATCTTCTCGACCCTGAATCGAACATCATTGAAGCCCCGTTCGGCGACGCGCTCGCCGACCGCTATCTCGTCTATGCGCTCTCCACGATCACCGCGCGCTCGCTCCCGGACGTGCGCGACGGGCTGAAGCCGGTCCACCGCCGCCTGCTCTGGGCGATGCGGCTGCTGAAGCTCGATCCGGGTCAGGGCTACAAGAAGTGCGCGCGCGTCGTCGGCGACGTCATCGGCAAGTACCACCCGCACGGCGATGTTGCCGTCTACGACGCGATGGTCCGTCTCGCGCAAAATTTCTCCCTCCGCTACCCGCTCGTCGACGGCCAGGGTAACTTCGGAAACATCGACGGCGATAACGCCGCCGCCTACCGCTACACCGAGGCGCGGCTGACGCAGGTCGCGCTCGACCTGATGGCCGGTCTCGACGAGGATGCCACCGACTTCCGCCCCACCTACAACGGCGAGGACGAGGAACCGGAGGTCATGCCCGGCCTGTTCCCGAACCTGCTCGCGAACGGCGCCAGCGGCATCGCCGTCGGCATGGCCACCTCGATCCCGCCGCACAACGCCGCCGAGCTCATCGACGCCGCCGTCCTGCTCATCGACCAGCCCGCCGCCGACCTCGATCAGCTTCTCCAGCACGTGAAGGGCCCGGACTTCCCGACCGGCGCACTTATCGTCGACGGCCCGGCGAGCATACGCGAGGCCTACGCCACCGGGCGCGGCAGCTTCCGCGTGCGCGCCCGCTTCGCCGGGCGTGAAGACCCGGCGACCGGCAAGTGGCTGGTGGAGCCGGAAAAGCTTTCCGGCGGCACGTGGCAGCTCGTCATCACCGAAATCCCCTACGGCGTGCAGAAGGGCAAGCTGATCGAGCAGATCGCGCAGCTCATCGCGGACAGGAAGCTGCCCATCCTCGAGGACGTGCGCGACGAGAGCGACGAGGCCATCCGCATCGTCATCGTGCCCAAGAGCCGCAACGTCGAGCCCGACGTGCTGGTGGAGAGCCTCTACCGCCTCACCGAGCTGGAAACGCGCTTCTCGCTCAACCTCAACGTGCTCGACGCCGAGCGCACGCCGCGCGTGATGAGCCTGAAGGACGTGCTGACGCAGTGGCTCAGCCACCAGATCGCCGTGCTGCTGCGCCGCTCCCGCCACCGGCTGGCGAAGATCGACGACCGCATGGAGCTGCTCGACGGCTACCTGATCGCCTATCTCAACCTCGACCGCGTCATCGAGATCATCCGCACCGAGGACGAGCCGAAGGCGGTGATGATGGCGGAGTTCGGCCTCACCGACCGGCAGGCCGAGGCCATCCTCAACATGCGCCTCAGGAGCCTGCGCCGGCTCGAGGAAATGGAAATCCGCAAGGAGCGCGATAGTCTCGCGAAGGAGCGCGAAGGGCTCGTCGCGCTGATCGACAGCCCTGCGCGCCAGCGCACGCGCCTGAAACGCGACCTTGCCGTGCTTCGCGAGCGCTATGGTCTCGAAACCGTGCTCGGCGCGCGCCGCACGCGGATCGAGGAGGCCTCGGCGACGCGCGAAATCCCCTTGGAAGCGATGATCGAGAAGGAGCCGATCACCGTCGTCGTCTCGGCGAAAGGCTGGGCGCGCGCCATGAAAGGCCATCTCGACCTCAGCGATCCCGAGGCGTTCAAGTTCAAGGAGGGCGACGGCCCTGCCTTCGCCTTCCACGCGCAGACCACCGACAAGATCCTGATCGCCGCCGACAACGGCCGCTTCTACACGGTGGGCGCGGACAGGCTCCCCGGCGGGCGCGGCTTCGGCGAGCCGCTCAGGCTCCTCGTCGACATCGAGGGCGACGCCGCGATCGCCGCCGTGCTCGCCGCGCGGCCCGAGATGCGCGTTCTGCTCGCGGCGAGCGACGGGCGCGGCTTCATTGCGGCGAACGAGGACCTGCTCGGCGAAACCCGCAAGGGACGCCAGGTGGTGACGTTCAAGAAAGGCGCACGGCTGCACAGCATCCGGCCCGTTGCGGCGACGGACGACCATCTTGCGCTCATCGGCGAGAACCGGAAGCTGCTGATCGTGCCGCTCGCGGAAATCCCGGTGATGACACGCGGTCAGGGCGTGGCGCTTCAGAAGTACCGCGACGGCGGGCTTTCCGACGCCCTGCCCTTCCGCCTCGCGGACGGGCTTTCGTGGACGATGGGCGGCAAGGAGGGTCGAACCCGCACCGAAACGGACCTTGCGAACTGGCTCGGCGCGCGCGCGCAGGTCGGCCGCCTGCCACCGATGGGCTTCCCGCGCAACAACCGCTTCGACTGAGCCTTCCGTTTCGGAAGTTAACTTTATTTCGAAAGGATAACGTCGCTTTACGGCTCCTTAATTTCGTGCGTGCCATTCCCTTCAAAACCGGTGCCGGACTTCGCGTGATTTGAAGCCGGGGAACCAGCCGGCAGAGTCGCAAGTGAAGGGAAAGATGCAGTCGAAACGCGCGATCGGAGCGGCAGATTCGGCGGCAGACAGTATCGGCGGCATTGAGCCCGCCGCCTCCGCCGCAGCCGAAGCGATGCTTCAGGGTGTCATAGATACGCTCCCCGTCGGCGTGCTCATCTTCCAGGGCGGCGCAGACGGCATTCCCGTGTGCCTTTCGTCCAACGCCACGTTCGAAAGCTGGGCGCGCTATCCGCACAACCAGATGATCGGGCTCGGCCTGCCGCGCATCCGCCTGCTGAACGAGAACCCGCGCATCGGCGTCGCCATCGAATCGCTGCTGCAGGACCCGCGCGGCGCCAAGCGCGAGATCGACTGGACGGTTTCGGAAAGCCCCCGCCAGCGCCATCTTTCCGCACACATCTCGCCGCTGCCGCCCTTGGCCGACGCCCCGGCCCGCGTCGTCATCGCGGTGCGCGACCGCACGCCCGAGATCCAGGCCGAGCGCAACCTCAAGCAGACCATGCTGAACGATGCGCTCACCGGCCTTCCCAACCGCGTGCTGTTCATCGAGCAGCTCGAGGAAGCGCTCGAAGGCCGGATGAAGTCGCACCTCGCGGTCGCGGTCATCAACATCGACCGCTTCAAGCGCGTGAACGAGAACCTCGGCCACATCGTCGGCGACGAGCTGCTGGCGGCGATGGCGCGGCGCCTGCTGCCCTGCATCCGCGCCAACGATTGCCTCGCCCGCCTGTCCGGCGACGAGTTCGCGGTCCTCGTGAAGAACATCGACGCGCCGGAAGACACGATCCGCGTCGTCGAGCGCATCCAGAGCACGCTCAAGTCGCCGTTCGTCATCACCGGTGGCGAATGCTTCGTCTCCGCGAGCATCGGCATCGCCACCACCTTCTCGTCGCGCCGCTATTCGGAAGACCTGATCCGCGACGCCGATTTCGCGCTGCACACGGCGAAGTCGCGCGGGCGCGGCGGCATCGCCATCTACCAGTCGAGCGCGCACAGCGTGGCGCGCGACATGTTCCGCATGGAGGCGGACCTCAGGAAGGCGATCGAGCGGCAGGAACTCGAACTCGCCTTCCAGCCCTACGTGAGCCTCGCCGAGAGGCGGCTTGCCGGCTTCGAGGCGCTCGCCCGCTGGAACCACCCGGAAAGGGGCCTCATCTCCCCGTCCGATTTCATTCCCATCGCGGAGGATTCCGGCCTCATCGTCCCGCTCGGGCGCTGGGCGATCGAAACCGCCTGTCTGCAGCTCGCGGAGTGGCGGAAGCGCTGCGCAAGCGCGGCGGAGCTCACGGTCGGCGTCAACGTCTCGGGGCTCCAGCTCGCGCAGGACGACATCGTCGGCGCGGTCGAGGCCGCGCTCGCCGCCTCCGGCATCCCGGGCAGCGCGCTCAAGGTGGAACTCACCGAAAGCGCCATCGTCGAGAACCCGGAGCTGGCGCGCCAGATCTTCACCAAGCTGAAGCAACTCGACGTCAGCATCGCGATGGACGATTTCGGCACCGGCTATTCGTCGCTCAGCTACCTCCAGCAGCTTCCCATCGACGTGCTGAAGATCGACCAGTCCTTCGTCGCCGGGATGCTGAAGTCGGACGACAGCCACAAGATCGTCACCACGATCATCGCGCTCGCCCGCAATCTCGGCATGAAGACCGTCGCGGAGGGCGTCGAGGAGCCGGGTCAGGTGGAGCGCCTGCGTGCGCTCGGCTGCGACACCGCGCAGGGCTATTTCTTCGCGCGCCCGATGACCGCGAAGGAAGCCGAGCAGTTCGTTGAAAACGGCCTCTGCTGCACGTTACCCAAGGGCGGCGTCGAGCAGAGCGTCGACGCGCGCAGCATCGAGCGGGCATCCTGACGCCACCCAGTCGCGTTCGAAACGCTGCAACCGGCGGCTGACTTCCGGGCCGGCCGAAACGCCGCGCGCGATGATGTCCTTGCCGCTCACCGGCAGCGGCGGCTTTTCCCAGTTCGCGAGCGCTTCCCACGCCGAGCGGCCTTCATCGCCGAGCAGCAGCAGCCGGTCGCGCGCTACCTCGACGCCGCTGAAATAGGCGGCAGCGTGGGGGTCGCCCGGCAGCAGCGGGTCCGGGATGCCGAACGCGTCCAGCCGCGCCGCATCGCGCCGCGACAGCCGCAGCCGCGCACCGAACTCCGCGCCCAGCCCCGCGCGCTGCGGCAGCAGCGCGGCGAAGCGCCGGATCGGATCGGGCTCCGCGCCCCATTCCGCCTCGCGCGCCGCGAGCGCCGCGAGGTTCGGCACGCGCGCGGGCAGGATTTCCGGCAGGACCGGCTTCAGGACGCCGAGCGACAGCATCAGCGCAAAGGTTTCCGGTGCGCGCGGCAGCACGAGGATGCGGAACAGCTCGTCGCGGATGCGCTCGCGCGACAGGGCCATCAGGTCGTTCGCGCGCGCCGCGCAGGCCGCAAGCCCCGCCGCGTCGGGCTCGCCCCGGCCGAAACGGCTGTGGAAGCGGAAGAAGCGCAGGATACGCAGGTGATCCTCGGCGATGCGCTGCAAGGGCGCGCCGATGAAACGGACGCGCCCCGCGCCCAGGTCGTCCAAACCGCCGAACCAGTCGTCGATGCCGCCGCCGGGCAGCCGCGCATAGAGCGCGTTGATCGTGAAGTCGCGCCGCGCCGCGTCCTCGCGCCAGTCGTCCGTATAGGCCACGGTCGCGCGCCGTCCGTCGGTCGACACGTCGCGGCGCAGCGTCGTCACCTCCATGATGAGGTCGGGCGTCACCGCCGTCACGGTGCCGTGCGCGATGCCGGTGGGCACCACCTGCACGCCCGCCGCCTCCAGCCGCTTCGTCACGTCCCCGGGCGAAAGCGCCGTCGCGAGGTCGACGTCCGTCACCGGCAGGCCGAGCAGCGCGTCGCGCACCGCGCCGCCGACCAGCCGCGTGGTGCCGTTCGCGGCATCGAGCGCGCCGAGCACGGCGCCGCCGCCCGGCGTCGCCGCCCACGCCTGCGGGGGGAGCGTCCGCGTCATTGGGTGAGTATCCGCGCGAGGTTCACCACCATGCCCGCCGTCGCGCCCCAGATGTCGCCGCCCGGCCACGGGATCACGTAAAAGGTGCGCTCGCGTCCCTTCCACTCGCCCGTGCGGCGCTCGTGCTTCGAGGCGTCGAGCACATAGTCGAGCGGCACCTCGAACAGGCTCTCGACCTCCGCCTCGTGCGGCGACAGCGCGAGGTCTGGCGGGATGATCCCTACCACCGGGGTCACGCGGAAGCCGGTGCCGGTCGCGTAGTCGTCGATCGGCGCGACGACCTCGACATGCCGGGGCGGCAGCGCGGTCTCTTCCTCGGCCTCGCGCAGCGCGGCGCGCACGGCGTCCTCGCCGGGGTCGAGCCGCCCGCCCGGAAACGCCACCTGCCCCGGATGCTTGCGGAGCGAGGCGTTGCGCTTGGTGAACAGCAGCGTCGGTTCGCGGCGGGCGATCACCGGCACCAGCACGGCGGCGGGGGTCAGCGCGCCGAGGAGGTCGGTGTCGAAGTTGTCAATGTCATCGCCGAACTGCGGCAAGTGACCAGGGATGCGTTCGTAGCCGCGCAGGCGGGCGCGGATCCAGTCGAGATCGGGGCTCATGCGGCATCCATCAGCGGGAAGTAGACGCCTTCGCTCCACACGCCGGGCGGGGCGCCGCCTTCGGCAAGGGCGATCTCGGCGAGCTCGTAATAGACCGGGCGCGCGATGCGGGCTTCCAGCCCGCCGCGCACGTGGAGGTAGGGCGTCTCGCCGCGCAGCGAGATGGTGTGCCCCGGCCCCGCGACCACCGGGTCGCCGGTGTTGAGCGTGAAGCCGAGGCGGCGCGCCTCCCGCTCGCCCTCGCTCGCCATCGCGACGGCGATGAACGGCGCGTCCTCCACCACGATGTCCAGCTTCTCGGCGGGCGTCACCAGCACATGACGGCCGTCCGGCTCGCGGCGCAGGATCGTGGAGAACAGCCGCACCATCTCGGGACGGGGGATCGGCGCATCCTGATGGAACCACGTCCCGTCCCGCGCGATGCGCATTTCGCTGTCGCCGGTGCGCTCGGGATGCCAGCGTTCCACGGGCGGCAGCGTCTGCGCGGCCGCCGCCTGCGCGATCTCGGCGAGCGACGCCGGCAGGTCGGGAGTAGCACGTGTGTCGATCATGGCTTGCCACCCTTATCGCGCGCAGCGATGATTGTAACCCTGATCACCCGACGTATTAGAGTGCCGTGAACACCGAACCCAAGCCCCCTCTCGACGTCAAGCAGGCCGAAGCGCGCTTCGACGCGCTTGCCGCCGCTTTCGCCGACGCCCGCGCCGAGATCGCGCGCACCATCATCGGGCAGGACCGCGTGATCGAGCTGGCGCTCGTCGCGCTGCTCGCGGGCGGCCACGCGCTCGTCGTCGGCCTGCCCGGCCTCGCCAAGACGCGGCTGGTGAAGACGCTCGGCACCGTGCTCGGGCTCGACACGCGCCGCATCCAGTTCACGCCCGACCTCGTGCCGTCGGACATCCTCGGCGCCGAGGTTCTGGAACAGTCGCGCGAAGGCGACCGCGCCTTCCGCTTCATCGAAGGCCCGGTGTTCACGCAGTTGCTGATGGCGGACGAGATCAACCGCGCCAGCCCGCGCACCCAGTCCGCGCTGCTTGAAGCGATGCAGGAGCGGCAGGTCAGCGTCGCGGGCGCGGCCCGGCCCCTGCCCCGGCCGTTCCACGTGCTCGCCACGCAGAACCCCATCGAGCAGGAAGGCACCTATCCGCTCCCCGAAGCACAGCTCGACCGCTTCCTGCTCCAGATCGACATAGACTTCCCCGCGCTTGCGGATGAGCGCGCCATCCTCGTCGCCACCACGGGCGCGGACGAGCCGGTGCCGGAACCGGTGCTGAAAGCCGCCGATCTCATCGAGGCGCAGACGCTGCTGACGCACATGCCGGTGCCGGAAGGCGTCGTCGACGCGATCCTGCGCGCCGTGCGCGGCCTGCGCCCCGGCCCGGAGAACCCCGGCCTGATGTGGGGACCGGGACCGCGCGGCGGGCAGGCGCTCATCACGGCGGCGCGCGCCCGCGCCTTCCTGCAAGGCCGCCCGGTGCCGCTGCTGGAGGACGTCGCGGCGCTGCTCCAGCCCGCGCTCGGCCACCGCGTCCAGCTCGGCTTCGCGGCACGCAGCGAGGGCCGCACCACCGCCGATCTCATCCGGGCGATCGAATCCGGTCTGGAGTGAGCACGCCGCTCGACGCCGAACGCATCGCGGCCATGCTCGGCCCGCTGCGCCTGACGCGCGCCCGCGCCGCACGTCACGCGGGCGCGCACCCGCGCCGCGCCGCGGGTCCGGGCGCGGAATTCTGGCAATACCGGATGCTGACCCCCGGCGAGGCGGCGGACAAGGTGGACTGGCGCCGTTCGGGGCGCAGCGACGAGCTGTACGTGCGCGAGCGCGAGCGCGAGGACCCGGTGCGGCTCTGGCTCTGGTCGGACGCCAGCGCCTCGATGGACTATGCCTCCGATGCGGCATTGCCCCGCAAGACGGACCTCGCGGACACGCTCGTCGCCGCGCTCGGCCTCGCGGCGCACGAGGCGGGCGAGACCTGCTGCGCGCCGCCGGACCCGCGCCCCTTGCGTGGCGACGCCCTGCTCGCCCCGCACGGGAACGGCGAAGCGCCGCTGATCCCGTCCCCCGGCCCCGCCGACATCGTGCTCGCGGCAGGCGATTTCCTCGCACCCGGCGCGCTCGACTGGATCGCGGCCGCCGCCGCCGCGGGCGCGCAGGGCGTCGTCATCGCCGTCGCCGATCCCGCCGAGATCGCCTTCCCCTTTACGGGCCGCGTGCATTTCGATGCCGTCGAGCCGGGCGACCGCCCGTTCGAGGCCGGACGCGCCGAAGCGCTCGCCGAGACCTACGCCGCCGCGTGGGCCGCGCACCGCGCCCGGCTCGCCGCCGCCTGCGACCGGCCGGGCTGGCTGCTCGTCGAGGTTGTGACGGGTGATGACGCCGCCGCGCACGCGGCGCGCATCGCGGGCTGGCTGCGCGAGGCCGCCTGATGGGAGGCGCATTCAGCTTCGCCGCGCCGTGGCTGCTCGCCGCCGGTCTCGCGCTGCCGTTCCTCTGGTTCCTGCTGCGCCGCCTGCCGCCCGCCGTGCGGCGCGTGCGCCTGCCCTCGATCGTGCTACTCGGAGATGCCGAGATCCCGCCGCCGCCCGCCGCGACGCCGCCGTGGTGGCTGGTGCTGCTCAGGATCGGCATCGTCGCGCTGCTCCTCGTCGGCCTCGCCGGGCCGGTGTGGAAGCCGACGCCCGCGGCTGCGCCGCCCGCGCGGCTCGCCATCGTCGTCGACAACGGCTGGTCCGCCGCCTCGCAGTGGGACCGGCTCGTCACGGCGGCCGCCGAACGCATCGACACGCTTCCGCCGACGACACGCTTCACGGTGCTGCCCACCGCCTTCGACGGCCCGGTTCCCGACGCGCACTGGGTCGATGCGCCGACCGCGAAGGCCCTGCTCGCCGCGCTGTCGCCGCTGCCGTGGCCCGCCGACCGCGCCCGCCGCGCCGCCGCGCTGCCCGGGGACGCCGCCTTCCTGTGGGTTTCGGACGGCATCGAGGACGCGGGCGCGCCCGCGCTCCGCCGCACGCTTGCCGGCGGCGAACTCCTCGCCGTGCCGCCCGCCGAACCCGCGATCCGCGCCGCCGGGCGCACCAACGAAGGCTGGAGCGGGCAGGTGATCGCGCCGCCGGGTCTCGCCGCCGCGTCGCTCCGTTTCCGAAGCCGCCGGGGCGAGACGCTATCCGCCGAGCCGCTTGCATTCGAGGGCGACGTCGCCACCTTCCGCGTCCGCCTCGACGCTTCGGAACGCGCGGACGTCAGCCGCCTCACCGTGGGCGGCAGCGCGCAGGCGATCTGGCTGGCGGACGGCAGCGCGGCGCGCCCGCGCGTCGTCGCCGTCGAGGGGCCGTCGAACGCGCCGCCGCTCGAATCGGGCGGCTATTACGTGCGCCGCGCGCTCGAACCGCACGCCGAGGTCGTCACCGGCGCGCTCGCCACCGCCGCCGAGGACCCGGCGACGCTGTTCGTGCTCACCGACGTCGCCGCCGAGCCTGAACAGGCGAAGCCGCTTCTGGAGCGCGTGGAGAAAGGCGCCGTCGTCATCCTGTTCGCCGGGCCGCGCATCGCCGAGAACGGCAGCGCGCTTTCGCCCGTGCCGCTGCGCGCGGGCGCGCGGGCGCTCGGCGGCGTGCTGTCGTGGCAGCAGCCGCAGGCGATCGGCGGCTTCGAGGATGCCGGGCCGCTCGCGGGCCTGCCGATCCCTGAAGAGGCACGCGTCTCGCGCCAGCTCCTCGCCGCATCCGACAGCGACGCGATGCGCTGGGCGTGGCTTGCGGACGGCACGCCGATGGTGAGCGCGGCGCGGCACGGCGCGGGCCTGCTGATCCTCGTCCACACCGCCGCCGACCCGTCGTGGTCCAGCCTGCCGATCAGCGGCCTGTTCGAGGCGATGCTGCGCCGCCTGCTGCCGCTCGGCGCCAACCCGGCCTCGATCGACATCGCGGGCGCGAAGCCGTGGGTGCTGGAACGGATGCTCGGCGCGCGCGGCGAATGGCAGGAGCCGGTGCGGCCCGTCACCATCCCCGCCGCCGGGTTCGACGCCGCCACGGCGAGCGCGGCGACGCCGCCCGGCCTCTACCGCAGCGGCGACGCGCGCCGGGTCATCAACCTCGCGGGCGCGCTCGGCCCGCGCTTCAGCTTCGCGCCGCTCGGCACGGACGGCCTGCGCCCCGCCGCCGGAGCTTCGCCCCCGGTCGACATCGGCGCGTGGCTGATCCTCGCCGCCGTGCTGCTCGCGCTCGTCGACATCCTCGTCGCGCTGCGCCTGCGCGGTGCGCTCGCGCCGGTCGCGGCGGCGCTGCTGGCGTTCGCCGCGCCGAGACCCGCCGAGGCCGCCGACCTCCAGCTCGCGTATGTGCGGACGGGCAGCGCCGCGGCGGACGCGGGCATCGCGCGCGGCCTTGAAACGCTCGGCCACACGCTCACCCGCCGCACCTCCGTCTCCCCCGGAAAACCCGCCGCCGTCGATCCGGCGCGCGATCCGCTCGGTGCCTATCCGGTGCTTTACTGGCCCGCCGCGAACGTCCGCAGCATGTCCCCGGCGACCGCGCTGCGCCTGCGCGCCTACATCGCCGCGGGCGGCCTCGTGCTGTTCGATTTCGGGCGGCCGCTCGGCGCGGGCAGCGGCGCGCGCACGCTTCTGGAGCCGCTCGGCCTGCCCGCGCTCAGCGAGGTCGGCAGCGAGCACGTGCTCTCGCGCACCTTCTACCTGCTGCACAGCCACGCGGGCGGCGCGGTGTGGGCGGAGGCGGGCAGCGAGGGCGAGGACGGCCGCGTCTCCGGCGTCGTCATCGGCGGCGGCGACTGGGCCTCGCTCTGGTCGGGCGACCGCGCCGTCAGCCCGCAGCAACGCGAGCAGGCGCTGCGCTTCGGCGTCAATCTCGTCATGTACGCGCTCACCGGCACCTACAAGGCCGACCAGGTGCACGCCCGCGCGCTGCTCGACCGCATGGGCGGAAAAGCGCAATGACGGAGCGGATGGTCAGCTTCGCGCCGCTCTTGCCGTGGTGGGGCGTCGTCCTCATCGGCGCGCTGTTCGCCGCCGGGCTCGGCCTCGTGCTGTGGCGCGCGCCGCGCCTGTTCTGGCCGCGCGCGCTGATCGCAGCGATCCTCCTGCTGCTGCTCGCGAACCCGGTGTGGCTTCAGGAGCGCCGCGCCGTGCGGCCCGATGTCGCCGTCGCCGTCGTCGACCGCTCGGCGAGCATGGGCATCGGCGACCGCACCCGCGCGGCGGACGCCGCGCTCGCCGCGCTCCGCCGCCAGTCGCCCGGCGTGGAGTGGCGCGTCGTCACCGTGCCGCAGGCGCCCGGCGAGCCGACGCGCCTCGCCGCCGCCATCGAGCGCGCCGCGTCGGACGCGCCCGCCGGGCGGCTCGCGGGCATCGTCGTGCTCAGCGACGGCATCTCGGCGGACGCGCCGGACCCGCGCCTGCTCCCGGCGGGCGTGCCGCTGCACCACCTGATCGCGGGCGACCCCGACACGCCCGACCGCCGCCTCATCGTCGAGCGCGTGCCGAGCTACAGCGTCGTCGGCCAGCCCGCCGAAGTCGTGATCCGCATCGACGACGGCCCGAACGCGCCCGGCGGCAAGGCGACGCTCACGCAGTCCGTCGCAGGCGGGCGCACCACCGAGCGTACCGTGCAGACCGGCGCGCCGGTGCGCCTCTCCGTCCCCGTCACGCGGCGCGGCGCCATCGAGATGGCGCTCTCCGTCGCGCCGCTTGCGGGCGGCGAGGCGACGCTCGTCAACAACCGCGCGCTGGTGCGGCTGAACGGCGTCACCGACCGGCTGCGCGTGCTGCTCGTCTCGGGCGTGCCCTACCCCGGCGGGCGCGTGTGGCGCGACATATTGAAGAGCGATTCCAACATCGACCTCGTGCACTTCACGATCCTGCGCCTGCCGACGAGCTTCGACAACACGCCGCCCGACGAGATGTCGCTGATCCCCTTCCCGGTCGAGGAGCTGTTCGAGCAGCATCTCGGCGACTTCGATCTCATCATCTTCGACCGCTTCAGCCTCTCCGAGCTGCTTTCGCCGATCTACTTCCAGGACCTCGGCGCGCGCGTGAAGGCGGGCGGCGGACTGCTCGTCGTCACCGGCGACGAATTCGCGGGGCAAGGCGGCCTCGGCAGCACCGAACTCGCGCCCGTGCTGCCCGCGCGCACGGCCGGGCCAGGCATCGCGGCGCCGTTCCGCCCGCTGCTGACGGCCGTCGGCCGCCGCCACCCCGTCACCGCCGAGCTCCCGAAGATCTGGGGCGACGACGCATGGGGCCGCTGGGGGACGCAGAGCGACATGACGCCAACGGGCGAGGTGCTGATGTCGGGCGCGGGCGACAAGCCGCTCGTCATCCTCGACCGCGTTGGGCGCGGGCGCGTCGGGCTCATCGCCTCCACCAACGTCTGGTGGTGGTCGCGCGGCGTCGACGGCGCGGGCCCGCACGCCGAGCTGCTGCGCCGCATCGCGCACTGGCTGATGCAGGAGCCCGACCTCGACGAGAACCGCCTCGACGCCTCGGCGAAGGGCCGCCGCATCGACATCACCGCGCGCGGGCTGACGCCGCCGGAAGCCGCGATCCTCACCGATCCCGCCGACCGCGGCCGCGGTGTCCCGCTCGAACCGCGCGGCGAGGGCGTAACGGGCGCCAGCGTCACGGTCGGCGCGGACGGCCTCTACCGCGTCGCGGCGGGCGAGCGGACCCGCTACGTGCTCGCCGGAGACAGCGCCGAGTTCGCCGAGGTACGCCCGCGCGAAACGCCGCTCGCCGCGCCCGTGAAGGCGTCGGGCGGCGGTGGTTACTGGCTTCGGGACGGCGCGCCGAAGGTCCGCCGCGTCGCGCCGGGCGACGCCGCCGCCGGCTCCGGCTGGATCGGGCTCGTCGAGAACCGCGCCGGGGCGATCGTCGCGGTCGACGAGAAGGCGCTGCTCATGCCGCCGCTGGCGCTGCTGCTCGCCGCGGGCCTTTTCGTGCTGGCGTGGTGGCGCGAACGGCGCTGAGCGCCTTGGCGGGCCGCAGCGCGCCCGCGGTGTTCAGCGTCGCCGCAAGCGCCTCCGGCAGCAGCGCGAGCAGGCGGTGCCGCTCCACCGGACCCGGTACCGCCCAAGCCCCCGTCGCCTCCGCCGTGAAGCCGAAGCGGCCGTAATATTCCGGGTCGCCGATCAGCACGATCGCGTCCCGCCCTATCGCCACGGCGTGCGCGATCGCGGTTTCCATCAGCGCGGCGCCGATGCCTGTGCCCTGCCGGTCCTTCGCCACCGCGACCGGCCCGAGCAGCGTCAGCGCCTGCACGGCGCCGCTTTCGGCAGCGAATTCGACGGGCCAGAGCTGGATCGAGCCGGCGAGCGTGCCGTCCGCGTCCAGCGCGACGAAGCTCAGCCCCTCGACCGGGCGCACGCCCTCGCGCAGGCGATAGGCGGTGCGGCCGTGCCGGTCCGAGCCGAATACGTCGTCGAGAAGCGCTTCAATGGCAGCGCCGTGCCGGGCGCTGGCGGGCACGATGGTCATGTGCGGAACCTTCAAGCATTCGAGTGACAGGAGGATGAGGAATGGCCACGCGCCATCCGCGCCGCTTTCGAAAGCGGCGTCTATCCTCGTCGTAGTCCTCGAATCTCGAACGTCATGCGCGGGAACCCTGTTCCTTGTTGCGGGTAGCGCGCATAGACGAGAACGTGGCCTCGTGCAATCAGGTTTGCGAAACAGGGGAATCGACCATGAAGCTCTACGGCATGAACCGCGCGCCCAATCCGCGCCGCGTCACCATCTTCCTCGCCGAGAAGGGCATCCCCATCGAGATCGAGGAGGTGAACGTCGCCGAGGGCGCCAACCGCACGCCCGAATACCTCGCCGTCAACCCGCGCGGCCTCGTCCCCGCGCTGGTGCTGGACGACGGCACGGTGATCGACGAATCGATCGCCATCTGCCGCTATTTCGAGACGCTGCACCCCGAGCCCAACCTGATGGGCCGCGATGCGAAGGAAGCCGCCGTTATCGAATGCTGGCAGCGCCGCATCGAGTTCGACGGCCTTTCCACCATCGCCTCCATTTACCGCAACACGCAGCCGCTGTTCGCGAACCGCGCGCAGCCCGGCGGCGGACCCGATACGGCGCAGATCCCCGAACTCGCCGAACGCGGACGGCTGCTGCTCCCCGGCTTCTTCGCCATGCTGAACGACCGCCTCGGCGAGACGCCCTACGTCGCCGGCGACCGCTACACGATCGCCGACATCAGCGCGATCGTCGCCATCGACTTCGCCCGCTGGATCAAGGCCCGCATCCCCGAGAACCACGCCAACACGCTGCGCTGGCACGCGGAGGTGACGGAACGGCCGAGCTACGCGGCGGGGTAAGCATCCTTCCATCCGCCGTCATCCCGGCCTGCCGCCGGGATGACGGGTTGGGTTGAGCCACGCGACACAACAAAAAGGCCGGAGCGTTTCGCGCCCCGGCCTTCTGAAAATCCGTCTGAAACCGCTTCTAGTGTAGCCGCCGATCCAGTTCGCTGATCGCGGCGTCGGTGAGCTTCGTCTTCATCGCCTTGTCGGTCGAACCTTCGATGATCTGCGCGGCGGCAGCGGTCGCGAGGTTCGCGGCGCGGGCGCGCAGTTCGGTTTCCGCAGCGCGTTCGGCAGCGCCGATCTTCGCCTCCGCCATCGCGGCGCGGCGGGCGACCATCGCCTCGGCGCTCTTCTGCGCGGCGGCGACGATCTGACCGGCCTCCTGACGGGCGTGCGCGATGATCGCTTCCGCGTCCTTCTCGGCGGCGGCCTGCTGGCGCTTGTGCTCGGCGAGCAGGGCTTCGGCCTCCGCGCGCAGCGCCTTCGCTTCATCGAGCTCGGCGCGGATGCGGGCGCCGCGCGCGTCGAGCGCGCCGCCGATGCCCGTGAACGCGCCGAGGCGCCAGAGCAGAAGCGCGAACACCACGAACGCGAGGCCGACCCAGCCGTAGCTGTCGAGGCCGAGGAAGACCTCGTGGTGGACCTCCG
Organism: Sphingosinicella microcystinivorans; assembly: GCF_027941835.1. Lineage (NCBI taxonomy): Bacteria > Pseudomonadati > Pseudomonadota > Alphaproteobacteria > Sphingomonadales > Sphingosinicellaceae > Sphingosinicella > Sphingosinicella microcystinivorans. The sequence goes on from NZ_CP116005.1 coordinate 3,687,919, forward strand.
CCTCGCCGTGCGCGGCGGTGGCTTCGGCATGTGCCGTCTCAACGACGCTCGGCGGCACTTCCACCGACGTCACTTCCCCTGCGGGCTGCTGCATCGCTGTCATCCCTGTGCCACGGCCGCAAGCGCGGCGTCCACGTCAGCCGCCTCGGGGCGCTTGCCCGTCAGCCGCTCCACGATGTCCGCCGCCGCGTCCGCGGCAACGGCATCGAGCTTCGCCATCGCGGCGACGCGGGCATCGCCGATGCGGGCTTCCGCCGCGGCGAGGCTCTGCTCGGCTTCGGCGTTCACCACGGCAAGCCGGGCTTCCGTGTCGCGCGCCGCCGCCGCCTTGGCGTCGTTCACCACCGAAGACGCGCTGGAGCGCGCCTTCGCGAGATCGGCCTGATAGGCGGCGTCGACCCGCTCGGCCTCCAGCTTGGCCGCTTCGGCCGCGCCGAGATCGTCGCCGATCGTCTTCGCCCGGACCTCCGTGACCTTCTCGACGCGCGGCAGGAGGCCGCGCATCATCAGGAACAGCACGCCGAACACCAGGATCAGCCAGGCGATCTGCGGAAGTGCCGTACTCGGATCAAATTGAGGCATGGCTCGGGACTCTCGGGACCAACGTCAAACATCGCAGTGCCGGCGGCGCGCGACCACCGGCACGGCTCATTCCTGCAAGCGTCAGACGACGAAGAGGAGGATGAGCGCGACGAGGAACGAGAAGATGCCGAGCGCTTCCGTCACGGCGAAGCCGAACAGCAGGTTCGGGCGCATCGCGTTGGCAGCCGCCGGGTTGCGGAGCGCACCCTGGAGGAACATGCCGAAGATGATGCCCACGCCGACACCGGCGAGGCCCATGCCGATGGCGGCGATGCCTGCACCAAGGAGTTTCGCTGCTTCTGCGTCCATTTCCTATATCCCTTCAACGAGTTGGATTGGTTGGTTGTTTCGAAAAGATCAATGCGAAAGGTTGATCGAGTCGTTCAGGTACACGCTGGTGAGCAGCGCGAAGACGTAGGCCTGCACCACCGCGACCAGCAGCTCGAGCGCGTAGAGCGCCACGTTCATCGCGAACGGCAGCACGCCCACCGCCGCCCAGATGCCGCCCGCAAGGCCGAGGCTGATGACGAAGCCCGCGAACACCTTCAGCAGGATGTGGCCCGCGGTCATGTTCGCGAACAGACGAACCGACAGCGTCACCGGGCGCGACAGGAACGAGATGATCTCGATGAGGATGATCAGCGGCGCGAGGAACCACGGCGTTCCCGGCGGCAGGAACAGGCTGAACCAGTGGAAGCCGTGCTTGGCGATGCCGATCAGCACGCACGCCACGAAGATGAACGCGGCAAAGGCGAACGTCACCGCGATGTGGCTCGTCACCGTGAAGGAATAGGGAAACAGGCCGATCAGGTTCGCCGCGAGGATGAAGATGAACAGCGAGAAGATGAACGGCACGTAGGGGCGGCCCTTGGGGCCGATGTTCTCGTCGACCATGCCGACGACGAATTCATGGACGGCCTCGACTGCGGACTGCCAGCGGCCCGGCACCAGCTCCGCCTTGCGCGTTCCGAAGAACATGAAGGCCCAGATGAGGAAAAGCGCCAGCAGCATGAAGGCGGCGCTGTTCGTGAACGAGACATCGTTTCCGGCCACTTCGAGCGGCACGATCGGCTTGATCTGGAACTGTTCGAGCGGACTCGCCACGTTTCCTAACGCTCCTCATCATCGTCATCGGGCACCTTGGGCAGAGCGTCGAGCTCGTCCTGCGAAACCTTGGCCGCTTCCGCGTTGACGACGCGCACGAGGTTATAGAACCCCGTGCCGAGACCCAACGTGAAGAGCGCCAGAAGCCCCCAGGGCGATGTCCCCAGCCACCGGTCGACCCAGTAGCCGATGAAACCGCCGACCAGCGTCGCGGCAACAACCTCGATCGCCAGCCGTGTACCCTGCCCGAACGCCGACCCTGCAACCTGCATGGGGTCCGGTTCCGGATTTGCCCGCCGCTTCGCCTCGGCCAGACGCTCCTCGAACGAGGTGCTTGTCTTGGTCGGGCGTGGGTCGGTCACCGGTTTGTGGACTCCCGCGCTGGTCGGCTCAGGCCAAACATACAGGCGCACCGGGCGGAGAAGCGAACCTCCCGCCCGAAGCGTGCGCACGTTTAGTTGCGCCCTTGGCCCAAGTCAACGCTTCCTTGCCGCAATGCAGCAGCATTGAGAGGATGCAGGAAATCACTCCGCCGCGAGCAGCGTTTCGGCGCGTCCGAGGTCGACGGAAACGAGCTGGCTGACGCCCTTTTCGCCCATCGTCACGCCGTACAGGCGGTGCATCCGGCTCATCGTCACGGCGTTGTGCGTCACGATGAGGAATCGCGTGTCGGTGAGCGTCGTCATGCGGTCGAGAAGATCGCAGAAACGTTCGATATTGGCGTCGTCGAGCGGCGCGTCGACCTCGTCGAGCACGCAGATCGGCGCCGGATTCGTCAGGAACAGCGCGAAGATCAGCGCGACGGCCGTCAGCGCCTGCTCGCCGCCCGAAAGCAGCGTCAGCGATTGCAGCTTCTTGCCCGGCGGCTGCGCCATGATCTCGAGGCCTGCTTCCAGCGGATCGTCCGATTCGATGAGTTCGAGCCGCGCCTCGCCGCCGCCGAACAGGCTGGTGAAGAGGTCGCCGAAGTGGCGGTTCACCTCCTCGAACGCCGTGAGGAGCCGCGCGCGGCCTTCGCGGTTCAGCGAGCCGATGCTGCCGCGCAGGCGGGCGATGGCGGTTTCCAGTTCCTCGCGCTCGGCGGTCGATGTCGTGAGCGTCGTCTCGATCTCCTCGAGCTCGACGTCGGCGCGCAGGTTCACCGGCCCCATGCGCTCGCGCTCGCCGGTCAGCCGGTCGAGCCCGGAGGACAGGGTTTCCGTGTCCTCCATGTTCTCGTCGCTGAATTCGAAGCGCGCCGGGAGCATCTGCGGCGAGCACTGGAAGCGCTCGACCGACAGGCGGTTGAGTTCCGTGCGCCGGTGCTCGCAGTTCTCGACCCGCACCTCGATGCGCCCGCGCTCCTCGCGCAGCGTCGAGAGGATCTCGGTCGCCTCGCGTGCCTCGCCGTCGATGGTGCGGAGGCTCCCTTCGGCTTCCGCCAGCCGGTCCGCCGCCGCCTGCCGCGCGGCCTCGGCGTCGGCAAGGTCGCCCGCGAGCCGCGCCTGGCGCTCGGCGATGGCGGCGGGCACGTCGGCGATCTCGGCGATGGTCGCGTTCGCAGCGGCGACTCGCGCGGCGAGTTCCTCGCGCTGCGCGGCGCTGCCGGAGATGCGGCGCTCCCACGCCTCGCGCTCGGCGGTGATCGCCTCGCGCCGCGCCTTGTCGCCGTCGAGCCCGCGCTGGAGCGCGACATGCTCGGCGCGCGCCATGGCGAGGTCGGAGCGGTGCGCGTCGGCGGCATTGCGCGCCGCCGTCACCGCTTCGGTCAGTCCCTCGGCGGCGGGAACCTCCAGAAGCGCCGCGTCGAGCCCCTGCACCTTCTCGCTGCATTCGGCGATCTGGTCGTTGGCGCGCGTCACGGCGGCCGCGAAGGCTTCGAGCTGCGCGGCGCGGCGTTCGACCTCGCCCGCGAGCTGCGAGATCGCCCTGGTCGCCTCGGCGCGCGCGGCTTCCGCCCGGCGCAGCGCCTGCCGCTCGCCGTCGATGGCGGACGCGGTTTCGGCGACGACGGCGCGCGCGGCGGCAAGCTCGGTCTCCGCGGCCTCCACGGCGGCCTCGGCATCCGGCAGCAGCGCCTCGACCTCGGCGAGCCGGTTGCGCTGGCGCAGCTTCTCCGCCGCCGCGCTGCCGTCGCCCGCTTCCGTGCGGAAGCCGTCCCAGCGGACCATGCGGCCTTCGGTCGTCACCAGCCGCTGGCCGACCGACAGCTTCGCCGCCAGCCGGTCCAGCATGTCGTCGTCGACGACGCCGATCTGCGCCGCGCGCCGCGCCAGTTCCTCGGGCGCCTCGATCACCTCGGACAGTGGCCGCGCGCCCGCCGGAAGCGCCGGGTCCCATTCGCCCTTCGCCGCGCCCGCCCAGCGGCGACCGCCCTCGCCGCCCACGGGCGCCGCCGTGTCGTCGCCGAGCGAGGCCGCGAACGCCGCCTCGAATCCCTTCACCACGCGCACGCGGTCGATCAGCGGCTCGGCGTCGCCCGCGCGGCTTGCCGCCAGCGAGCGTTCGAGCGACTGCCGCTCGCCGGCGAGCGCCGAAAGCGCCGCCTGCGCCTCGCCGCGCTTCGCCTGCGCCGTCTCGCGCGCGGTCTCCGCCCCGGCGCGGCGTTCCTCGCCGGTCGCGATCGCGGCGGACGCGCGCTCGGCCTCGACCTCTGCGTCCTTCGCACGGGCCTCGGCGGCGATCAGCCGCTCGCCCGCGTCGTCGCCCTGCGCGGCGGCGGCCTGCGCCGCGAGCGTCCGCGTCTTCTCCGATTCGGCTCGCGCGATCTGCGAGCGCAGCGCCGATAGCTCGGCCTCGACGGCGCGGCGCTGGCCCTGCGCCTCGGCCTGCGCGGCGAGCGCGTCGGCAAGCATGCGCTGGTCCGCCTCGACGACCGATTCGAGGTCCGCGATGCGCGCCTGCGCCGGGCCGAGCGCCGCTTCCGCCTCGGCGAGCCGGGCGGCGATCGCGGCGTCCTCCGCGGCCAGCCGTTCGAGCGCGGCGTTGGCGTCGTGGTGCAGCGCATCCTCGCGCGCGATGTCGCGCTCCGCCGCCTCGCGCCGCGCCTCCGCCTCGCGGCGGCGGCGTTCGACCTCGTTGAGCTCGGCGTTCAGCGAATCGCGCGAGAGCTTCAGGCGCTGGAGGATCGCGGCCGCTTCGGCCTCGGCCTCGCGCAGCGGCGGCAGGTTCGCGGCGGCGTCCGCCTGCCGCGCCGAGATCGCCGCGCCGAGCCGCGTCGCTTCCTCGATCCGTGCGCGCAGCGCTTCCGCTTCGGCCTTGGCGGCGTTCGCGTCGGCGGACGCCTCGGTCGCCTTCGCGTAGAGCAGCATCGCCTCGGCGATCCTGATCTGTTCGGAGAGCTTCTTGTAACGCTCCGCCTGCCGCGCCTGCCGCTTCAGGTTGGAAGCCTGCGTGCTCAGCCCCTGCAACACGTCGTCGAGCCGGGTGAGGTTCGATTCCGCCGCGCGCAGCCGCTGCTCGGCGTCCTTGCGGCGCACGTGCAGCCCGGCGATGCCCGCGGCTTCCTCAAGTAGCAGGCGCCGGTCCTGCGGCTTCGCGGCGATGATCGCGCCGATGCGGCCCTGGCTGACGAGCGCGGGCGAATGCGCGCCGGTGGCCGCGTCGGCGAACAGCAGTTGCACGTCCTTCTGACGCACGTCGCGGCCGTTGATCCGGTAGGCGGAACCGAGCCCGCGCTCGATGTGGCGGACGATTTCAAGGTCGTCCGAATCGTTGAACTGGGCAGGGGCGCGGCGTGTGCTGTTGTCGAGGTGGAGCGTGACGTGCGCGGCGTCGCGCGCCGGGCGCCGGTCGGTTCCGGCGAAGATCACGTCCTCCATGCCGCCGCCGCGCATCGACTTCGCGCTCGATTCGCCCATCACCCAGCGGATGGCTTCAAGGAGGTTGGACTTGCCGCAGCCGTTCGGGCCGACGACGCCCGTCAACCCGTCCTCGATCCTGAGTTCGACAGGATCGACGAAGGATTTGAATCCGGCGAGTCTAAGCCGCCTGAAATGCACGCGTCCCCCGCTCCCTCACGCCCACACGATTCACGCTACTTCACGGCGTCCTTGAGCAGCGGCTCGAGGTCCGCCCAGCTGTGCACGCCCTCCAGCCCCTTGCCGTTCAGCGCGAACGCGGGCGTGCCCGTCACCTTGTACTGTTCGACAGCGGCCTTGCGGATCGCCTCGAGCTGGCCGCGCTGCTGCGCGTCGGTGAGGCAGGCGCGGAACTTCGCTTCCGGAATGCCGCGCGCGCGCACGAAGCCGTCGAGCCCGCCGAGCTTCGCGTAGGTGACGACCTGATCGTCCGGCGACATGGATTGCAGCGACGCGGTCTGCACCTCGGTGAGCTTGGTGAACGGCTCGATCCACGTCTGCTGGTTCTTGAAGAACGCGTCGGTGAGCCCGAAGAACGCGCCCGGCCCCTGGCAGCGCGCGAGCATGGTGGCGCCGTAGTCCGCCGGGTTCAGCACGAAGTTGCGGAACTCGTAATAGACCTTGCCGGTGGCGATGTACTGGCCCTTGATGGTCGGCATCGCCATTTCATGGAAATCGCGGCAGTGCGGGCAGGTGAGCGAGGCGAACTCGACGAGCTTCACCGGCGCGTCGGGGTTGCCGATGCTGAAGCCGCCGTCCGGCGTCGCCGCCACCGTCTCCACCCAGTTGGACTTCGCGGCAGGCGCATCAGGCGCAGCCGCCTTCGGCGCGCTGTCGGCCTTGTTTCCGGCGGCTTCGGACGATTCCTGCCCGCAGGCGGAAAGCACTGCGACGGCGCCAAGCAAGCCCAACGTCTTGAACCGCGATTTTCTCAACATCTGGTAGTCCACCCTGAAAGAAACCCAATACCTGCCACAGATGCGGGTGGGGCACTATGGCGAGACGCGCTGCCCGAGTCAAAGCCGATCAGCGCCTTTTCAGACTAACGGATGACCGGCGGCCCCTTCGTCGCGCCCATCTGCCGGGCGAGGTCCTCGAGGCTCTGCCGCAACCCCTCGTCGGCGATCGCCCTGAGGCTGCCGACGACATCCTCCGGCACCTCGCCGGGGCGCTGTTCCGTTCCGTCCTCGGCGGGCTCGCGCGCCGCTGAAAGCCCCTGCCGTATCGCGATACGCGCGACGGCATCGTAGCCGAAGAAGCGATTCACCCGTTCGATGATCTGCGGCGCGACATGCTGGATCATCAGCGCGTGTGAGCCGCTCGCGGAGAGATTGAGCGTGCCGCCGCTGCGCTTGCCGTGCGGGAAGCTGAGCGATTCGGGTGTGGAATGCCGCGCGTAGTCCGGCCCCACGATTTCCGGCCAGCGCGCCACGACCGCGCTGTCGACGAAGCCGAAGCGGCGGAACGCCTTGCGCCCGACGAAGGGCACGAGCTCCGCGACCGCCCTGCTGCCTCCCCTCCTGTCGCCCGGTTTCCTCATGGCGAAACCCATGCCATAGGCGCGCCATGCCCGCCAAGGAAATCGCCCCCAAGGACATCGCGGCGCCGCTGCTCGCATGGTACGACCGCTCGCACCGGCGCCTGCCGTGGCGCGCGCCGCCGGGCGCGAACGCGGCCGATCCTTACCGCGTCTGGCTTTCGGAGATCATGCTCCAGCAGACCACCGTCGCGGCCGTCATCCCCTACTTCGAGGCGTTCACCACGCGCTGGCCGACCGTCGAGGCGCTCGCCGCGGCCGGGGACGGAGACGTGCTCGCCGCGTGGGCGGGGCTCGGCTACTACGCCCGCGCCCGCAACCTCCTCGCCTGCGCGCGTGCGGTCGCAAGCGACCACGGCGGCCGGTTTCCCGCGTCCGAAGCGGCGCTTCTCGGCCTTCCCGGCGTCGGCGCCTACACGGCGGCGGCGATCGCGGCGATCGCGTTCGGCGCGCGCGCCGTCGTCGTCGACGGCAATGTCGAGCGCGTCGTCGCGCGGCTGTTCGCGGTCGAGGACCGCCTGCCCGCCGCGAAGCCGAGGCTGCGCACGCTCGCGGATACGATCACGCCCGAGGCGCGCGCCGGCGATTTCGCGCAGGCGATGATGGACCTCGGCGCCACGATCTGCCGCCCGAAGTCCCCGGATTGCCTCGTGTGCCCCGTGATCGACGCCTGCGACGCCGCGCGGCGCGGCATCGCCGACCTGCTCCCCAAAAAAGCCCCGAAGCCCGCGCGTCCGGTCCGCTACGCCAACGTCTACGTGCTGCGCGACGGCGGCGAGATCATGCTGGTGCGGCGGCCTCCGCGCGGCCTGCTCGGCGGGATGCTCGGCCTGCCGATGAGCGAGATCGCCGACACGCCGCATCCCGAAGGCACGCATCCCGGCGCGCCCGCCGCGGCGCGCTGGTCACGCGGCGCGAGGCCCGTGTCCCACGTTTTCACGCATTTCGAGTTGCATCTGACCGTGTTTTGGGGCGATCTGTCGGACATAACGAAACCGGCGGGGGATTGGCGTGCGGCGGACGAGTCCGCCGCGCGGGATTTGCCGACGCTGTTTCGTAAAGCATTGGACTTTACGGCCTCTGTGGGTCAATTTTAGCCGTAGTGCAGCGGCGTACGCCTGATCGGAGTGGGAATTGTCGATATCGAGGCACGTTGCGTTCGCGCTCGCCGTGGTGCTGGCCGCTTGCGGCGGACAGAAGGGAAGCGGTGAAGGCCGCGCGCCGACCGTGGTCGGCGGCGTTGTCGAGCCCACGCGCTTCGTCGACAGCATTGACGCGGTCGGCACCGCCTACGCGCGCGAATCCACGACGCTCACCTCCACCGTCACCGAACGCGTGGACTCGCTGCGTTTCACCGACGGCGCCTATGTGCAGGCCGGCACCGTGATCGCGGTGCTGCGCGCCGTCGAGCAGACCGCGGACCTCGCCAGCGCCGAGGCGCGCTCGCGCGAGACGCAGCAGCAGCTCGACCGCCTGCGCGAACTCCAGCAGCGCGGCTTCGCCACCAACGCCAGCATCGACGCCCAGATCGCCGCGCGCGATCAGGCGCGCGCGCAGGCGAGCGCGATCCGCGCGCAGATCGGCGACCGCATCATCCGCGCGCCCTTCTCCGGCGTCGTCGGCCTGCGCCGCCTGTCGCCGGGCAGCGTCGTGACGGCGGGCACCGAGATCGCGACGATCAGCGACGTCAGCTCGATCAAGCTCGACTTCACCGTGCCCGAGCGCTTCATCTCGGCGATCGAGACCGGGCAGAACATCGAGGCGCGCGCCGCCGCGTGGCCGGGCGAGGTGTTCCGCGGCACCGTCGAGGGCGTCGAGCCGCAGGTCGATCCCATCACCCGCTCGGTCGCGATCCGCGCGCTGCTGCCGAACCCGGACCGGCGCCTGCGCCCCGGCATGTTGCTCACCGTCTCCATCGTCACCAATCCGCGCGACGCGCTCGCCGTTCCGGAGCTGGCGCTCGTCGCGCAGGGCGACCGCCAGTTCGTGTTCAGGCTCGACGACAAGAACGTCGCGAACCGCGTGCCGGTCGAGGTCGGTATGCGCGCGGGCGGCATGGCGGAGATCACCGGCGGCCTCAAGCGCGGCGACCGCATCGTCGCCGACGGCGTCGTCAAGGTGCGCGATGATGCCGAGGTGAGGCCGGTGTTCCCCGGCGAGCCCGAAGGCGCGACCACCGGCGCGCTCTCCGGCGCCGCGGCGGGCGCAGGCAAGTCGCGATGATCCTCTCCGATGTCTCGGTCAAGCGCCCGGTGTTCGCAGCTGTCGTCAGCCTCGTCATCGTGCTGGCCGGCGCCATTGCCTTCTTCTCGCTCCCGGTCCGCGAATATCCGGCCATCGAGCCGCCGATCGTCTCGGTCGAGGTCGCCTATCCCGGCGCCGCCGCCAGCGTCGTCGAATCGCGCATAACCCAGCTCGTCGAGGACCGGATCGCCGGCGTCGAGGGCATCGAGATGATCCGCTCGCGTTCGCGCGACGGCGTTGCCGACATCACCATCGAGTTCTCCGCGACGCGCGACGTGGACGACGCCGCGAACGACATCCGCGACCGCGTCGGCGGCCTTGCCGACGACCTGCCGGACGAGGTGATCCCGCCGGAAATCCGCAAGGTCGACGTCGACTCGATGCCGATCCTCTGGATGCACCTCTCGGGCGAGGAGCGCGATCCGCTCTGGCTCGCCGACTATGCGGACCGCATCCTCGTCGACCGCTTCTCCTCGATCGACGGCGTCGCGCGCGTGCAGGTCGCAGGCCTGTCGCGGCCCGCGATGCGAATCTGGCTCGACCGCGAGAAGCTCGCCGCCTACCGGCTGACGCCGAACGACATCGAGAGCGTGCTGCGTGCGCAGAACGTCGAGCTGCCCGCCGGCCGTATCGAGGCGGAAACGCAGAACCTCACGGTCCGCGTCGCCCGCGCCTACAGCAAGGTGGACGATTTCCGCGGGCTCGTCGTCTCGCGCGGCGCGGACGGGCATCTCGTCCGCCTCGGCGACGTCGCGCGCGTCGAGGTCGGGCCGGAGAACCCCTACAGCTTCTTCCGTTCGAACGGCAAACCGGGCGTCGGCATCGGCATCGTCCGCCAGTCGGGCGCGAACACGCTCGCGGTAGCCGAGGAGGTCAAGGCGCGGATCGAGGAAACGAAGAAGATGCTGCCCGCAGGGGTCAGCATCGACGTGTCGAACGACAGCTCGGTCTTCATTTCGGAGGCCATCAAGAACGTCTGGCAGACGCTCGCCGAGGCGTCGATCCTCGTCATCCTCGTCATCTACCTGTTCCTCGGCTCGCTGCGCGCGACCGTGATTCCGGCCGTCACCGTGCCGATCTGCCTGATCGCCACCTTCGCCGTGCTCTGGGCGCTCGGGCTGTCGATCAACCTTCTCACGCTGCTCGCGCTGGTGCTCGCCATCGGCCTCGTCGTCGACGACGCCATCGTCGTGCTGGAGAACATCTACTACCGCATCGAGCACGGCGAGACGCCGCTCGTCGCCGCCTATGAGGGCGCGCGGCAGGTCGCGTTCGCCGTGATCGCGACGACCGCCGTGGTCTGCGCGGTGTTCGTGCCGATCATGTTCCTTGCCGGGAACACCGGCCTCTTGTTCCGCGAGCTCGCCGCGGCGATGATCGGCGCGGTCGCCTTCTCGGGTTTCATCGCGCTGACGCTGACGCCGATGCTCTGCTCGAAGATGCTCACCGCGGAAACGGGCAGCAACCGCATGACGAAGTGGGTCGACGCGCGTTTCGAACGCCTCTCGGCCGCCTACGACCGCGCGCTCGGCCGCCTGCTGGGCCGCCCGCTGCTGATCGGCGGCATTTCGGCCACGGTCGTCGCGGCCTGCGTCGCGCTCGCGACGACGCTGCCCTCCGAGCTTGCGCCGCTCGAGGACACCGGCAACCTGCAGGTGAACGCGACCGCCGCGGAAGGCACCGGCTACGAGCAGATGGTCCGCTACATGGAGGACCTGCAGGCCCGCGTGCTGCCGATGATCGACGACGGCCCGATCCGCCGCATGGTGGTGCGCGCGCCCGGAAGCTGGGGCACGACCGAGGACTTCTCCAACGGCCGCATCACCGTGTTCCTGAAGGACTGGTCGGAGCGCAAGGAGACGACGGCGGAAGCCGCGCAGATGATCCAGAAGGCGCTGGAGGACTATCCGGGCGTCCGCACCTTCGCATCGGGCGGGCAGACGCTCGGCGCGAACCGCGGCGGCCGCCCGATCCGCTTCGTCATCGCAGGCGCGACCTTCGAGGAACTGGCCCGCGCCCGCGACGCGATCATGGACGCCGCCGCCGCCTATCCCGGCATCGAGAACCTCGAGGCCGACTACAAGGAGACGAAGCCGCAGCTCCTCGTCGACATCGACACGACGCGCGCCGGCGACCTCGGCGTTTCCGTGAGCGACATCGGCCGCACGCTGGAGACCATGATGGGCTCGCGGCGCGTCACCACCTACATCGACCGGGGCGAGGAATATCGCGTCATCGTGCAGGCCGAGCCGAAGGACCGGCTGACGCCGCAGGACCTCTCCAACGTCTACGTCCGCTCGCGCACGGGCGACGTCATTCCGCTGTCGAACCTCGTGACGCTGCGCAGCTTCGCGGACGCGGGCGAGCTCGGCCACTTCAACAAGCTCCGCGCCATCACGCTCGAAGGCTCGGTGGCGCCCGGCTATTCGCTCGGGCAGGCGCTCGACTGGCTGGAGGCGGAAGCCTCGACGCTGCCGGAAGTCGCGGCCATCGGCTACGACGGCGAAAGCCGCGCCTTCAAGCAGACGGGCGGCGCGATCTGGGGCGTGCTCGGCGTCACCATCCTGCTCGTGTTCCTCGTGCTCGCCGCGCAGTTCGAAAGCTGGGTGCATCCGGGCGTCATCGTGCTCGCCGTGCCGCTCGCGGTCGGCGGCGGGCTGCTCGGCCTCGTCGTGATGGGCCAGTCGCTCAACCTCTACAGCCAGATCGGCATCGTCATGCTCGTTGGGCTCGCGGCCAAGAACGGCATCCTCATCGTCGAGTTCGCCAACCAGCTTCGCGACCAGGGCGTCGCGTTCGACGACGCCATCCGCCGCGCCGCCGTGCGCCGCCTGCGCCCCGTCATCATGACCTCGATCGCCACGGTGGCCGGCGCGGTGCCGCTGATGCTGGCGAGCGGAGCGGGCGCCGCCTCACGTCAGGCGATCGGCACCGTCGTCGTCTGGGGCGTCAGCCTCGCGACGCTGCTCACGCTGTTCGTCATCCCCGTGTTCTACAGGCGGCTCGCCCGGGGCACCGGCTCCCCGCTCGCCGTGACGCGCAGGCTGGAGGAGGAGCGCGGCGCCGCGCCCGCCCCGGCCCCCGCCGAATAAAGCACGGTTGAAACCGGCCGCATGACCGCCATATTAGGCGCGAGAGCACAGCTGAAGGCGCCCCGACCCATGCAGTCCAAAAACCGCTTCTTCGACGATTTCTCGCGCATGGCGACCGGCGCGATGGGTTCGCTCGCCGGCATGGGCCGCGAGATGGAGGCGGGCTTCCGGGCTCGCATGGAGGATTTCATCGCCGGTCTCGATCTCGTGAAGCGCGAGGAATTCGAGGCCGTGAAGCAGATGGCCGCGAACGCCCGCGCCGAGAACGAGGAACTGAAGGCGCGAATCGCGAAGCTCGAAGCGGCGGCGGGAACGGCGCCCGCAAAACCGGCCCCGGCGCGCAAGCCCGCGGCGAGGAAGGCCGCGAAATCAGCGACCGCCGCCTGATATCCACAGCAATTTCGCGAGAACCGGCACGCAGCGTCTTGCGTGCCGCGGACGGGCATCGCACCATATGTAGTGCAGGGCTGAACTCTGGTGGACAAGGGATTGACCGAACTCGAACTTGAAATGGCCCAGGCCACGGCAGCGCCGCTCGACATGCTCGAGCATTATTTCGGCGCGCACGGCTGGTCCTTCGAGCGCGCCAGCGACGAGGAGCTCATCGCCCGCGTCGAGGGCAGCTGGACGACGTACCAGCTGCGCGCGCTCTGGCGCGAGGAAGAGCGCGTCCTCCAGTTCATTGCCATGCCCGACATCCGCGTGCCGGAAAACCGCCGCGCCGCCGTGTGGGAAGTGCTCAGCCTCATCAACGAGCAGCTCTGGCTCGGCCATTTCGAGATGTGGTCGACGGACGGCACGCTGCTGTTCCGCCACGCCTCGATGCTGGAAAGCGCCGACGAGGACAGCGGCCTGTCGCTCGCGCAGGCCGAAACGCTGGTCGAGGCCGCGGTCGACGAGTGCGAGCGCTACTATCCCGTCTTCCAGTTCATCCTCTGGGCCGGCAAGACCCCGCGCGAGGCGCTCGACGCCGCGCTGATCGACACGGTCGGCGAGGCCTAGGAGACCGGTCCGGTGGGTGCGGGCGCGGCCGCCGGCGCAAACTGCGCCTTCCCGTCCGCGTCGAACGTGACGTCATAATCCGTCGTCAGCACGCCATTCACGATCTGCCCGGCCTTGAGCTTGGCATTGTTGCCCGGCGCGAACGGCGCGTAGAACGGCGCGAGGACCCAGCGCAGCGCATCGTCGGACTTGCCGCCGGTCCCGACCTCGCTGAGATCGCCGGTGATCGGCAGTTGCCGGCCGTTCGCCTCCAGATACGTGAGGCGCGCGGTCATCTTCCCGCGTCCCCCGCCCGCCTCGCTGCCCTTCGCCTCCGTGACCTCGCCGAGCGCTTTCGCCCCCACCGCGAGCAGCACGCGCCCCTCCACGACGAGCGGCTGGTTCAACCGGAGCACGACCGGCGTTCCGGCAACCGCGTTCCGCGTGCTGACTTCATTCAGCACCATCAACTCCAGCACCGTGCCTTGCGGCACCCGCACGGCCTGCGCCTCGGCAAATCCCGCCGTGCAGAGCGCAAGCAGCCCTGCAATGCCTGTCGGACGCGCCATTCGATCCCCTCCCCCCGTCAAAATGATCATGTTCCGCCGCCGTGACGATTGCAATCGCCCCCGGTGGAGAGGATGGATTACCGTCGCGGCACGTAACCGCCGCTCGAGTCGGGGTTCTGTTCCGGGGGAGGAATCGTCATGCTGCGCGTTGCAAGCCTTGCGCTCGTCTGCACCCTGTCCGTCGGCGCCGTTTCCGCCGAGGCCAAGGACAAGACGGCAAAGACCTATGTCGTCGTCAATGAAGCCGTCGGCGTTCCCGTGTTCCCGTATGACATCACCGACCGCCCGTATGAAGTGATCGGCGAGGTGAAGGCCGAAATCCGCAAGGCGACGATCTTCAGCAAGGAAGCCAGCCAGGAGAAGATCTACCGCGAGCTTTGGGAGCGCGGCGAGAAGCTCGGCGCCGATGCTGTCATCAAGGCCGGCTACGGCGATTCCCGCGTCACGCTGATGAGCTGGGGCAGCACGGCCGCCACCGGCACCGCGATCAGGTTCGTCGCTGCGGCAGCCACGCCCGAACCTGCCGCCGCTGAAACCGCAGAGACGGTCGTCCCCGCATCCGCCGAGGACGCATCGGCAGCGGATACGGCTTCCGAAGCGGAGGAAGCCCCGCCGCCGGAACCGGCGGAGGACGCCGCGTCGCCGCAGTAGGCGCCGGGCGGAGATACCGGCGTTCCGGCATCTCCGCCTTCGCGGATACAGACGTTCAGGCCGCGCGGCGGCGCATCAGGCCGAAACCGGCAATGCCGATTCCGAGCAGGCCGAGCATTCCCGGTTCCGGCACGCGCGTCGGCAGAACCTGTATGTCGCTCGCGGCCACCTCGCCGTTGTCGCCGACCTCGCCGATATAGAGGAAATATCCGAGGCCCGAGATCGCCGAGGTCAGGTTGAAGGCGATCACGCCGTTGTCGCCGAGGCTGATGAAGCCGTCCGGCGTCACCGTGCTCGACTCTCCGTCGAACGCGCCGAGCGTCGCGACGCCGTTGTCGAGGCCCGTGCCCGCTGCATTCGTGCCGAACAGTTTCGGATCGGCCGGTGCCGCCTGCGTTCCCGGCGTGAACACCACGCTGCTGCCGAGGAACGAGAACACGTCGAGACCCGCGGCCGCGGCAGCGCACGCCGCCGTCGCGCAGTCGGTCGCCGAAATCTTGATCGCATCGAGATCGAAGCCCGAGAACTGTCCCGGCGACGAGCCGCTCGGCAGACCGCTGTCGCGGATGATGATGGAGGCAATGATGCCGTCGATCGTCGAAAGATCGGCCTTGAAGACCGCCGTATTGGCAATGTCGCCGCCGGTCACGCCGTCCAGCTTCGTGAACGAGAGGGGGACCGCCTGTGCGCTTCCCGCGATCAGCATCGCGGCGAGAACGCCGCCCGTCATTTGTACGCGCATGTCTGTTCCTTCCGATGTCTGTCCCAAAGCGACTCAGGCAACATCGTCCGGCACAACGCAAACCGCGTGCCACTATGGTTAACGCCGCGAATCCAGCGTCTTGCAGAAACCGGAATCCGGAAGTGTCAAGCAGGCCGACGAATCGTTACGTAACGATCTCAATCGGTTAGCGCCGCCTTCAGCAGTTCGTTCACCACTTTCGGGTTGGCCTTGCCGCCAGTCGCCTTCATCGTCTGACCGACGAAGAAGCCGAACAGCGCCTCCTTGCCGCCCTTGTATTCGGCGACCTTGTCGGCGTTCTTCGCCAGAACCTCGGCGATCGCCGCCTCGATGGCGCCGGTGTCGGAGACCTGTTTCAGGCCCCGTTCCTCGACGATCTTTTCGGGGTCGCCGCCGGTTTCCAGCATGATCTGGAACACGTCCTTGCCGAGGCGGCCCGAAAGCGTGCCGTCGCCGATCAGCGCGAGCAGCGAGGCGGCCTGCTCCGGCGTGATCGGGCTGTCCGCGATGTCCTTGCCGAGCGTGTTGAGCGCGCCGTAGAGGTCCGAGATCACCCAGTTGGAGGCCGCGCGCGCCACGTCGGGCAGGCTCTTGCCCTGCTTTTCGGCCGTCAGCGCCAGCAGCCGCTCGAACCAGTCGGCAGATTCCTTCTCCGCCGTCAGCACGCTGGCGTTGTAGTCGCTGATGCCGAGGTCGCGCACGTAGCGCGCGTGCTTCGCGTCCGGGAGTTCCGGCAGCTCGGCGCGACGCGCTTCGATGAACGCATCATCGAATTCCAGCGGCAGCAGGTCCGGGTCCGGGAAGTAGCGGTAGTCGTGCGCGTCCTCCTTGGAGCGCAGCGCGCGCGTCTCCATGCGGCCGGGATCGAACAGGCGCGTTTCCTGCACGATGGTGCCGCCGCCCTCGATGATCTCCACCTGCCGCTGCGCCTCGTATTCGATCGCCGCCTGCACGAAGCGGACGCTGTTCACGTTCTTGATCTCGCAGCGCGTGCCGAAGGGGTCGCCCGGCTTCCGCACGCTGACGTTCACGTCGGCGCGCATGGAGCCTTCCTCCATGTTGCCGTCGCAGCTTCCCACGTAGCGCAGGATCGAGCGCAGCTTCTTCACATACGCCCCCGCCTCTTCCGGCGAGCGCATGTCCGGCCGGGAGACGATCTCCATCAGCGCGACGCCCGAACGGTTGAGATCGACGTAGGAATAGCGCGGCGACTGGTCGTGCATCGACTTGCCCGCGTCCTGCTCCAGATGGATGCGCTCCAGCCCCACCGTCTTGGTGCGCCCCTCGCCGAGATCAATGTGGATTTCGCCCTCGCCCACGATCGGGTGCTGGAACTGGCTGATCTGGTAGCCCTGCGGCAGGTCCGCGTAGAAGTAATTCTTCCGGTCGAAGCGCGACCAGCGATTGATCTTCGCATCGAGCGCGAGGCCGGTGCGGACGGCCTGCTTCACGCACTCGCCGTTGATCACCGGCAGCATCCCCGGCATCGCCGCGTCGACAAGGCTCACCTGCGTGTTCGGCTCCGCCCCGAACACCGTCGCCGCACCCGAGAACAGCTTGGCGTTCGACGTGACCTGCGCGTGCACCTCGAGGCCGATCACGACCTCCCACGCGCCGGTTTCGCCGTGGATGCGGTAGGGGGCTGGGTCAGCCATGGCCATTCGTCCTTGGATCGATAAGTTCAACGGTCGGGAAGTAACTTCGAAAACGCTGGATGTCGCGTGTCATCACCGCCACGCCGAGCGTTTCAGCGTGCGCGCCGATCAGGAAATCCGGAAGCAGAGCCTCACGCTTGCCGCCGCGCCGCCGGTATTCGGCAAAGGCGAGTCCCGCCCGGTGCGCTGCTTCATCGGTGATCGGCGTGACCATGATGCCGAGGCTGTCCAGCATCTGTCGCAGGTGCGCGGGCGTCTGGAAATGCGGCGAGATTTCTGCGAATATGATGTGATTGATGATCGGCTGCCGCGCGCTTGCATGAATGGCGAACGACCGCGAGGATACGGCGGCGAACTCCTCGCCGCTCGACATCAGATCGAACATGACGTTCGTGTCGACGATCATACTTCGGGCGGATCGCCGCGCATCAACTGATACCACTCGTCGCTCGTGTAGCCCGGCATGGTGTCCTGCGCGCGAAACTTGGCCTGCACTTCGCGGATGCGTGCCAGCTTGTCCTGAATCCGTTTCTCGCGCTCCGCATCCGCATCCACCGGACGCACCACCGCCTCGCCGCGATCGTTGATCGCGACCTCGACCGGCTGGCCGGGCACCAGACCCGCCGCCTTGCGGATGGCGCTGGGGATCGTCACCTGCCCCTTGATGGTCATGTTGGTCTGCATGGCACGCCTCGTATTACCTCGCTCAAAAGGTAATACCTCATCCCCATGTCGTCAACGTCACCACCACGCCTCCGGCCGCGCGGTGAAGCCCGCGGCCTGTTCGATCGCATAGCCCGCGTTCAGCACGCCTTCCTCGTCGAGCGGACGCCCGATGATCTGGAGGCCGAGGGGCAGGCCGTCGTCGGAAAGCCCTCCGGGGACCGACATCGCGGGAAGCCCCGCGAGGCTCGCGGGCACGCAGAACACGTCGTTCAGGTACATGGCGATCGGGTCGTCGACGTTCGCGCCGATGCCGAACGCCGCGCTCGGCGCGGTCGGCGCGAGGATCACGTCGCAGCGCTCGAACGCCTGCATGAAGTCGCGCTGGATCAGCGCCCGCACCTTCTGCGCCTTCAGGTAATAGGCGTCGTAATAGCCCGCCGAGAGCACGTAGGTGCCGATCAGGATGCGCCGCTGCACCTCCGTTCCGAAGCCCGCCGAGCGCGTCGCCTCGTACATGTCGATGAGGCTGCCGTTCTCGGGCGCCTCGCGGAGGCCGTAGCGCACGCCGTCATAGCGCGCGAGGTTGGACGAGGCCTCGGCCGGGGCGATGATGTAATAGGTCGGCAGCGCGTATTTTGTGTGCGGCAGCGAGATGTCGACGATCTCCGCACCCGCGTCGCGCAGCATGTCCGCACCCTTCTTCCACAGCGCCTCGATCTCCGCCGGGATGCCCTCGACCGTGTATTCCTTCGGGATGCCGACGCGCTTGCCCTTGAGGTCGCCGGTCAGCGCCGCCTCGAAGTCCGGCACCGGCAGGTCGAGGCTGGTCGAATCCTTGGGATCGAACCCGCACATGGATTTGAGCAGGATCGCGCAGTCGCGCACGTCCCGCGCCATCGGCCCGGCCTGGTCGAGCGAGCTTGCGAACGCCACGATGCCCCAGCGCGAGCAGCGGCCGTAGGTGGGCTTGATGCCAGCGATACCCGTGAACGCCGCGGGCTGGCGGATCGAGCCGCCGGTGTCCGTCCCCGTCGCGCCCGCCACCAGCCGCGCCGAGACCGCCGCCGACGAGCCGCCCGAGCTGCCGCCCGGCACGAGGCTTTCGTTGCCCTTCCCGCGCCACGGATTGATGACTGTGCCGAACGCGCTCGTCTCGTTGGAGGAGCCCATCGCGAACTCGTCCATGTTGAGCTTGCCGAGCATCCCCGCGCCGTCCGCGAGCAGCCTGCCGCTCACGGTCGACTCATAGGGCGGCTTGAAGCCTTTCAGGATGTTCGAGGCAGCGGCGGTCTGCACGCCTTCGGTCGCGAACAGGTCCTTGATGCCGAGCGGGATGCCCGAGAGCGGCTTCGCCTCTCCTCGCGCCAGCGCCGCATCCGCCGCCTCGGCCGCTTTCAGCGCCAGCTCCGGCGTCTCCACCGTGAACGCGTTCAGCACGCGCGCGGCCTCCACCGCCTTCACGTGCGCCTCGGCGAGTTCCTTGGCGGAGAAGGCCTTGGCGCGCAGCCCGTCGCGCATCGCCGCGAGCGAGAGGTCGGTGAGCGACGTCATTATTCGATCACCTTCGGCACGGCGAAGAAGCCGTACTCGGCCTTCGGCGCGTTCGCGAGCACCTTGTCCTGAATGCCGCCGTCGGTGACGACGTCCTCGCGCCAGCGCAAGCTGTTCGGGATCACCGCCGCCAGCGGCTCCACGCCGTCCGTATCCACCTCGCCGAGCATCTCCACCCAGCCGAGGATCTTGGAAAGCTCCTCGGCCATCACGGCGGACCTGTCGTCGTCGATCCTGATGCGCGCAAGATGCGCGACGCGTTTGACGGTTGCGGCGTCAACGGACATGCAAAACCCCGGATTGATTGAGGCCGAGCCGTTAGCACGCGGCTTCGGGCGCGGGCAAGCGCGCTATGCGGGACATTTCCCCGCGCCCGGTCCCTTCACGAAGCGGCCCGGCCGCGCGGCGGTGGCCTCGCCGTTCTTCAGCACCTGCTGGCCGTTCACGAACACGTCGCGCACGCCCACCGAGTACTGGTGCGGCTTCTCGAAGGTCGCCTTGTCGGCGATGGTGGCGGGGTCGAACACAACCACGTCCGCGTAGTAGCCCGGTGCCAGCCGCCCGCGGCCCTCGATGCCGAGCTGCTGCGCCGAGAAGGAGGTGAGCTGGCGCACCGCCTGCGACAGGCCGATCGTCTTTTCCTCGCGCACGTACTTGCCGAGCAGGCGCGGGATGTTGCCGTAGGCGCGCGGGTGCGTGCTCGATTTCAGGAACACGCCCTCGGTCGCGGGCGCGTCGGCGTCGGAGCCGTAGCTCATCCACGGCAGCGTCGTCTGCTTGGCGACATTGGCCTCGCTCATCAGGAAATAGGCGGTGCCGACGCGGCTGCCGTCCTCCACCACGAGGTCCATCGCGGTTTCCTCCGGGCTCTTGCCGCGTTCGCGCGCGACCTCGCCGAGCGTCTTGCCCGTGAGCGGCTTCAGCGCCTCGCTCTTGAAGCCGAGCAGCAGCAGCCCGTCCGGCGTCCCCGCCTGATAGTAGAGGTTCTCCCAGCCGTCGCCGGGCGTCTTCATCTCCGCGGCGACCTTGGCGCGGATCGCCGGGTCCTTCAGCCGCTGGATCCACGCCTCCTCGCCGCCCGCCTGCACCCAGAGCGGCATCGCCGCGTCGAGGCCGGTCGCGCCCGCCGGGTAGGTGTACATGGTGGCGGTGATGTCGAGGCCTTCCTTCTGCGCGGCCTCGACCTTGGCGATCACCGGGTCGAGCGTGCCCCAGTTGGCCCTGCCCGCCTGTTTCAGGTGATAGATGATCGCGGGCGCCTTCGATTGCCGCGCGATGTCGATCAGTTCGTCGACGGCGGCGAGGATATTGTCGCCCTCCGAGCGCATGTGGCTGATGTAGCGCCCGCCGCAGGGTGCCGCCGCCTGCATCAGCGCGACCAGCTCCGGCGTCTCCGCGAACGATCCGGGCGCGTAGATCAGCGCCGAGCCGACGCCGAGCGCGCCCTCGTTCATGGCGGCCTTCACCAGCCCCTGCATCCGCTTCAGCTGCTCAGGGCTGGGGTCGACGTCGTCCTCGCCGAGTTCGTGGATGCGCACCGTCGACGCGCCCACGAAGCTCGCCACGTTGGGCGCGATGCCCTGCGTTTCGAGGCGGGTCAGATACTCGCCGAGGTTGGTCCACGTGATGTCGTATTTCACGTCGCCCATGCGGCTCGTCTGAAGCGCTTTCATCCTGTCGCTGAGCGGACCCATCGTCCAGCCCTCGCCCATCACTTCCAGCGTCACGCCCTGCTTGAGGTCGCCGAGGCCACGCCCGTCGACGAGCAGCGATTCGGTCGCCCAGCTGTGCGTGTTGATGAAGCCCGGCGCCACGGCGAGGCCGGTCGCGTCGATCTCCGTCCGCCCGCGCGCGGCGGGACCCACCGAGACCACCTTGTCGCCGTCGATGGCGACGTCGCCGACCTCGGCCGCGCCGCCGGAGCCGTCGTAGATTGTGCCGCCGCGAATCACGAGGTCGTGAAGCGCGGGCGATGCGCCGCCCGCCGCGCAGGCGGCAAGCGGCAGGGCGATGCAAACGGCAAAAGGAACCTCAGTGATACGCATGGTGTTAACCCCTGTATTCTCGTCGCATGGACACCATGCTAAGCGCCCGATCAAAGGAGTCCAGCAACTTGGCCGCGCGTCGGTTTCTCGCCATCATCGCCGCTCTCATCATCCTCGCGATCGCGGGCACGTTCGCGTACCGGCTGTTCGCGCCCTACCTGATGCGCGCCGCCTTCGTGCCGGAGGTGAGCTTCGCAGAAAGCCCGAAACCGCCGCCCACCTTCTACGACCGCGCGGACGCGTGGCTCGCCCGCCCCGGCATCCCGGCCGACGTCGTGCGCTGGACGCCCGAGGGCTACAGCCCGGCGCCGAAGCCCGCCGTCGCGGTCTTCTACGTGCACCCGACCACCTACCTGCGCGGCGACCGCTGGAACGCGCCCATCGCGCTCACCGGCGATCCGCGCTTCCGGCAGACCGTGTTCCTGAAGAGCCAGGCGAGCGTGTTCAACGGCATCGGCGAGGTCTGGGCGCCGAAGTACCGGCAGGCGACGTTCGGCGCCTTCCTCTCGCTCGGCGAGCCGGATTCGGCGAAGGCGTTCGCGCTCGCCTACAGCGACGTGGAGAAGGCGTTCGAGCTGTTCCTGCGCGAAATCCCGGCGGACCGGAAGATCATCCTCGCGGGTCACAGCCAGGGGTCGCTGCACCTCGTCTCGCTGCTCGCGCAGAAGATCGCCGGCACGCCGGTCGCGGACCGCATCGTCGCGGCGTACCTGATCGGCTGGCCGATCTCGATCGAGGCGGACCTCCCGGCGCTCGGCCTCAAGCCCTGCGAGACGCCGGAGGAGACGCGCTGCATCATCGCGTACCAGAGCTATGCCGAGCCCGCGCAGCCGGAATCGATCTTCAATCCGTTCTACACGACCACCGGCCTCACCGGCGAACCGCGCAAGGACACGCACCTGCTCTGCACCGATCCGCTCGCCGGGCCGACGCTGCCGCTTGCGGTGGGTGCGGAGGAAGACGAAACGGTGACGGCGGAGGACGACGACGCGCCGGCGGCGGAGAATCCCGTCGATGAGGCCGTGGCCCAGACAGACGGCGCCCCGGCGGCCAAGCCCGATCCCTACGGCGCGGCCCGCAACCTCGGCACGCTGATCCCGTTCGACGAAACCTACGAAGACGCGGCGCTGGAAGCGGGCGTCGTCGGCGCGCAGTGCATGGAGAAGGGCTATCTCAGCATCGGCGAGAAGCCGCCGAAGGCGCTGCGCTCCTACGTGCTGCCCGGCAACAACTACCACGTCTACGACTATCCGCTGTTCTGGGCGAACCTGCGCACGGACGCCGAACGCCGCACGCAGGCGGCGCTGACGGCGCCCGCCGCGCCCCCCCGACGCACGAAATGAGCACGCGCTCGGCCGCCGATTTCGCGGCGGCGCTTCCTTCGGGCGGCGTCCTCGCGGGCCTCGACCTCGGCACCAAGACCGTCGGCGTCGCCTTCTGCGACGCCGAATGGCGCTTCGCGAGCCCCGCCGAGACCATCGCCCGCCGCAAGCAGACGCAGGACTTCGCCGAACTCCGCCGCCTCGCAGGCGGCCGCGCGCTTGCCGGGATCGTGCTCGGCTATCCCGTGAACATGGACGGCTCGGACGGCCCGCGCGCGCAGGCGACGCGCGCCTTCGCCCGCGCGCTGGAGGCCGAGTTCGCCCTCCCCGTCCTCCTCTGGGACGAGCGCCTCTCCACCGCCGCCGTCACCCGCGAGATGATCGCCGCGGACATGAGCCGCGCCAAGCGCGCCGAACGCGTCGACGCCCTCGCCGCCGCCCACATCCTGCAAGCCGCCATCGACGCGCTGGCGCTGGCGGCCTAGCCGCGCGCCGCATCCTCCCGGTCGAGCGCCACCAGCGACGCGCCCTTCGTCTCGCGCATCACCAGCGCCGCGATCAGGCTCACCGCCCCGGCGATCAGGATATACACGGCGATCGGCCACCACGTGCCGTACTCGCGCAGCAGCGCGGTGCCGATCAGCGGCGCCCACGATCCGGCGACGATCGCCGTCAGCTGGTAGCCGAGCGAGACGCCCGAATAGCGCATCCGCGTCGGGAACATCTCGGTCATGATCGCGGGCTGCGCCGCGTACATCAGCGCGTGGACGATCATCCCGGCCATGATGGCCGCCAGCACCACCGCCGTCGCACCCGTGTCGAGCATCGGAAAGGCCGCGAACGGCCACGCCATCGTCAGCAGCGCGCCGAGCAGGTAGACGGGCCGCCGCCCGACCCTGTCCGCCGCGCGCCCGACCGCGGGAATGACGAACACGTGCAGGATGTGCGCGAAGAACAGCAGCGTCAGGATGCGCGTGGTGTCGGTGCCCCGGTGCGACAGGTAGGTGATCGAGAAGGTGACGACCATGTAGTAGAGGATGTTCTCGCCGAAGCGCAGGCCCATCGCCGTGAACACGCCGCGCGGATAGCACCGGAACACCTCCGTGAGCCCGTAGCCGGTGTGCGCCTTCTCCTCCATCTCGGCCTTGGCGGCTTCGAAGATCGGCGAGTCCGTCACCTGCGTGCGGATGTAGTAGCCGATCGCGACGATCACGACGGAGAGCCAGAACCCCACGCGCCAGCCCCACGACAGGAACGCCTCCTCGGAAAGCGTGGCGGAGAGCACGAGCAGAACCACCGTCGCGGCGAGGTTGCCGAGCGGCACCGCCGCCTGCGGGAAGCTGCCCCAGAAGGCGCGGCTGCGGTTCGGGCTGTGCTCGGTGACGAGCAGCACCGCACCGCCCCACTCGCCGCCGAGCGCGAAGCCCTGGATGAAGCGCAATGTCACCAGCAGCAGCGGCGCCCAGTAGCCGATCGCATGAAACGACGGCAGGCAGCCCATCAGGAACGTCGAAAGCCCGATCAGCACGAGGCTGAATTGCAGCAGCGACTTGCGCCCCACCTTGTCGCCGATATGGCCGAACACCACGCCCCCGAGCGGCCGCGCAATGAAGCCCACGGCGTAGGTCGCGAACGCCGCGATGATGCCGTCCAGTTCGTTGCCCGTATCGGGGAAGAACAGCTTGCCGAACACCAGCGTCGCGACGGTGCCGTAGAGGAAGAACTCGTACCATTCGACGACCGTCCCGGCCATCGAGGCCCCCACGACCTTCTTCAGATACGGCAGATCGGCGGTTTCCTCGTGCTTCATCGGCGCTCCCCTTGGCTGAGGGGCGTGCCCCGCACCGGCCGCAGCGTCAAGCCTGCACGTTTGCAGGGCGAAACGCCTGCCCTGCAGCGTCCCGCCTGATGTAGGGGTGGTCTCGGGCGGCCCCGCGCCCGCACCACGGAAAGTCACACTGGAATTTTTCGGGCATCCGCATGAACATCGTAACCTTCCGGACCTCTTGCCGCAGCGCCCGCGCGCGTCTAAAGGCTCGGGCTTAATGACATCGCTACCCGAACCCGCTCCGCTTCCGGCCGTGCCGCCGGGGGCGCATCCCTTTCCGCACGCGCATCTGCTTGGAATCGAAGGCCTGAAGCCGTGGGAGATCGGCTTCCTGCTCGGCGAGGCCGAACACTGGGTCACGCTCGGCCGCAGCGCGCACAAGCGCGACGACCGGCTGGCCAGCCTCACCCAGATCAACGCCTTCTTCGAAAACTCGACGCGCACGCTGCTGTCGTTCGAGATCGCCGGCAAGCGCCTCGGCGCGGACGTGGTCAATATGGCCGTGCAATCGTCCTCGATGAAGAAGGGCGAGACGCTGCTCGACACGGCGCTGACGCTGAACGCCATGCACCCGGACGTGATCGTCATCCGCCACGACGCCTCCGGCGCGGTCGCGCTCATCGCCTCCAAGGTCGATTGCCCGGTGCTGAACGCGGGCGACGGCCGCCACGAGCACCCGACGCAGGCGCTGCTCGACGCGCTCACCATCCGCCGCCGCAAGGGTCGCATCGAGGGGCTGAAGGTCGCGATCTGCGGCGACATATTGCACAGCCGCGTCGCCCGCTCGAACTTCCACCTGCTCGCCGCGCTCGGCGCCGAGGTGCGCGCGGTCGCGCCGCCGACGCTGATGCCCGCCGGGGTCGAGCGTTTCGGGGTCGCCGCCTTCACCGACATGGACGCGGGGCTGGAAGGCGCGGACGTCATCATGATGCTCCGCCTCCAGCGCGAGCGCATGGCGGGGGCCTACGTCCCTTCGGAACGGGAGTATTTCCATTTCTTCGGCCTCACCGCGAAGCGCCTCGCGACGGCGGGCGACAACGTGCTCGTCATGCACCCCGGCCCGATGAACCGGGGCGTCGAGATCGAATCGCAGGTCGCCGACGACATCGCCCGCTCCGCGATCACCGAGCAGGTCGAGATGGGCGTCGCCGTCCGCATGGCCTGCCTCGACGTGCTGACGCGCGCCCGACGCGGGGTTCCGGGCTGGGAGACGCACGCATGAGGCCGCTCGCGATTCTCGGCGCCCGCGTCATCGACCCCGCGCGCGGGACGAACACGGCGGCGGACATCCTCATCGCGGATCGCGCCGTCGCGGCGGTCGGCAAGCCCGAAATCCCGTCCGACGCGCAGCGCATCGACGCGTCGGGCCTCGTCGCCGCGCCCGGCCTTGTCGACGCGGGCGTGTTCAAATCGGAACCGGCGGCGTTCCTCGCGGGGGGCATCACCCGCACGCTGCTGATGCCCGACCAGTCGCCCGTAATCGACGATCCCGCGCTCGCCGAGCGCGCGCAGCGGATCGGCAAGCCGCACGTCTGGGTGCACCCGCTCGCCGCCGCGACGCGCGGCCTTGCCGGAAGCGAGCTGGCCGAGGTGGCGCTGATGAAGGCGGCGGGTGCGGTCGGCATCGCCACCGGGCGTCGGCAGATCGCCTCGGCAGCCGTCATGCACCGGCTGCTGCAATATGCCGCCGCGTTCGATCTCGTCACCGTGGTTCACGCCGAGGACGCCGCCCTCACCGAAGGCGCGGAAGCGACGACGGGGGAGACCGCGACCCGGCTCGGCCTCGCCTCCGCCCCCGCAATCGCTGAGGCCGTCGCCATCGCGCGCGACGTGCGGCTCGCCGAGGCGGCGGGCGCGCGGCTCCATATCCATCAGGTGACGACCGCCGAGGGGCTGGACGTGATCCGCGCCGCGCGCGCGCGCGGCGCGCGCATCACCTGCGGCACGGCGCCCGCCTATCTGCTGCTGAACGACGAGGCCGTCACCGGCTATCGCACCTTCACGCGCCTGTCGCCGCCGCTCCGCGCCGAGGACGACCGCCGCGCGCTGCTCGGCGGTCTTGCGGACGGCACCATCGACTGCCTCACCTCGGCGCACGACCCGCGCGGGCAGGACGAGAAGCGGCTTCCGTTCGCGCAGGCGATGCCCGGCATGTCCGGCGCGGAGACGCTGCTGGCGCTGGCCGTTTCGGCGGGCGAGAACGCGGGCGTGCCCCTCTCCCGCCTGATCGCGATGATGAGCGCGACGCCGGCCGCGATCTTCGGCGTGCCGGGCGGAAACCTCGGCGTGGGCGCGCCTGCCGACATCGTGCTGTTCGATCCGGGCGCGCCGTGGCGCATCGACGCGTCGAAGTTCGTCTCGGCGGGCGACAACACGCCGTTCGACGGGCTTCCCGTGCAGGGCCGCGTGAGATGGACCGTGAAAGGCGGCGAGATCGCCTTCGCGGGCTGATCAGGCTTTCTTGGAGGACGTCGCTTCCGGCGCACCCGTACCCTTGCGGACGAAGCAGCTGTAGCCCTCGGCCTTGAGGTTCCGGCAGAGGTCGACCGCCTCGGTGACGTTCGCGAACGAGCCGATGGCGAGGCGGTGGTAGGTCGCGCCCTTCACTTCGATCTGGCTGCGGATCGGATCGAACTCGCCGAGCGCGCTGTTCTTGCGCACGAGCGTCTTCCAGCCGGCGTTCAGGAATTCCGGCTTCGCGTAGGAGCCGAGCTGGACGACCCAAGCGCCATGCGTCGGCTTCGGCAGCGCGCGGATCTCCCGCTTCACGGCGGAAACGGGTTTCGGCGCGTCGAAGGCGGGCTGCACGGCGCGGATCTTCACGATCGGCTGCGCGGGCTCGGCCGCGACCGGCACCTCGGCGCGGGCAATGGCGACCGGCTCGGGCCGAACGGTCGGCGCGGCTTCGGCGACGACTGCCGGGGCCAGTTCGGGAACGGCGGCGACGGCCACGGGTTCCGGCGCGCTTTCTGCGACCGGGACGTCCACGGCGGGCTGCACGTCCGCCACCGCCACCATCGTCTCGGCCTGCGGCGGCGCCCATGCGAGCGCGACCGGGCGTCCGGCGTCGTTCGCGGCCATTTCCACGCCGAGCACCGAGGCGGTGCGCCACGCGCTGTCGGTGTTGGAGGCGATCGCGGCCCATTCCGCCACGCGGGCGTCGACCGCGTCCGGCGTCAGGTCCATCGAGGCGGTCGTGCGCGCCGCGGCCCATTCGCCGGAAAGCGCCTGCGCGAGCGCGAGGTTCTGGCGGAGGCGCGGCGTCGAGGTGCCTGCACGGACGGATTTCTCAAGCAGGCTGATCGCCTTGCGGGTCTCGCCCGAAAGCGCCAGCGCGAGGCCGACATCGGCCGCGAGCGAGGGTTCGTCCGCAAGCGCGTCGAGCGTCGACAGCGCCGTGTAGCGGTTGCCCGCCGCGAGCGACGAAAGCGCGGCGCGGAAGCGGACGTTCGCGTCGTCGGAGTTCATCGCCGAAAGGTCGCCGTAGGCTTCGGCCGCCGACTGGTAGCGGCCGGCCGCCGTATAGGCCTTGGCGAGTGTGAAGCGCGCATCAGCGTTCTGCGGATCGGCGGTGACGGCAAGCTCGGCGAAGCTGATCGCCGCCGCCGGATTGCCCGCGAGCCGCGCGGCTTCCGCCTGCTTGATGAGGACGACCGAAGGCTGCGGGGCGTCGACGGCGCCGATCGCGGTGTTCACGTGCGCCACCGGGCTGGTCGACGACTGGCAGGCCGTCAGAGAGACCCCGAGCGTGAATGCGCTCGCGGCCAGCTTGAGCACCGTATTGCGCTGAGTCTGCATGGTCTTGGCCCCTTCACCCCGTTCGCGCCTAGTTGGCGGCGGACTTCCTCACGTCCTTCACGGCATCCGGAAAATGCGTGGACAGATATTCATCGAGCGCCGCGGTCACAAGCTGCTGCGCGGACTGGTGCGCGTAGACGCACGCGAGACGCAGCTTCATGTGACGGTCCGGGTCGAGCCGCAGCGTGAACGCCGCCTTCGCCTTGGACCCGGCCGCCGCACGCGGACGGTGCACGGGCTGCGCGGGCGCCACGTTGATCGACGGGATCGCCGTCGCCACGGGCACGGACGCCGGCACCGAGACCGGAGCCTCGGGCAGATCGGCGGATTCCGGCTCGGGCGTCCGCACGACCGCAGCTGCGGCCGCCGCGAACTCATCGGCGATCGCCTGCTGCTGCACGGCGACGGGCGACGGCACGGCCTGATCGAGCTCCACGGCCGGGCGCGGCTGGAAGTGCATCGGCTGTGCCGGCATCAGCGCGGCGCGCTGCTCGGCGGTCAGCATGTCGGTGCCGCCCATGTCGTTCCAGCCGAGATCGTCGTCGGACGCAAAGCCGTAGCCTTGCGGACGCATCGCCGGGCGCGCCTGTCCCTTCCGCGCGAGCAGACCGGCGGTCAAAGAAGCATAGTTGGCCTCGTTCATAACTTACCTTTCCCCGGAACGGCCCCTTGCATCTTATTGTTAGCTGACAGCTTTCCGGCCGAACCCGCCGGCGGCCCGCACGGCAGGAGTCGGCACATGCTGGCCCGGTGCATTGAACACGGTCCGGCGGAAATTCTTCTCGAGGCGATCGGCGATGTACGCCCACAGTTCCTCGATCTCCTGCGAGGATTTGCCGTCGGGCTCGATCTCCATGACCGTGCGGCCGTCGATCATAGAGGCCGCGAAATCGGTGCGGTGGTGCAGCGTCACCGGCGCGACCGTGCCGTGCTGCGAGAGCGCGACGGCGGCCTCGTAGGTGATCTTGGCGCGCGGCGTCGCCGCGTTCACGACGAAGATGAGCGGCTTGCCCGCGCGCTCGCAAAGCTCGACCGTGGCGCCTGCGGCGCGCAGGTCGTGCGGGCTCGGGCGGGTCGGGATGACGACGAGCTCGGCGACCGAGAGCACGCTCTGGATGGCGACGGTGATCGCCGGCGGCGTGTCGATCACGGCGAGCTTGAAGCCCTTCTGCCGCAGCATTTCAAGGTCGGTGACGAGCCGTGCGACGGTCGTCTGCGCGAAGGCGGGCATCTCGGCCTCACGCTCGTTCCACCAGTCGGCCAGCGAGCCCTGGGGGTCGATGTCGATGAGAACGACGGGCCCCGCGCCGGCCCTCTGCGCCTGAACAGCGAGGTGGCCGCTGAGGGTGGTCTTGCCCGAACCGCCCTTTTGTGAAGCTAACGCGAGAACGCGCATTGGCTTTTCCCCATAGACTCTGCGAATTGCAGGGGCATGGATCGCACGCACAAAGCTAATATTCGGTAAAGCCTTGGGGTTATTTCGTGAAAACCCCCGGGCGGTTTCGCGCGGGAATGCGGCAGGGGGTTTTCCGTTCACGGCCCCGTAAGGCCTGTCAGGGATTCCCTTGCCGGAAAGACTGCTCTAGAGAACCCCACCATGCGACACGGCCTCATCACCGCGACTGCGTTCCTCAGCCTTTTCGTTTCGGTTCCGGCACTTGCAGGCGTCAAGGAAGGCGTCGTCAAGTGGCAGGCGGGCGACTACAAGGGCGCGGTCGTCGAATGGATGCCGTTCGCGGCGAAGGGCGATCCCGACGCGCTGTTCAACATGGGGCAGGCCTACAAGCTCGGCCGCGGCGTTCCGCTCGACAAGGCGAAGGCGGAGGACTTCTACCGCCGCGCCGCCGACAAGGGCCATGCGCCGGCCCAGTCCAACCTCGGCATCCTGCTCGCCCAGCGCGGCGAGAAGGCCGAGGCCGCGGCGCTCTGGCAGAAGGCGGCGGCGAAGCGCGACGCCCGCGCGCAGTACATGCTCGGCGTGCTCCACTTCAACGGCGACACGCTGCCGAAGAACTGGCCCCTCGCCTATGCATATATGACTCAGGCGAACAATGCCGGGCTGCCGCAGGCCGGGCGGGCGCTTGCCACCATGACGGCAAGCCTGTCGCCCGCCGACCGGGCGAGCGGCAGCGAGATGGCGGAAGCGATGACGACAGGCGACAAGCTCGCCGCAAGCGGCAAGCCCCTTCCCGCACCCCGCAAGCTCGACAACGCCATCGCGGCGGACAAGCCGCAGGAGACGGCGCCGAAGGCCGCGGTAGCAGCAGCCGTCCCGGCTCCGGCCCCGGCAAGCCCCCGCCCGGTCGCCGCACCGGCGCGGACGATCGTGTCCAGCGCCGAGATCCCGCAGCCCCGCGCCGCCGCGCCGACGACGGCCGCCGCGAGCAGCATCGGCGGCGGATGGCGCATCCAGCTCGGCGCCTTCTCGCAGGAAGCGCGCGCGCGCGAGGCATGGACGGCGCTGCGCCGCGAGCATCCGGGCATCGTCTCCGGCCTCGAACCGGCCTACTCCGTTGGCGGCAACATGGTGCGCCTGCAGGCGGGCAGCTTCGCGGACGCCGCCGAGGCGAACGCCGTCTGCCAGCGCCTGCGCGACACCGGCAGGGCCTGCTTCGCGGTCCACACCAATTAACCTTTCATCGACGGCTTTGCGCTAGCTCTGGACGCCCGCGGGACCCGTATGTCCCGAGAGTTGCTTTTGTGCGGGGCAGACGGCGAATGATCAGCAACAACATCCGGGAATTTCCGCGGCCCCATGCCGCTCCGGCACGCAGCGGGCGTTTCTGCACGCTTCACGCCGCGGGCGTGGAGATCGGGGCCTCGCTCCGCGATGTCTCCGCCGCCGGCGCCTTCGTCGAAACCGGCCACGCGCTCCACATCGACGAGCAGGTCGTGCTTTCCCATCCGCTCGCCGGTGCGATTCGCGCGCGCGTCGTCCGCGTCGGACGGGACGGCGCTGCGCTGCGGTTTGCCGTGGGCGAGGATGCCGCGACATTCGCGCTCGCCTCGCTCTGCGCGGGGATGACGGCGGCCGTCGATTCTGCCCTCGATGCCTGACGGCATCCCGATGCCCGGACCGTTGCGGCAGCGCCTTCGTGCATGGTGGGAAGGCTATGACCTTGCCGAGCTGAAACGCCGTCTCGCCGCCCGCGTCGCCAACGAGGACGCGGCCCGTTCGCCGCGCCTACCTTCCCTGCCTCACGCGCAGGCGGTACCGCCGCAGCCTTCCGAAACCTCGAACTGGCCACCCGAACGTGTCGCGGCAGCCCAGATCGTATGGGGTGACGGTTCGCTGACGCCGCGCGGCGTATCCCAGCTCAGGGCGCTGTCGGCGCGCGCGGGACTGGGGCAGCACAGCCGCGTCCTTCATCTCGGCGCGGAACTCGGCGGCGTCGCCAGCGAACTCCATGCGGGGATCGGCTGCACCGTGCTCGCCGCCGAGACGCAGAAGCCGCTGGCCGCCGCTTCGGACGGGCGCGTCGCGCTGCTGCGCGCCGCCGACGGGCCGCTGCTGCCGGACGCCGACTTCATCCTCGTCGATGGCATCACCGAACGCGGAGAACCGCTGACGACGCTGCTCCGCAGCCAGTGCGAAACGCTCGCGCCCGGCGGTCAGGTCGCGGTGCGCAGCCTCGTGATGACCGACGACCGCCAGACGGCATCGCCGCGCTACCGCGAATGGGCGGAGGCGGAGCCCGTGCGGCCACGCCTGCGCACCGTGGAAACGCTTTCGCGGCTGGTGGAGGACGCGCGCCTCTCCGTCATCGCGGTCAGCGACATCTCCGCCGACTATGCCGCCGAGGTCGAATACAGCTGGGGCGGCGCGATCGACCGGATTCGCGCGCTGCACCGCGAGCCGGAGGGACAGGCATTGATCCCGCACCTGCTTGCGGAAGGCGAGCGCTGGCTGAGGCGGATCGAGCTGATCCGCGAGGGCGTGATCGGTGTCCGCGTCCTCATCGCGACCCGCCGGGACCGCGCGCGGCGCTAGGCGTTCAGACGTCTGCCCAGTCGGCGCGGGGGATGCCGAGCGCGTGCAGCAGCACGGTGAGGTCGCCGCGGCGAATCCGCATGTCCGCCGCATCCGCGAGCTTCGGCTTGGCGTGATAGGCGACGCCGAGGCCCGCCGCTTCCACCATCAGCAGGTCGTTCGCGCCGTCGCCGATCGCGATCGTCTCGGCGAGCGCGATGCCCTTGTCCCGCGCCGTGCCGGTCAGCGCGTCGCGCTTGGCGTTCGCGTCCACGATCGGCGGTACGACCTTGCCCGTGAGCACGTCGCCGTGCGTTTCGAGCACGTTGGCGCGCGCCTCGTCGAAGCCGATCATCTCGGCGACCGGCCCGGTAAAGCGCGTGAAGCCGCCCGAAACGAGCAGCGTGTAGATGCCGTGCCGCCGGAGCGTGCGCACCAGCGTCAGGGCGCCGGGCGACAGGCGCACGCGGTCGCGCAGGCAGTCGTCGATGGAGGCGACGGGCAGCTCCGCAAGCAGCGCGACGCGGCGTTCGAGCGCCCCGGCGAAGTCGATCTCGCCGCGCATCGCCGCCTCGGTGACGGCGCTGATCTCGGCCTTGAGACCCGCGTAGTCGGCAAGCTCGTCGATGCACTCGACCGTGATCATCGTCGAATCCATGTCGGCGATGAACAGGCGCCGCCTGCGCTCCGCCGCCGCCTGCACCACCACGTCGGCGTGGGGAACGGCAGTCTCCACCGCGTCGCGCACCGCGGCGGCCGGACCGCTTCCCGCGAACTCGGCGACCACCCCGGCTTCCGTCCAGCGGACGGCCCCGGCCTCCATTCCGGCTGCGGCGGCGGCGTCGCGCGCCGCGCTCACGTCACCGGCGGATAGACGCTCCGAACCCACGATTGTAACAAGTTGCATGGCCTCGCCTTCCTTGCCGCCGCTGGCGGTCATTGCAGGACCGACTGCCAGCGGCAAGTCGGCGTTCGCGCTGCGCATGGCGGAAACGCGGCGCGGTGTCATCATCAATGCGGATGCGAGCCAGTGCTATTGCGACCTCAGCGTGCTGTCCGCCCGCCCCTCGCCCGCCGAGACGGCGCGCGCGCCGCACCGGCTCTACGGTTTCCTCGATGCCGAAGCTCCCCTCGGCGCCGCCGGATGGGCCGACCTCGCCCGGCGCGAGATCGGCCGCGCGCACGAACAGGGCCTGCTGCCCATCCTCGTCGGCGGCACGGGCCTCTATCTGCGGACGCTGCTTCACGGCATCGCGCCGGTGCCCGACATCGACCCCGATGTGCGCGCCGCGGTCCGCGCGCTCGACACCGGCGCGCTCGCGGAAGCGCTGGCGCGTGAAGACCCGGGCATGGCGGCGCGCCTGCATCCCAACGACACGCAGCGCATGGCGCGCGCGCTTGAGGTGATCCGCAGCACGGGCGCCTCGCTCGGCGATCATCAGGCGCAGCTCTCGGGCGGATTGCTGGGCGCGGTGGCGCTGGAGCCCGCCGTCGTCGAGATCGACCGGGACGAACTCGGCCGCCGCTGCGACGCGCGTTTCGACGCCATGCTGGCGGAAGGCGGGCTCGACGAGGCGGCGCGGCTGCTGGCGCTGGGCCTCGACCCGGCGCTGCCGGTGATGAAGGCGATCGGCGTGCCGCCGCTCATCGCGCACCTCAAGGGCGACTGCACGCTGGGCGAGGCGGTGCTGCGCGCGAAGCTCGACACGCGGCGCTACGCGAAGCGCCAGCGCACGTGGTTCAGGAACCAGACACCGGACTGGCCCCGGCTTCGGCCCTAGATGCCTGGTCGAGGCTTTCGCGCACCTTCTGCGCGAGGCCTTCCATCGTATAGGGCTTGCGCACGGTTTCGGCGGGCGGATCGAGCGGCTCGCCGTCGACGCCCGTGCGCGCGAAGCCGCTGGTGTAGAGCAGGCCGAGGTCCGGCCAGCGCGAGAGCGCCTCGCGCGCCAGCTCGTCGCCGTACATGCCGGGCATCACGATGTCCGTGAACAGCAGCCGGATGCCGGGGTGCTCGTCGAGGATTTCGAGCGCTTCCTTGCCGTTCGCCGCGTGGCGCACCGTGTAGCCGAGTTCGCGGAGGTTCTCGACCGTGACCATGCGGAGCTGGTCCTCGTCCTCCACGACGAGGATGGTTTCCTCGGGGCTTCCGCCGACAAGCGGCGCTTCCGAGCGCGGCACGGGGGGCACGACGCGCCCGACGATCTGCACCGGCAGGTAGATGTCGACGCGCGTGCCTTCGCCGGGGGCGGATTCGAGCGAGATGTGCCCGCCGGACTGGTGCACGAAGCCGTGCACCTGGCTGAGGCCGAGGCCGGTGCCGCGGCCCACGGCCTTGGTGGTGAAGAAGGGCTCGAAGACGCGCTCGACGATTTCGGGCGGCATCCCCTGCCCGGTATCGACGACGCTGATCAGCGCATAGGCGCTCGCCGCCTCGCCTTCGGGAAGCGGATCGCCATTCGGTACGTAGCGCGCGGTCTCGATCCTGAGCGTGCCGCCGTCGGGCATCGCATCTCGCGCGTTGGCGGCAAGGTTGATGATGACGTTCTCGAGTTCGCCGGGATCGACGAACACCGGCGGGATGTCTCCGCCGAACTTCGTTTCCACGCTGATCCGCTCGCCGAGCGTCCGCCCGATGAGGTCGACGACGCCCGTCATCAGCAGGTTCACGTCCACCGTCTGCGGGTTGAGCGACTGGCGGCGCGAGAAGGCGAGCAGCCGCGCGGTGAGCGAGGCGGCGCGGTTCGCCCCCTCGCGCGCGTTGTCGATCAGCTTCACGACGCGCGCATCGTCCGGACTGATCCGGCGTTTCAGGAGGTCGAGGCTGCTGATGATGACCGCGAGCATGTTGTTGAAATCGTGCGCGATGCCGCCGGTGAGCTGGCCGACCGCCTCCATGCGCTGCGCCTGCCGGAGCCGGTTCTCCGCCGCCTCGCGCGAGGCGATTTCGGCGCGCAGCGCGACGTTCGCCTGTGTCAGCTCGTGCGTGCGCGCGGCGACCGCCGCTTCCAGCACGTTGCGCCGGATCTCGCCCGCCTCCTCGCGCTCCAGCGCCAGCTTGGTGCGGTACACCATGTACGCGAGCGCGATCATCGAGATGAGCGCTGCAACGATGAGCGCGACCCCGAGCGCCGCCAGCCGGTAGAGCGACTGCGCGCCGAGGTGATCGCGCTGCACGACGTCCTGCTGCCGCCGTTCGAGCACGGCGCGCTGCTCGGCGACGATCTCGTTCATCATCGCCTGGATCTCGTCCATCAGCCGCCGCCCGTAGCCCGAGGCGACGTCGATCCGCGCCGCCTCCATGCGGCCCCGGCGGGTCATCTCGACGGAGCGCGCCATTTCCTCCAGCTTGAGCGCAATGAGGCGCCGCAGCACGACGAAGCGCGCCGCCTGCCGCTCGTCGCCCTCGCCGATACGGCGCTGAAGGTCGTCGAGCACGCTCGAGCTGCGCGCGCGGGCGGCTTCATAGGGTTCGAGGAAGACCGGGTTCTCGGTCAGCACATAGCCGCGCTGGCTGCGCTCGGCCTCCTGCAGCGCGTTGATCAGGCGCTCGGCGGCGACCAGCCCCTCGAAGCCTTCCGTGGTGCGCGCGACCGCTTCGGTGCGGGTGCGCTCGATGTCCACCGCGCGCTGGAACGCGGCAAACGAGATCGCACCGATGCCGATGAGCGCGGCAAGCAGCGCGAAGACTCCGACGACGAAATGCCAGGTCCGGGTCCCGACGCGGCGATCCTCGAACCCGCTGGAAACGGTAGCGTCCTCCATCCGGCCTATCTTGCCGGAGTTGACGGTTGAAGGCGAGGGTTCAAAGCGCGTGACCTCTTTGCATCTATCATGCGTTATTAATGTTCTGTTTGTACAAAAATTACAAGCAATGGGGTTGCCCTGTATCATTTAATCTCGTACATGCGCGGGCCGAATCAAGGAAAACGATCGTGAACGAGCAGAGAACCGGAGCGGAAAACCTCATACAGGCGCTGATCGAACTCGGCGTCGACACCGTATTCGGCTATCCGGGCGGCGCGGTGCTGCCGATCTACGACGCGCTGTTCCAGCAGTCGGTGATCAGGCACGTCCTCGTCCGCCACGAGCAGGCCGCCGTCCACGCCGCCGAAGGTTATGCGCGCTCGACGGGGAAGCCCGGCGTCGTGCTCGTCACCTCCGGCCCCGGCGCGACCAATGCCGTCACCGGCATCACCGACGCGCTCCTCGATTCCATCCCGGTCGTCGTGCTGACCGGGCAGGTCGCGACGCACCTCATCGGGTCGGACGCCTTCCAGGAGTGCGACACGGTCGGCATCACGCGCCACTGCTCCAAGCACAACTATCTGGTGAAGGACCCCGAGCGGCTCGCCGACATCGTCCACGAGGCGTTCCACATCGCCACCTCCGGCCGCCCCGGCCCGGTCGTCATCGACATCCCCAAGGACGTGCAGGTCGCGCGCGCCGGCTACCGGAAGCGCTCGGCGCTCCACAACGGCTACAAGCTTCAGCTGAAGGGCGAGCTCAAGGACATCGAGGCCGCCGTCGAGATGCTGGCGAAGGCCGAGCGCCCGATCCTCTACACGGGCGGCGGCGTCATCAATTCAGGCAACGGCGCCTCGCAGCTGCTGCGCGAGCTGGCGCGCGTCTCGGGCGCGCCCGTCACCTCGACACTGATGGGTCTCGGCGCCTTCCCGGCCGCCTCGCCGCAGTGGCTCGGGATGCTCGGGATGCACGGCACCTATGAAGCCAACATGGCGATGAACGAATGCGACCTCATGGTCTGCATCGGCGCGCGCTTCGACGACCGCGTGACCGGGCGGCTGGACGCCTTCTCGCCGGGTTCGAGGAAGATCCACATCGACATCGACCGCTCCTCGATCAACAAGAACGTGAAGGCGGACCTCGGCATCGTCGGCGACGTCGGCCACGTGCTGGAGGACATGCTGAAGGTCTGGAAGGCGCGCGGTCACAAGGCCGCGGACCAGACGGCGTGGTTCGCGCGGATCGACGCGTGGCGGAAGAAGGACAGCCTCGGCTTCCGGCAGGCGGGCAAGGAAATCCTGCCGCAACACGCGATCCAGCGCCTCTACGAGGCGACGAAGGCGAAGGCGCCGATCATCACCACCGAGGTCGGCCAGCATCAGATGTGGGCGGCGCAGCATTTCCACTTCGAGGCACCGCGCAAGTGGCTGACCTCGGGCGGGCTCGGCACGATGGGCTACGGCCTCCCCGCCGCGATCGGCGCGCAGCTCGGCAACCCCAAGGCCCTCGTCATCGACATCGCGGGCGAGGCCTCGATCCTGATGAACATCCAGGAGATGTCCACGGCCGTGCAGTACCGCCTGCCGGTGAAGGTGTTCGTGCTCAACAACGAATACATGGGCATGGTCCGCCAGTGGCAGGAGCTCACCTACGAGAGCCGCTATTCGGAGAGCTACAGCGAGGCGCTTCCCGACTTCGTGAAGCTCGCCGAGGCCTACGGCTGGAAGGGCATCCGCATCGAGGACGTGGACGGGCTCGACGCCGGCATCGCCGAGATGCTGGCATACGACGGCCCGGTGTTCGTCGATTGCCGCGTCGCCAAGCTGGAGAACTGCTTCCCGATGATCCCGTCGGGCGCGGCCCACACGGAGATGATCCTGAGCCCGTCCGACGTGAAGGGCGAACTCGACGAAGACGCGCAGGCGCTCGTCTGATGCGCGATCTCGGCCCCATCCGGCGGCACACGCTCGCCATCACCGTCGACAACGAGTCCGGCGTTCTTGCGAAGATCGTCGGCCTGTTCTCGGCGCGCGGCTACAACATCGAGAGCCTCACCGTGGCGGACATCACGGAATCGCACGATGTCAGCCGCATCACCATCGTCACCTCCGGCTCGCAGGAGGTGATCGACCAGATCGAGGCGCAGCTCGACCGGCTCGTCACCGTGCACAAGGTCAGCGACCTCACCGAGCTCGGGCCGCACGTCGAGCGCGAGATGGCGCTGCTCAAGGTCGCGGGCGGCGGCGACAAGCGGCTCGAGGCGATGCGCCTTGCCGACATCTACCGCGCGCGCGTCGTCGATGCGACGATCGAGAGCTTCATCTTCGAGATCACCGGTTCCACCGAGAAGGTCGACACGTTCATCGCGCTGATGCGCGAGGTCGGCCTCGTCGAGGTCGCGCGCGGCGGCGTCGTCGCCATCTCGCGCGGCAAGGACCCGAGCTGAGTTTTCCGTCACTCCCTCCCAATCGAACAGAGAAAGTCCTGATATCATGCGCGTTTATTACGATGCCGACGCCGATGTGGGCCTGATCAAGGGCAAGAAGGTCGCGATCGTCGGCTATGGCAGCCAGGGCCACGCCCATGCGCAGAACCTGCGCGACAGCGGCGTCGCCGAAGTCGCCGTGGCGCTGCGCGAAGGCTCGGCCACCGCGAAGAAGGCGGAAGGTGCCGGGTTCAAGGTGTTCTCGAACGCCGAGGCCGCCAGGTGGGCCGACGTCATCATGGTGCTGGCGCCCGACGAGCATCAGGCCGAAATCTACGCCAGGGACCTCGGGCCGAACATGAAGGAAGGCGCGGCGCTTGCCTTCGCGCACGGCCTCAACGTCCACTTCGGGCTCATCGAGCCGCGCGGGGACATCGACGTGTTCATGATCGCGCCCAAGGGCCCCGGCCACACGGTGCGCAGCGAGTACCAGCGCGGCGGCGGCGTGCCCTGCCTCATCGCCATCGCGCAGGACGCGACCGGCAACGCGCACGATGTCGCCCTCTCCTATGCCTCCGCTGTCGGCGGCGGGCGCTCGGGCATTATCGAGACGACCTTCAAGGAAGAGTGCGAGACCGACCTGTTCGGCGAGCAGGCCGTGCTCTGCGGCGGGCTTTCGCACCTCATCATGGCGGGCTTCGAGACGCTGGTGGAAGCGGGCTACGCGCCCGAGATGGCCTATTTCGAGTGCCTGCACGAAGTGAAGCTGATCGTCGACCTGATGTACGAGGGCGGCATCGCCAACATGCGCTACTCGATCTCCAACACCGCCGAATACGGCGACTACAAGACCGGGCCTCGTATCGTCACCGACGAGACCAAGGCCGAGATGAAGCGCGTGCTCGCCGACAT
This sequence comes from Sphingosinicella microcystinivorans, assembly GCF_027941835.1. Lineage (NCBI taxonomy): Bacteria > Pseudomonadati > Pseudomonadota > Alphaproteobacteria > Sphingomonadales > Sphingosinicellaceae > Sphingosinicella > Sphingosinicella microcystinivorans. The sequence continues at coordinate 3,727,179 of NZ_CP116005.1, forward strand.
CCAGCAGGGCCGCTTCGTCAAGGACTTCATCCTCGACAACCGCGCCGGCAACCCCGAGCTCAAGGCCGCGCGCAAGAACCAGAACGCGCACCAGATCGAGGAGGTCGGCGGCCGCCTGCGCGCGATGATGCCGTGGATCGGCAAGAACAAGCTCGTCGACAAGGCGGTGAACTGACACGCTCCGTCACGAGAGCTTCGGTTGACAGGAACGGCGCGCGCGGCACAGGCTGCGGGCGCCGTTTCCCGTTTCAGGAGCCCCGCCATGAAAACCCAGCTTGTCGCCCTTGCCCTTCTCGGCCTCGCCGCGCCCGCCTTCGCCCAAGGCCAGCCGGGCGCCGAGGCGGCTGCAAAGGTCGCCGCCGGTACCTACACTGTCGATACCGATCACACGCAGATCGCGTGGGGCGTCAATCACCTCGGCTTCAACGTCTATTACGGCATCTTCGGCGGCACGACGGGCACCCTCACGCTCGACCCGGCCAACCCGCAGTCCGCCGGCGTCTCGCTCACCATCCCGATCGACAAGGTCTCGACGACCAGCGAGCAGTTGAACGCGCATCTGAAGACCGCCGATTTCTTCGATACCGCGAAGTTCCCGACGGCGACCTTCAGGTCGACGAGCGCCGTCGTCGACGGCCTCGAGGCGAAGATCACCGGCGACCTCACGATCAAGGGCATCACGAAGCCGGTCGTGCTCGATGCGCGCTTCACCGGCGCCGGTCCAAATCCGATGAGCAAGATCGAAACCGTGGGCTTCGAGGCTACGGCGAAGGTCAAGCGCAGCGACTACGGCATCACCTACGCGCTTCCCGTGCTTGGCGACGAGGTCACGCTGCACATCACGGCGGCCTTCGAACGGCGCCCCTGACAAGCAGGGCTGTCGGCCGAACTTACACAACGATTATGGCTAACACCTTGTTAACTATGATCCATCCTGCAAAAGCTCAAGTCGTCGATTCTGGCATCGTTCCTGCTTCTGATGGGCCGAACACGGTTTGATCAGAGGATAATGTCATGAAGTACGCTTTTGCTTTCGCCGCCATGCTCGCCTCCACCGGTGCGTCCGCTGCGGTGATTTCCTCGTCGGTGGGCGGCGTTCCCGTCGGCGCCAACGTCTATGAGAGCTTCGACGCCATCGGCCCCGGCGGCACGACGGCGAGCGGCATCACCGTTACGTTCGCGGGCACGGATGCAGGCACGGCCTCGCTTCCGAACGTCGACGGCAAATATGCGGCGCCCTACATCTCGGGCGGCAACGGCGCGCTGTTCGGCAACGCGCAGGCGGACGGCAAGGACGAAACCCAGTACCTGACGACCGGCATCGGCAGCGTCACGCTCGATCTCGGCGACTACCACCAGTATTTCGGCATCCTGTGGGGTTCGGTCGATACCTACAACTCGCTCGCCTTCTATGCCGGCGACACGCTGCTGTTCACCTACACCGGGTCGGACGTCGCGGAGGTCGCGAGCGGCGATCAGGGCGTGGGCGGCACCTATTACGTGAACATCAATTCGGACACCGCCTTCAACAGGGTGGTGGCTTCCAGCACCGGCTACGCGTTCGAGTTCGACAACGTCGCACTTGCCTACAAGCCGATCACCGATGTGCCGGAGCCGGGCGCGCTCGCGCTGTTCGGTCTCGGCGCGATCGGCCTCGCGGCGGCGCGGCGGCGCAAGGCCTGAACGGCTTCACGATCCTGCTGGAAAGGGCGGCTTTCGGGCCGCCCTTTTTCTTTGGCGATCATGCCGCTTGCAAACACGCTGCATGGTTGGCGGCTCCCGCCGACCCACACACCCGTCATACCGGCGCAGGCTTTCAGGCCTGCTGTTTGCAAACTCCATAATCGCCTTTTCTTTGTGCTCGCGAGCGTGCTGTCGCGCATCTTTACAGTTCCGTGATGGTAGCCGGGGCCTTAACCATCGAAACCGCTGACGAAGCTCGCGGGCGGAACGCTGGCACCGCTCTTGCATTTCACACTGTACAGAACAGTGGAGAGGAAACCGGCAATGATCGTTCGGTACGGCATAGCAGCCCTGACAGCCCTGCTGGCGGTCGCGCCCGCCGCCGCGGAGCCGGTGGAGAACGGTTCGGAAGTCGCCGCCCTCCTTTCCGCGCTCGACGGCCGCTGCTGGGCCGTGGACATCGACGGCCAGATCCTCGATGCGGACGCGATGGCGCAGATCGAAGGCCCCGTCGACATCGAGCTCGAATGCGTCCTGAGCGCGAAACCGGCCGTCGCGGGCGCCCCGCGCACGCAGCCGCTCCCGGCAAACGTCATCTGAAACCGCGGGACGCGCGCAAAAAGAAAGGCTCCCGAAACGGGAGCCTTTCCGTTTTTGCGCTGTGCTGCGGTCAGGCGGCGCGGCGGCGGCGCGCAGCGCCGATACCGACAAGGCCGAGGCCGAGCAGGCCGAGCATCGCAGGCTCCGGCACATCGGTCGGCGGCGGCGGCGGCGGCGTGCCGGGCTTCGACGTGATGATGCCCTGGAGCACGGCGTCGTTGTCCTTCTTTTCCTTGGTCCAGAACGCGCTGGCGAGCGCGTCGTCGATCGTGAAGCCGAGGATGTCGACGTAGTAGTTGACGCCGTCGATATCGAAGAACTCCGACGCGCCGATGTTCATCGTGAACGTCACGCGGTCGGCACAGCCGTTGATGTTGACGTCGCTGTTGTTGGACTGGCCGTTGGCGCACTTCTTGCCGAAGCCCGGATCGTTGGGCGTTTCCAGGTGCGCGAAGTCGAAGATCGAGATGATCTGATGGGTCACGCTGTCGATGGTGAGCGTCGTGGTCACCTTCAGCGTCGCGGAATCCAGCGAGACGCCGGTGATCGGATTGTTGTGGTGCGTGAACGTGCCGAGATCGAAGGCTTCGTTCTCGTTCACGTTGAACGCCGGCGGCGCGGCACCGTCGAAATCATAGCCGCTCTTGCCCCAGCCGGTGCTCGTACCCCAGCGGATCTCGTTGGTGTTGACGCCCGAGACGCCGGCGACGGGATTCGTCGCCGTCCAGATGCCGGTCACGCTGTCGATGGAAATGACGGCCGCGTTCGCCGCGCCGGCCAGAAGGCCGCTCGCCGCAACGCCTGCCAGAAGAACCTTGAACATTACACACTCCCTTACCCGGTTTCAAAACGCTGCCCACTTCACCCGAACGGGTCCTGGGACCGCGGGCTTTCATTTTGCAAATAGCGTGCCGTTCCAGGAATTACATTTCTGTTCAATATGTTATTGATTAAAATGGAAAACGATTTCGGGTCCGCAACATATATCGTTACGATTCTGTAAGGAATCTCGACAGCGAGGTGTCCGGCGTGCCGCTCCGCATCTTTTGCGAGCCGGGCCTCTGGACAAATCCGGTGACTTGCCACATAGACTGCCGCCCATGATGCGGCATGACAGCCTCGCCCTCTCCCGGCGCGCCCTTCTGGCGCTCCTTCGACTTACGCGCCCTTAGGCGCGCGGGTTCCGCTGTCCGGCGCTCTGGACGCGCCGCCGCCTAAGGGTCTCGATCGAACCGAACCGCGAAGGTTCGCGCCCGTTTTTTCCGAGATTTTGAAGGTGTGCCATGTCCAGCCAGAACTATGTGAAGATTTTCGACACCACCCTGCGCGACGGCGAGCAGTCGCCCGGCTGCTCGATGAACCTCGCCGAGAAGCTGCGCGTCGCCGAGCAACTGGAAGCGCTCGGCGTCGACATCATCGAGGCGGGCTTCGCCATTGCCTCCGAGGGTGATTTCGAGGCCGTGCAGGCGGTCGCCCGTCAGGCGAAGAAGGCCACGGTGGCGAGCCTCGCCCGCGCCGCGGCCGGGGACATCGACCGCGCGTGGGCCGCGCTCAAGGACGCGAAGAGCCCCCGCATCCACACGTTCATCGCCACCTCGCCGCTCCACATGCGCGTGAAGCTGGAGATGGAGCCGGAAGCGGTGCTGGAGAAGATCCGCACGTCGGTAAGCCATGCGCGCAATCTGTGTCCGGACGTCGAATGGTCGGCGGAAGACGCGACGCGCAGCGACCTCGACTTCCTGTGCCGCGCGGTCGAAACCGCGATCCGCGCCGGCGCCTCCACGATCAACCTGCCCGACACGGTCGGCTACGCGACGCCGGAAACCTACGGCGCCATGTTCCGCGACGTGATCTCGCGCGTGCCGAACGCCGACAAGGCGATCTTCTCGACGCACTGCCACAACGACCTCGGCCTCGCCGTCGCCAACACGCTGGCGGCGGTCGCGGGCGGCGCCCGGCAGGTGGAATCGACGATCAACGGCATCGGCGAGCGCGCGGGCAACGCGGCGCTGGAGGAGATCGCCATGGCGCTGCGCGTGCGCCACGACGTGATGCCCTACGACACCGGCGTCGAGACGCGCGAGATCACCCGCGCCTCGCGGCTGGTCTCGGCCGTCACCGGCTTCCAGGTACAGCCCAACAAGGCGATCGTCGGCGCCAACGCCTTCGCGCACGAGAGCGGCATCCATCAGGACGGGATGCTGAAGGACGCCAGCACCTACGAGATCATGACGCCGGAATCGGTGGGCCTCTCCGAATCCAGCCTCGTCATGGGCAAGCACTCGGGCCGCCACGCCTTCCGCCAGAAGCTGGAGGAGCTGGGCTACAAGCTCGGCGACAACGAGTTCCAGGACGCCTTCAAGCGCTTCAAGGACCTCGCCGACGCCAAGAAGCACGTCTACGACGAGGACATCATCGCGCTCGTCGACGACGAGACGATGCGCGAGAACCAGGCGATCCAGTTCCGGGAGCTGGAGATCTACTGCGGCTCCCACGGCCCGCAGCGCGCCATCCTGACTCTGGAGGTGGACGGCGAGGAGCAGACCGTCACGACGCGCGGCAACGGCCCGGTGGACGCCGTGTTCAAGGCCATGCGCAAGATCGTGCCCCACGACGACGCACAGCTGACGCTCTACGAGGTCCACGCCGTCACCGAGGGCACGGACGCGCAGGCGACGGTCAGCGTCGTGCTCGCCGAGGACGGCCGCACGGTGCGCGGCACCGGCGCGCACGTCGATACGATGGTCGCGTCCGCGAAAGCTTACGCAAATGCGCTCAACAAGCTGATCGTGAAGCGCGGCCGCAGCGAGCTTCCGGCGGTGGCGCGCACCGGCGGCTGAATGTCGGCAGCCGAGCGCTGACGGCTGAGCGCTGATTTCCGGCATCCGGGCGGGCGCATGGTTGCGCCGTCCGCGGACTCATGGTTACCAGCGGCCATGTCGTTGGGGTCGCGCATCAAAATCTGCCTTTCCTTTCTGATTGCGGCGGCGGCCCTCCCCGTTTCGGCAGGAACCGTCGCGCGCTTTCAGGACGACGGCCTCGCGCTCTACAGCGAGGCCGGCGACGCCCGCGTCCTGCGCCGCAGCGACCTGACGCCGCTGCTGCGCGGCAAGCCGGACTGGTCGGTGACGGCGGACATCGCCGCGCTCGGCAAGGCCGAGGGCAAGTCGTGGCACCTCGTCGACGCCGACTGCCTGCCGCCGATGTTCGAGCGCTGCCTGCTGTTCCTTGCGGAGACCGGGCGGCCGGGGATCGCGCTGCGCGAATACGACACGCGCGCGGGCGGCTTCGTGCCGAACGGCTTCGCGCTGCCGCCGGGGCCGACGCAGGCGATCTGGTACGACGACAGCCGCATCCTCGTCGCTGCGAACACCGGGCCCGGCTCGCTGACGAGCGCGGGCGTTCCGCGCCTCCTCAAGCTCTGGACGCGCGGCCAGCCGGTCTATGCGGCAACCACGATCCTCGCCGCGCCGCTCGACGCGCGGGGCATAAGGCCGTTCTTCTCGCTTTCGGGCGGCGGCCTCTTCCACGCCGCGGAGGTGACGACCGCGAGCGGCGACTATGAACTCTATCATTTCGGCTGGGTGCAGAACTTCCGCCGCTCGCAGCTCCCCGCCGATGCGCGGCTGCTCGACTTCTTCCAGGGCCGCGCCGTCGCCGTGCTCGGCAACGGCGGCTGGATGACGCCGGACGGCCGTTATCCGCCGGGCAGCCTCGTCGCCTATCCGATGGCGCCGCTGCTCGGCCCCGCCAGCCAGACGCTGCCGGAGCTTGCCTACACGCCGCCCGCGGGCTTCCGGGTCGTGGCCGCGAAGGCGGGGCGGGACACGCTCTACGTCCACCTGCGCGGCGCATCGGGCGACCGGCTGGTCTCGCTCAGGAAAGGCGCGCCGAGCTGGCCCGCGGCGAACATATCGCTGCCGTCCGGCGGACCGCTCGAACTCGTCGCCGCCAGCGACCTCGCGGACGTCGCGCTCGTCGTCAGCGGCACTCAGTTCCATATTGTCGGCCGGGGACGAACGCGTACCATAGCGCCATGAAGCCCCCCGCCCCGCTCGACATCGTCGCCGCACTCCGGCTCGCACTTGTGATCTTCTGGCGGCAGTTCGCGCCGATCATCTTCCTCGGCCTGATTTTCCTGACGCTGCCTGCCGTGGCGCTCCGGACGTTCAGCATCGGCACCGCGGCCTCGCCCGATCCGGCGCTCGGCACCATCGCCGAAACGCTGCGCTGGTTGCTGGTGATGGTCTTCCTCTGCGCCGTCACCGGCGGCGTGCTCGCGCGGACGAGCGACCCGCGCGCGTTCATGCGCGCGGGCCTCGGCCGGCTCCAGCCGGGGCTGGTCGTCGCGCTCGTCATCGGCATCGGCCTCATGACGCTGCGCATCGTGCTGCTGCTCGCCTCCCGCATCCTCCAGCTCGGCCAGATGAGCTCGCTGCTCTTCGTCGTCGCTTGCATCGCCGTCTTCGCCGTGTGGGCGGTCGCCGTCCCGGTGGCGCTCGGCGAGCGGCAATGGCCGATGGACGCGCTCCGGCGCTCGGCGGAACTCACGCGGGGCAACCGCTGGCGGCTGGCGGCGCTCTTCATCCTCATCGCGCTCGCCCTGACGCCGGCGATCATGGCCGTCCGCTTCGCCGTCTTCCACGCCGCGAAGACGCCGCACCAGATCGCCGAGATCGTGCAGTCGATGACGATCACCTCGCCCGGGCTGTGGATCGTGCAGCTTTCGACGCTGCTCATCTACGGGCTGCTGTCGGTGGTGCCGGTGGCGCTCTACCTGACGCTCGCCGGGCGCCGATAGAAAGCAGACGATAGAAAAAGGGCGCCGCCTTCCGGCAGCGCCCTTTTTCCTGAAACCCTCGAGGGCCTTAGCGCGAGTAGAACTCGACGACGAGGTTCGGCTCCATCCGCACCGGATAGGGCACCTCGTCGAGCGTCGGCACGCGCACGTAGGTCGCCTTGCCGTCGCCGTCGATCGAGACGTACTCGGGAATCTCGCGCTCGCTGAGGCCCTGCGCCTCCAGCACCAGCGCCATCTCCTGCGCCTTCTTGCGCAGCGACAGCACGTCGCCCGGCTTCACGCGGCGGCTGGCGATGTTGCACTTCTCGCCGTTCACCTCGATGTGGCCGTGGTTCACGATCTGGCGCGCCGCGAAGATCGTCGGCGCCCACTTGGCGCGGTACACGACCATGTCGAGGCGCTGCTCGAGCAGGCCGATGAGGTTCTGCGAGGTATCGCCCTTCATGCGGACGGCTTCCTCGTAGACCTTGCGGAACTGCTTCTCGGTGACGTCGCCGTAGTAGCCCTTCAGCTTCTGCTTGGCGCGGAGCTGGATACCGAAGTCGGAAAGCTTGCTCTTGCGGCGCTGGCCGTGCTGGCCGGGGCCGTATTCGCGCTTGTTGACCGGGCTCTTCGGACGGCCCCAGATGTTCTCGCCCATGCGGCGATCGAGCTTGTACTTTGCATTGCTGCGCTTCGACATGGCGCAATCCTTTCAATTCGCTTGCGTTTTGGTGCCCGGACTCGCGCCGCCCTGCCAAAACGCAGGACGCGGCACCCGCTTCACCGGACATGCGGGGCCAATTGCGAAGGCGCGCGTTTAGCGGGGCGGGGCGGAAAGGTCAAGGCGCCGCCGCTCTCCCGTCATACCGGCGAAAGCCGGACTGTGCTGCCCCTATATCATCGTCATACCGGCGCAGGCCGGTATCCATAACCACCGTTCGCATGGATACCGGCCTGCGCCGGTATGACGATGACGTTTGGTTACGACCTATATGTCGCCGTTCTGTATCTCGGGCGATGATCCTGACAGCAGACGTCACGTATGTTATTCCATGCCGATGAGGTTTGCACGGAAACTTATCCTACACTCACCTGTCTCAGACGAGCGCCTTCTTGAGAAGTTCGTCGAACAGTGTCTCCGCGATGAGGTGTCATTGGTGGCGATTGTCGGGCCGGGTTGCGTGCAGTTGGAGGACATTATCGACGAGATTGTCGTGGGAGATGGCACCGAGCCCAACCGCTTTCTCTGCACGACTTCTCATCCGGACGAGCCATTCGATGATGTCCTGAATATGACTGAGACATGGGAAATGGAGAGGAATGATCCGGTGCAGGAAATCCGCATCTGAATAACCGCTCCTTCGCATCCCACACCGTAGCCGACCATCCGCAAACCACCCCATCGCAGGCACTCATCGCATTGAACGCTAGCGGCGATCCTTGATAAGCGCCGTGATGATACCGCGCAGCGTGCGCACCTCCTTCGCGGAGAAGCCGGGACGCGTCAGCATGTTCCGGAGCGTGCGGCGCGAAGCCGGGGCGCGGGATTCGACGCGGAAATACCCTACGGCATCGAGCGCCGTGTCGATCTGCGCGATGAGGCCTTCGAGGTCGGCCTGCGGGGCCGGGCCTTCGTAGTTGTCGAAGCTCGCCGCCTCGCCCACGTTCGCCTTCGACCATTCGTAGGCGAAGAGGATCACCGCCTGCGCGAGGTTCAGCGATGCGAACTCCGGGTTCACGGGCACGGTGAGGATGGCCTGCGCGAGCGCGACGTCGTCGGTTTCGAGGCCGGAGCGTTCCGGGCCGAACAGGATCGCCGTGCGACCCGGCCGGGCGCGCGTGTCGCGGGCCGCCTTTTCGGGGCCGACAACCGCCTTGGTGAGGCCGCGCTTGCGCACCGTGGTGGCGTAGACGAACGCGCAGTCGGCCACGGCGTCGGCCACAGTTTCGCAAACCTGTGCGTTTTCGAGCACGATGTCCGCCCCGCTCGCCGCCGGGCCTGCGTCCGGGTTGGGCCAGCCGTCGCGCGGAGACACGAGGCGCATCTCCGCAAGCCCGAAGTTGAGCATCGCGCGCGCCGCCTTGCCGATGTTCTCGCCGAGCTGCGGCCGCACCAGAACGATGACCGGCGGCGGCGCCTCCTGCGGCGCGCCTGTCACTTGGCTGCCGTCACTTGGTCCCGTTCCGCGCGACGGTCTCGATGGTGCCGATGAAGTCCTCGAAGTCCTTCGCCTCGCGGAAATCGCGGTAGACGCTGGCGAAGCGCACGTAGGCGACGGCGTCGAGGCTCTTCAGCCCCTCCATCACCGCCTGCCCGATCACCTCGGCCTCGATCTCGGCCTCGCCGATCGCCTCCATCTGGCGAACGATGCCGGAAACCAGCCGCTCGATGCGCTCGGGCGCGATCGGGCGCTTGCGGCAGGCGATCTCGATGGAGCGGGCGAGCTTGTCGCGCTCGAACACCTCCTTGTCGCCGGACTTCTTGATGATGACGAGCTCGCGAAGCTGCACGCGCTCGAACGTCGTGAAGCGCGCGCCGCACGCCGGGCACTGACGGCGGCGGCGAATCGCGCCGCCGTCTTCCGTCGGCCGCGAGTCCTTGACCTGGCTATCCTCGCTTCCGCAAAACGGGCAGCGCATCGCTCGTCCCCCTCCCGCTACGCCTCGACCGCGTCAGAGCCCCGGATAGATCGGGAAACGATCGCAGAGCGCCTTCACGCGCGCCCGCACATCCGCTTCCACCGCGCCGTTGCCCTCGTGGCCGCTCGCGGCAAGGCCGTCGAGCACGTCCGCGATCATGTCGGCGATCTGGGTGAACTCGGCCTGTCCGAAGCCGCGCGTCGTACCCGCGGGCGAGCCGACGCGGATGCCGCTCGTCTTCGTCGGCGGCAGCGGGTCGAACGGCACGCCGTTCTTGTTGCAGGTGATGTGGCTGCGCTCCAGCGCCTCGTCGGCGTCCTTGCCGGTGAGGCCCTTGGGCCTGAGGTCGATGAGCGCGAGGTGCGTGTCCGTGCCGCCCGCAACCACATCGCAGCCGCGCTCCTTGAGGCGGCCCGCGAGCGTCTTCGCGTTGGCGATCACCGCCTGCGCGTAGACCTTGAAGCTCGGGTCGAGCGCCTCGCCGAACGCCACGGCCTTCGCGGCGATCACGTGCATCAGCGGACCGCCCTGGAGGCCGGGGAACACCGCCGAGTTGATCTTCTTGCCGAGCGCCTCGTCGTTCGAGAGCACCATGCCGCCGCGCGGCCCGCGCAGCGTCTTGTGCGTGGTGGTGGTGACGACATGCGCGTGCGGCAGCGGGCTCGGGTGCAGGCCCGCCGCGACGAGCCCGGCGAAGTGCGCCATGTCGACGAGGAAGTACGCGCCCACCTTGTCCGCGATCGCGCGGAAGCGTGGGAAATCGAGCGTGCGCGGATAGGCCGAGCCGCCCGCGATGATGAGCTTCGGCTTGTGCTCCAGCGCCAGCCGCTCGACCTCGTCGAAATCGACGAGGTGGTCATCCGGCCGAACGCCGTACTGTACGGCGTTGAACCACTTGCCGGACTGCGCGGGCGGCGCGCCGTGCGTCAGGTGGCCGCCCGCGGCGAGGCTCATGCCCATCACCGTGTCGCCCGGCTGCACCAGCGCCATCATCACGGCACCGTTCGCTTGCGCGCCCGAGTGCGGCTGCACGTTGGCGTAGGCGCAGTCGAAGAGCTTGCGGGCGCGGTCGATGGCGAGCTGCTCGACCTCGTCCGAAGGCGCGCAGCCCTGATAGTAGCGCTTGCCGGGGTAGCCTTCCGCGTACTTGTTGGTGAACACGCTGCCCTGCGCCTCGAGCACCGCGCGGCTGACGATGTTCTCGGAAGCGATCAGCTCGATCTGGTCGCGCTCGCGGGCGAGTTCGCTGGAGATGGCCTTGGCGACGGCCGCGTCGGCGGCGGCGACGCCGTCCGTGAAGAACCCGTCCTGGGCAAGCGGCGTGGCGGCGGCGGTGCTCATGCTCGTATCTCCTTCGTGGGCTACGCCGACAATTTGTCGACGCGCCGCTGGTGGCGCCCGCCCTCGAAGGGCGTGTTCAGAAATTCATTGAGGCAATCCCGCGCCGTCTCGATGCCGATCAGGCGTTCGCCGAGCGCGAGGATATTCGCATCGTTGTGCTGGCGCGAAAGCCGCGCCATCAGGCCGTTCATGCAGAGCGCGGCGCGCGCGCCCTTCACGCGGTTCGCCGCGATCGAGATGCCGATGCCGGAGCCGCAGACGACGACGCCCTTCTCGGCCCTGCCGCTCGCCACCGCCTCGCCCACGGCGCGGCCGAAATCCGGGTAGTCCACCGAGTCCGTGCCGTTCGTGCCGAGGTCGAGCACCTCGTGCCCGGCTTCCTTCAGCCAGCCGGCAACCGCCGATTTCAGGCCGTAGCCGGCGTGGTCGCTGCCAATGGCGATGACGGACATGGAGCGGCGGGCCTCATGCTGGGTACGGAAACGATTCGCGTGAGCGCACTATCTAGGGGAGCGGCGCCGTCCGCGCCACCAAGAATTGTGGCATCCGCGTCACGTGTAGATGCCCCTCAGATCGAGTGTGGCCTTCCTGCCGATCGCGGCATAGTTCGCCTTCAGCCACTGATCGGCCTTCGCGCGCCCGAGGTCGCGCAGCGCCGTGAGGAACGGCCAGTCCGCGTTCATCTTGGTGGCGGGCGAATGGGCGGCAAGCTCGTCGCCGCCGTCGACGCGGTGCATCAGGATCTTGCGGTAGCGCTTGCCCGCGACGATCTGCCGGGTCTCGATCAGCCGGTCGACGAACTCGATGGCGCGAAGCTCGCGCAGCAGCGAGCCGTTGAAGGCGATCTCGTCGATGCGGTTGTCGATGTCCTCGACGCTGGTGGGAAGCTGGCGGCGCTCGATGGGGCTCACCTGCACGAGCAGTATGTCCTCCGGCCCCGGATGATAGAACAGCGGGAACAGCGCCGGGTTGCCCATGTAGCCGCCGTCCCAGTAGGGCTCGCCGTCGATCTCCACGGCCTGGAAGAGCTGCGGCAGGCACGCGGAGGCGGCGAGCACGTCCGCCGTCACCTCGGCCCCCGAGAACACGCGCACCTTGCCGGTGAAGACGTTGGTCGCCGCGATGAACAGCGTCAGCGCCTCACAGGCGCCGATCTTCTCGAAATCGAAGGACTCGGCGACGATGTCGCGCAGCGGATTGAGGCCGGCGGGGTTGAACTGGTACGGGCTCACCGCGCGCGAGACCTGCCGGAGAAGCTCGCGCCCCGGCGAGCCGTGGCCCGTCCACGCCGCCCACCAGTCGTTCCACGGCGTGCCGCGCACCGGCACGAACAGCGCGGCATCGGAGACGCGCTTCCAGAACCGGTCGAGGCTTTCGCGCGCGCCGTCGCGTCCGCCGCTCATCCAACCCTGCGCCAGCGCGGCCGCGTTCATCGCCCCCGCGCTGGTGCCCGATATGGCGGAGAGTTCGATACGCTTGTCCTCGAGCAGCCGGTCGAGCACGCCCCACGTGAACGCGCCGTGGCTGCCGCCGCCCTGGAGCGCGAGGTTGATGGTTTTCGTCGCCATGACCGGAACCTAGCGTCCGATCAAGGGCCTGCCTATCCGCAGGTCAGGCCGCGAGGCGAATTTCCAGCCGGTCCCAGATCTCCACGAGCGCGGAGACGAGATCGCCCATCATAGCCTCGTCGTGTGTGGGGCCGGGGGTGAAGCGCAGCCGCTCCGTACCGCGCGGCACGGTCGGGTAGTTGATCGGCTGCACGTAGACGCCGTACTCGATGAGCAGGATGTCGCTGATCTTCTTGGTCTTCACCGGGTCGCCGACGAGCAGCGGCACGATGTGCGTCGTCGAATCCATCACCGGCAGGCCCGCGTCGCGCATCTTCGCCTTCAGCATCGCGGCGGCGGCCTGCTGGCCCTCGCGCTCGGCGCCCGACGCCTTCAGGTGGCGCACGCTGGCGAGCGCGCCCGCGACGAGCACGGGGGCGAGGCTGGTGGTGAAGATGAAGCCGGGCGCGTAGCTGCGGATCACGTCGGTCAGCGTCTTGGAGGCGGCGATGTAGCCGCCCATGATGCCGAACGCCTTGGCGAGCGTGCCCTCGATGATGGTCAGCCGGTGCGCGACGCCGTCCCGCTCCGAGATGCCGCCGCCGTGGTCGCCGTACATGCCGACCGCGTGCACCTCGTCGAGGTAGGTGAGCGCGTTGTACTTGTCGGCGAGGTCGCAGATCTCCGCGATCGGCGCGATGTCGCCGTCCATCGAATAGACGCTTTCGAACGCGATCAGCTTCGCGGCGTCCTTCGGCGCCTCGGCGAGCAACTCCTCAAGGTGCGCGAGGTCGTTGTGGCGGAACACGCGCTTCTCGCAGCCCGCGTTACGGATGCCCGCGATCATCGAGGCGTGGTTCAATTCGTCCGAGAACACGATGCAGCCCGGCAGGATCTTGCCGAGCGTCGAGAGCGTCGCCTCGTTCGAGATGTAGCCCGAGGTGAAGAGCAGCGCGGCTTCCTTGCCGTGAAGCTCGGCAAGCTCGTTCTCGAGCTCCAGATGGTAGTGCGTGTTGCCGCCGATGTTGCGCGTGCCGCCCGAGCCCGCGCCGACGTCGTGCAGCGCTTCCTCCATCGCGGCGATCACGTCCGGGTGCTGGCCCATGCCGAGATAGTCGTTCGAGCACCAGACGGTGATCGGGCGCGCGCCGTTGTGCCCGGCGAAGCAGCGCGCGTTCGGATAGGCGCCGCGATTGCGCAGGATGTCGATGAAAATGCGGTAGCGACCCTCGGCATGAAGCCGGTCGATCGCGTCCTTGAAAATGCGGTTGTAGTCCACGCTCTCTAACCCGTCCTGCCCGCTCTTTTGCCCGCTTTACATCGGAGGCGGCGCTCCCGTCACCCCACTTTATGTCGCAGGGACTTGTTGCGAGTTTTTCGCAACTTTTGCGAAGGGCTGGAACGACTTAGATAGACTTCTCAACAAGGAAGCTGTCGATGGCGAATTTCGCCGCCCAGTTGAGATAGGCCCACCGGCCGTACTCGCCGTCGATCGGGAACGAACCGCGCACGCCGCCGACGAGATCGGGGTTGCCGTCCAGCGCAATCGTGCGGCGCACGAAGGCGTTCAGCCCCTTGCCTGCCGCGACGAAGCCGTCGCCGCCGCCGAGCGGGGCGAGGTAGAACAGGCTCTCGGCGACCTGCACATTGCCGGTGAGGCAGGACCAGTCGGCCGCCGCCGACCAGTCCGACCGGAGACGGCCCGGAAGCGCGCCATCGCTGCGGAGCGCGCCGACGAGCGCGCGACCCATCTTCAGCGCCGCGTCCAGATAGCGCTGCTCGCCCGAAAGCCGGTGCGCCTCCACGACCCCGCGCAGGTAATAGCCGAGCGTATGGGTGAGCGGCCGGTCCTTGTGCTGAAGGCAGCAATCATCGACCCAGCCGTTCGCCTGCATCTTGCCGAGCGCCCAGTCCACCTGCCTGAGGCCCGCCGCGCCGTAGCCTTCGCCGGGGGCGGTACGCTCGGCTTCGAACAGACCCCACGACACATGCGTCTCGTAGGCCTTCTCGCCCGCGTGCGTGAACGGCGACGGATGCGAACGCCAGCAGCCGTCGGGATCGAGCGAATCCCTGAGGAAGCGGGCTGCGCCGTGCATGGCTTCGAGATACTTCGCGTCCCCGAGCGTCCGCGCGCCGATGGCGAGGCCGATCAGGATCTGGCCGGTGTTGAAGGTGACGGACTTGACCGGAACGGCGTCGATCTTGCCTCCCTGAAAGCCGCCGTCCTCGAGTTGGATCGCGCACAGCCAGTCGAGCATCCGGCGCGCGCGGGCTTCCTCGCCCAGCGCGAGCAACGTCGGAACGATGTAGCCGGTCGTCTCGGGGTAGCTGGTTGCCCAGCCCTTCGCGACATGCCAGTCGCGGGCAACGCCGCCATCGGCCGTCGCCGAGAAATCCTGCGCGCGGCCGAGCCACGCCGTGCAGGCCGCGATGGCGGCATCAATGCCGGGGTCGCTGGCGGGAAGCCCGGTGGCGTCGCGTTTCTTCGCCGCGCGTTCCGCAGGCGCAAGCTGGAAGTCGTTGTAGAGTGTTTTCAGTGTCTTGAGCATGGGCTCCACCTAGCGGGAGTCGGTTAAGGTTTTATCGCCGCCCGGTGAGGCGGGAGAGCTTCCGGGTGATACGGCTGCGGCCCTGTGCAAGCCACGGGCCGGGATCGCCGCGCCGCCAGACGGCATCAATCGCCTGCCAGCCCTTGCCCGCCTTCGGAACCTTTGCCCCGGAGGCGACCGCGCCGGGGTCGCGCCATCCATAACGATGCGTGGGTGCGGCAGTCGGAAGCGGCAGGCGCATCTGGTCGGCGAACTGGACGGCGGGCAGGTTGACCCCGTTCAGCGTCGCCAGCTCGGACTGGTAGTCCGTGCGGCAGGCGGTCGGCTCGATCATGTAGAATTCGCCGGTGCGCGCATGGCGCTTGAATTCGAGGCTGCCCATGCCCTGAAAGTGCGCCGCCGCGAAAAAGGCCTGCGTGTCGGCCGCAAGCCGCGCGTGCGCTTCGGGCGCGGGCGCGCAGCCCGCCGTGCCACCGACACGCGGCGGCCAGCTCGCCGTCTTGTAGCCGGTGTAGGCGGCGAGCATGTCGCTCTCCGCGCTGAAATAGGCGAGGCAGAAGAAGACGCTGCCGTCGTCGCCGGGCACATATTCCTGCGCCACGAGTTCGCCCGCGGCGGCGAGCATGTCCGGGATCGTCGGCGCGGCCTCGTCCGCGCTTTCGAACACGTAAGCCTTCCTGAACCGCGCCTGATAGGCGGCGACGTGCTCGCTCGGCTTCACGATCAGCGGCGGCGTGAGCCTGCCGAGCAGCGCGACGTCCTCCGCCGCGCGCAGCGTCACCGTCTTCGGCACCGCGAGGCCGGCGCGTTCGGCGATCGGCATGAAGCGGTCCTTGTTGACCATCGCCTCCACCACCGCGCGCCCCGGCATGGCGATCCGGTAGCCGGAAATCGCGTCGCGATACGCCGCGACCGTCGCCACGCCGTCCTCGCGGGTCAGGAACAGCACCGGGTCGTGGTCGAGCCGCGCGCGGTAGGCGGCAAGCGCCTCGAGCAGGCCCTCCCCGGACACCGCGGCCTTCGACACCGAGCAGCAGCGGGTGGCGGTATAGGCGCCCATCGCGTCGTCGAGCGCATGGGTGCGGATTCCGGCCTGCGCGAGCGACCGCACGACGCCGAGGCCGTTGAGGCCAAGGCCGACGACGAGAGCGCTGCCGCTCAAAAGCCGAGGTCTCCCCATGCGGGAGGCGCGAAATAGCCGTCCACCATATCCTCCGTCACGTCGCGGAGCGCGGCCGGGCGCCAGCGCGGCGACTTGTCCTTGTCGATCAGCTGGGCGCGGATGCCTTCGTAGAAATCATGGCCCGACTTGATCGCCGACACCAGCCTGTATTCGCGGCGGAGGCACCCGGCGAGGTCGTCGCCCCGCGCCTCGCGGAGCGCGCGCAGGCTGATCTTCATGCTGGTCGGCGACAGCTTCATCAGCGTGTCGCGCTGCGCGACGGCCCAGTCGCTGCCGAGCGAAAGCGATTCCATGATCGCCTCGACGCTGTCGAACGCGAAGTGCCGGTCGATCTCGGCGCGGACCTCCGCGAGCGGCGCCGGGCCTGCGTCCGAATGGAAGGCGTTCAACGTCTGCGCGACGTCATTGCCCTCTGCGAGCGCGTCGGTCAGCGCCCCGATCCGGTCGCTGGCGCAGTGGTGCGTGCCGTAGGCGGCATACATGCAGTCCGCCGCCTTGAGCCGCGCGCCGGTGAGGCCGAGGTAGGTGCCCACCTCGCCCGGCATCTGCGCGAGCGCGTGCGTGCCGCCGACGTCGGGGATGAGGCCGATGCCGGTTTCGGGCATGGCGAACAGCGTTTTTTCGGTGACGACCCGGTAGGGCGCGTGCACCGAGATGCCGACGCCGCCGCCCATGCTGAAGCCGTCGACGAGCGCCACGTAGGGCTTCGGATACCGGCCGATGGCGAGGTTCATGCGGTATTCGTCCGCGAAGAAGCCCTCCCAGTCCGACGTGCCTTCCTTGCCCGCGTGATAGAGGCCGACGACGTCGCCGCCCGCGCAGAACGCCTTTTCCCCCGCACCGCGCACGACGACCACCGAGACGTCGTCGTCCCCGGCCCACGCGTCGAGCTGGCGGTGCAGCGCAAGGCACATGCCGCGATTGAGCGCGTTCAGCGCCTGCGGCCGGTTCAGCGTCACCAGCCCTGCGCGGCCGCGCTTTTCGAACAGGATGTCGTCGGTCATTCGGCTCCCCTCAAAGTCTTTCAGAATGCGCGCGGCGCGGCGGTGGAGGTCATACGCGCAAGCAGCGCGCCCTCGCCATCGAAAAGGTCCGCCTCGAGGAAGGCGATCATGCGGCCGCGCTTGATGACGCGCCCCTCCGCGTAGAGCTTCCCCGCCTTCGCGGGCAGCAGGAAGCTGACCTTCATCTCGATCGTCGCGACGAAGATGCGCTTGCCCGCGTGCGCCACGCAGGCCATTTCCGCCGCGTCGTCCAGCATCGCCGCGACGATGCCGCCCTGCACCGTGCCGTTCGGATTGCAGAACTCGGGCTTCGCCGTGAACGACATGCGGACGCGGCCTTCCGGGTCCAGCTCAAGAATCTCGGCGCCGAGCAGGATGCCGGTCGGCGGCAGATCGGCGTTGAGGCGCGCGAGCAGGTCCTCATGTGTCGTCATAACTCTCGCCGCTATCCTCTTGTTACAGATAATCAATCTCAAGCCCGCGCCTTGCCAGGGCAGGCGTGAGCGCGGCGGCCTTTTCGTCCCTCGCCGTGAAAACGGCAAGACCCGTCGGTTCGCAGCCGGTCCAGTCGGCGTCGCGGAGCAGGTGTGCGACACGCCGCGCGATCCCCTGCCCGCCGTGGACGAACCGCAAGGGTCGGCGGGCCGCCGCGGCAAGCTCGTCCTCGACCAACGGGAAGTGCGTGCAGGCGAGCACCACGATGTCGATGTCTTCTCCGCGCGGCTGATCGGTCAGCCCCGCCATCACCGCCGCATAGTCCTCCGCGGGAACCGCCTCCCCGCGCAGCTTCGCCTCCGCCATCGCCGCGAGGTCCGGCGCGCCGTGGCGGAGGACAATACAGTCCGAAGCGAACTCCGCGGCAAGATTGTCAACATAGGCCTGCCGCACCGTGGCGGGCGTGCCGAGCACGCCGATCACCTTCGTCCGCGTCGCCTCGGCGGCGGGCTTGATCGCGGGCACGGTGCCCACCACCGGCACGTCGAGCGCCGCGCGCACGTGCGCCAGCGCGATCGTGGAAGCCGTGTTGCAGGCGATGACGATGAGCCGGGGGCGATACCGCTCCGTCAGCCGCCCGAGCAGTGCGGGCACGCGCGCGGCGATCTCCGCCTCGCTCTTGCTGCCGTAGGGGAACCCGGCGTTGTCCGCGACATACACCACCGGCGCCTGCGGCAGCGCGGCACGGATCGGCGCCAGCACCGAGAGGCCACCCATGCCGGAATCGAAAACCAGAATGGGGGGGCAGGTCATGCGGCCATGCGCCGGGCGCGGTCGCGCCATTCGGCGGACAGCGGCTTCAGCCCGCCAAGCGCCCTGAGCGCCGCGGGGTCGGACTTGCCCGCGCTGCCGACGATCAGGTCGAAGACGCGCGCCACGGTCCATTCGGGGCAAGGCCGCGCTTCGAGCTTCAGAACGTCGCCGACTGCGACGACGCCGGGTTCGATCACGCGGTAGTACCAGCCGGAGCGGCTGCTCCTGACGATCTCGGCGACGAGCGCCGGCCGCCCCAGCCGGTGCGCCGGTTTCCAGCACGGCTTGCGGCCCTGCGAGACTTCCACGAGCGCGGTGCCGAGCCGGTAGCGGTCGCCGATGCAGGCGGTGCGCTCGTCGAGGCCGGTCGTCGAGATGTTCTCCCCGAACGCCCCCGCCGCGCCGAGCAATGCCTGATCCGGCATCAGCCCCGCCCACCAGGCATAGTGATCGCGCGGATAGTGGTGGATCGCCATGTCGACGCCGCCGTGGTGGACGGTATCCGCCTGCTCGTCGCCGTCGAGGCCGAGCGGCTTCACCACCACTGCGCCCAGCCGCGGCGCCTTGACGATCGCGCTCATCTCCTCGCCGCGCAGCGGGCGCGCGGTGCCGGTGAGCACCGCTTCTATGGTGAGTCCCGTCATGATCCGCGATTAGCGCCCGCCATGCGTTCCGGTAAAGCCCGCGCTTCTCAAGGCGGGCGTTTTCGCCCATAGATGCCGCCCATGTCTTCCGTCCCCAAGCCTGCCGCCGCCTATCCCGCAACCCGCCTGAGACGCCCCCGCGCGCGCGCCTGGTCGCGCGCGCTGTTCGCCGAAGCGACGCTGACTCCGGCCGATTTCATCTGGCCGCTGTTCGTGACCGAAGGCGCAGGCGAGCGCACGCCGGTGCCGACGATGCCGGGCGTCGAGCGGCTGTCGGTCGACCTCGTCGCCGCCGCGGCGAAGGAGGCCGAAAGCCTCGGCATCCCGTGCATCGCGCTGTTCCCGAACACGCCGCCCGAACGGCGCACGGCGGACGGCCGCGAGGCGCTCAACCCGGACAATCTCACCTGCCGCGCGATCAAGGCGATCAAGGACGCCGCGCCCGGCATCGGCGTGCTGACGGACGTCGCGCTCGATCCCTACACGACGCACGGCCACGACGGCCTGCTTTCGGAAGACGGCCGCATCCTCAACGACGAGACGCTGGAGATGCTGCAAGGGCAGGCGCTGGTGCAGGCGCGCGCCGGGGCGGACATCATCGCGCCGTCGGACATGATGGACGGCCGCGTCGGCGCGATCCGCAAGGTGCTGGAGGCGGGCAGCTTCCACGACGTGCAGATAATGAGCTACGCCGCCAAGTACGCCTCCGCCTTCTACGGCCCGTTCCGCGACGCGGTCGGCTCCGGCGGCTTCCTGAAGGGCGACAAGAAGACCTACCAGATGAACCCGGCGAACGCCGACGAGGCGCTGCGCGAGGTCGCGCTCGACATCGCCGAGGGCGCGGACAGCGTGATGGTGAAGCCGGGGATGCCATACCTCGACGTGATCGCGCGCGTGAAGGACGCGTTCAACATCCCCGTGTTCGCCTATCAGGTCTCCGGCGAGTACGCGATGCTGGAGACGGCGGCGCGGGCGGGCCTGATCGAGCGCGACCGCATGATCATCGAGGCGCTGACGGCCTTCAAGCGCGCGGGCTGCTCGGGCGTGCTCACCTACTACGCGCGCGACGCGGCGCGGCTGCTCGGATGACGGCTGCCGAGGGCGTCGCGTCACGGGGACTGGCGGCGCGGCCGCTGTTCATCGCGACCATCTTCCTCGGCTCGTTCCTGCTGTTCTTCATCCAGCCGATGCTCGGCCGCATGGCGCTGCCGACGCTGGGCGGCGCGCCCGCCGTGTGGAACGTCGCCATGCTGTTCTATCAGGCGATGCTGCTCGCGGGGTACGTCTACGCCCACGCCATCAGCCGCCTCGCGCAGCGGCGGCAGACGATCGTCCACCTCGCGGTATTCGCCGTCGCGGCGCTCACCCTGCCGATCAGCCTCGCGGAGGTCGGCGGACGCGAGACGCTGCCGCCGATGTTGTGGCTGCTGGCGCTGCTCGCCGCCTCCATCGGGCCGGTGTTCTTCGTCGTCGCGGCGCAGGCGCCGCTGATGCAGTCGTGGTACGCGCGCGTCGACGATCCGGCAGCGGCGGACCCCTATTTCCTCTACGCGGCCAGCAACGCCGGCAGCCTGCTCGCCCTCCTCGCCTATCCGTTCGCGGTGGAGCCGTACCTACGGCTCAAGGAACAGGCGTGGCTGTGGTCGGGCGGGTTCGTGGTCCTCGCCCTCCTCGTCGCCGTCTGCGCCCGCCGCCCTGCGCATGACCCGGTCCCCGCCGCCGAGGCCGCGCCGCCCGCGACGTGGCGCGAGCGCGCGGTCTGGACGGCGCTCGCCGCCGTGCCCTCGGGCCTGCTGCTGTCGACGACGACGCACCTGACGACGGACATCGTCGCCGTGCCGCTGCTCTGGGTGGTGCCGCTGGCGCTCTATCTCGTCACCTTCATCGTCGCCTTCTCGATGGGCGGGGCGATCTTCGTGAAGCAGGCGAAGATGGGCGCGCCGATCCTGCTGCTGCTGCTCGGCGGCTATACGTTCCTCGCGCAGGGCGTGTTCGCGCTGCTGATGGCGCTCACCAACCTCGTGCTGCTGTTCGTGGTCGCGCTGGCGCTGCACGGCCACCTCGCCGAGCGGCGGCCGCCGCCGTCGCAGCTCACCGACTTCTACCTGTGGATCTCGGTGGGCGGTGTGCTCGGCGGGCTGTTCTCCGCGATCGTCGCGCCGCTGGTGTTCGATTGGGTGTACGAGCACCCGATCCTGCTCGTGTGCGCTGCCGCGCTGATCCCCGCGAAGCCGCTGACGAAGCGCCTCGGCAAACTGTGGAAAGGACGCCGGGGCCTGATCCTCGACATCGCCCTACCCGCCGCCGCGCTCGCCGCCTCGTGGTGGGTGCACACCGAACTGATCCTCGCCGACAGCGCCGAGACCGCCGCGCCCGCGCTCGCCCTGATCGCGCTCGCCGCCGTGCTCTCGATCGGACGGCGGCTCACCTTCGCGGCCTGCTTCGGCGCGCTGATGCTCGGCCTCGGCGGCTGGCAGGCGATCGCGATCAGCCGCATCGAACTGGCGCGCGAGCGCAGCTTCTTCGGCATCTACACGGTGAAGGCGGACAGCGCGCGGCTGATCCGCCAGCTCGAGCACGGTACGACGCTGCACGGCGTGCAGAGCCTGATCCCGGACCTCCAGAGCGAACCGCAGTCCTACTACGCGAAGGGCAGCGGCGTCGCCGAGGCGTTCGAGGCGCTGCCCAAGATCGCCGGACGCTTCGCCAAGGTCGGCTACGTCGGGCTCGGCACCGGCTCCCTCTCCTGCTTCGCGACGCCGGGACAAGGCTGGACCGCATTCGAGATCGACCCGCTGGTCGTGCGGCTGGCGAAGGACGAGCGGCTGTTCACCTATATCGCGCGCTGCACGCCGGACCTTCGCATCGTGATGGGCGACGCGCGCCTCTCGCTCGCGAAGGAGCCGAAGCACACCTACGACCTCATCGCCATCGACGCTTTCACATCGGACGCGATCCCGATGCACCTGATGACCGAGGAGGCGTTCGGGGTCTATACGGGCACGCTGAAACCGGACGGTGTGCTGATGGTGCACATCTCGAACCGCCATATCGACCTGCAGCCGGTGATCGCCGCCATCGCCGCCGACATGGGCTGGACGGCGCGCGTGCGCGACCACACGCCCTACGATCCCGGCCTCCCCGGAATCGACTATTCGCGCTCGATCTGGGTGGCGCTGACGCCTACGGAAACGCGGATGCAGGACCTGATGTACGGCGGCGGAGCGGGACCGACCGGCTGGGCGCTGCTGCGCGAGAAGCGCGGCCTTCAGCCGTGGACCGACGATTTCGCGAGCATCATCCCGGTGCTGAAGCAGCAATAGCCGGGTTCAGTCGCGCGTATAGACGCGTTTCCCGGCAAGCCACGTCTCCAGCACCTTCACCTTCCAGATGTCGCCTGCGGGCATCTTGAAGATATCGCCGTCGATCAGGATGAAATCGGCCCACTTGCCGGGGGTGAGCGAGCCGACCGTCCGTTCCTGCTGTCCCGCATAGGCCGCGCCCGTGGTGAAGGCGGCGAAGGCCTGCTGCAAGGTCAGCGCCTCGTTCGCGTACCAGCCCTTCGGCGGCTGCCCGTCGCGATCCTGCCGCGTGACGGCGGCGTGGAGGCCATAGAACGGATTGGCCGCCTCGACCGGAAAATCCGATCCGCCCGCGATACGCGCGCTGCTGTTCACGAGCGACTTCCACGCATAGCCGCCCTTGATCCGCTCCGGCCCGACACGGTCCTCCGCCATCGCCTTGTCGGACGTGGCGTGCGTCGGCTGGATCGAGGCGATGACGCCGAGCTTCGCGAACCGGCCGATGTCCTCGGGCGCGACGATCTGCGCGTGCTCGATGCTCGGGCGCACAAGCGGCTGGCCCATCTTCTGCACATCTTCGAAGGCGTTCAGCACCTCGCGGTTCGCCTTGTCGCCGATGGCGTGGACGTTCACCTGAAAACCGCGCATCGAGGCGGACGCGATCACGTTGCGCAGCTTCGCGCCCTCGAGCATCATCAGACCGGTGTTCTCGGGATCATCGCTGTAGGGTTCGATCAGCGCCGCGCCGCGCGAGCCGAGTGCCCCGTCCGCGACGAGCTTCACCGAATTCAATGCCAGCCGGTCCTCGTAGAGCCAGCCGGTCGGGCCTTTCGGGGCGATCGCCCGCAGCGCGTCCATGCCGGCGGCCATCGCCGAGATGCGCGCGGTCAGCTTGCCGTCCTTCGCGAACCGCTCGTAGAGCGCCCAAGTGGCCGGATCAATGCCCGCGTCGTGAACGCCCGTGAGCCCCACGGAGGCCATGATCTGAAGCGCCTTTTCCAGCGCCTCGGCGCTTTCCGCCTCGCCCGGCGGCGGCACCCTCTTCTCGACGAAGGCCATCGCCGCATCGACGAGCACGCCCGCGGGCTTGCCGCCCTCGCCGCGCTCGATGCGCCCGCCTGCGGGATCGGGCGTCTTCGCGGTGATGCCGCTCGCCTTCAGCGCCGCCGTGTTCGCCCAGCCCGCGTGCCCGTCGACACGGGCAAGCCAGACCGGACGGTCGGCCACGGCGAGATCGAGTTCCGCAGCGGTCGGGAAGCGGTCGAGACCCCAGCTCACCTGGTTCCAGCCGCCGCCGACGATCCATTTCCGGTCCGGGTTCGCGGCGGCGTATGACGCGATCCTCGCGAGCGCCTGATCGACGCTGGTCGTGTCCGACAGGTCGATCTGGAGCGCCATGAAGCCGAGCCCCATGACATGGCCGTGCGCGTCGATGAGGCCGGGAAGCAGCGTCCTGCCGCCTGCATCGACGACGTCGCCGTCCGCCGTCTCGCCCCGTTTCAGCAGGCGCTCGACACGGCCGTCGTCGCCGACGACCAGCCCGCCGAATTTCGCAAGGCGGCCTATGTCGTCGAGCGTGTAGCCGTTCGCATTGACGATGACGGTCCGCGCGTCCGCAGCGCCCGCCGAGAGAACAACCGCAAGCGCGAGCGCGATCCGCATGACCCTATCCCCTGAACCGCCTGAGCAGCGAGGACGTGTCCTGCCGCCCCCCGCCCATGTTCTGGACGTCGGCGTAGAACTGGTCAACCAGCGCGGTGAGCGGCATCGAAAGCCCGATGCGCCGCGCCTCGCCGAGCACCAGCGACAGGTCCTTGCGCATCCAGTCGACCGCGAAGCCGAAGTCGTATTCGCCCTTGATCATGGTCGGCGCGCGGTTCTCCATCTGCCAGCTCTGCGCCGCACCCTTCGAGATCACGTCCACGACGGCGTTCGCGTCCAGTCCGGCCTCGATCGCGAAGTTCATCGCCTCGGCCAGCCCCTGAAGCACCCCCGCGATGCAGA
This sequence comes from Sphingosinicella microcystinivorans, assembly GCF_027941835.1. NCBI lineage: Bacteria > Pseudomonadati > Pseudomonadota > Alphaproteobacteria > Sphingomonadales > Sphingosinicellaceae > Sphingosinicella > Sphingosinicella microcystinivorans. Next base: position 3,751,707 of record NZ_CP116005.1, read on the forward strand.
CCTGATTGACCATCTTGGTGAGCTGTCCGGCGCCCGCCCCGCCCATCAGGCCGACGCGCTGCGCATAGGTCTGCATGATCGGCTCGCCGCGCGCGAACGTTGCCGCATCGCCGCCGACCATGATGGTGAGGCGGCCGTTCTCGGCCCCCGCCTGACCGCCTGACACCGGCGCATCGAGCACGCCGATGCCGCGCGCTGCGCCCGCGTCCGCAAGCTCGCGCGCGATCGCGGCGGAAACCGTCGTATGGTCGATGTAGAGGCTGCCCGGCGCCATCGCGCCGAACGCGCCGTCCGGCCCCAGTGTGACGGCGCGCAGGTCGTCGTCGTTGCCGACGCAGGTGATGACGATGTCCGCGCCCTTCGCGGCTTCGGCGGGGGTCGGCGCCGCCGCGCCGCCGTTCGCCGCAACCCACGCCTCGGCCTTCGCGGCGGTGCGGTTGTAGACGGTGACGTCGTGGCCCGCCGCCTTCAGGTGCCGCGCCATCGGCGCGCCCATCACGCCCATTCCGAGATATGCGATCCGTGCCAAGGCGAGTCCTCCTGCGCTGCTGCTTTCGCGCGGGTTCCTAGCGGCTGTTTGCCTCGGCATCCAGATCGGCTATGGCGCCGGTGCGAATTCAGCAGGTCAGGACGATCAGATGGGCGATTCTCAGGGTGTGGCGGCTTTGCCGGTGACGTTTGCCGATATCGAGGCAGCGCACATGGCGATCATGCCGCACATCATCCGCACGCCCTGCCTGAAATCGCGCACGCTGTCCGACATCGTCGGCGCCGAGGTGTGGCTGAAGTTCGAGAACCTCCAGTTCACCGCCGCCTACAAGGAGCGCGGCGCGCTCAACACGCTGCTGTCGCTCACCGACGCGCAGCGCAAGAAGGGCGTGATCGCCGCGTCGGCCGGCAACCACGCGCAGGGCATCGCCTACCACGGCACGCGCCTCGGCGTGCCGACGACGATCGTGATGCCGCGCTACACGCCGGTGGTGAAGGTGCAGCAGACCGAAAGCCACGGCGCGACGATCGTGCTCCACGGCGACAATTTCGACGAGGCCTACGCCCGCGCCCGCGAGCTTGAGGTGGAACGCGGCCTCACCTTCGTGCATCCCTTCGACAATCCGAAGGTGATCGCCGGGCAGGGCACGGTCGCGGTCGAGATGCTGACCGACGCCCCGAAGATCGACACGCTGGTCGTGCCGATCGGCGGCGGCGGGCTCATCTCCGGCATGTCGATCGCCGCGCGCGCGATGCGCCCGGATGTCGAGATCGTCGGCGTGCAGGCGGCGCTCTATCCGTCGATGGCGGCGAAGATGAAGGGCGAGGCCTTGCCCTGCGGCGGCGACAGCATCGCCGAGGGCATCTCGGTGAAGGAGCCGGGCACGATCACGCAGAACATCGTTCGCGCGCTCGTGAAGGACATCCTCCTCGTCGACGAAGCGAAGCTGGAGCAGGCGACCGCGATGCTGCTCAACATCGAGAAGACCGTGGTCGAAGGCGCGGGCGCAGCAGGTCTCGCCGCGCTCCTCGCCTACCCGGAGCGCTTCAAGGGCCGGGTCGTCGGGCTGCCGCTCACCGGCGGCAACATCGACACGCGCCTGCTCGCCAACGTGCTGCTGCGCGATCTTGCCCGATCGGGCCGCCTCGCGCGGCTCCGCATCCGGCTCAACGACCGGCCGGGGCAGCTCTTCGGCGTCGCGCGCATCTTCGACGACATGCAGGTCAACATCGTCGAGGTCTATCACCAGCGCGTGTTCACCAACCTCTCGGCAAAAGGCATCTACGCCGACATCGAGTGCGAGACGCGCGACCGCGACCATCTCGACCGGCTGATCGAAACGCTGAAATCGAGCGGCTACGAGGTCTCCTCCGTCGAGATCGCCTGAGGCAGGACATGGCCGAAATCTGCATCCTGACGCCGGACAGCGGCGGCAACGCCTTTGCCGGGCGCACGGAAAACGAACTTCGGGCGCTGCTCGGAACAGACGTTCGCTTCCAGCCGTGGACGGCGCCGCTCGGAACCGGCGACGCCCTCGTCCTGCCGCTGATCGCGTGGGGCTATCAGGCGCGCGCGGACGACTGGTCGGCGGCGCTCGACGCATGGGAAGCCGCGGGCGTTCCGATCGCGAACCCCGTGCCGCTGATCCGCTGGAACACCGACAAGCGCTACCTGTTCGACCTTGAGGCGAAAGGCGTGCCGGTGATCCCCACCGCCTTCGCGCCGGCGCTTTCGGACACGGACCTGATCGAAGCCCGGGCGCGCTTCGGCGACACGCTGATCGTGAAGCCGCCGATTTCCGGCGGTGCGGATGGAACCTACCGTCTCGCGCCCGGCGATCCCGTGCCCGCGGACGCGCGCGGCAAGCCGATGCTGATCCAGCCGCTGATGGCCGCGATCGCGACGGAGGGCGAATACTCGCTGTTCTACTTCGGCGGCGCGTTCAGCCACGCGATCCTGAAAGTGCCCTCCGCCGGCGATTTCCGCGTGCAGGAGCAGTACGGCGGCCGCGAGATCACCGCCGACGCGCCTGCCGGGGCCCGCGCCGTGGCGGAAGCGGCGCTTGGTGCCGCGCCCGGCGACGCACTCTATGCCCGCATCGACATGGTGCGCGGCGCGGATGGCGGGCTACGGCTGATGGAGCTGGAACTGATCGAACCCGATCTGTTCCTGTCCCACGCCGCGGACGGCGGCAGCCTGTTCGCCGAAGCCCTCCGCGCGCGCCTGCGGCCGGAAACTTAGCGCCCGCTTAACCCTCCGGACGCTAGACTTGGCCCTAGACTCCACGAGGAAACGCCACCGGGCCATGGCCAGCCGTCATTTCCGCAACGCCGTCAACGCGCGCCCGGTCATCCGGCGGCGTGCGCGCCGCGCGCCGCGCGGCGTGCGGCCGGTGAACGTGCAGTGGAAGGTCGCCTATGCCGACTTCGCCACGGCGATGATGGCGTTCTTCATGCTGCTCTGGCTGATTTCCACCTCGGAGAAGGTCTCGCTGCAAGGCATCGCCGACTATTTCACGCCCTCCCTCGCCGCCAGCCAGACCGGAGCGGCGGCCGACGGCGATGTCGCGGCGGCGAGCGGCGGGCCCGAGCCGCTCCCCATCGCCGCGAGCGAGCGGGACCGCGCGCGCGCCGACGCGCTGCTCCGCGACATCCGCACCGCCTTCGCCGCGGACCCGGACCTCGCTCCGCTTGCAGACAATGTGATTCTCGAACCGACGCGGGACGGCATCCACATCCAGCTCACCGACACGGCTGCGCGGGCAATGTTCGCCCCGGGTAGCGCCGTGCCGCTCGCGCCTGCGGCCGACGCGTTCCGCGCCGTCGCAGCGCGTATCGGCCGGATGCCGAACCGCATCGCCATCGAGGGGCATACGGGCGGCGCGGAGGCCGATGCGTGGCGGCTCTCGGTGGATCGCGCCGTCGCCGTGCGCGACCTCTTCGCACGGGCCGGCGTGCCCGCGGACCGTTTCGCTGCCGTGACAGGCCGCGCTGCCAGCGAGCCCCTGTTGCCCGACGCACCTGCGCGGCCCGAAAACCGCCGCGTCACCATCATCCTGCTCGACGAGCCGCCGGCGATGAACCCGCGCGCCGGGCGACGAACCGCGCAGCCGATCCCTTCCCAAACCGGCAACATCGCACCATAGTTCGAAGCCGTGACTGACCAGACGTTCCGATTCCCGCGCTTTTTCGTGACGGCGCCCAGCCCGTGCCCCTATCTGCCGGGCAAGATGGAGCGCAAGGTCTTCACCGAGCTGCGCGGCGAGGATGCCGTCGAGCTCAACGAGGCGCTGTCGCGCATCGGCTTCCGGCGCAGCCAGAACGTCGTCTACCGGCCGAGCTGCGAGGGCTGCAACGCCTGCGTTTCCGTGCGGGTTCTCGCGCAGCGCTTCGCGCCGAGCCAGACGCAGCGCCGCATCATGCGCCGCAACGACGACATCGAGGTCAGCGTCTGCGAGCCGTGGACGACGCCCGAACAGTTCGACCTGCTGCGCGCCTATCTCGGCGAGCGCCACCCCGACGGCGGCATGACGCGCATGGACGCCTACGACTACGCGGAGATGGTCGAGCAGACGCCGGTCAACACGCTGATCATCGAATATCGCGAGCCGATGGCGGACGGCCGTCAGGGCCGCCTGATCGGCTGCTGCCTCACCGATCGGCAGGCGGACGGGCTTTCGATGGTGTACAGCTTCTTCGATCCCGCGCACCCGGCGCGCTCGGGCCTCGGCACCTTCATCATCATGGACCACATCCGGCAGGCTGCCGCCGCCGGGCTCGACTACGTCTACCTCGGCTACTGGATCGAGGGCTGCGAGCGGATGAGTTACAAGACACGCTTCCGCCCGATCGAGCGACTCACCACGCGCGGCTGGAAACTCGTGGACGCCGTCGAAACCGCCGCCTGAACGACATGTGCCGAAAACAAGGCAGGTTGAAGGGAACCCCGTTCCCGTCCGCCTGACGGGGCGGTTCATCGCCGCGGAGGTTGTCCGCGCGATCCGGCCGACCAACCTTTGCATGGCCGGGGGGCGAACCCGGACAGACAAAGGTGATTGCAATGAAAATCGAAAAACTTCTTGGGGTGGCGCTGGGCGCCGTGATGGTGGCCGGTGTTCCCGCCGTGGCGTTCGCCCAGAGCGCGGACGCGCCGCCCACGATCGACACCAACGGCGACGGCGTGCCCGATGCGTGGGATACCAACGGCGACGGCAAGGCGGATGCCTGGGACACCAATGGCGACGGCAAGCCCGACGCGGTCGATGCTGACGGCGACGGCAAGCCGGACGCCCAGTAACCCGAGGCCCGATAACCTGCGGATTTGATCCGGTAGGTTTCTCTCCCCTCCTGTAGAACCCCGGATGCGCCGGCGGCCGAAAGGTCCGCCGGCGTTTTCGTGTCAGAGGTTCGGCCGCAGCCAGCGCTCGGCTTCGTCCACGCTCATGCCGCAACGGGCGGCATAGTCCTCGAGCTGGTCGCGGCCGATGCGCGCGACGCCGAAATAGGACGACTCCGGATACGCGAAATAGAAACCCGATACGCTCGCGGTGGGAAGCATCGCCAGCCCTTCGGTGAGCACGATTCCGGTGGCCGCCGTGGCGCCGAGCAGGCGGAACAGCTCCGGCTTCAGCATATGGTCCGGGCACGCCGGATAGCCGGGCGCGGGGCGGATGCCCTTGTAGCGTTCCTTGATCAATTCCTCGTTCGTCAGCCGCTCGTCCGGCGCATAGCCCCAGAGTTCGCGGCGCACGCGTTCGTGCAGATACTCGGCGAAGGCTTCGGCGAGGCGGTCGGCGAGCGCCTTCAGCATGATGTCTGAATAATCGTCGTGCGCGCGCCGGAAGCGTTCGGAATGGAGGTCGATCCCCTCGCCGCCCGTCACGGCGAAGCCGCCGAGCCAGTCCGCCTCCGGCGAAATGAAATCGGCGAGGCACATGTTGGGGCGCCCCGCACGCTTTACGATCTGCTGGCGCAGCATGGGGAAGCGGCCGATCTCGTTCTCGCGGCTCTCGTCCGAAAAGACGACGATGTCGTCGCCTTCGCGCCGCACCGGCCAGAAGCCGACGACGCCGCGCGCCCCGAGCCAGCGTTCCCCGGCGATCTGCTCCAGCATCTTCTGCGCGTCCGCGAACAGCGAGCGCGCGCTTTCGCCGACGACATTGTCGCTGAGGATGGACGGATAGGTGCCTGCGAGTTCCCACGCGCGGAAGAACGGCGTCCAGTCGATGTAGGGAACGAGCGTATCGACGGTGACATCGTCGATCACGCGCACGCCCGACACTGCGGGCTTCACCGGCGGATGCGCCGCGAAGTCCGCAGGGAAGCCGTTGGCGCGCGCGTCCGCGAGGCTGGAAAGCCTGCTTTCGCCCTTGCCCGCCCGCTCCTCGCGGATCATCGCATATTCGGCGCGCGTCTCCTCGACGAGCTTCGCCTTCATGTTGTCGGACGTGAGCGCGCTCGCGACGCCGACCGCACGGCTCGCGTCGAGCACGTGCAGCGTCGGGCCGGAGTACGCCGGCTCGATGCGAAGCGCCGTGTGCACGCGGCTCGTCGTCGCGCCGCCGATGAGCAGCGGCATGGTGAAGCCCTCGCGCTCCATTTCGGCCGCCACCGTCACCATCTCGTCGAGCGACGGCGTGATGAGGCCCGACAGCCCGATCATGTCGGCGTTCTCGTCGCGCGCGGTCTTCAGGATCGTCTGGAACGGCACCATGACGCCGAGGTCGATGACCTCGAAGTTGTTGCACTGGAGCACGACGCCGACGATGTTCTTGCCGATATCGTGGACGTCGCCCTTCACGGTCGCCATCACGATGCGGCCCTTGGCGCGCGCGCCCTCTTCCTTCTGCGCCTCGATGAACGGGATGAGGTGCGCAACCGCCTTTTTCATGACGCGCGCCGATTTCACCACCTGCGGCAGGAACATCTTGCCCGCCCCGAACAGGTCGCCGACGACGTTCATGCCGTCCATCAGCGGACCTTCGATCACTTCGATGGGGCGCGGGAACGCCAGCCGCGCCTCCTCCGTATCCTCGATCACGTGCGCGTCGATGCCCTTCACGAGCGCGTGCTCGAGCCGCTTCCTGACCGGCCAGCCGCGCCATTCGGCCTCGGCCTTCTCCTCGGTCTTGTCCTTCGCGCGATAGGTTTCGGCGATCGCGATCAGCCGCTCGGTCGCGTCCTCGCGGCGGTTGAGCACCACGTCCTCGCACGCCTCGCGAAGCTCCGGCGCGATGGTGTCGTAGACGTCGAGCTGGCCGGCGTTGACGATACCCATGTCCATCCCCGCGCGGATCGCGTGATAGAGGAACACGCTGTGCATCGCGCGGCGCACGGGCTCGTTGCCGCGGAACGAGAAGCTGAGGTTGGAGACGCCGCCCGAGATCTTCGCGTGCGGGCAGCGGCGCTTGATCTCCGCGCACGCCTCGATGAAATCGACGCCGTAGTTGTTGTGCTCCTCGATCCCCGTCGCCACCGCGAAGATGTTGGGATCGAAGATGATGTCCTCGGCCGGGAAGCCGTTTTCGGTGAGCAGCCTGTATGCGCGCGCGCAGATCTCGACCTTGCGCGCGGCGCTATCCGCCTGTCCCTTTTCGTCGAACGCCATCACGACCGCCGCCGCGCCGTAGCGGCGGATCGCGCGCGCCTGTTCGAGGAACGGCGCCTCGCCTTCCTTCATGCTGATCGAATTGACGATGGCCTTGCCGGGCACGCATTTCAGCCCCGCCTCGATCACCTGCCACTTCGACGAATCGATCATGATCGGCACGCGCGCGATGTCGGGCTCCGCGGCGATCAGCTTCAGGAACGTGGTCATCGCGGCTTCGGCGTCGAGCAGGCCTTCGTCCATGTTGACGTCTATGATCTGCGCGCCGTTCTCGACCTGCTCGCGCGCGACATCGAGCGCGGCGGTATAATCGCCCCCGAGGATCAACTTCTTGAACTTCGCCGAGCCGGTGACGTTGGTGCGCTCGCCGATGTTGACGAACGTCGCCGTGGACTGGGCGGTGGATTGATCGGTGGTCATGCGGCGAGCGTGAAGGCTTCGAGGCCGGACAGGCGCATCGCGGGCGCGACGTGCGGAACGGCGCGCGGCGGCTTGGCGCTGGCAGCGGCGGCCATCGCGGCGATGTGCGCGGGCGTCGTGCCGCAGCAGCCGCCGACGGCATTGATGAAGCCGGTGTCGATCCATTCGCCGACGAGCCGGCCCGTGGTCTCGGCGGCCTCGTCGTACTGGCCGAGCTCATTGGGCAGGCCCGCGTTCGGATAGACCATGATCGGGCAATCGGCGATCGCCGAAAGCACCTGCACATAGGGCCTGAGCTCGGTCGCGCCGAACGAGCAGTTGAGCCCGATGGTGAGCGGCTTCACGTGGCGGATGCTGTGCCAGAACGCCTCGACCGTGTGACCTGAAAGATTGCGCCCGGAAAGATCGGTGAGCGTCATCGACATCATGATCGGCAGGTCCTGCCCCAGCGCATCCCCCGCTTCCATCGCCGCGTGCGCGGCCGCCTTGGCGTTCAGCGTGTCGAACACCGTCTCGATGAGGACGATCTCGGCGCCGCCCTCGACGAGCGCGTCGATCTGCTCGCGGTACACGCCTTTCACCTGATCGTAGTCGACCTCGCGGAAACCGGGATCGTTGACGTTGGGCGACAGCGAAAGCGTCTTGTTCGTCGGGCCGAGCGCGCCGACGAGGAAACGGCGGCGGCCGTCCTTCGCGTGCGCGGCGTCGATCACGCCCTTCAGCAGTCGCGCGCCTTCGCGGTTGATGTCGCCGACCAGATGCTCGCAGGCATAGTCCGCCTGACTGATCGTGTTGGCGTTGAACGTATTGGTGGCGAGGATCTCCGATCCCGCGCCGATATATTTCCCGGCGATCTCGCGGATGATGTCGGGCCGCGTCAGATTGAGAAGGTCGTTGTTGCCCTTCTGGTCGCGCGTCACCGGAAGGTCGCCGCGATAGTCCTTCTCGTCCAGCCTATAGGACTGGATCATCGTGCCGTAGGGACCGTCCTTGATGAGGATGCGGTCCCGGATGGCGGCATTGAATTCGTCGCGGACACTCATGCGGCGCGCTTTCCCAGCATATGACAGATGGCGTAGCTGAGATCGGCACGATTCAGCGTGTAGAAGTGGAACTCGCGGACCCCGCCCGCGTAGAGGCGGCGGCAGAATTCGGCGGCGACGGTGGCGGCGACGAGACCGCGCGCGGCCGGGCGCTCCTCGAGCCCCTCGAACAGCCGTCCCATCCAGCCGGGAATCGCCGTGCCGCACATCTCGGCCATGCGCCGCGTCTGCGCGAAGTTGCTGACCGGCAGGATGCCCGGCACGATCTCGGCATCGAGCCCGGCGGCAGCCGCATTGTCGCGGAAGCGGAAGAACGTCTCCGGCTCGAAGAAGAACTGCGTGATCGCCCGGTGCGCGCCCGCATCGAGCTTGCGCTTCAGATTGTCGAGATCCTGCACCACGCTCGCGGCCTCCGGGTGCATTTCCGGATAGGCGGCGACGCTGATCTCGAAATCGGCGACGCGCCTCAGCCCCCCGACGAGCGCCGCCGCGTTTTCATAGCCGTCGGCGCGCGGCGCGAAGCGTTCGCCCGCGCGCGGCGGATCACCGCGCAGCGCGACGATATGGCGGACGCCCGCGTCCCAATAGGCGCGCGCGACATCGTCGATCTCGCCGCGCGAAGCGTCGACGCAGGTGAGATGCGCGGCGGGCGTCAGCGTCGTCTCGCGGATGAGCCGCGACACGGTCGCGTGCGTGCGCTCGCGCGTCGAACCGCCCGCGCCGTAGGTGACGGAGACGAAACGCGGCGCCAGCGGCTCCAGCGTCTTGATCGACTCCCAGAGCGTCTCCTCCATCTTCTCCGTCTTGGGCGGAAAGAATTCGAACGACACCTCGATGTCGCCGCGAAGGTCCGCGAACAGCGGCTGACGGATCGCGTTCTGCGCTTCCGTCATCTGGTCGAGCGTCAGGATCATGCCGCTTTCCTCGCCGCTTGCGGGGCTTTTACCCCGAGCCAGATGCTGACGTTCAACGTGCCCCCTTTCAGATGATCCGTGACGCGGCCTTCAAGCCCGCTCTCGCGCATCCAGCCGAGCACCGCGTCGTCGGCGAAGCCGAGGCGCGCGTGCGCGTGATTCGCCCTCAGTTCCTCGAGCGTGTGCGGCGCGAAATCCACGACGAGCAGCCGCCCGCCGGGCGCCAGCACGCGTGCAGCCTCCGCGATCGCCGCGGCCGGATTGTCGGCGTAGTGCAGCACCTGATGCAGCAGCACCGTGTCGATGCTGCCGTCGGCCTGCGGCAGCGCGTACATGTCCGCCTGCCGCACCTCGCAATGGCTGAGCTTGGCGGCTTCCAGCTTGCCGCGCGCGACGCGCAGCATGTCGGCGCTGCGATCGACGCCAACCGCGCCGCGCGAACCGGGCGCAAGCAGCTCCAGCATCCGGCCCGTTCCCGTGCCGATATCGAGAAGATAGCCGACCGGCCGCGCCGCGAGCGCACGCAGGATCGCCGCTTCCACCTCGTCGTCGGAAACGTGCATCGAGCGGATGCCGTCCCAGCCTTCCGCATGGGCGTCGAAATAGCTCCACATCCCGGCGACGCGGCGCGCGCGAATCTCGTCGAGGCGGCGCGCGTCGGCGGCGACGGCTGCGCTTCCCGCAAGCATCCCGTCCAGCAGCAGGCCGACCTCGCCCGCCTGCCCCGCCGTTTCGGCGCGGAGGAAAACCCAGGCGCCTTCCTTGTGCCGAACGAGGAGCCCGGCCTCGGCGAGAATGCGGACATGTCGCGACACGCGCGGCTGCGATTGACCCAGCACTTCGGCCAGTTCACCGATCGACAATTCCATCGAGCGCACGAGCGCCATGATCCGAAGTCTTGACGGATCGGCGAGAGCGCGGAAAAGGTCGAGCGCAGGCTGCATGGAAAGGGATATAAAGATATCTTTATATGCGGTCAATGAACGAAATGGATTGTAAAGCGTTGCCGCGAAACTCTACGGTCTTCCGCCTTGTCGCCCAGCGTGATCCGGGAAATCCTATGTCCGTTCGTGTCCTGTCCCTCGCCGCCATGATCGCCGCGCCGCTTCTCGCCGGCTGCGTGACCACGCCGGGAGGCGTTTCGGAGGCCGAGCTTGACCGGTTCGAAAAGACCAACCGCTCCATCTACAAGTTCAACAAGGGCGTCGACACGGCGGTCATCAAGCCGGTGACACAGGGCTACCGTGCGGTCGTCCCCGGCATCGCGCGGCGCGGCGTCTCGAACGCGCTCGACAATGTCGACGAGCCGCTGTCGTTCATCAACGCGGTACTGCAGGGCAAGTTCAAGGTCGCGTTCCGCGCCGCCGACCGCTTCCTCATCAATTCCACGTTCGGCATCGCCGGCCTCTTCGATCACGCCACCGAGATGGGCCTTCCCAAACAGGAAGAGGATTTCGGCCAGACGCTCGCGGCCTGGGGCGTCGGCTCGGGGCCTTATATCATGCTGCCGCTGCTCGGCCCCTCGACGCTGCGCGATGCGTTCGGCTTCGGCGTGGATTCGGTGACGGACCCGTGGCCGAAGTTCCAGAAGCACGTCGCGGGCCTCGACGGCACCGAACGGATCGCCGTCACCGCCGGCGAGGCGATCGACCTGCGCTCGCGCCTCGTCGATACGGCCGATCCCCTGCTCGCCACGGCGCTCGACGAATATGCGACGGTCCGCGCCGCCTATCTCCAGCAGCGCCTCAGCGACATCTACGACGGCGATCCGCCCGAAGACGACTTCATCACGCCGACCTTCGAGGACGAGTCTTCCCCCACCGCGGAACCTGTGGCCGGGTCGGAAACGCCCGAGGCTCCCGCGGCCGACGAAACGCCCGCCGCCGAGTATCAGACGGACGAACCCAAGGCCGAAACCGCCACGCCTTGAGGCGCAGATCGCGCCGCGAGGTCCTCGCGGACGGAATTTATCCTGCCGAATCCGATACCTGCGGCTTTTCGGGCATGGATATGCCCATGCCGATCCCGGCAGGCGGCGGTCCGCACTCATTGTCGCCGCGAAGAATATCTATTATTTTACAAGACATTAACGTCGCGCCTACGAAACGGGCGGCGAACAGCGGCAGTTCCCCGCAAAAATATTTTGCGTGGGGACATCAAACCTCTTCCCACAGACAAGGTTTTCCGTGACAATCCGCGCCGCTCCCATTATTGGGCGCAGGGTCAATACAAACTGTTCTAGGGGAACAAGTCGATGCGCAATGTTACCAAGGGTTTCGCAGCTCTCGCGCTCGTCGCCGGCCTCGGCCTCGCCGCTTGCAGCGAGAAGACCGAAGAAGCCGCTGACGCGACCGCGGACGCCGCGGCCGAAGACGCCGCCGCTGCTGCCGACGCCGCCGTCGCCGAGACGGATGCGGCTCTGGACGCGACGGCTGACGCCGCTGCCGACGCCGCTGCTGGCGCTGCTGACGCCGCCGCCTCGGCTGCCGACGCCGCTGCCGACGCTGCCGACGCCGCCGCGGACACTGTTCAGTAAGTCTTACTGACAGTTCGAAAAAGGAACGGGCCGCGCCTTCGGGTGCGGCCCGTTTCTTTTTTGTCTATGCCATGCGCTATTCGATAGCGTCGGAGATTTCGGCGGCAATTCGTCTGAGGCGTGACAGGCTGACGATATGTTGGCCATTCTTGCCGACGTTACCGGCCCGCGCCCACACCGGTGCGCCCGGCCCATCATAAACGATCTCGGCCTCCTCGGGCGAAACGATCCTGAGAACGATTAACCACTCGCAGTCCGCATACATCGCAACGCTGCGGCCGCCCGTCATCTTGATCTGTACCTTTCTGCCAAACTCATCTTCGGCATCGTGAGCGGGCGCACTCGCGTTGTAGAGCTTCAGCTTTTTTGCCTCCGCCGCCACGACCTCACCAATCGAACCAACGAGGTGGCCATCCGGTGTGAATTTTCGCCCCGGATAAAGCGCCTCCAGCTCCGCAACAGCGCGATAGATTTGAGCGACAGGTTCGGGGAGTTTTACGCGTTCCATGGCGACATGCGTTACACGAGATTCCCTGCCAAATGGTTCAATAGCAAAAGGCCGCCGGGTCGCCCCGACGGCCTTTCTTTGACTGCGGTCGGCCGGACTTTAGAAGTCCATGCCGCCCATGCCGCCCATGCCGCCCGGCATACCGCCCGGCGCCGGCTTGTCGTCCGGCAGCTCGGCGATCGTCGCCTCGGTGGTGATGAGCAGGCCCGCGACCGACGCGGCGTCCTGCAGCGCGGTGCGCACGACCTTGGTCGGGTCGACGACGCCGGCCTTCACCAGGTCCTCGTAGGTGTCGGTCTGGGCGTTGAAGCCGAGCTTCTCGTCCTTGGCGTCGATCAGCTTGCCCGCGACGACCGCGCCGTCGTGGCCGGCGTTCTGGGCGATCTGACGCACCGGCGCCTGCAGCGCACGGCGGATGATGTCGATGCCGCGGGTCTGGTCCTCGTTGGCGCCCGTGAGGCCTTCGATCGCCTTCGTCGCATAGAGAAGCGCCGTGCCGCCGCCGGGGACGATGCCCTCTTCGACGGCCGCGCGCGTGGCGTGCAGCGCGTCGTCGACGCGGTCCTTCTTCTCCTTCACCTCGACCTCGGTCGCACCGCCGACCTTGATCACGGCAACGCCGCCGGCGAGCTTGGCGAGGCGCTCCTGGAGCTTTTCGCGGTCGTAGTCGCTGGTCGTCGTCTCGATCTGGGCGCGGATCTGCTCGACACGGCCCTTGATCTGCTCGCTGTCACCGGCGCCGTCGACGATCGTGGTGTTGTCCTTGTCGATCGTGACCTTCTTCGCCTGGCCGAGCATCCCGAGCGTGACGTTCTCGAGCTTGATGCCGAGGTCTTCGCTGATCATCTGGCCGTTGGTCAGGATCGCGATGTCCTCCAGCATCGCCTTGCGGCGATCGCCGAAGCCCGGCGCCTTCACGGCCGCGACCTTGAGGCCGCCGCGCAGCTTGTTGACGACGAGCGTCGCGAGCGCCTCGCCCTCGATGTCCTCGGCGATGATGAGGAGCGGACGGCCGCTCTGCACCACGGCCTCGAGGATCGGCAGCATCGCCTGCAGGTTCGAGAGCTTCTTCTCGTGGATGAGGATATGCGGGTTGTCGAGCTCGACCTGCATCTTCTCCGGGTTCGTGATGAAGTACGGCGACAGGTAGCCGCGGTCGAACTGCATACCCTCGACCGTCTCCAGCTCGCTGGTGAGGCCCTTGGCCTCCTCGACGGTGATGACGCCTTCCTTGCCGACCTTGTCCATCGCCTCGGCGATCATCTTGCCGACCTCGGCGTCACCGTTCGCGGAGATGGTGCCGACCTGGGCGATCTCGTCGGAACCGGCGACCGCCTTCGAACGGGCGGCGAGGTTTTCGACGACCTTGGTGACGGCGAGGTCGATGCCCCGCTTCAGGTCCATCGGGTTCATGCCGGCCGCGACCGACTTCATGCCCTCGCGGACGATCGACTGGGCGAGCACCGTCGCGGTGGTCGTGCCGTCGCCGGCGATGTCGTTGGTCTTCGAGGCCACCTCGCGCAGCATCTGCGCGCCCATGTTCTCGAACTTGTCCTTGAGCTCGATTTCCTTCGCGACCGTCACACCGTCCTTGGTGATGCGCGGCGCGCCGAAGCTCTTGTCGATGACGACGTTGCGGCCCTTCGGCCCCAGCGTCACCTTCACCGCATCGGCGAGAATATCCACGCCGCGCAGGATGCGCTCACGCGCGTCGCGGCCGAATTTTACGTCCTTGGCTGCCATGATTGACTACCTTTCCCTTGGGATTTGAAACGAAAAAAGCGGGCGCCCTCAGGCAACGATGCCGAGAATGTCGCTTTCCTTCATGATGAGCAGGTCTTCGCCGCCGATCTTGACCTCGGTGCCCGACCACTTGCCGAACAGGATGCGGTCGCCCGCCTTCACGTCCAGCGGCGTCACCTTGCCGTCTTCGGCCTTGGAGCCGGCGCCGACGGCGACGACTTCGCCTTCCTGCGGCTTTTCCTTGGCGGTATCCGGGATGATAATACCCCCGGCGGTCTTTTCGTCAGCCTCGATGCGGCGGACCAGCACGCGATCGTGCAGAGGACGGAAGCCCATTCGTGTCACCCTCTCGTTCAAGTTTCGAATTCGGATATTGGCACTCACGCGGGGCGAGTGCCAACGCGCCGGGATATGTGCCCCCCTCCCCGGGGTGTCAACGGCTGGCACGTGAATTTTTTTGTAACGTCTCCGGGGCCATCCTTGGCGTGCCCGAGTTGTGCCGTTACACGGGCCTTGTTCCATCGGGGAAGCATCATGGCGATCCTGCGCGGTTTCTGGCGGTTTCTGGTGGGCGTGAAGGATGCGCTCGCGCTTCTTTTCCTGCTGTTCGTCCTGTTCGCCTTCCTCGCGCTGCGGCAAGGCACGGCACCGGTCGGCGTGCCGCAGGGCGGCGCACTCGTGCTCGATATCGACGGCTATGTCGTCGATCAGGCGCGCGATCCCGATCCGCTCACCATGCTGACCGGAGGGCCGGGCCTGCCCGGCGAGACCGAGGTCGCGGACATCATCCACGCCATCGACGCCGCCGCGAAGGACAAGCGCATCAAGGCGCTCGTGCTCGACCTCGACGGCTTCTGGGGCAGCGGCCTCGCCAACCTGCAATCCATCGGCTCCGCGCTCACCGCGTTCAAGACCAGCGGAAAGAGGGTCTACGCCTTCTCCTCGGCCTATCTCGACGACGGCTACTATCTGGCCGCCTACGCCGACGAGGTGTGGCTGGCGCCGCTCGGCGCGGTTCTGCTGACGGGTCCCGGCGGTTCGGGCCTCTACTTCAAGGACGCGCTCGACAAGCTGAAGGTGGACGTCAACGTGTTCCGCGTCGGCACCTTCAAGTCGGCGGTCGAGCCCTTCACGCGCAGCGAAGGCTCGCCCGAGGCCAAGGCCGCCGATCAGGCGCTTGTCGACAGCCTCTGGGAAACCTGGATGACGGACGTCTCCACGCAGCGCAAGGGCGCCGGCGTCCGCGCCTACATGCAGGACCTGCCGCGCCTCCTCGCCGCGTCGGGCGGCGGCTTCGCGCAGGCCGCGCTCAAGGCCGGCATGGTCGATCACATCGGCACGCGCGTCGCGTTCGGCGAGATGCTCGCCAAAGCGGTCGGCACGAGCGACAACGGCGGGCCGGGCGGCTTCAACGGCATCGCGCTCGCCGACTATCACTACGCGCACAGCGGCGCGCGGCGCATCGGCGGCGGTGATGCCGTCGGCATCGTCTATGTCTCGGGCGAGATCGTCGACGGCGAGGCCCCCGCGGGCACGGCGGGCGGGCAGACCATCGCGAGCCTCATCGACGAGGCGCTTGCCGATGACCACATCAAGGCGCTCGTCGTGCGGATCGACTCGCCCGGCGGCTCGGTCACGGCATCGGAGCAGGTGCGTGAGGCGCTGATGACCGCGAAGTCGCAGGGCCTGCCCGTGGTCGCCTCGTTCGGCACGGTCGCGGCAAGCGGCGGCTACTGGATCGCAACGGCCGCCGACGAGATCTATGCGCAGCCCTCCACGATCACCGGCTCGATCGGCGTGTTCGCGATCATCCCGACCTTCCAGCGCACGCTCGCCGAACTCGGCATCAACGCCGACGGCGTGAAGAGCACGCCCTTCTCCGGCGCGCCCGACGTGCTCGACGGCATCACGCCCGAAGTCGGCGCGCTGCTGCAAGCCTCGGTGGAGGACATGTACGCGCGCTTCCTGCGGATCGTCGGCGCGGCGCGGAAGCTCTCCGTCGAGCGCGTCAACGAGATCGGACAGGGCCGCGTGTGGGACGGCGGCACGGCCCGGCAGTTGAAGCTCATCGACCACTTCGGCGGTCTCGACGCCGCCGTCGCCGCCGCCGCGAAACGCGCGGGGCTCCAGCCGGACAAGGTCCGCACCGTGGACGTCGAGGTCGCCCCGCCGCTACCGCTGCAACTGCTGAACAGCCTGTTCAGCAGCGACAAGGGCGAGACCGCGCCGCCCGATGCGCTCACCCGGCTGGCGCGCGTGCAGCAGCTTCGCAACCTGTCGATGCTCGCGGAAACCACCGCGATCGCCTCGGGCCCCTCGATGCAGGCGCGCTGCATCGCCTGCGCCGGGCTGCGCGGCGCACCGGCAGCGGCGAAAACGCCGCCGCCGGCGTGGCTGAAGTGGCTACTTCAATAGGCTGATGATCAGCCCGAACAGCGTGAACTGGACGGTGTGATAGCCGCCGTTGATCAGCCAGTGCTTCAGGCTCCTCCGCTCGAACAGATAGTTGATGCCGTAGGACGCGGCGACCCAGCACAGCCCGGCGCTGAACCCGACACCGACCGCGAAGCCGAGTTCGGCGCCGCGGCCGAGGAACATCGCGAACACGCAGGCCGCGATCAGGCTCAGCACGAACGCGCCGCCGAAGATCAGCGGCATGTTGCCCGATTGCAGCTGCGCGTCGGTGAGGCCCGTGCCCGCCTGCCACGCCTTGCCGAACACCTGCGGCGCATACCAGACGGCGCCGAGCACGAGCGAAGCGACGCCGCACAGCAGCACCGCGACCAGATTGACGTTTTCCATGCCTTCCTCCCCTGTTGCCGTCTTCCCGAAAAGCCACGCAACACTGAAATCGTCAGGCCGTCTCCCGCTCCATGAGCATGTCGAAATAGGCACGAAGCTGGGCGATCGTGCGATCGAAATAGCCGACATCGCGGTGGGTGCGCGCCTGCATGACGCCGCCCTCCATCGCGGTCAGCACGAACTCGGCGAGCGCGCGGCGGTCGGTCGCGGGCGGCAGCCGGTCCCCGGCTTCCGCGAGGCAACGCTCGATCGCATCCACCCAGCCCGTGAAGTTGGCGGCGAGCAGTTCGCGCACCGGCGGATCGGGCTCGTGGAGCTCGAGCGCGATGCTGCCGATCGGGCAGCCGTATGTGCATTCGGTGTCGACGATCATGCGGCGATAGCGCGCGAGCAGCGCGAAGACGCGCTCGACGGGATCGGCGACGCCGGCCCACGCGGGCGCCAGCAGCATCTCGCCGATGCCGTCGCGGTACATCTCCAGCACGGCGATCAGCACGTCCTGCTTGCCGGGGAAACAGTGGTAGAGGCTGCCGCTGTTGACCTGACTGCGCGAGAGGATGTCCGCCACCGAGGTCGAGGCGTAGCCCTTTTCCCAGAACAGCTCCATCGCCGCGAGGACGATGGTGGTTCGCGTATCCCGGCGCGCGTTCATGCGGCGAATACTTGATTGAATGATCAATCAAGTCAAGGCGCGTGTGCTCCGTGCAACAGCGCGGCCGATTTCGTCGACATTCGGAAGATGTTTGTCGAATCCGTACAATATTCCGGGGCCGGTCCGGTGTAGGGGCCGCGCTGCGGCGATGGTGCCGCGAGGGGCTGGGGAAGAGTATACGAGGACAGAGGACGTGAGCCAGTCTCTTCGCATAACCGTGGGCACGGTGATGCTGGTACCGGTGGTCGCAGCTTTCCTGCTCACCGGTTTCCCGGCCGAGGCCGCCGCCAAGGACAAGACGGCGCATCTCGCCGACCCGCGCATTCACACCCGCATCGACGAAACCGCCCGGCAAAGCTGCCGGAGCGAGCCGCGAGGCAGCGTCGAGCATTCGATCTGCCTTGCCGAACGCCGCAAGGACGCGTGGCGCAACGTCGCGGACACGCGGCGCGACGACCGCAAGCAGCCGTCGCTTTCACTGCGCTGACGCAGCGCGCGGTCATCCGCGCGACATTGACGGGTGCGTCCCTCGACTTCGTTCGGGATGAAGGGCCTTTATACCCTGTAAATACGTGCATCATCCCGAGCGAAGTCGAGGGACGCACATCGGGAAGCGGCCGCGATCAGGCGTGGATGGGCTTGCCCTCCACGGCCATCGCGGCTTCCTTGAGCGCTTCGGAATGTGTCGGATGCGCGTGGCAGGTGAGCGCGATGTCCTCGCTCGAGGCCCCGAACTCCATCGCCTGCGCCGCCTGCGCGATCATCGTGCCCGCAAGGCTGCCGACGATGTGGACGCCGAGCACGCGGTCTGTGGCCGCGTCGGCGATCACCTTCACGAAGCCGTCGGTGTCGCGGTTGGTCTTGGCGCGGCTGTTGGCGAGGAACGGGAACTTGCCGACCTTGACCTCGATGCCCGCGGCCTTCAGCTCGTCCTCGGTCTTGCCCACGCTCGCCGCCTCCGGCATCGTGTAGACGACCGCCGGGATCACGTCGTGGTTCACGTAGCCGACGCGGCCAGCGAGGAAATCCGCCACCGCGACGCCCTCGTCCTCCGCCTTGTGCGCAAGCATCGGCCCCGGCGTCACGTCGCCGATCGCGTAAATGCCCTCCACGCCGGTCTCGAACCGGTGGCCGACCTCGATCTGGCCGCGCGCGTTGAGCTGAACGCCCGCCTTGTCGAGATCGAGGCCCTCGGTGTTCGGGCGGCGGCCGATGGACACGAGCACCGCGTCCGCCTCCAGCGTTTCGGCCGCGCCGCCCGCTGCGGGCTCCACCGTCACCGCGGCCTTGCCCTTGGCGACCTTGACGCCCGTGACCTTGGTGGCGGTGCGGAATTCCATGCCC
This sequence comes from Sphingosinicella microcystinivorans, assembly GCF_027941835.1. NCBI lineage: Bacteria > Pseudomonadati > Pseudomonadota > Alphaproteobacteria > Sphingomonadales > Sphingosinicellaceae > Sphingosinicella > Sphingosinicella microcystinivorans. The sequence continues at coordinate 3,770,765 of NZ_CP116005.1, forward strand.
TGCTTCTTGAGCAGGCGCGCCATCTCCTTGCGGACGTCGCCGTCCATGCCGGGGAGGATCTGGTCGAGATACTCGACGACCGTGACCTTGGCGCCGAGGCGCATCCAGACCGAGCCCAGCTCAAGGCCGATGACGCCGCCGCCGATGACGACGAGGTGCTTCGGCACCTTCGGCAGCGACAGCGCGCCTGTGGAGTCGATGACGACCTTCTGGTCGATCTCGACGCCCGGCAGCGGCGTGACCGACGAGCCCGTGGCGATGACGATCGACTTCGCCGTGTAGACCTCGCCGCCCACGTCGATGCTGGCCTTGCCGGTGAAGCGCGCGCGGCCCTTCAGCCACGTCACCTTGTTCTTCTTGAACAGGAAGGCGATGCCGTCCGTCAGCCCCTTCACCGCCGCGAGCTTCTCGTCCAGCATCGCCTTCAGGTTCAGCTTCACGCCCGCGGTCTCGACACCGAACTTCGCGAGGCTGCCGTCCGCCGCGTGGGCGTAAAGCTCGGAGGCGTGCAGGAGCGCCTTCGAGGGGATGCAGCCGACGTTGAGGCAGGTGCCGCCGAGCGTCTCGCGGCTTTCGACGCAGGCCACCTTGAGCCCGTTCTGCGCGGCCCGAATGGCGGCGACATAGCCGCCGGGGCCCGCGCCGATCACGATCACGTCGAACTGTTCAGCCATCTTCAATCTTGTCCGTCTATGTGGGAGGGAATCTTCGCCGACCGGTCTTATCCCAGCGGCGGAGGCTTGAGAAGCAAGGAACCGGGCCAGACTCTTGACTCGTATCGAATTCATGCAGCGCGCGCCGACGCAAGGTGCCGCGAGCCAGGTGAACCTGTTCGCGGCGCCGCTGCTCGTCTTCCGCTGGGAGGAAGCCGAGTACTGGCGCGACGAGATCTGCGCCGTCGTCGGCAACCGCTCCGACCGGAAACGGATGCGCGCGCGGAGCGACCTCCCCGCATGGCCCGACCGCGCGACACGGATGCTGACGGCGTGGGCGGCGGCGTGCGCCTCGCAGGCGACGGCGGCATGGCGGCAGTCCGAAGCGCAGCCCGCGCCGAAACAATGGCGGATGGAGGGGCACGCGATCCTCACGACGCGTTTCCAGCCGCAGGCGCTCACCGACCACGCCGCCGAGGGCTGGAACTGGTCAGGGCGCTATTTCGCAATGGCGGCCGAAGGCGACGCCATCGTCTTCGAGGACATCGGCGGCGGCATCCAGACCGACAACGTGGCGCGGCGCAGCTTCCGCTACGCGCCTTCCGAGGGCGAGCTGCTGCTGTGGCCCTCGTGGCTCTCGTACCGCACCGAAATGCACGACGACGAGCAGCGGCGCCTCGCCGTCGCCTTCAACTTCCACAGCTCATGGCTCGAACGCCCGAGACTCGCCGCGCCGCGCACGGGCTTCCTCGGCGGCGCCGAAAAGGCGCGCCCGGGCGTGGACGTCAACGTGGACGAAGACCTTTAGAGGTCGAGCACCAGCCGGGTCGGGTCTTCCAGCGCTTCCTTGACGCGGACGAGGAATGTCACCGCCTCGCGGCCGTCGATCAGGCGGTGATCGTAGCTGAGCGCGAGGTACATCATCGGGCGCACGACGATCTGGCCGTCCCGCACCACGGGGCGCTCCTCGATGCGGTGCATTCCGAGCACGCCCGACTGCGGCGGGTTGAGGATCGGCGTCGACAGCAGCGAGCCGAATACGCCGCCGTTCGAGATGGTGAAGGTGCCGCCCTGCAATTCCTCGATCTTGAGCTGTCCGTCGCGCGCGCGGCGGCCGAAATCGCCGATCGCCTTCTCGGTTTCCGCGAAGGAGAGCGTGTCGGCATTGCGCAGGATCGGCACGACGAGGCCGCCCGGCGAGCTGACCGCGACGCCGATGTCGGCGTAGTTGCGGTAGACGATTTCGTCGCCCTCGATGGCGGCGTTGACGGACGGCACGTCCTTCAGCGCAAGGCAGCAGGCCTTGGTGAAGAAGCTCATGAAGCCGAGGCGGACGCCGTGCTTCTTCTCGAACAGGTCCTTGTAGCGGTCGCGCGCCTCCATCACCGCCGTCATGTCGACGTCGTTGAAGGTGGTGAGCATCGCGGCGGTGTTCTGCGCTTCCTTGAGGCGGCGGGCGATGGTCTGGCGCAGGCGCGTCATGCGCACGCGCTCCTCCTGACGCCCGGCGGCGGCCGGAGCCGCCGCGGCGGGCGCCGGGGCCGTGGCAGCGCCGCGCACGTCGGCCTTGGTGAGACGCCCGTCCTTGCCCGTGCCCTGCACGTTCGCCGGATCGACGCCGGTTTCCGCAAGCGCGACGGTGACGGCGGGTGACTGCTTGGACTCCGCTGGTGCCGCCGCCTTGGCCGGCGCAGCAGCTTTCGGAGCCGCGGCCTTCGCAGGCGCCGCAGCGGCGCCGCCGGCTTCGAGACGCGCGATGACGGCGCCGACGTTCACCGTGTCGCCCACGGCGGCGAGCTGTTCGGAGAGGACGCCCGCGGCGGGCGCCGGAACCTCGACCGCGACCTTGTCGGTCTCGAGGCTGACGATCGGCTCATCCGCCTTCACGGCATCGCCCGGCTTCTTCAGCCATTCGCCGACGGTGGCCTCGGTGATCGATTCACCGAGCGCGGGGATAACGACGTCGATAGCCATGATCTCTCCTCAACCTTCGCTGTCGTGGCCGAGCGCCTGCGCCACGAGCTTTTTCTGTTCGGCGGCATGACGCTTGGCAAGGCCCGTCGCGGTTGCCGCGGCCACCTTGCGGCCCGCGTAGACGGGACGGATGTCGATCCCGGCCTCGGCCAGCGCCTTTTCGAGATAGTAGCGGACGAAGTGCCAGCTTCCGGCGTTCTTTGGCTCCTCCTGCGCCCAGACGACCTCTTTCAGGGTCTTCATGCGTTTGAGGCGCGCGACGAGCGCTTCGCGCGGGAACGGGTAGAGCTGCTCGATGCGGACGATGCTGGTGGTCTTGTCGCCCGCCGCGTCGCGCGCTTCGGCGAGATCGTAGAACACCTTGCCCGAGCAGAGCACGAGCCGCTTCACCTTGTCGTCCGCCGGCGGGTTCGTGTCCGACTTGATCCGCATGAAGTGGGAATCGCCGATGAACTCGTCGATCGTCGAGACCGCCGACTTGTGCCGGAGCAGGGACTTCGGCGTCATGATGATGAGCGGCTTCCGGAACGGGCGCAGCATCTGGCGGCGCAGCACGTGGTAGTAGTTCGCAGGCGTCGTGATGTTGCAGACCTGCATGTTGTCTTCGGCGCAGAGCTGGAGGTAGCGCTCGAGGCGCGCCGACGAGTGCTCCGGTCCCTGCCCTTCGTAGCCGTGCGGCAGCAGCATGACGAGGCCGTTCGCCCGCAGCCACTTGATCTCTCCGCTCGCGATGAACTGGTCGATGATGACCTGCGCGCCGTTCGCGAAGTCGCCGAACTGGGCTTCCCACAGCACGAGCGTCTTGGGGTCGGTGAGCGCGTAGCCGTATTCGAAGCCGAGCACGCCGAACTCGCTGAGCGGCAGATCGTAGACCTTGAAATAGGCGTTCGCCTGCTGGCTCTGCTGGAGCGGAACGAACTTGGCGCCCGTCTTCTGGTCGACCCAGACCGCGTGGCGCTGGCTGAACGTGCCGCGCCCGGAATCCTGCCCCGAGAGACGCACGCCGTAGCCGTCCTGAAGCAGCGTGCCGAACGCGAGCGCTTCGGCGGTCGCCCAGTCGATGCCCTCGCCGCCCGTGATCGCCTCGCCGCGCGCTGCGACGACGCGTTTCAGCGTCGGGTGGATGGAAAAGCCGTTCGGAACGGTCGTCAGCAGCTTCGCGACCTCGTCGATGCGGGTGCGCGGTACGCCGGTCTCCGCCGCGCGGCGCGCCGATTCAGGATCGGCCGGACGGCCGAGGCCTTCCCAGCGCCCCTCGAACCAGTCCGCCTTGTTGGGCCGGTAGGACGGCGCCGCCTCGAAATCCTTGTCGAGCCGGTCGACATAGGTCTTCGTCGCCGCGTCGACCCACGCCGTGTCGACGACCCCTTCCTCGATCAGCCGCGCGCCGTAGACCTCGCTGACCTTCGGCTTGCCCTTGATGACCTTGTACATCAGCGGCTGCGTGAAGCTCGGCTCGTCGCCCTCGTTGTGGCCGAAGCGGCGGTAGCACCACATGTCGATCACGACATCGCGATTGAACTTCTGGCGGAACTCGGTGGCGACCTTGGTGGCGAAGGTGACGGCTTCGGGATCGTCGCCGTTCACGTGGAAGATCGGCGCCTGCACGGTGCGCGCCACGTCCGACGGATAGGGCGAGGAGCGCGCGAACTGCGGGCTCGTGGTGAAGCCGATCTGGTTGTTGATGATGAAGTGGATCGTGCCGCCGGTGTTGTAGCCGTCCAGCCCCGAGAAGCCGAGGCATTCGGCGACGATGCCCTGCCCCGCGAACGCGGCGTCGCCGTGCAGCAGCAGCGGCAGCACCTCGTCGCGCTCCATGTCGCCGCGCAGGGTCTGCGCCGCGCGCACCTTGCCGAGCACCACGGGGTTCACCGCTTCGAGGTGCGAGGGGTTCGGGGTCAGCGACAGGTGGACGGTGTTGCCGTCGAAGTCGCGGTCCGTCGAGGTGCCGAGGTGATATTTCACGTCGCCCGAGCCGCCGACATCGTCGGGGTTCGAGGAGCCGCCCGCGAATTCGTGGAAGATCGCCTGGAACGGCTTCTGCATGACGTTCGCGAGCACGTTGAGACGCCCGCGGTGCGCCATGCCGATGACGATTTCCTTCACGCCGCCCGCGCCCGCGTACTTGATGACGCTTTCGAGTGCAGGCGCCATCGCCTCGCCGCCGTCGAGGCCGAAGCGCTTGGTGCCGACGTATTTGCGGCCGAGGAAGCTTTCGAACTGTTCGGCTTCGATGATCTTGTTGAGGATCGCTTTCTTGCCTTCGTTCGTGAAGTGAATCTCGGCGTCGCGGCCCTCGATGCGCTCCTGAAGGAAACGGCGCTCATCGAGATCGTTGATGTGCATGTACTCGATGCCGACATGCCCGCAGTAGTTGCGCTTCAGGATTGCAACGACGCTTTCGACGGTGGCCTCCTCGAGGCCGAGCACGCCGCCGAGATACACGGTGCGCCCGAGATCGGCGCCGGAGAAACCGTGATATTCCGGCGTCAGCTCCTCCGGGAACGGGCGATCGGCAAGGCCGAGCGGATCGAGCTGCGCCGCGAGGTGGCCGCGCACGCGGTAGGTGCGGATCAGCGTCATGGCGCGGATCGCGTCGTCGGCCGCCTGCCGGACGGCTTCCGCCGACGGGGCCGGCGCGGCGCCCGTCTTCGCGGGCGCCTTCGGCTCCGGCGTCATCTGCATCGGGTCGAGCGCCGCCGTCAGGTCGTCTGTCGCGGCGACAGGCCAGTTCTTCCGCTGCCACGAGGGGCCGGACGCGACCTGCTCCAACCCCGCGAAGTGGCGCTGCCATTCCGGATCGACGGAAGCCGGATCGGCCGAATATCGGCGATAAAGCGATTCAACGAACGAGGCGCTGACGCCTTCGAGAGCGGAGGGAGGCTGGCCTTCGAAACCCATGGTTCCTGTCATTCCTGGCATACGGAGGGTCCTGCGCGCCTCCCTACGCAGGACCATCCTAAAAAGCACCTAAAAACTTGACAATTCCGCGATGCTTACGCGCCGAGCACCTTGGCGAGCGTGGTGCCGAGTTCGGACGGGCTCGGCGAGACGACGATACCCGCCGCCTCCATCGCCCTGATCTTGTCCTCGGCGCCGCCCTTGCCGCCCGAAACGATGGCGCCGGCGTGGCCCATCGTGCGGCCCTTGGGAGCAGTGCGGCCCGCGATGAAGCCCACCATCGGCTTCTTGATCGGGTGCGATTTCAGGAACTCGGCCGCGTCTTCCTCGGCCGAGCCGCCGATCTCGCCGATCATGATGATGGACTTGGTGTCGGGGTCGTTCAGGAACAGGTCCAGCACGTCGATGAAGTTGGTGCCGTTCACCGGATCGCCGCCGATGCCGACCGCGCTCGTCTGGCCGAGGCCGACCGCCGTCGTCTGGTGCACCGCTTCATAGGTGAGCGTGCCGGAGCGCGAGACGACGCCGACCGAGCCCTTCTTGAAGATGGAGCCCGGCATGATGCCGATCTTGCACTCGTCCGGCGTCAGCACGCCGGGGCAGTTCGGACCGATCAGCCGCGACTTCGAGCCCGAGAGCGCGCGCTTCACAGGCACCATGTCGAGCACCGGGATGCCTTCGGTGATGCAGATGATGAGCGGCACTTCCGCCTCGATCGCCTCGAGGATCGAGTCCGCCGCGAACGCCGGCGGCACGTAGACGACGCTGGCGTCCGCCTTCGTCGCGTCCATCGCCTCGCGCATCGTGCCGAACACGGGGAGGCCGAGATGCTCCTGCCCGCCCTTGCCCGGCACCACGCCGCCGACCATCTTGGTGCCGTAGGCGATGGCGGCCTCGGTGTGGAACGTCGCCGTCGCGCCGGTGAGGCCCTGACACAGAACCTTGGTGTTCTTGTTGATGAGAATGCTCATGGGGTCAGGCCGCCTTCTTCACTTGCGCCACGATCTTCTTGGCGGCGTCGCCGAGGTTGTCCGCCGAAACGATCGGCAGGCCGCTGTCGCCGAGGATCTGCTTGCCGAGCTCGACATTCGTGCCTTCAAGGCGAACGACGAGCGGAACCGACAGGTTCACCTCGCGCGCCGCCGCGACGATGCCTTCCGCGATGATGTCGCAGCGCATGATGCCGCCGAAGATGTTGACGAGGATGCCCTCCACCGCCGGATCGTTGAGGATGATCTTGAACGCCGCCGTCACCTTCTCCTTGGTGGCGCCGCCGCCGACGTCGAGGAAGTTGGCGGGCTCGGCGCCGTTCAGCTTGATGATGTCCATCGTCGCCATGGCGAGGCCCGCGCCGTTCACCATGCAGCCGATGTTGCCGTCGAGCTTCACGTAGGCGAGGTCGTACTTCGAGGCCTCGATCTCCATCGCGTCCTCTTCCGTGAGGTCGCGCAGTTCGAGGATGTCCGGGTGGCGGAACAGCGCGTTGCCGTCGAAGCCCATCTTGGCGTCGAGCACGAGCAGCTTGCCGTCCGTCGTCTCGACGAGCGGGTTGATCTCGAGCAGCGAGGCGTCGGTCGCCTTGAACGCCGTGTAGAGCTGCTGCGCGAGCTTCGCCGCCTGCTTGGCGAGATCGCCCTCCAGCTTCAGCGCCGCCGCGACGCCGCGGCCGTGGTGCGGCATGAAGCCCGAGGCCGGGTCGATGCGGATGGTGTGGATCTTCTCGGGCGTGTGCTCGGCCACCTCCTCGATGTCCATGCCGCCTTCGGTGGAGACCACGAAGGCGACGCGGCCGACAGCGCGGTCCACGAGCAGCGAGAGGTAGTATTCCTTGGCGATCGGCGCGCCCGCCTCGATGTAGAGGCGGTTCACCTGCTTGCCCGCTTCGCCCGTCTGGTGCGTCACCAGCACGCGGCCCAGCATCTCGGCGGCGTTCGTCTTCACCTCTTCGACCGACTTCACGACGCGCACGCCGCCCTTGGCGTCCGCGCCGAGACCGTTGAAACGGCCCTTGCCGCGCCCGCCCGCGTGGATCTGCGACTTCACGACATAGACGGGTCCGGGAAGCTGCTTCGCCGCCGCTTCGGCCTCGTCGGCCGTGAAAGCCGGGAAACCCGCGGAAATCGGCGCGCCGAACTTGGCCAGCAGTTGCTTGGCCTGATACTCGTGGATGTTCATGTGCGCTCCTTACTTCAGCGAGCCATCGAGGTTGCGGCAGGCGTCCATCAATTCCTTCACCGCGTTCACCGACTTGTCGAAGTTGGCCTTCGCCTCGGCGTTCAGCTCGATCTCGACGATCTTCTCGACGCCGTTCGCGCCGATGATGATCGGCACGCCGACGTACAGGTCCTTGACGCCGTACTCGCCCGAGAGGAACGCCGCGCACGGGAGGAGCCGCCGCTTGTCCTTGAGGTAGGAGTCGGCCATCGCGATCGCCGAGGACGCGGGGGCGTAGTAGGCCGAACCGTTGCCGAGCAGGCCGACGATCTCGCCGCCGCCCGAACGGGTGCGGGCCACGATCGCGTCGATCTTCTCCTGCGTGGACCAGCCCATCTTGATGAGGTCCGGCACCGGGATGCCCGCGACGGTCGAATATTCGACCACCGGCACCATCGTGTCGCCGTGGCCGCCGAGCACGAAGGCGGTGACGTCCTCGACCGAGACGTTGAATTCTTCTGCGAGGAAGTGGCGGAAGCGCGCCGAATCGAGCACGCCCGCCATGCCGACGACCTTGTTCGCCGGGAGGCCCGAGAACTCGCGCAGCGCCCAGACCATCGCATCGAGCGGATTGGTGATGCAGATCACGAAGGCGTTCGGCGCGTGCGCCTTGATGCCCTCGCCCACCGCCTTCATCACCTTGAGATTGATGCCGAGCAGGTCGTCGCGGCTCATGCCGGGCTTGCGCGGCACGCCGGCGGTGACGATGCAGACGTCCGCGCCCGCGATGTCGGCATAGTCGCTGGTGCCCTTGAGGCGCGCGTCGAAGCCCTCGACCGGGGCGGACTGCGCGAGATCGAGCGCCTTGCCCTTCGGCATACCCTCCGCGATATCGAACAGGACGACATCGCCCAGTTCCTTCATTCCGACGAGATGTGCGAGCGTGCCGCCGATCATCCCGGCGCCGATCAGAGCAATTTTATTGCGTGCCATGGGTCTCTCTCACTGAGGGCGATGCGTGAAACGCCAGCCGGACGACCGGCGAAAACGCGATCCCGATAGCCCCTGATTCGCGCGGCTGCAACCGTCCGTAAAAATCTCCACGGTGCAATTTCCGGATCACAGTGTGCGATGCAGCAAATGACCGGGCCCGTCAGGCCGTGCGAACGCCGTGGCCTTCCGCCATGTAGTCCGCCGACTGCATCTCCATCAGGCGCGAGACGGTGCGCTCGAACTCGAAGGCGTAGTCGCCTGCCGGGTAAAGCTCGGCGGGCGGGGCGTCCGCCGCCATCAGCAACTTGACGCGATACTCGTACAAGGCGTCGATCAGCGCCACGAAGCGCGTCGCCTCGTTGCGCTTCTCCGGCTCCATCTTCGGCACGCCGACGATGATGACCGTGTGATAGCGCTGCGCAACGGCGAGGTAGTCCGCCGCGCCCCGCGCCTCCCCGCACAGCCGCCTGAACGAGAAGACGGCGACGCCCTTCAGCGACTTGGGCACGAACAGCGTGCGCCCGCCGCCCACCTCGATCGTCTCGGCCGGCACGTGCGCGCGGTCCTCGGGCGGGTAGTCGGTGAGGCGGAAAAAGGCCTCGGAGAGCGCGGCGGTCGCCTCCGCGCCGTTCGGCACGTAGTAGGTCGGCATCCCGGCCAGCCGATCCAGACGATAGTCGGTCGGGCCGTTGAGGCCGACGACGTCCAGCTCGCGCTCGATGAGGTCGATGAAGGGCACGAACAGCTCGCGGCTGAGGCCGTTCTTGTAGAGGTCGCGCGGCGGCCGGTTCGAGGTCGCGACCACGGTGACGCCGCGCTCGAGGATCGCCGTGAACAGCCGCGACAGGATCATGGCGTCGGCGACGTTCGTCACCTGAAGCTCGTCGAAGGCGAGCAGGCGCACGCCCTTCGCGATGTCGTCGGCAACGCGCAGGATCGGGTCGTCGACGTTCTGCTCGCGCCATGTGTGCAATGCGGCATGGACCTCCAGCATGAAGGCGTGGAAATGCACGCGGCGCTTCGGAATGGCGGGCGCGGCCTCGTAGAAGAGGTCCATCAGCATCGACTTGCCGCGCCCGACCGCGCCCCACATGTAGACGCCGCGCGGCGGCACGGCCTCCGCCTTGCCGAACAGACGGGAGAGCAGCCCGCCCTTTGGCCTGCCTGCGCGAAGCTCCGCTTCCAACCGCCCGAGCCGCTGGGCCGCCGCGGCCTGATCCGGGTCGGCCTTCAGTTCGTTCGCCGCAATGAGCGCGCGGTACGCCTCGACGACGCTCAACGCGGCGTCACTTTCCTCAGCACGCCGGAAAACGAGGCGATCGGGCCGTCCTGCGTCACGAGACCGCGCAGGAAGAGAAGCTTGCCGGTCTCCCGCGTGATCTCGCCCGTCGCGTATATATCCTCGCCCGGCACGCCCGCGCCGAGGAACTCCGTGTTGCAGGTCAGCGTGACCGCGCGGTGCGCCGTGAGCGCGGGAGCGGCGATCGCGAACAGCGCCATGTCGATGAACGACATCACGTAGCCGCCGTGAAGACGCCCCTGGTTGTTACGGTGCCTGGCTTCGGTCGGCGAGCGGCACTCGACGCTGCCGTCCGCGCGATCCCGGAAATAGACTGGCCCGACGAGGCACTGGAACCCGTCCTCGTCCATTTCACGCCAGCGGCGCCATCCCTTCAGCGGCCCGTCCGCAATCTCTATGGTGGGCATTGCGCGGCGGTCAGGCCTTTCGCGGCCGCGTCGGCCGGGTGAGCTTGCGTTCCACCGCCGTCACCAGCCGCGAGAACTCGGCGGTTTCCGGGGCCTCGGGCGCGATCTCGGCGATCGGCAGGCAGTAGACCGCCATGTCCTCGACCTTGCTCGAATAGGGAATCGCGTGAACGTCGGGGCAAGCCTCCAGCGTCTCGCGGTGCAGCGCGCGGCGCTTGTCCACCATCGTGAACACCGGGATCACCGGCGGCTGACCCTTGTGGCGCTGCGCCAGATGCGCGGCAAGCTGCTCGTTGGTGCGGGCGGAGAGCGGCGACATCGTCATCGGCTCGACGATGAGGTCCGCCGCCCGGAAGATCTGGTCGGCAAGGAGGCCGAAGCCCGGCGGGCAATCGAGCACGACACGGTCGTACTCGTCCGCGACCGCCGCGAGCCGCTTCGCCAGCAGCTTCGCCCGCTGCGATTCGACGAGCTGGACATCGAGCTTGCGCAGCGATTCGTCCGCCGCGAGCACGTCGAGGCCCGGCCACTTGCTGGGAACGATATAGGCCTCGATGTCGCCGCCGCCGCTTCCGGAGAACAGCTTGCGGGCCTTCCTGCCGGGTTCCACCTGCAACAGGTCGGACGCGGCGCCCTGCGCGTCGAGGTCCCACAGCAGCGTGCGCCGCTTGGCCTGCGTTGCAAGGAGATGCGCGAGATTGACAGCCACGGACGTCTTGCCGACGCCGCCCTTGAGGCTGAAGACTGCGATGACTTTCATGCCGCTCCGCCGTTGACGTCCTGTTTTTCCATGCCACTCATGTGGCATTTATAAGCCACGTAGCCAACAGGGGAATCGCCGCCCATGACACTGCAACCCAGCTTGGACCGCCGCAGCCTTCTCGGTGGAATCGCCGCTTTCGGCGGTCTTGCGCTGCTTCCGGCCTGCGCCGCGACGCCGGGAACCGCTGCACCCGCTGCCGCGCCCGCGCACAACTGGACGGCGCTGAAGGCGCTTGCCGAGCGCTACGTGGCGGAGCGCAAGGTGGCAGGCATGATCATCGGGGTCGGCAACGGCGACGCGCCTGCGTTCTATACGCACGCAGGAACACTCGGCCTGCAACGCGAGACGCCGGTCGACGCGAAGAGCATCTGGCGTATCTATTCGATGACGAAGCCGGTGACGGGCGTGCTCGCCGCACAGATGATCAGCGAGGGCGCGCTCGGCCTCGATCAGCCGATCGCCGACATCCTCCCCGCCTTCAAGGCCATGAAGGTCGCGATCGACCCGGCGAACAGCCTTGAGGCGCGCGCCGCGAGCGGGCCGATCACGGTCCGCCACCTGCTGACGCATACGGCCGGGTTCACTTACCACTTCATGCCGAACGCCGTCGGCAAGGCCTATCGCCGCTTCGGCCTGATGCCCGGGATGCGAACGGTCGGGCGCGAGCCGGGCGACGGCAGATCGCCGAGCAGCCTGCAAGCCTTCGCGAGCGCCGTCGCCGAACTGCCGCTTGTCGCCGATCCGGGAACGACCTGGCACTACAGCATCGCGCTCGACGTGCTCGGCGCCGTCATCGAAAAGGTGGCTGGCAAGTCGTTCGAGGCCGTCTTGCAGGAACGCCTGCTGACGCCGCTCGCCATGCACGACACCGGGTTCGCCGTGCCCGCCGCGTCGATGGACCGGCTCGCTACCAACTATCTGCTACAAAGCAACAATCTGGTGCCGATCGACGCGCCGCCCAAGACCGAATACGCCGTTCCGGCAAGCTTTCCGGCGGGCGGCGGCGGTCTCGCCTCCACCGCGGACGACTACATGCGCTTCATGCGCATGGTCGCGAACGGCGGCCGCCATGCCGGCGCGCAGATCATCTCGCCCGAAGCGGCGAAGCTCGCCGTTTCGAACCTGCTCCCCGCGGGCGTCTTCTATGAAGGCAATCAGGGCTACGGCGCGGGCGGGCGCGTGGTGATCGCGCCGGGGCAGGGCCTCATCCCCGGCAGCTACGGCTGGGGTGGCGCGGCGGGCACGCTCGCCTCGGTGCTCCCGGCGCAGAGGCTCAGCGTCGTGCTGATGACGCAGTACATGCCGCAGCAGGCCTACCCGCTTCCCGAGGAACTCGGGAAGGCGCTTGCAGCCGACCTTGGCGTCTAGGGAGGCGTCTACCGCGCCCGCGCCTGCGGATAGGTGCCGAGCATCCGCACCCACTTGGTATGGTAGCGAAGCTCGTCGAGCGCGCGTTCGACGTTCGGGTCGTCGGGCCGCCCCTCGATGTCCACGTAGAACTCAGCGGCCTGGAACTGGCCGTCCCGCATGTAGCTTTCGAGCTTGGTGAGGTTGACGCCGTTGGTGGCGAAGCCGCCGAGCGCCTTGTAGAGCGCGGCGGGAACCGAGCGCACCTCGAACAGCAGCGAGGTCATGGCGGGCACCCCCGCTTCCGGCATCATCGGCTCGCGCGCCAGCGCGACGAAACGCGTGGTGTTGTGCGCCGCGTCCTCGATGCCCTCGGCAAGCGGCGTGAGGCCGTAGAGCTGCCCGGCGAGCTGCGAGGCCACCGCGGCGACCGTCCTGTCGCCGTCGTCAGCGACCTTCGCGGCGGACGCGGCGGTGTCGAACGAGGCGACCGGGCTGATGCCCCATTCGCGAAGGCGCTTCCGGCACTGGCCGAGCGCCTGCGGGTGGCTGATCGCGACTTTCACGTCCGAAAGCGCCGCGCCCGGCACCGCGAGCAGCGAATGGCGGACGCGCACGAAATGCTCGGCGACGATCCAGAGGCCCGACTCCGGCAGCAGGAAGTGGATGTCGGCGACGCGCCCGTGCAGCGAGTTCTCGATCGGGATGATGGCGCGCCCGGCGCGCCCCTCGCGCACCGCGTCGATGGCGTCGGCGAACGAAAGGCACGGCAGCGTCGGCGCACCGGCCGCCATCTCGCGCGCGGCCTGATGCGAATAGGCGCCGGGCGCGCCCTGAAAGGCGACGACGGTTTCCGGCGACTTTTCAGCGGCTTGCGCAAGCTCTTCAACGAGCCTCGCGGCGGATTCGGGATAGTTCTGCATCGCCGCGCTCTTTGCGGCGCGCAGGCTTCCCGCGTCAAGCGCAGCCTGCGGCGATCTGGTGCTTGGCAAGCCCGACTCCTGAAACTATGTTCCGCGCGATTTTGAATCGGGGGGCCTCAGAGAAAGGCCCCGCTCTTCGGAGGGCGCAGTGGACAGTTACGAATGGAACAAGATTATCGGCTGGGTGCTGGCAGCCGCGATCGCGGTGCTCGGCCTGTCGATCCTGACCGGTTTCGTCTATTCGCCCGGCCATTCCGAAACGAAGGGCTACATCGTCGAGGGCGTCGAGGTCGAGGCTGACGCCGGCGGCGCCGGCGCCGAGGCCGCGCAGCCGATCGCCGCGTTCCTTGCCACCGCCAATCCGGCGAAGGGCGAAGCGCAGTTCAAGAAGTGCGCTGCCTGCCACACGATCACCAAGGGCGGCGCCACCGGTCAGGGCCCGAACCTCTACGGCATCCTCGGCGCCAAGGTCGCGCATATCGCGAGCTTCGCCTACTCCGACGCCGTGAAGGGCCACGGCGGCAACTGGGGCTGGGACGAGCTCAGCCACTGGATCGAATCGCCCCGCAAGTACATCCCGGGCAACAAGATGAGCTTCGCGGGCATCTCGAAGCCGCAGGACCGCGCCGACCTGCTCGCCTACCTCAATTCGCAGAGCGACAGCCCGCTGCCGCTGCCGGCCGTCCCGGCGGTTGCCGAGGCGCCCGCTGCCGAGGCCCCGGCCGACGCCGCCGCATCGGACGCCGCACCGGCAGCCGGTGAACAGGCCGCCGCCCCGGCGGAAGCGCCTGCGGAAGCGGCTACCCACTAAATCCGCTTGAAGGCCGGGCGCTGGCCATAGGTGAGCCAGCGCCACAGCCATTCGAGCGGCCCCATCCGGAACCGCCCGAGCCACCATCTGCAAAGCGCGGTCAGGACGACCGCGATGCCGAGCGCGATCAGCCAGCTCTCCGCGATCGAGATCCTGCCGTGCAGGCCGAGCGCGAAGCCCGGGAACAGCAGCCACTGCGCGATCAGCGTCTCGCCGACATAGGTTGAGAGCGCCATGCGCCCGGGCGCCGCGAAGATCCCGAGCACGCACCGTCCGCGCACGGTCCGGAGGGTCGCCAGCACCAGCCCCACGTGCGCCAGCGTCGTCGCGAGACGCCCGATCTGGTAAGTCACCTCCGAAACCGGGATCGGCACCATGAAACCCGCCGCGACAAGCTGCTCGCTCTCGATGAAATTGATCGGTACGCCGACCGCATAGCCCGCCAGCGCGATCCGCAGATAGACATCGCGCGGCAGCCCGCCGCCGAGGAAACCGGCCTTGAACAGCCCGGCGCCCAGCAGCATCATCGCCAGCGCGTCGAGCGACCACCAGCTGAGGCCCTTGATGCCGTTCCATTCATTGGCGATCGCCATCTTGTAGGCGAGGTTGTCGGCAAGGCTTCCCTGCCGCGCCGCCCGCGAGCGCGCGTCGGCTTCTAGGTCGGGCTGCACGGCGGCGAGATAATCCTGCCACGCGGCGACGCGCTCGTCCTCCTCGCCCGCACCCGCAGCGATCGCGGCCTCCGCGTGCTCGCGCGTGTTCATGCCCTCGACGACTGCGGCGGCGCCGATCGCGACCATGACCGCGATGCCGCCGAGGCCGAGGCCGATGAGCGCCCGCGCCGGAAGCTCGCGGAAGGGAAACAGGAACAGCCCGGCGATCCCGTAGATGAGCAGGATGTCGCCCGGCCACATCAGCAGATAGCCGTGGATGAGCCCGAACAGGATGAGCGCGGCCATGCGGCGGTAGTAGATCGAAAGCGCGGACCGGCCGTCGCGCGGACGCGAAGCGAGGATCACGAAGCCCGCGCCGAACAGCAGCGAGAGCAGGCCGCGCATCGTGCCTTCGACGAAGAGTTGCTGCGTCCACCAGACGATGTGGTCGGCGAGGCCCCAGCCGGCGATACGCGGGTCGGATTCGACGCCGGGGACACTGCCCATGCCCCGGATGTTGAGCAGCATGATGCCCAGAATGGCGATGCCGCGCAGGACATCCAGCGCCTCGATGCGTGCCGCGCTGTCCCGCGCCTCGCCCATCGCCCTCCTCGGTCCGGGCGATCTCGTCTATCGCCGCCCTAGCAGGGGCCACCCATAGCAGAAATCTCGTAGAATCCCGTCACGATTTGCCATGCTTCCTCGGCCGTTTCCACGAAGTGGAACAGCGAGAGGTCGTCGCGCGAGATCGTGCCTTCCTCAGCGAGCGCCTCGAAGTTGACGATCCGCTGCCAGAATTCGCGCCCGAACAGCAGCACCGGGAACGGCTTCACCTTGCGCGTCTGGATGAGCGTGAGCGTCTCGAACAGCTCGTCGAGTGTACCGAAGCCGCCGGGGAACGCCGCCACCGCCTTGGCGCGCATCAGGAAGTGCATCTTCCTCAGCGCGAAATAGTGGAACTGGAACGAAAGCGCCGGGGTCACGTACCGGTTCGGCAGTTGCTCGTGCTCCAGCACGATGTTGAGCGCGACCGATTCGCCGCCCGCGTCGTGCGCGCCCTTGTTCGCCGCCTCCATGATCGACGGCCCGCCGCCCGAGCAGATCACGAAATGGCGCTCGCCGTCCTCGCGCGGCAGCGACGAGACGAGATACGCGAGCTTGTAGGCCTCGGTATAGTATTTCGCCTTGGCGCGAAGCCGCTCGGCGACCTTCTTTTCCCAGCCCGTGCGTGCCGCGGCAACGAGCGCGTCGGCCGTTTCGGGAGACGGGATGCGCGCCGAACCGTAGAGCACGAAGGTCGAAGCGATTCCGTGCTCTTTCAGCAGCATTTCGGGCTTTAGCAGCTCAAGCTGGAAGCGGACGGGGCGCAGCTCCTCGCGCAGCAGGAAGTCCTTGTCCTGGAACGCCAGCCGGTAGCTCGGATGCTCGGTTTGCGGGATCGGCGTCGATTTCTCGGCGACCGCTGCGTCTTCCTCCGCCGAGGGGAAGGTGCGGTGCGTCACTTTGGTCTTGTCGTCCATGCGCGCGTCTCTAGCGTCCAAAACGGCCCGCGTCAGCGGCAATATGGACCGCGGCCCATATCGAGATGCAGGTGGTCCTGGTGGTAGGCGTCGGCGTCCGGACCGATGACGATGTTGAACCGCGCACAGCCCGCGCGGTGCGCGGCGCGCAGGAAGGATTGCTCGTCGCCCGGCCCGCGCCAGCCGGATTTCACCGCCACGGTGCGGCCGTTTGCAAGCGTGAAGCTCGCGATGTCGACCGCGTTCGCGCGCGCGTGCTCGGAAAGCCGCGCGCCGGGCTGGCTGTTGCGCGTGCGGCAGGCATAGGTGCCGTAGCTCTGGATACGCACGACATCGGCGCCGAAATGGTCGCGCGCCGCCGGGCGGACGCCCTCGTGCACCCAGCGGTAGAGCGATTCCGCGACCGGGCACGACACCGCCTTCAGCCCCGCGACCGGCACGCCGATGTCGAGCAGCAGCACGGCGTTCTCGTAGCCGCACTGGCCTTCGACATGCGGATCGAGCCTGCGGTACTTGAGGCCCTGGATACGGTCCAGCCGCGCGAAGCACGCCGCCGCGTTCTCCGGCTGCTGCGAGACCGGCTGCCGCCCGGAAACCGGCGGAGGCCCGCCCGAACAGGCCGCGACGGCAAGCAGCGACAAGGCGGAAAGAACGCGGCCCCACATGCGTTTCCTTTTAGCGCCCCGCCCACGCCCCGCAACCGCGCTTGGCCGTGCACGGTCGGCCTCGCTCCGTCGCATTTGACGATGACGTTAACCTTGCCTCAATCCGCATGGGGAAACGTCGGAGGCAACGGCTCCTGAGAGAGCGAAGGAAGAGTCGCGGGGTGTTCGGGTAGCGTATGAAACAGGCGTTCTTTCCGCGGGCAGAAACCGTGCTCGACGGCATCTATGTGGACCTCGTGCGCAGCCTCTACGCTGCGTTCATCCCTTCGGTGATCATGAGCGTCGGCTTCGTGGCCGGCGGCGTCCTGATGGTCCGGGAGACCGGCGACATGGCGCTCGCCCTCATCGTGGCCGCGGGAACGCTCGCGAGCCTGATCCGCCTCGCCGTGGCGTTCGGCGGCCGCGAGGAAGCGCTCGATCCCGGCCTCGGCGTCGAGCGCGCGCAGCGCCTCGAGCACCGCTTCGCCGCCACCTATCTCGCCTTCGCGGTCTGTCTCGGCGCGTTCGGCGCACGCGTCTTCGCGCTGCCTGCAACCGGTGTGCACCTGTTCACTGTCACGCTGCTCGTCGGCTACGGCGCCGGGGTTTCCGCCGGGATCGCGCTCAGGCCGCGCCTCGCCGTGTCCAGCATGGTCATCGGCATCGTGCCGGGTATCGTCGCTGCTTTCGCGGTGCCGCAGCAGATCTACTGGGCGACCGCGGCCATGATGGTGGCGCTGCTGGCGGGCGGCATCCGCAGCCTGCTCGACCGCTACCGCTTCACGGTGAGGGAGATCAGCAGGCGCATCACCTTCGGCAATCTGGCGCGCACCGACGGGCTCACCGACCTTCCGAACCGCCTTGCCCTGCGCGAATGGTTCGAGGAGCACGTGACGCTCAACCCGCGCGCCGGGCTCGTCGCGGTGCACTGCCTCGATCTCGACGGGTTCAAGGCGGTCAACGACCAGTTCGGGCATCCCGTGGGCGACGCGCTGCTCGCGGCGGTCGGCAAGCGGCTCTCCTACATCATCCGCGACACCGACATGGCGGCGCGGCTCGGCGGCGACGAGTTCGCCGTCGTCCAGTGCGGCATGAAGCACCCCGAAGAGGCCGCCGTGCTCGCGCGCCGCATCGAAGCGGCGATCCGTCAACCGTTCCGGCTCGGCGGGGAGGTCGCAAGAATCTCCACCTGCATCGGCTACGCCGTTTCCGACGACCGCGCCGAGGATCTCGAACCGCTCATCAGCCGCGCAGACGAAGCGCTCTACATCGCCAAGCGCCGCGGCGGCGGCATTGTCGCGCAGGTCGGGGACGAACCCGGGGAAATCGCTGCCGCCGCCTAACGGAAGCGCAGGTCCTCGCGCGACAGGTCCGCGAGCGTGCGCGCGCCCATCAGCTTCATGTCGCGTTCGATCTCGTCGCGCAGCTTGCCGAGGATACGCTCCACCCCCGGCTGCCCCGCCGCCGCGAGCGCATAGAGGTAGAGCCGCCCGCCCGAAACCGCCCGCGCGCCGAGCGACAGCGCCTTCAGCACGTGCGTGCCGCGCCGCACCCCGCCGTCGAGGATCACCTCCAGCCGGTCGCCCACGGCGTCGACGATCTCGGCGAGCTGGTCGAACGGCGCGCGTGAGCCGTCGAGCTGCCGTCCGCCGTGGCTCGAGATCATGATGGCGCTTGCCCCGATGTCGATCGCCCGCCGCGCGCACTCCACGGACATCACGCCTTTCAGGCAGAACGGCCCGCCCCACTCGGCGCGGATCGCCTCGGCCGCCTTCCAGTCCATCGTCTGGTCGAGCAGCGAGGTGAAATACTCGCTCACCGTCACGGCCGTGTTGCTGCCCTGCTTGATGTGGTCCTTGAGGTTCGAAAGCTCGAAGCGCTCGCGCAGCAGGTAGTTCAATGTCCACGACGGATGCGTCGCGAAGCTGAGCAGGCTCGACGGCGTCAGCTTCGGCGGAGAGGTGAAGCCGGTGCGGAAATCGCGTTCCCGGTTGCCGCCGACGATCGTGTCCACCGTCAGCGCCAGCGCATCGAACCCGGCGGCCTTCGCCGCCTGGATCATGTCGCGGTTGAGGCCCTTGTCCTTGTGGTAATAGAACTGGAACAGCTTCGGCGTGGAGATCGTCCGCCCGATCTCCGCGAGGCTGACGGTCGCAAGGCTGGAAATCCCGAAGAACGTCCCGAACTTTTCGGCCGCCCGCCCCACCGCGCGCTCGCCGTCGTGATGGAACAGGCGTTGCAGCGCCGTCGGCGACAGGAACAGCGGCATCTCGATGCGCTTGCCGAACAGCGTCGTGGACATGTCCACCGTCTCCACGCCCGCGAGCACGCGCGGCACGAGGTCGCAGTCTGCGAACGCCGCCGTATTGCGCGCCAGCGTCACCTCGTCGTCGGCTGCGCCGTCGATGTAGTGGAAGATCGGGGACGGCAGGCGCTTCTGCGCGAGTGCGCGGAAATCGGCGACGTTGTGACAATCGCTGAGACGCATGACGGACTTCCCCCTTGTTGCGTGTCCGCCTGTAACATCCGGTCGCCTTGCCACAAAATGGCCATTTGACTCTTGCCCGCGCATCTCTATGAGCGGCGGCGGGCCACGCCGTCCCAACGCGGCGCGCGCTCTCTGTAAGGAGAGAACATGACTGACGTTACGAAGCCGGGCATCCTGCCCGCACGCCCCCAGTTTTCTTCCGGCCCCTGCGCCAAGCGCCCCGGCTGGGACCCCGCGAAATTCAACCTCGACGTGCTCGGCCGCTCGCATCGCGCCAAGCTCGGCAAGGCGCGCCTCAAGCTCGCCATCGACCTCACCCGCAAGGTGCTGGGCGTGCCGGACGACTACCGTATCGGGATCGTCCCCGCCTCGGACACCGGCGCCGTCGAGATGGCGATGTGGTCGATGCTGGGTGCCCGTCCCGTCACCACGATCGCGTGGGAGAGCTTCGGTGAAGGTTGGGTCACGGATGCCGCCAAGCAGCTGAAGCTGAACCCCACGGTGCTGAAGGCGCCCTACGGCGAGCTTCCCGATCTCGAGACGGTCGACTTCACGAACGACGTGATCTTCACGTGGAACGGCACCACCTCGGGCGTCCGCGTCCCGAACGGCGACTGGATTCCGGAAGGCCGCGAAGGCCTCACCTTCGCCGACGCGACTTCCGGCGCCTTCGCGCAGGACCTGCCGTGGGCGAAGCTCGATGTCACCACCTTCTCGTGGCAGAAGGTGCTGGGCGGCGAAGGCGGGCACGGCGTGCTCATCCTCTCCCCGCGCGCGGTCGAGCGGCTGGAGACCTACACGCCCGCATGGCCGCTGCCGAAGATCTTCCGCATGACGAAAGGCGGCAAGCTGATCGAAGGCATCTTCGTGGGCGAGACGATCAACACGCCGTCGATGCTCTGCGTCGAGGACTATATCGACGCGCTCGAATGGGCGGACGGGCTCGGCGGCTGGAAGGCCCTCGCCGCCCGCGCCGATGCCAACGCCGCCGCGCTCGACGCGTGGGTGCAGAAGACGCCGTGGATCGAGAACCTCGCCGTCGATCCGGCGACGCGCTCGAACACCAGCGTCTGCCTCAGGATCACGGACCCGCGCGCCGACGCGGAAACGCCGAAGAAGATCGCCTCGCTCCTCGAAAAGGAGAACGCGGCGCTCGACATCAACGGCTACCGCGACGCCCCTGCGGGCCTGCGCATCTGGTGCGGCGCCACCGTCGAGACCGCCGACATAGAAGCGCTGACACCGTGGCTCGACTGGGCCTTCGCCGAAGTCATCTCCAACTGAAACCGTCACTCCGGCTTGAGGCCGGGGTCCATCCGACACCGTGAATGGATACCGGCCTCAAGCCGGTATGACGACGAGGAAAGCTACATCCCATGCCCAAGGTCCTGATTTCCGATAAAATGTCCCCGAAGGCCGCCGCGATCTTCAAGGAGCGCGGCGTCGAGTTCGACGAGAAGCCCGGCCTCACCAAGGACGAGCTGAAGGCCATCATCGGTGAGTATGACGGCCTCGCCATCCGTTCGGCCACCAAGGTCACTGCCGACATCCTCGAAGCCGCGACGAACCTGAAGGTCGTCGGCCGGGCCGGCATCGGCGTCGACAACGTCGACATCCCCGCCGCGTCCGCCAAGGGCGTCGTCGTGATGAACACGCCGTTCGGCAACTCGATCACCACGGCAGAGCACGCCATCGCCCTGATGTTCGCGCTTGCCCGCCAGCTTCCGGAGGCGGACGCCTCCACGCAGGCCGGCAAGTGGGAAAAGAACCGCTTCATGGGCGTCGAGGTGACGGGCAAGACGCTCGGCCTCATCGGCGCGGGCAACATCGGCTCGATCGTCGCCGAGCGCGCGCTCGGGCTCAGGATGAAGGTCGTCGCCTACGATCCGTTCCTCACCCCCGAGCGCGCCGAGGACATCGGCATCGAGAAGGTGGAGCTGGACCAGCTCCTCGCCCGCGCGGACTTCATCACGCTGCACACGCCGCTCACCGATTCGACGCGCAACATCCTCAGCCGCGAGAACCTGCTGAAGACGAAGAAGGGCGTGCGGATCATCAACTGCGCGCGCGGCGGCCTCATCGACGAGGCGGCGCTCAAGGAGCTGCTCGATTCGGGCCACATCGCAGGCGCGGCGCTCGACGTGTTCGTCACCGAGCCGGCTCACGAAAGCCCGCTGTTCGGCACCCCCGGCTTCATCTCGACGCCGCACCTCGGCGCCTCCACAGACGAGGCGCAGGTCAACGTCGCGATTCAGGTCGCCGAGCAGATCTCGGACTTCCTGCTCTCGGGCGCCGTCACCAACGCGCTCAACGTGCCCTCGCTCTCCGCCGAGGAAGCGCCGCGTGTGCGCCCCTATATCGAGCTTGCCGAAAAGCTCGGCCTGCTCGCGGGTCAGCTCGCCAAGGGCGCGATCAGCCACGTCACCGTCGAGGTCGAAGGCGCCGCCGCCGAGCTCAACATCAAGCCGATCACCAGCGCCGTGATCACCGGCCTGATGCGGCCGATCTCGGACACGGTGAACATGGTTAACGCTGTTCACATCGCCCGCGAGCGCGACATCGGCATCGCGGAAGTCCGCCACGAGCGCGAGACCGACTACCACACGCTGCTGCGCGTGACGGTGAAGACGGAGGACGGCGAGCGTTCGGTTGCGGGCACGCTGTTCGGCATGAAGCACCCGCGCCTCGTCGAGCTGTTCGGCATCAAGGTCGAGGCCGACCTCGACGGCTCGATGCTGTTCATCGCCAACGAGGACAAGCCCGGCTTCATCGGCAAGGTCGGCACCGCGCTCGGCGAGGCCAGGGTGAACATCGGCACCTTCCACCTCGGCCGCCGCGGCCAGGGCGGCGAGGCGATCCTGCTGCTGTCCGTGGACGGCGACATCTCCGACCCGCTGCTCTGGTCGATCTGCAAGCTCGACGGCGTCAAGGATGTGAAGGCGCTCCGCTTTTAAGTTCATCGGTGTGCGCGGCCTGAACCTTGTTTCGGGCCGCGCTCGCCGCTAGAGCCGGGCCATCATGACCGATCCGATCTCCAAGGGCCTGCTTCCCGAAGGCTTCCGCGATCGCCTGCCGCCGCAGGCCGAAGCGGCGGCGGACCTGCTGCGCACGCTGCTGGACCGCGTTTCGGCGCATGGCTACGAGCGCGTCTCGCCGCCGCTCGTCGAGTTCGAGGACAGCCTCGTCACGCGCCTGTCCTCGGCGCGGCCGCAGGACCTGCTGCGCTTTGTCGACCCGTTGTCGCAGCGCACGCTGGCGCTGAGGCCGGACATCACCGCGCAGGTCGGCCGCATCGCCGCGACGCGCATGGCGCATATCGCCCGGCCCCTGCGGCTCGCCTACGGCGGCCCCGTGCTCCGCGTGCGCCCGGCGCAGGTCGGGCCGCAGCGCGAGGCGATGCAGATGGGCGCCGAGCTCATCGGCTCCGACCACGTCGACGCCGTCGCCGAGCTTCTCGGCATCGCGCTCGAAGCGCTCGCCGCGGCGGGCCTCACCGACATGTCGGTGGACCTCACCCTCCCCGATCTCGTCGGCACGCTCGCCGCCGGGCCGTGGCCGGTCGCCGCAACGCTCGCCGACGTGCAGACGGCGCTCGACGGCAAGGACGGCGCTGCGCTTCAGGCGCTCGGTGCCGGGCGGTACGGCGCGCTGATCGAGGCGGCAGGCCCGGCGGAAGCCGCGCTCGCGCGTCTCAAGGCGCTCGACGCCGCGGGTGCGCTCGACACGCGCATCACGGGGCTTGAACGGCTGGTCGCCACGGCATCGCCGCACGCCGCCGTCACCATCGACCCGACCGAGCGCCACGGCTTCGAGTATCAGACGTGGATCGGCTTTTCCGTGTTCGCGGCGGGCGTGCGCGGCGAGGTCGGCCGCGGCGGCACCTATCTCGTCCGCCATCCGGGCGGCGGCGAGGAGGCGGCGGTCGGCTTCTCGCTGTACGTGGACGGCCTCGTCGATGCGGGCCTCGGCGCCCTGCGCCGCCGCCGCCTGTTCGTGCCGATCGGCACCGATGCGGCCCTTGCGGCGCAACTGAGAACCGAGGGCTGGACCACGGTCGCCGCGCTCACGGACGCAGACACGCCGACGCGTCTGCGCTGCGACTACGCGCTTGAAGGCGGCGAACTCGTCAAGCTTTAAAGCGCCGTCTTCAGGAACGCATCCACCTCCGCCGTCGCCGCGTCTCCGGCCATGCCGAGATTCTGGTTGAGTTCGCTGTGGCTGCTGTCCGGCACGCCCACCGCGCGCGCCTTCGCGCCCGCCTTTTCCAGCGCCTGCACGA
The DNA here is from genome assembly GCF_027941835.1 of Sphingosinicella microcystinivorans. Classification (NCBI taxonomy): domain Bacteria; kingdom Pseudomonadati; phylum Pseudomonadota; class Alphaproteobacteria; order Sphingomonadales; family Sphingosinicellaceae; genus Sphingosinicella; species Sphingosinicella microcystinivorans. Next base: position 3,794,575 of record NZ_CP116005.1, read on the forward strand.
GCGCCCGCGACTGGCCGAGCGAGGCGTCGCGACCCTCGACATAGAGCGCCAGCCATGATGCCGCGTTCGGTACGGCGGCATGGCTCATCGGTGACAGCGCGGCCTGCCGCTTCGGGTCGTCCCCGAACGCCGGGCCGTAGAGCTTCTGCACCACCGGCCCGCCTGACTTCATGTGCGCCGCAACGTCGTAGCCCGCGCCGTCGAGCAGCACGACCGCCTTCACCGCACCCATCGGCACGTCCGCAGCCTTCAGGTACTGCGGATCGGTTGCCACCAGCGCGGCGAGGTGCGCCCCGGCGCTGTGGCCCATCAGCGCGATACGGTTCGGGTCGATACCGTATTCCTCCGCACGGAACCGCAGCATGTCGATCGCGGAAGCCACGTCCGCCGCCTGCTGCTCCACGGTCGCCTGTGGCACCAGACGGTAGTTGATCGAAGCGAAGGCATAGCCCGTGCCCGTGAAATGCCCCGGCTTGCGTCCCGAGGCCTGCCTTTTGTCGCCCATGCTCCACGCGCCGCCGTGGATGAACACGATGAGCGGCGCGGTGCCTGTCCCCCTCGCCCGGTAGAAGTCGATCGCCTGCCGCGCGTCGTTGCCGTAGCTCACCGTCACGGTCGGCATCGCCCCGGCACCGGGGCCGTTGCGCATCGCATCGAGCGCGCGCTTGCAGTCCTCGGAAACCCTGTCGCGATTCTCGACGATGCACTGGCGCACCTTGGGCTTGTCGGCTTTGTCGCTGCCGCACAGCGCCTCCATGTCGGCGCGGCAGGCCATCAGGCCGTCCATGCGCGGACGCTGCTGCGCCTCCGCCGTCATACCCGCCAGCGCCAACGCCAGCACGCCCGGAATCAGCTTCGCCCGCATCACATCTCCCAGCCTTCGTGTTCCTTATGCGTGATAGAACGAATAAGCTTCGTCTCCCACGCAAAAGCCGTGGACGCACCGGCCCTTCGACCCTAAGGGAATGCCCGCGTGAATCGACGCTGAATGGAGACCTCCCCGAAATGGCCAACGTGACCGTGATCGGCGCCCAGTGGGGCGACGAGGGCAAGGGCAAGATCGTCGACTGGCTCTCGGCGCGCGCCGATGTCGTTGTGCGCTTCCAGGGCGGACACAACGCGGGCCACACGCTCGTCGTCGGCAACAGCACCTACAAGCTCAGCCTGCTGCCCTCGGGCATCGTGCGCGGCACGCTGTCCGTGATCGGCAACGGCGTCGTGCTCGATCCGTGGCACCTCAAGGCCGAGATCGAGAAGCTTAAGGGGCAAGGCGTCGCCATCAGCCCCGAGAACCTCGTCATCAGCGAGACCTGCCCGCTGATCCTTCCCTTCCACCGCGACCTCGACGCGCTGCGCGAGGACGCGAGCGGCGCGGGCAAGATCGGCACCACGCGGCGCGGCATCGGCCCTGCCTACGAGGACAAGGTCGGCCGCCGCGCGCTCCGCGTCTGCGACCTCGCGCATCTCGATGAGGCGGGCCCGCAGATCGACCGCCTGCTCGCACACCACAACGCGCTGCGCGCCGGTTTCGGCGTCCATCCCATCGACCGCGACGCGCTGATCGCCGACCTCGAAGCCATCGCGCCCGACGTGCTGCCCTATGCGGGTCCGGCATGGGTCGGCCTCAACGAGGCGCGCCGCGCGGGCAAGCGCATCCTGTTCGAAGGTGCGCAGGGCGTGCTGCTCGATGTCGACCACGGCACCTATCCGTTCGTCACCAGCTCGAACACCATCGCGGGCACCGCCAGCGGCGGCTCCGGCCTCGGCCCGTCCGCGACCGGCTACGTGCTCGGCATCGTCAAGGCGTACACGACGCGCGTCGGCTCCGGCCCCTTCCCCACCGAGCTTGACGACGAGACCGGCCAGCGCCTCGGCGAGCGCGGCCACGAGTTCGGCACCGTCACGGGCCGCAAGCGCCGCTGTGGCTGGTTCGACGCCGCGCTCGTCCGCCAGTCCATCGCCGTCTCCGGCGTCACCGGCATCGCGCTCACCAAGCTCGACGTGCTCGACGGTTTCGACGAACTGAAGATCTGCACCGGTTACGATGTGAACGGTGTTAACTACGATCATTTACCGGCGCACCCGGCCGCGCAGGCGGCCGCGAAGCCGGTCTACGAAACCTTCGAAGGCTGGCACGAATCGACCGCAGGCGCGCGCAGCTGGGCGCAGCTCCCCGCGCAGGCGATCAAGTACGTCCGCCGCATCGAGGAACTCGTCGGCTGCCCCGTGGCGCTCGTCTCGACGAGCCCCGAGCGCGAGGACACGATCCTCGTGACGGACCCGTTCGCGGACTGAGGCTGAACGACAGCCCCGTGGTGCGCCCCTCGACTTCGCTCGGGATGACAGGGTATAAAGACCCTGTCATCCCGAGCGAAGTCGAGGGGCGCAGAACGCCGCTGTCAGAACATCGCCGATGAGGTCACACCGTCGGCTTCTTGGTAAACCCTCGCCGCACGATGCCTTCCGCCGCTTCCACGTCCAAGCGCTCCACCTTGGCGGCGGGCGGGCCTTCACGGCAGGCGGCGACCAGTTTCTCGACAGCATCGGCCGGTCCCACCGCGAACACCTCGACCGTGCCGTCGATGCGGTTGCGCACCCAGCCGTCGAGACCGAGGCGCTGTGCGGTTTCCAGCGTCCACGCGCGATACCAGACACCCTGCACGCGGCCGTGGATACGCAGCCGCCGCGCGACGCGCTCTTCTGTCACCCGCACTGGGCCCGGTGCATGAGGAAGGCGTCGGCGAGCACGCAGGCCATCATCGCCTCGGCGACCGGCACGGCGCGGATGCCGACGCAGGGGTCGTGGCGTCCCTTCGTCATCACCTCCACCGCCTCGCCGTAGCGCGTGATCGTCTGCACCGGCGTCAGGATCGAGGAGGTGGGCTTCAGGGCGATGCGGCAGATCACGTCCTGCCCGGTCGAGATGCCGCCCATCACGCCGCCCGCGTGATTCGTGTCGAACGTCGGCGGATCGCCTTCGCCGGCGCCGGGCCGCATCCGGTCGGCATTGTCCTCGCCGCGCAGGCGCGCCGCCATGAAGCCGTCGCCGATCTCGATGCCCTTCACGGCGTTGATCGACATCATCGCCCCCGCAAGCGCGCCGTCGAGCTTCGCGTAGAGCGGCGAGCCCCAGCCGGCCGGAACACCGCTCGCGATCACCTCGACCACCGCGCCCACAGACGAGCCCGCCTTGCGCACGCCGTCGAGCAGCGCTTCCCAGCGCTTCGCGGCCTCGGGATCGGCGCACCAGAAATCATTGTCGCCGAGCGTATGCGCCGCAAAGCGCTGGGCGCGGTCGCCGCCGATCTCGACGACATGACCGAGGATGCCCACACCTTCGATGACTTTCCGCGCCACCGCGCCCGCCGCAACGCGCGCCGCCGTCTCGCGCGCGGAGGAGCGCCCGCCGCCGCGATAGTCGCGGAAGCCGTACTTGGCGTCATAGGTGTAGTCGGCATGGCCGGGCCGGTACTTCTCGGCGATGTCGCCGTAGTCCTTGGAACGCTGGTCGACGTTCTCGATCATCATCGAGATCGGCGTGCCGGTCGTCTTCCCCTCGAACACGCCGGAGAGGATTTTCACTTCGTCGGGTTCTCGCCGCTGCGTCGTGTGCCGCGACTGGCCGGGCTTCCTCTTGTCGAGCCACGGCTGGATGTCGGCTTCGGAGAGCGCGATCCCCGGCGGGCAGCCGTCGACGACGACGCCGAGCGCCGGTCCGTGGCTTTCGCCCCAGGTCGTGAACCGGAAGATGCGGCCGAAGCTGTTGAACATCAGGCGAGCGCGATGTCCGGCGCGTCCTCGGCCTTCATGCCGATGACGTTGTAGCCGGCGTCGACATGGTGAATCTCGCCGGTCACGCCGCTGGCGAGATCGGAGAGCAGGTAGAGCGCCGCGCCGCCCACGTCCTCGATGGTGACGTTGCGCCTGAGCGGGCTGTTCAATTCGTTCCACTTCAGGATGTAGCGGAAATCACCGATACCGCTCGCCGCCAGCGTCTTGATCGGCCCCGCCGAGATCGCGTTGACGCGGATATTCTCGGGACCGAGGTCCATCGCCAGATACTTGACGCTGGTTTCGAGCGCGGCCTTGGCGACGCCCATGACGTTGTAGTGCGGCACCACCTTCTCGGCGCCGTAATAGCTCAGCGTCAGCACCGAGCCGCCGTTCGGCATCATCGCCCGCGCCTTCCGCGTCACAGCGACGAAGCTGTAGGCGGAGATGTTCATGGTCAGCAGGAAGTTCTCGAGGCTGGTGTCGACGTACTTGCCGCGCAGCTCGTTCTTGTCCGAAAAGCCGATGGCGTGGACGAGGAAGTCGATCGTCGGCCAGCGCGCCGCCAGCGTCTCGAACGCAGCGTCGAGCCCCGCCATGTCGGAGACGTCGCAGTCGATCAGGAAGTCCGAGCCGACGCTTTCCGCAAGCGGGCGCACGCGCTTCTCCAGCGCCTCGCCCTGATAGCTGAACGCCAGTTCCGCGCCCTGATCGGCAAGCGCTTTCGTAATCCCCCACGCCAGCGAGCGCTCGTTCGCGAGCCCCATGATCAGCCCGCGTTTTCCCTGCATCAATCCAGCCATGCCTGCTTTCAGCCTTTCGGTTGTTGCCCCGATTCCGCGCCCTTTTGCCCATTTTCAGGTTCCATTGCCAGCGCCGCGTTGAGCTCGGCGCCGATCACGAATCCCATGCCGGCAATGAAGAAGAACAGGAGCGTGATCATCACGCCCGCAAGCGGCCCGTAGAAGCGGTCGTAGGTGGAAACGTCGGCGAGCAGTCGCGGCAGAATGATCGTCGCGCCGACCCATACGCCCGCCGTCACCGCGGCGCCCGGCCATTTCGGGCCGCGTTTCCTGAAACGCGCCGGGGTCAGGCTGTGGAACAGCAGGTAAAGCGCGATGAACAGCACCACGAGCGGCCCCAGCCGCCCGATGTCGACGATCTGCTCGACCACGTCGACCCACGGCAGGAAGCGGACGACGACCTCCTCCGCCGCGACGAGGATCACCTGCGCCGCGAAGGCGGCGAGCATCAGCAGCACGCTGCCGAGGATCACCGCGAAGCTGCCCAGCCGCCGCTGCCAGACGGGTGCCGCATATTCGGCGTGATAGGCGCGGCGCAGGATGTCCCGGATCGTCTCGATGTAACTGCCCGCCGTCCACATGCCCACGACGATCGAAAAGGTGAGGATGCCGGTCGAACCTTCCATCGCCGCCGCGATCGGCGGGCCGACGATCCCGGCCACCGAAGGCGGCAATGTTTGCAGGAAGCCCTGAACCGCCTCAAGCCCGGCATCGGAGCGGCCGAGCATCCCCGCGAACGTGCCGAGCACGATGAAAAAGGGAAACAGCGCCAGCATCGAGAGATAGGCGAGGTTCCCGGCGTGGATGAAGCCGTCGTCCCACACGCCCTTCGCGACGCGAAAGGCGACGCGAACCGCGCGCCGCTCCTCCTCGAGCAGACGCGCGATCAGGCGGATCATGCCATTCCGGCGCGGGGGTCGTGCGCCTTGCCGCTGTCCCAGCCTTCAGCGAACGCCTTCAGGGCTGCATCGTCCTCGGGAATGGTAATGGCCAGCGTCACGAGCAGATCGCCGCGCCCGCCGCCCTTCTTGTGGAAGCCCTTGCCCTTCAGGCGCAGGACCTTGCCGGACGATGCGCCCGGCGGCACGGACAGCATCACCGAACCGCTCGTCGTCGGCGCCTTCACCTTCGCGCCGAGCACCGCCTCGTCGAGCCGGATCGGCAAATCGAGGCGGATGTCGTCGCCGTCGCGCTTGAAGATACGGTGCGGCGCGGTGCGCAGCGTCACGATGGCGTCGCCGCTCCCGCCGAGCCCCGCCTCGCCCTGCCCGGCAAGCCGGATCTGCTGGCCTTCCGCGAACCCGGCCGGGAGCTTCAGGTCCACCGTCTTGCCGGAGGCGAGCGTCACGCGCTGCGGCTTCAGCTCGGCGGCCTCGGCGAAATCCACGGCGAGCTTGTAGGCGACATTGCGGCCCTTCGCGGGGGGCTGGCGCGGACCTGCGCCGCCGCCGAAATCGAATCCCCCGAAACCGCCGCCACCGCCACGGCGCCCACGGCCGAACAGCTCGGACAGAATATCGTCCGCCGCGCCCGCGAAGCTGAAATCCTCGGCGCCCATGCCCGCGCCGCCGGTGTGCGTGCGGCTATAGCCCCCACCGCTGCCGCCGAAACCGAACGGCATCTTCGGATTGCCCTGTTCGTCGATCTCGCCGCGGTCGTACTGCGCGCGCTTGTCCTTGTCGGAAAGCAGGTCGTAAGCGGCCGTCACTTCGGAGAATTTCTCGGCGGCCTTCGGATTGTCCTTGTTGCGGTCGGGGTGCAGTTCCTTCGCCAGCTTGCGATAGGCGGACTTGATTTCCGCGTCGCTCGCGCCGCGCTTCACACCAAGGGTCGAATAGAGATCACTCATCGTCCCTACGCTCACCACAATGCCTCCGAAAAATCCACTGTTGCCGAAATACAACATCGGAGATGGGGAGCCTCGAAGCCTTTGAAAAGACCCTGTGTGGCGGATCAGCGCGCCCGGTTCCCTCCTCGGCCTGCAAGGTCTATGTAGCGCGCCATGACGACACTTCCCGACGACCCCTTCGACCTGTTCGACCGCTGGTTCAAGGAGGCATCGGCCTCCGAACCCAATGACGCCAACGCCATGTCGCTCGCCACGGCGGACGCCGGGGGACGGCCGTCGGTGCGTATCGTGCTCTTGAAGGACGTCGATCCGCGCGGCTTCACCTTCTACACCAACACGCTGAGCCGGAAGGGCCGGGAGCTTGCCGCGAACCCGCACGCGCACCTCAATTTCCACTGGAAGTCGCTGCGCCGTCAGGTCCGCATCGACGGCGCCGTGGAGCCGGTGACGGCGGCCGAGGCCGACGCCTATTTTGCGATCCGCCCCCGCGCCTCGCAGATCGGCGCGTGGGCGAGCTTCCAGTCGCAGCCGCTGGACGACCGGGCGACGCTGGAAACCCGCGTCGCGGAGTTCACCGCGAAGTTCGAAGGCGGCGACGTGCCGCGCCCGCCGCACTGGTCGGGCTACCGCGTCGTGCCGTCGCGCATCGAGTTCTGGGTGGACCGCACCGACCGCCTGCACGAACGCTACATCTACGACCGCGACGGCCGCGGCTGGACGCGTTCGATGCAATATCCGTGATGGACGCCGCGAGGCTCGAAGCGCGCGGCAGGTTGACCCGCCGTGCGGCGGCCGCCTCGTTCTCGGCGGCACTCGTCCTCGGCGTGGTCAAGGCCTATGCGGCGATGGAGACGGGCTCGGTCGCGATGCTCGGCTCGCTTGCCGATACCGCGCTCGACCTCATCGCCTCGATCATCACGCTGATCGGCGTGCGCGTCGCGGCCGAGCCCGCAGACGCCGAGCACCGCTTCGGCCACGGCAAGGCGGAGCCGATCGCGGCGCTGCTGCAAACCGTCTTCATCACCGTCTCCGCCATCGGCATCGGGTGGCGCGCGGTGCAGGCGTTCTCGAACGAAACCCCACCTGCCGAAGCCGAACTCGGCATCGGCGTTTCGGTCTTCGCGATCCTCGTGACGCTGGCGCTCGTGTCTTACCAGCGTTTCATCGTCAGCCGCACCGGCTCGCTCGCCATCGACGCCGACCGGATGCACTACCAGTCGGACCTGCTGCTCAACCTGTCGGTGATCGCGGCGCTGGTTCTCGACGCGATGCTGGGGATGCGCGGCGCGGATCCGCTGTTCGGCGTCCTCATCGCGCTGTGGCTGGCGTGGGGCGCGTTCAGGACCGCGCGCCATGCGCTCGACATGCTGATGGACAAGGAATGGCCCGACGCGCAGCGTGAACGGCTGAAAGCGCTGGTCTGCGCGGTTCCCGGCGTTGAGGGCATCCACGAACTGAAGACCCGCCACGCGGGGCATACCGATTTCATCCAGTTCCACATCTGGGTCGATCCGCACATGAGCGTGCAGGCCGCGCACGACATCGTCGATGCTGTCGAGGCCCGCGTGCTGCAGGACTTCCCCGGCAGCGACGTCCTCGTCCACGTCGATCCGAGCGGCCATTTCGATACGCGCCCCAGCACCGCCGATGCAGAGGAAACCGGCCATGCCCGATAAACTGCCCTTCGCCCAGATCGACGCCTTCGCGGCGCGTGCTTTCGAAGGCAATCCGGCGGCGGTGATGCCGCTGGAGGCTTGGCTCGCCGACGACGTCCTCCAGGCGATCGCCGAGGAGAACAACCTCGCCGAAACCGCCTTCTTCATCCCTTCGGATGCGCCGGACGCGGACTATGACCTGCGCTGGTTCACGCCCGCGATCGAGGTGGACCTCTGCGGCCACGCGACGCTCGCAAGCGGGCACTATCTCCTCTCGCGCGACGTGGATCTCGACAGCATCCGCTTCCGCACCCGCCTCGCGGGCGTGCTGGAGGTGCGCCGCGCAGGCAGCGGCTACGAGCTCGATCTGCCCGCGCGCAGGCCCCTCCCGGCAGAAGCGGACCCGCGCGTCGTGAAGGCCATCGGGCTGAGGCCCGAAGCCGTCCTCTCTTTCCCGGGCGAGAACTGGCTCTATGTCGTGGCCGACGCATCGGCCGTGCGCGCCATGAAGCCCGATTTCGGCCTGCTGCGCGAGATCGGCAACCATCTCGTCGTCGTCACCGCGCCCGGCGACGGTGCATTCGATGTCGTCAGCCGCGTGTTCGCGGCGGGCGCCGGTATCGACGAGGATCCCGTCACCGGCGCCGCGCACGCGATGCTGACGCCCTACTGGGCGGAGCGACTCGGCAAGCCCGTGTTCCAGGCGTTCCAGGCCAGCCCGCGCGGCGGCCGCATCGCCTGCCGCCTCGAAGGCGACCGCGCCGTACTCGGCGGAACCTGCGTCACGGTGATCGAAGGCAGCTTCACCCTTTGAAGACGCGCCGCGCGTCCCTATCTTCGCAGCCATGACCATCCGCGTCGCCAGCTACAACATGCGCAAGGCCATCGGGCTCGACCGACTGCGCAAGCCCGATCGCGTGCTTTCCGTGCTCAACGAGCTCGATGCCGACATCATCGCGCTTCAGGAAGCCGACCGCCGCCTCGGCGAACGCGCGAGCGCCATTCCGCGCGACATGATCGAGGCGGAAAGCCCGTATCGCGCCGTGCCTATCGAGAACCGGCCGAACAGCATCGGCTGGCACGGCAATGCCATCCTCGTGCGCAAGGACCACGAGATCATCCACGGCGAGCCGCTGTTCCTGCCGATGCTGGAGCCGCGCGGCGCCGTGCTCGCCGACCTCAGGGTGCGCGGCGAGCCGGTGCGCGTCGTCGGGATGCACCTCGATCTTTCCGGCCTCTACCGCGCGCGGCAGGCGAAGATGCTCGTCGATCACCTCGGCGAGCGCACGACGCAGCTGCCCAGCATCCTGATGGGCGACCTCAACGACTGGATGGTGAACAGCAAGGCGCTGAAGGAATTCCAGCGTCATCACCAGTGCGCTGCCTGCGGCCCCAGCTTCCCGACGCGGCGGCCGCTCGGCACGCTGGACCGCATCTTCGTATCCGACCATTTCAAGGTGGAGGAAAGCGGCGTTCACAGCTCGCAGACCGCGAAGCGCGCCAGCGATCACCTGCCGGTGTGGGCGAAGGTCGCGCGGAGCGCCTGAGGGGTCAGGCCGCGGCCAGCGCCGAAACCGTGCCGTCGATCCAGCCGCCGCCGAGCACCCGCTCGCCGTCGTAGAGCACGCAGGCCTGCCCGGGCGCGACACCGTATTCGGGCGCGGCGAACGTCACCTGCCTGCCGTCGAAGCGCGCAGGCGCGGGTTTCGCCATCGAGCGAACCTTGGCGAGAACGTCGATGCCGCCCCCCATCTCCGGGCCGAGCCAGTTGATCTCGCCGAGCACGGCGGCGGCGACGCCGAGCGCCGCGCGCGGGCCGACGACCACGCGCCGCGTCCCGGGCTCCAGCCGCACGACGTAGAGCGGATCGGCAAGCCCGCCGATCTCGAGGCCGCGCCGCTGCCCGACCGTGTAGTGGATGAGGCCCCTGTGCCGGCCGAGCACGGCGCCGCCCATGTCGACGATCTCGCCCGGCTCGCCCGCTTCGGGGCGCAGCTTGCGGACGACGCCGGCGTAGTCGCCGGAAGGCACGAAGCAGATGTCCTGGCTGTCGGGCTTGTCCGCCACGATCAGCCCGAATCGCCGCGCGTGTCCGCGCACTGCCGCCTTCTCCATCCCGCCGAGCGGGAAGCGCAGGAAACCGAGCTGCTCGCGCGTGGTGGCGAACAGGAAATAGCTCTGGTCGCGCGCCGGATCGACCGCGCGGTGCAGCTCCGGCCCGCCCGCGTCCTCCACGCGCCGCACGTAGTGCCCCGTCGCCATCGCATCGGCGCCGAGGTCGCGCGCGACGTTCAGGAGATCGCGGAACTTCACGGTCTGGTTGCACGTCACGCACGGGATCGGCGTGCGCCCCTGCACATATTCGTCGGCGAACGACTCGATCACGCTGTCCTTGAAGGCGCTCTCGTAATCGAGAACGTAGTGCGCGATGCCGAGCCGGTCGGCGACGCGGCGCGCGTCGTGGATGTCGCTGCCCGCGCAGCAGGTGCCCGCCTTCCCCACAGCCGCGCCGTGGTCGTAGAGCTGGAGCGTGACGCCGATCGTCTCGTAGCCCGCCTCCTTCACCAGCGCCGCGACGACGCTCGAGTCGACGCCGCCGGACATGGCGACGACGACACGCGCACCGGGACGGAGGCCGTGGAGGTCGGGAATGCTGCTCATGCGCGCGCATATAGAGGCGGCTAACGATTTTTGCACGCTCCACCCCGTATGCGGAGCCGATCATCGCGCCATGCGTTCCGGTGCCGCGGTGATTCGCCGAGGGTGAGGACAACGATTTCAAACACTAAGGCGGAAAGCACGGAATTAAGGTCTGTTGCCGCAGAATTTACCTTGGCGTTTAGGCGTTCTTTTAAGGGTCTGGCGCTAGGGTCCGTGGACAAGGCAGTCGCGTAGTGTTGGAGCCAAAAGAATAATGATGGAAAATCAAAAGTTTCGCCCCGCATCGGTGATCGGCCCGCTGGGAGAGCCGCTTACGCTCGATACGCTGCCGCCTGCGGATACGCGCCGCTGGGTGGTGCGCCGCAAGGCCGAGGTCGTGGCCGCGGTGAAGGGCGGGCTCATCTCCGCGGACGACGCCTGCGCGCGCTACGGGCTCAGCCCGGAAGAGTTCGCCGCATGGGAACGCGCCGTGGACCGTGTCGGTATGCCCGGCCTGCGCGTCACGCGCGTCCAGCACTACCGGGCGCTTTACGACCGCGAAAGCGCCTGACACCGGATTTTCGAACCGGCGCCCCTGCCTGTGCGGGCGCCTGCCAAAGGGCGGGAGACATCGGGGGACGTCTTCCGCCCTTTCCACGTCCGGCGCATGGCGATCCGTCGCGGCGGCCGGGCATGTCTTTACGCCATATTCACCATCCGGGCTCCACAGTTCCGCATTGATCATCGGTCGGGAATCGTGTGCGCGTGGAACAGGCCCTGAAAGCGCTGGAGCAGAATGGGAAACCGCGGCTGCTGCTGATCGCCGTGCTCTGCGCGGTGGTCGCCGCGCTGTTCGGCCTCGCGCTGCTGCGCAGCCCCTCCCCGACCGCCGAACCCGCGCCGGCAGCCGCGGTCCCCGCGCTGCCTCCTGACCGGCAGGCGGTCGTGGAAACACGGCTCCGCGAGCAGGTCGAGGGCCTGATCGGCACGATCGTCGGCCGCGAAAACGTGCGCGCGATCGTTTCTGCGGAAATCGAACCCGACCAGACCCGGCAGGTCTCCGAGGCCCGCGAGCCCGGTACGAACGGCACCGAGACGACCACGATCCGCAGCAGCGGCCAGATCCGCCGCCTGACCGTTTCGGTCATGGTCAATGGACATCAGGCAGAAGGTGCGGACTACCGGCCCCGCACCGAGGCCGAACTCGCACGCTTTACCCGCCTTGCGCGTGGCGCCGTAGGCTTCGACGCGATACGCGGGGATTCGCTGACCGTCGAGACAGTACGCTTCGCGCCCACGCAGGCCGCTCCCGCGTTTTTCGGCATCGGGGAGGACGCGCTTCTGCCGCTCGCGCGTATCGGCCTCGCCGGGATTCTGGGCCTCGCGGTTCTGTTCCTGATCCTGCGGGCATTCGGACGGAGCGCTCCAGCCGCACCTGAACCGGAAGCGGCGAAAGCGCCGCCACCTGCTCCGGTCTTCGAGCCTTTCACGGCCGGCGCTGCCCATAGCCCGGCGCTTCGCCGCGCCGGTGAGGCCGTCACCACGCGCCCTGCCGCCGCGGCCGCGGTGGTACGCCAGTGGATGTCCGCATGAGCGCGCGTACCGCAGCCCTGCGTGCCGAACCTTGGGACGCGCCGATGGCGCCATTTTCGGGACTCACCGGCATCGAGCGCGCCGCCGCGCTGATGCTTGCGCTCGGGCGCGAGCACGGCGGCGCGATCTGGGCGCATCTCGGCAATGACGAGGCCCGGGTGCTGAGTGCCGCGATGGCGCGGCGCGGCCCGGTCCCCGCCCCACTCGCCGAGCAGTTGCTCACCGAATTCGCCGGAGAGGTCTCCAATGCCGCCGCCACCGACACCGCGAAGCCCATCGCCGAAACGATGTGGGATACGCTCGGCGAGGTGAACGAGGATGCCCTCGCCGCCTATCTGCGCGACGAGCACCCGCAAACGGTCGCCGTCGTGCTCGGCAGGATCGGACGCGACCATGCCGCGCGCGTGCTCTCCCGCCTGCCCGACGACTTCGCGATGGACGTCGTGCTGAGGATGCTCCGCACCGGCGCGGTGCGGCAGGACGTGCTCGAGGAGGTCGAGCAAACGCTACGCGCCGAGCTCCTCTCCAACCTCTCGCACATCACGCGCCGCGACGCGCACGAGATGATGGCGGAGATCTTCAACCACCTCGACCGCAGCGCCGAGGAGCGTTTCATGCTGGCGCTGGAAGACCGCGCCTTCGACGCCGCCGAGCGTATCCGCACGCTGATGTTCACGTTCGAGGACCTGGCGCGGCTCGACCCGGCCAGCGTCCAGACGCTGCTCCGCAACGTGGACAAGAACCGCCTCGCCGCGGCGCTCAAGGGCGCCGGCGAGGCGCTGCGCGAGTTCTTCTTCATGAGCATGTCGGAGCGCGCCGCCCGCATCCTGCGCGAGGACATGGAGCTGATGGGGCCCATTCGCCTGCGCGAGGCGGAGGAGGCGCAGCAGGCGATCGTGCAGGTTGCAAAGCAGCTCGCCGACGCGGGCGAGATCGTTCTCGCCGACAATCGCGACGGCAGCGAGGAGTTCGTGTTCTGATGCCCGAGACTTTCCCAGGGAGAAGCATGATGGACGATCTGCGTCCCGACTATGAACCCGCCCGCGCGCTCGCGGCGGAGGTGCCGCCCGAGGAGGCAGCCGACGTGCTGCGCAGCGCGGCCGAGCTTGAATCGGTGTTCGACGTGCCCGTGCGCGTGCAGGCCGTGCTCGGCCGCTCGGCGGTCGAGGTCAGCCAGCTCCTGAAGCTCGCGCCCGGCGCGGTCATCGAGCTCGACCGCCGCGTCGGCGAGGCCATCGATATCTTCGTGAACGACCGGCTCGTCGCGCGCGGCGAAGTCGTGCTCGTCGACGAGCACCTCGGCGTCACCATGACGGAAATCGTGAAGCAGGAGCGCTGAGGCGCGCCGCAACTGGCTGTCAGGTCAGTTTCCAGGCGATCGGGATCACCAGCTGGGTCGGACCGCCCGGCGGGGGCGGCACGGTGCCGATCTTCTGCGGAATACGCACCGCCTCGCGGTCGAGGATCTGCGATCCCGTCGGCTTGACGAGCTCGACGCCGGTGATCTTGCCCCCGGCATCCACGCTGATCCGCACCTTGGCCGTGCCCTGGTCGCCCCGAATCTGCGCACTGCGCGGATAGGAGTGCTGCGCGGCGATGAGCCGCGTCACGGTTGATGTCCAGTCGGCCGCGTGTGCCGCCCCTCCGAATCCGAAGGCGACGACCGCGGCTATCGCAATCTTGTGAACCCACCCTGCCATGGCGGGGGACGCTAGCGGCACGAGTCTTGCGAAATGGTTTATTTCGTTTTGGAAATGATCGGGTTAGCAGTCGAACGCCATCACGGCGGCGACCATCCTAGAGCTGGCGCTCCACCATCATCTTCTTGATCTCCGCGATCGCCTTTGCCGGGTTCAGACCCTTGGGACAGACGTTCGTGCAGTTCATGATGGTGTGGCAGCGATAGAGGCGGAACGGGTCCTCCAGCGCGTCGAGGCGCTCGCCGCTCATCTCGTCGCGGCTGTCCGCGAGCCAGCGGTAGGCCTGCAGCAGGATCGCGGGGCCCAGGAACTTGTCGGAATTCCACCAGTAGCTCGGGCAGCCCGTCGAGCAGCAGGCGCAAAGGATGCACTCGTAGAGCCCGTCCAGCTTCTCGCGATCCTCCGGGGACTGGATGCGCTCCTTGCCCGAGGGCGTCGTCGAGACGGTCTGCAGCCACGGCTTGATCGAGGCGTACTGGGCGTAGAAGTGCTTGAAGTCGGGCACGAGGTCCTTCACGACCTCCATGTGCGGCAGCGGCGTGATCTGCACGTCGCCCTTCACCTCGTCGATCGGCTTCGTGCAGGCGAGCGTGTTCGAGCCGTCGATGTTCATCGAGCACGATCCGCAGATGCCCTCGCGGCACGAGCGGCGGAAGGTCAGCGTCGGATCGACCTCGTTCTTGATCTTGATGAGCGCGTCGAGGACCATCGGGCCGCAGCTGTCGAGATCGACCTCGTAGCTGTCCATGCGCGGGTTCTCGCCATCGTCCGGAGACCAGCGGTAGATGCTGAACATGCGCTTGCGCGTGGTGCCTTCGGGGGCCTTGTGCACCTTGCCCTTGCCGTTCACCTTGCTGTTCTTCGGAAGCGTGAATTCGGCCATCGCCCGCGTCTCTCCTGTTCTCTCGCGCGTGTTGCCTAGCGCAATCGCGTGGCGGAAAAAACCGGAAAAAACGCCCCATCCGTCAATATGGCCGCAGCGCGCGCCTGCACGGCCCCCATGCGGCACCCTCCCCCCCAACTTGCACCGGCGACTCGGGCGTCTATAAGCACGGCAGGGCCGCAAACCGACTGGGACTCCTTTGGAAACGACACTCCTTCTTGCCGGACAGAACGAAACGCCCATCTGGGGGATGTCGTCCGCCACGCGGATACAGCGGATCGCCGCCGCGCGAACACCGAAGCCGGGCGAGACGGGCACGGTCGTCGCCGACACACGCTTCACCTTCGATCCGCAGTGGTACGACTGGATCGCGGCCCGGCCCGGCGCGGCGCTGACGCTCGGCAGCCGCCCGGTGCTGGCAAACGTGCCGCCGGAGCGCGCCGAAGCGGTGCGCGATGCCATCGAGTCGGGCAGCGGCACGTGGGCCGAAGGGCTCGCCGTCACCGCCTACGAGGACGGCATCACCATCTACAACGCCGCGCTCAGGAAGCGCGAGCGCCCGTTCCTGATGGAACTCGTGCCTGCGAATGTCCGCGCCATCGAGCGCGCGAGCTATTTCGGCGCCTACAAGGGCGTCACCGACATCCTCACCAAGTATCTCTGGCCGGAATGGGCGCTGGTGCTCACCCGTGTCGCCGCGCGCATCGGCATGACGCCCAACGTCGTGACGACGATCGGCGCGGCGCTCTGCGTCTGGGCGACGTTCCTGTTCTGGGACGGCCGCTACTGGACGGGCATGGCCGCCGGTCTCGCCTTCATGGTGCTCGACACCGTCGACGGCAAGCTCGCGCGCTGCACGATCACCTCCTCGTGGTGGGGCAACGTCTTCGATCACGGGCTCGATCTCGTGCATCCGCCCTTCTGGTGGTACGCATGGGGCGTCGGCCTTGCCGCGCACGGCCTCGCGCTCGCGCCCGACGTGTTCTGGACGGTCATGGCCGTGATGGTCGGCGGCTATGTGCTGCAGCGCCTGATCGAAGGCTGGTTCATCCATGTCGCCGGAATGCACATCCACGTCTGGCAGAAGGTCGACACCGATTTCCGCCTGATCACCGCGCGCCGCAACCCGAACATGGTGATCCTGTTCGTCAGCGCGATCTTCTCGCGCCCCGACCTCGGCCTTCTCGCCGTCACGGCATGGACGGTGCTCAGCCTCGTCTTCCATTTCGTCCGGCTGCTGCAGGCGATCGCTGCGCGGCGGCGGGGCGAGGCGCTCACCTCGTGGCTCAGCGACGGGAGCGCGGCATGAACGACACCATCCTCCGCTTCGGCTATCCGGCAACGCTGATCGCCGAATACGATCACTGGCTGGTACTGCTGCGCCCTGCGCAACCCACGCTCGGCAGCCTCGTGCTCGCCGCGAAATCCGACGCGACCGCCTTCGCGGACCTCGAACCCGCGGCCTATGCCGAGCTTGCGCGCGTGAGCCGCGACATCGAGGCCGCGCTGCGCGCCGCTGTCGATCATGCGAAACTCAACTATCTCATGCTGATGATGGTGGACCCGCACGTCCACTACCACGTCATCCCCCGCTACGAGGGCAGCCGCGGCTTCGAAGGCCGCGCGTTCCCGGATGCAGGCTGGCCGAAGCTCCCGGCGCTCGGCGAGGCGGTGGCGCTGGACGCGGCCGGAATCGCCGCCGTTTCGGCATGGCTGAAGGGTTTCTGGCCCGCGCGCTGAAACCCGCGCGATGTTAACCATGATGAAACACCGCCGGCCGTATGCGGGTCGGGCGGGAACCGGATGTGCCGCTTTTCCCGGTGTATGGGGCATGTGCTGGCTATGGAGCGTTTCAGGGCCTTGATCGCGCGCGTTGACGTGTCGCGTTTTGTTTCGATCATAACCCACTGGAAGATCAGCAAGAAGGTCCTGGTGAGTTACGGCATCGGCGGACTCGCGATGGCGGTTCTCGCGATGGTCGCCACCGGCTCGCTGCTCGTCACCCGCTCAACGGTTTCCGAAGTCACCCGCCTCGCCGACAGCGCCCGCTCGATCGCCCGCGCCCACAGCACCGCGATGACGGCGCAGGGCCGCATCAAGGATTATGTGATCCGCCCCGACGCCGCGCTCGTCGCCGAGGTCAATGAAAGCCTCGATGCGGCGCAGGACGCGCTGAAGCGCGCCGAGGAGGGCGCCGCGATCGTGGGCGAGGAAGCCACGCTTGCGCGCATCGACCGGCTGCGCGGCGTTTTCCGCACCGAATTCCGCGGCATCGTCGAGAACCAGACCGCGATCACCCGCCTCGTCGCGGGCGAGATCGAGACCAAGGGGCCGGAAATCGGCGCCGCGCTCCACGACATCGTCACGGCGAGCCACCGCGCGGGCGACCATCAGACCTCCTATCAGGCGGCGCTCGCGCTCGAGACCTATTCGCTGCTGCGGGTCGATGTGAACCGCTACCTCTCCGCGCCCTCGCCGGAGATCGTCAAGCAGACCAAGGCCGACCTCCTCAACCTCGAGGACGCGCTGAACGGCGTGTTCGAGGGTCTCACGGACCCGGCGCTCACCCGCAAGGCCGATGGTATCATCGTCAGCCTCGTTGCCTACGACAAGGCGTTCGACGAGATCGTGCAGCGCACCAGCGACCGCGACTCCGCCGTCGACCGCTTGCTCGGCAAGACCGGCCCGGCGTTCGAGCGCAACGTGCAGGCGTTCTCGCAGGCGATCGCCGACCAGCAGGGCACGGCTGACTTCGCCGCGCAGGCGGCAGCGGGCGGCGCCATCTTCATCACGCTCCTCGCCGGTGCCGCCGGCGTCGGCATTTCGGTGGTGGCGGGCGTCCTCACCAATCTGCTCATCGCCCGGCCGATCGCGGGGATGGCGAACGCCATGCTCGCCCTTGCCCGCGGCGAAACCGGCACGCGCATCGAGGGCGCGCAGCGCCGCGACGAGGTCGGCGACATGGCGCGCGCTGTCGCCGTGTTCAAGGACAATGCGACCGAAGTCGAGCAGCGCCGCCGCGCCGCGCAGGAAAACGAGCGCCGCGAACGCGAGCGCGAGGAAGCCGCCCGTGCCGAGCGCGAAGCCGAGCGCCTGCGCGCGGCCGCGGAGAAGCGCGCCGCCATCAACGAACTTGCCGACGCGTTCGAGGCAAGCGTGCAGCATGTCGCCGCCGCCGTCGGCAGCGCGGCGCGCCAGATCGCCGCAGGCTCGCAGCAGGTGAGCGATGCGGCGCGCAGCAGCGCCGTGCTCGTCACGGATGTCGCCGTATCCGCCGAGGAAGCCAGCCACAACGCGCTCACCGTCGCCAACGCATCGGAGGAAATGGCCCGCTCGCTCGCCGAGGTCTCGCACCGCGTCGTCGAATCCTCGGCCATGTCGGAGCAGGCGGTGTCGCGCGCCCGCGCGACCGACGAGATCGTCACCGGCCTCTCGATCGACGCCGAGAAGATCGGCGAGATCGTCGGCCTCATCAACTCGATCGCCGAGCAGACCAACTTGCTCGCGCTCAACGCCACCATCGAGGCGGCACGCGCCGGCGAGGCCGGGCGCGGCTTCGCGGTCGTCGCCAGCGAGATCAAGGCGCTCGCGAACCAGACCAGCAAGGCCACCATCGACATCAACCAGCGTATCGGCGCGATCCAGTCGGTGACGCGCGAGACGGTCGGCGCCATCGAGGAGATCGTCGCCACCATCGGCGAGATCAACGGCATCGCCGCCACGGTCGCCGCCGCCGTCGAGCAGCAGGCCGCGACCACGTCCGAGATCGCGCGCAACACGCACCAGGCGTCCGACAGCACGCACGCCGTCGCGCGCAACATCGATCAGGTCCGCACCGGCGTCGAGGCGACCGGCATCGCCGCGAAGGACGCGCTCGACGCCGCCGCCGACCTCAACCGGCAGGCGAGCACGCTCACCACCGAGGTCGACCGCTTCCTCGCCCGCGTCCGCGCCGCCTGACTTTTCCGAGGCCCGGCTTTCCTGCGGCGGCACCTTCGTGTATCGCCCCCGGCCATGCTCAACATCAACGGCATCACCGTGCGGCTTGGTGGCCGCGTCATTCTGGACGGCGCGACCGCGTCGCTGCCCACGGGAAGCCGCGTCGGGCTGATCGGGCGCAACGGCGCGGGCAAGTCGACGCTGATGCGCGTCATGTGCGGCCTGCTGGAGGCCGACGGCGGCGAGATCGAGACCGCGAGCCGCGCGCGCATCGGCTATATCGCGCAGGAGGCCCCGGCCGGAACCGCGACGCCGCTCGAAACCGTGCTCGCGGCGGACACGGAGCGCGCGGCGCTGCTCGCCGAGTCCGAGACCGCGACCGATCCCGACCGCATTTCCGAGATCCACGAACGCCTGAACGCCATCGACGCGTGGACGGCGGAGGCGCGGGCGGCGCGCATCCTCGTCGGCCTCGGCTTCGACGAGGAGATGCAGGGCCGCCCGCTCGACAGCTATTCGGGCGGATGGAAGATGCGCGTCGCGCTCGCCGCGCTGCTCTTCTCGGAGCCCGACCTGCTGCTGCTCGACGAGCCTTCGAACCACCTCGATCTCGAGGCGACGCTGTGGCTCGAGAACTTCCTGAAGAGCTACCGCGCGACGATGATCGTCATCAGTCACGAGCGCGACTTACTTAACAATGTAGTCGACCACATCCTGCATCTCGAAGGTGGCAAGATCACCCTCTACCCCGGCGGCTACGACGCATTCGAGCGGCAGCGCGCCGAGCGGCTGGCTCAGATCGAGGCGGCGCGCGCCGCGCAGACCCGCCAGCGCGAGAAGCTGCAGGACTACATCGCCCGCAACAGCGCCCGCGCGAGCACCGCGCGGCAGGCGCAGTCGCGCGCCAAGGCGCTTGCGAGGATGCAGCCGATCGCGGCGATCGCCGAAGACCCCAGCCTCAGCTTCGAGTTCCCGAACCCGGGCGAACTGAAGCCCCCGCTCGTCACGCTCGACATGGCGTCGGTCGGCTACACCGAAGGCAGCCCGGTCCTCTCGCGCCTCAACCTCCGGCTCGACCCGGACGACCGCGTGGCGCTGCTCGGACGCAACGGCAACGGCAAGACCACCCTCGCCCGCCTGCTCGCCGCGCAGCTTCCGCCGATGGACGGCGAGATGCGCACCGCGGGCAAGATGCGCGTCGGCTACTTCACCCAGTACCAGGTGGAGGAGCTGGACACGGACGACACGCCGCTCGAACACATGACGCGCATCATGAAGGGCGCGACGCCCGGCGCCGTCCGTGCGCAGCTCGGCCGCTTCGGCTTCTCGGGCGACAAGGCGCTGACCAAGGTCGGCAAGCTCTCGGGCGGCGAGCGCGCGCGGCTGGCGCTCGCGCTCATCACACGCGAGGCGCCGCACATGCTGATCCTCGACGAGCCGACCAACCACCTCGACGTCGATTCGCGCGAGGCGCTCGTGCAGGCGCTGAACGGCTATTCGGGCGCCGTCGTGCTCGTCAGCCACGACCGCCACATGCTGGAGCTGACCGCCGACCGACTGGTGCTGGTGGACGGCGGCCGCGCCGAGGACTTCGTGGGCAGCATCGACGATTACACGGACTTCGTGCTCGGCAGGTCGGCGGACCGGCCCGCGAGCGCCCCGGCTCCCGGCAACCGCAAGGACGCCCGCAAGGCGGCCGCCGACACGCGCGAACAGACGAAGCGCCTGCGCGCCGCCGTCAAGACCGCCGAAGCCGAGATCGCCAGACTGAGCGCCGAGCGCAGCGCCGTGGATCGCGCGATGTTCGACCCGTCGTCGGCGGATTCCGCGCACGCGAAGAAGACCATGACCGAACTGATGAAGCTCCGCGCCGACCTGTCGGACCGCATCGAAGCCGCCGAAGCCGAATGGCTCGTGGCATCGGAAGCGCTGGAGATCGCGGCATAGCGCACACCGCAGTTGTGCGTCCCTCGACTGCGCTCGGGATGAAATCCCTCTTTATCTTGTAAAAACGTGCATCATCCCGAGCGCAGTAGAGGGACGCACGCCCGGAACGTCCCTGCTCAATCCGGCGGCGCCAGCCGACGCAGCATGGTGCGCGCAAGGCCGAGCGCACGCGCGCGCGGCAGCCGTTCGGACGAGAGGCTGTAATCGAGCCACAGCCCGTCCATCGTCGCCGAGACCAGCGCCGCGATGTCGCGCGGCGGCACCGGACCGGCGGGAAGCCGCGCCACGGCCTGATCGAGCAGCGCGTGCAGCCGCGCGTTGTAGTCCACGCTCACGGCGGCGAATTCGGGACTGTTGCGGACGAGCGCCCAGAAGGCGATCCACGCGCCGAGGATGTCAGGGTTCGACCATTCGTCGCTGAAATGCACCTCGAACAGCCGGTCGATCGTCTTCCACGGGTCCGCGTACTGTGCGGCGAGTTCCTCCTCGAAGCGCGCGATGAAGCTGTCGCAAAGCTCCTGATAGGTTTCGAGCAGCAGGTTGTCGGGATTGCTGAAATAATGGCGCAGCAGCCCGTGCGACACGCCCGCGCGCCGGCATATCTCGCGCCCCGTCGTGCCGCGCGGCCCAAGCTGCGCGAGACAGCTGATCGTCACGGCGAGCAGGTCCTGACGCCGCAGCGCCGGTGTCTGGCGGCGCGCGCGGTGCCGTTTCGTTTGTCCTGTCGTGGACGTCATGCCCGTCATCGCCATCCCGGCGTTTTCCCTATCGGCAGCGGCTGCCGCCGAAGTTTCCGTATCGCAGGCCGCGGGCGTGTCGCGCAAGCCGCAGCCGCGCCCCTCAATCGAGATCGGGGTCGTGGTAGTTCCGCACGTAGGACTCGATCAGCCGGTCCACCGCCTCGCGCGTCACCCGGTTGCACGCTTCGGAAAAGCCGAGCGTCGCCACCATCTTCCAGTGACCGTACATCAGCACGACGAACAGGTAGGCGATCTCGCGGCACGCCTTCTGGCTCATTGCCGGGTTGCTGATCTGGATCTCGTGCGCGATCGTGTACTGGAGCAGATTGTACTGCCCATTGAGGTTCATGCGCACGGCCTCGGAACCCGCCGCGAGCGAGAACATCGCGTCGTAGACGGCGTCGTCCTTCGGCTTCGGGTTGCCCGCGAGGAAGTTGAAGTAGAAATCGAGGAATATCGGCAGGCGCTCGGTCGCCGCCGCCTCGATGATGCCCTTCATCAGGCAGTCGCGATAGCCCGCCGCCAGCGCGTCGCACACGGCGACCATCAGCCCCTCGGGATCGGGGAAATAATGCCGGATCAGCTGCCGCGACATGTCCGCCTCCTTCGCGATCGAATCGTAGGAGGGCATGGGCAGGCCGTCGCGGCCGATCGCCTTGATGGCGGCATGCACGATCTCGGGCTTGCGGATTTCAGAAATGGGCTTCGGCATGGCGCCCCCGGGGTAAGCTTATGAATACTGGATCTGCCCGCGGGCGCGAGCGGCGCGTATGCTAACAGCGATGAAAGCAGTAGCAAGCAATTAGTTAAGAAGACGCACAGCATCGTCCGGCAAATGCAGGGCCGCTGCACGCCGGTGGGCTTCCCTTTCGGGGCCGGGTTTGATCGCGAACCCACACACGCGTTTGCGAAACGCGAATCCGCCGTTTTCCGTTTGAAAGCAAGAAGGGGGCCAACCGCCGGAAACCGCGCATTTCGGACGGCGCGGGGCAAGCCGTGTCTCAAAACTGTAAACCAGACCGACAAGCCTTCCCGTTCGCATCGACGAGACGGAGGGCGGCTTCGAAGCGCCAGCGCACGGCGCGGCGGCGGGTTGCGGCCGCCGGATCATGGCGGACATCGCGCGCGATGTTACGCCTCCGGTTTAATAACGCCTTGATATTGCATAACGCCTGTGCGAACGCCGATGCGCGCGAGTTTTTATCCTCGCGTTGTTTACATCCCAGTTTTGACTGGCCCGGCTGTCCCAGCGGCCGGGCCAATTTTCGGACCGGCGTTCCCTCAGAATTTCACCTCGGCAGCGAGCCATGTCTTGGTCGTGTCGGTGGCGAATTCATCGGCATCGTAGCGTGCGACCTTCGCGACCAGCGTCACGGACTTGTGCACCGGGAAGGTCGCGGAGGCCCCCCATTCCCGGCCATAGCTCAGGTCCCCGCGAACCGAGCGGAAATCGTGCCATGCCAGCCGGAAGCTCGCCCCCTTCAACGGGCCGTCCCCGGTCAGGCGATAGCCGAGGTCGACATACAGGTCGCGCAAACCGTTCGCCGGGGTACTGAGGAACTTGTCGGCCCAGCCGTTGAAGGCGTGCAGCGTCGCCAGCGGCGTCTGCACGGCCGCCGTGCCGTTTCCGCCCAGACGCTCCCAGCCGATCCGCACGGACGCAGCGCCATAGGCAAGCCCCCCCTCGACCGCGCCGTAATCGAGGCTGAAGTCCGCCGGGTTCGGACCATGATCGCGTTGATCGGCGTATTCGGCGCTGTAAAGCAGCTTCAGATCGGGCGCGATGGCGCGCTCGCCGGCAAAGCGTATGCCGAGCGTCGCGCTGGACGATACGGGCGACGCCGGAATATCGAGCCAGTAGCCGTATCCGGACAATGTTCCCACGCCGCCGAAGGCATAGGCCAGCCGCGCGCCGTGGACATTCACGTCGCGCCACACGCCTTGCGGAGAGTCCGTTCCGAATACGCGATTGATCCGCCATGCGTGCAGGTAATCGAAGACGACGCCCTTCGCGGGCTTCGCCGTGACGCGGACCGCGTCCAGCGTCTGGTCGTTCTGCCGCCAGCCGACCGAACCGATCCAGCGCTGGTTGTCGATATTGACCGCCTGCCGTCCCACCACGGCTTCCGCCTCGGCCAGCGGCCGCCACTTCACGAACACCTGATTGAGGAGGACGTCCTCCGGGTCGGCGACGACAGGATAGCCGGTCCGGCCGTTGATCGTGTCGTTGAACTTTTCCGATCCGATGGTGGCGATCGCCTCGCCCTCGATCTGGGCGGACAGGCCCAGCCATTCCGCGGTGCGAACACCGGCGCGCACCCGCAGGGTCGACGCGGTGGCGTCGTGCGGAAGGCCTTGCTGGTCGACCGTCTCGATCCGGTAGCGAATATCGGCATAGGGGACGAGGACCTGCCGGGCGCGCTCTGCCTCCGCGGCCTGCGCGCGGGGAGCGGCAAGGGCAAGACCAGCAAAGGCGGCGACCAACGGCAAGGCGCGGATGAACATGCTGGTCATGCCGCCTCCTTACAGGCCCGTGCACCGGCAGAATTTGATATGTGTCATTTTTATTCCGGCCCCCGGCACATTTTGCGCAGCGATGTGACAGGATTCCGGGCGCACCGAAACCCTGTAATTGATCCATGTCACTTCACGGCGACTCCAGCATGTTAGGCGGGGGCCATGCCGCTCGCTCCATCCCTTTCCGCGCGTCGCTGGTTTCGGCCGCGCAGGCCGCGCGCCTCCTCACCGGCGCTGTTGCTCGTCCAGCCGGTCCTGAACCGGATCGTGCGGGACATCACGCGCCAGCTTCCCGAGTTGTTCGCCCGGCTCGGGCCGTATTGTCGGAGCCGCTTCCTGATCGACGCCCGCGACATGCCGTTCCTGCTGCTGCTGCGCCCCGATCCCGGCAGGCCGGTCTTCGCCGCGTGGCCGCGCAGCGCCGAACCGGAATGCGACGCCCGCATTTCCGGCAGCTTCCGAGACCTTCTGGGGCTTATCGACGGCGGAACGGACGGCGACGCGCTGTTCTTTTCGCGCGACCTCGACATCACCGGCAATCTGGAAGCGGTGGTATGCCTGCGCAACGCCATCGACGACGTGGACGGCGCGCTGGCCGACCGGGTGGCGGGCGCCCTCGGCCCGGCGGGCCACATCGCATGGGCGCTGCTGCTGCGGCGCCATCGACGCGCACGCGGCGGGAACGGCCGGTGACGGGTCGCCTGACGGATCGCCTGACGGGCCGCCCCGAGCTCATTTGCCCGGCGGGAACGCCCGCCACGCTGCGCGCGGCGGTCGATGCAGGGGCCGACGCGGTCTATTGCGGCTTCCGGAACGCCACGAATGCCCGCAACTTCGCCGGTCTCAACTTCACGCCCGACGAGATGCGCGCCGCCATCGCCTACGCCCATGCGGCCGGCGCCAAGGTACTGCTCGCCCTCAACACCTTTCCCCCCGCGGGGCAGTTCGAGCTGTGGAAGCAGGCCGCCGACATCGGCACGGCGATCGGCATAGACGCCTTCATCGTGGCGGACATCGGAGTCGCGGCCTACATGGCGGAGCAGTACCCGGGCAGCAGATTGCATCTGTCCGTGCAGGCCGCGGCGTCCAACCCCGAATCCATCCGCTATTATTGCGGTGAGTTCGGCGTGCGGCGGGTCGTGCTTCCCCGGATATTGACGGTGCCCGAAATCCGCCGGCTGAAATCGGAAATCCCCTGCGAGATCGAGACGTTCGTCTTCGGCAACCACGGCCTGATGGTCGAGGGGCGGTGCAGCCTCACCAACTATGCCGTCGGCCGTTCGACCAACATGGACGGCGCCTGCTCGCCCGCGTCCGAAGTCCATTACCAGCGGGGGCCGGACGGCAGCGTGACCGCGCGGCTCGGCTGCCACGTGATCGACCGGTTCGACCGCGACGAACAGGCCGGCTATCCGACGATATGCAAGGGCCGGTACGTCGCGCCGGTGCGCGACGAGCCTTACTACGCCTTCGAGGAGCCGGTCAGCCTGAACCTGATGGGCATGTTGCCCGATCTGATCGGCGCGGGCGTGGACGCCTTCAAGATCGAGGGCAGGCAGCGCTCGCGCGCCTATGTGGGCGCCGTGGTCGGTGCCTTCCGGGCCGCCGTCGACGCGGCGATGGCGGGGCGGACGCCGCCGGCGGCCGATCTGGTCGCGCTGACGGAAGGGCAGAAGCAGACCCGGGGCGCCTTCGCGACCAAGAAATGGCGGTAGACACGATGGACGGGACGAAGCTGACCCTTGGGCCGATACTGTTCCATTGGGACGCGGACAGGAAACGGGACTTCTACGCGCGCATCGCGGACGAGGCCCCGATCGACATCGTCTATCTGGGCGAGGTCGTCTGCTCCAAGCGCAGCCCCTTCTTCGAACGCCACTATCCCGAGGTGATCGACCGGCTCGAGCGCGGCGGCAAGCAGGTCGTGCTGTCGACGCTCGCCGAGGTCGTCCTGCCGCGCGAGCGGGCGATGACGGCGGACCTGTGCCGTCAGACACACTATCCGGTGGAGGTCAACAACACGGCCGGGCTGTCCGCACTCGCCGGCCGGGCGCATCGCATCGGGCCGATGATGAACATCTACAACGAGCGCGCCATGGCCTATCTGGCGCGCAACGGCGCGACCCATTTCGCCCTGCCGACCGAACTGCGCCGCGAGGCCGCCGCGGTCCTGGCGCGCGCCGCGGCCGGGATCGGCGTTTCCGTCGAGGTGCAGGTGTTCGGCCGCGCCTCGCTCGCGCTTTCGGCGCGCTGCTATCATGCCCGCGCGCACCACCGCACGAAGGACGAATGCCAGTTCGTGTGCCAGGAAGATCCCGACGGCATGGCGCTTCGCACACTGGACGGCGAAGACATGCTGGCGATCAACGGCATCCAGACCTTGTCGCACAGCTACGTCAACCTCTTGGCCGAGCTGGAGGAGATGCGCGCGCTCGGCATAGACCATTTTCGCCTGATGCCGCACAGCGTCGACATGGTGGCGGTGGCGACTGCTTTCTCGGATCATGTCGCCGGCCGCGCAGACGCCGCCGAGGCCGCCGACAGGATCGCGCAGCTGGGGATCGGCGCGCCCTTTTCCAACGGCTTCTGGCACGGGATCGCGGGACACCGCTTCTGGCGGGCCGAGACGGACCTCGCCTGCGCCTGAAGCCGGACCCGGCGCGCCCGACGCTTGATCTATGTCATTCGGGCGCAAAATTTGCGATTGCGGACGCATGGGCCCTGCGCGAGCGGAAAGAGACCCTGCACGCTCGGAACCCGCCGGCCATGACCAGACGCGAGGCATTGAACGAAGCCCACCCCTGCGCCGACTGCGACGTCAGCGAGGAAGCCCTGTGCCGCGCCCTCGACACGGATACGCTGGCCGATTTCCGCCATCAGGGCGTTCGCATCCAGCTGGCCGCCGGCCAGCCGCTGTTCCACCAGGGCGATCCGGCCGATCACGTGTTCAGCCTGACCCGCGGCGTCATAAAACTCTATGCCATCCTGCCGGACGGACGCCGGCAGGTCGTCGCCTTCCTTTTCCCCGGCGATTTCATCGGCGTCGATACGCGGCAAAGCCACGGCTTCAGCGCCGAGGCGGTCAGCAGCGCGGTGCTCTGCCGTTTCCTGAAAGGGCGGTTCGAACGGTTCGTGCACGACCACCCGGCGCTGGCGGATGCGCGCTATCGGCGGGTCGCGGGCGATCTCGCCTTCGCGCAGGACCAGATCGTGACGCTCGGACGCAAGACCGCCGTCGAGCGGCTCGCCGGCTTTCTCTACGACATCCACCAGCGCGCCGGGCTCAGCGGCCGAGGCGGCGCGATGCTGGTTCCGCTGCCAATGAGCCGGGGCGATATCGCCGACTATCTGGGATTGCGGAAGGAAACGATAAGCCGGGGATTGAGACGGATGCGCGCTTTGCGGATCATCTGGCCGCATTCGCTCACGCTGATCGAAATCCTCGATCTGCCCCGCATCCGCGACCTGACCTCGGGGATGGACGCATGACCCGGCGTCGTCGAACTCAGCCGCATTTCGAATAGCCGCACTCGAGGCACTTGTCGCACCCTTCCAGCCGCTGAATGGCGGCGGCGCTGCATTGCGGACAGATTCTCGGGATGGCGGCCTGCTGCTGCGCCGGAGCAACCGCAACGGGATCGGGCTCAGACCCTTCAGGATCGCCGAGCGTTTCCAGATGCCGCTCGAATATGCCACCGATCGCCGCAAGCAGGGACGGCACATAGCGCCCGCCCATCCACGCGCCGCCGCGCGGGTCGAACACGGCCTTCAGCTCCTCGGCGACGAAGGCGATGTCTCCGCCCCTGCGCAAGACGGCCGAAATCATCCGCGTCAGCCCCAGCGTCCAGGCATAATGCTCCATGTTCTTGGAGTTGATGAACATTTCGACCGGCCGCCGCGCCTTGTCGGTTCCGGTATCGTTGATCGTGACGTAGACGGCGTGGGCGCTGTCGGGCCACTTGATCTTGTAGGTGGTGCCGTGGAGTGATTCGGGCCGGGGCTGCAACTCGTGCGTCTCGGCGGGCGCCGCGACCTGCACGGGCGGCGGCGGGACGCTCAGCACGGACCCGGTGGTGGCGTTCGGGCGATAGGTGGTCAGCCCCTTGCACCCCAGATGATAGGCTTCGGCATAGACGTCCATGAAGGCTTCGAAGCTGATGTCCTCCGGGCAGTTGACGGTCTTGGAGATCGAGCTGTCGATGAAGGCCTGCGCGGGCGCCTGCATGGCGAGATGATCGGACGGCTCGAGCGACTGCGCGCTGACGAACAGGTCGGCGGGCGGCGGCTCGTCGCCGTTCACCTGCTTCCATACGCGATAGCCGTGGTCCTCCACCGCCTCCTCGCGCGCCGATCCGTCGGCCTGGCGCACCTTGCGGGTGTAGCTGTAGGCGAAAACCGGCTCGATGCCGGACGAGACGTTGCCCGCCAGCAGCGAGGTGGTGCCGGTCGGCGCGATCGAGGTGAGGCAGCCGTTGCGCAGCCCGTGCTCGGCGATGAGCACGCGGGTCTCATCGTCGAGCGATCGCAGGTTCGGCCGGTCGAGTATCGCCGGATCATAGAGCGGAAACGGCCCCTTCTCCGCCGCCAGCAGGGCGCTGGCGCGATAGGCGGCCTGCTTGATGCAGCCCAGCCAATGCCGCGTCAGCTCGATCGCCCGCCCCGATCCATAGGCCGCGTTGCAGAACAGCAGCGCGTCGGCAAGGCCGGTGACGCCGAGGCCGATGCGCCGCTTCGACCGCGCCTCCGCCTCCTGCTGCGGCAGGGGGTAGCGGGAGATGTCGATGACATTGTCGAGGAAGCGGACCGCCGTGGCGGCGAGCGCCGCGAGTTCCTCCTCGTCCAGCGCGGCGTTTCCGGCAAAGGGCTGGGGCACCAGCCGCGCGAGATTGATCGAGCCGAGCAGGCAGGCGCCGTAGGCGGGCAGCATCTGCTCCCCGCACGGATTGCTGGCGAGGATCTCCTCGCAATAGGCGAGGTTGTTCTGCTGGTTCACCCGGTCGATGAAGATGACGCCCGGCTCGGCGACATCGTAGGTCGCCTGCATCAGCCGCCGCCACAGGTCGCGCGCGCCGACCGTGCGATGGACGACCCCGCCGAAGACCAGCGGCCAATCCCCGTCGCAGGCAAGCGCCTTCATGAAGGCATCGTCGACCAGCACCGAGAGGTTGAAATTGCGCAGGCGCATCTGGTCGCGCTTGGCGTCGATGAAGGCTTCTATGTCGGGGTGGTCGATGCGCAGGCACCCCATCATCGCCCCGCGCCGCTGGCCGGCCGCCGCGATCGTGCCGCACATCGCGTTCCAGCTGTCCATGAAGC